>CAZWPQ010000015.1:0-8225 GCA_964636085.1 uncultured Nitrososphaerota archaeon
ATAAATTCAACTGTTAGCACAAGAACACTCTCCCCTTAACCAATATACCTGGGATTATTTGATACTCACGGATTATTTCTATATCGCTTTTTCTGATGGCATCAATTACCTCTTGCTTGTGTTCTGGCTCATACGTTATGATAGAGATGACCTCGTTATCATTGGAATCTAGAAGTTCTTTGCTTACTTTGCTCTTGACTATACTTACTTTGCTCTTGGTTTTGTTGCCTCTAAAAGATGTATAATACGCGGGGGCATATAGAATCGATGCTATCAGTAACGATAAGATAAGTATTGCATCTAGCCTACCATGCATACCGGAACACCAAATTGGAAAATAAGGCAAAGTTAACATTAGAAATTTTTTATATAAAAATTCCTTCTACATCCACCTTATAAGCACATAAGGAGAACAGACATGGATATAAATAGGGATATTAGTGAGGCCTATCGAAACGATTTAAATAGTTGGAATAGATTAATATATGAAGGGGATTTATTTGGAGAATGAATACTCGGTCTCCGAACTTATGGAAAAATCCTATGAAATATATGAGAAAGCGCTAGAGTTGCTATCCAGAGGCGACTATTACGATGCGGCGGAGAAAGCTTGGGGTTCTATAGAGTATATGAGAAAAGCATTTTTGGTTGCATTAAACGTGCCTTATAGAGAGGCAAAAACTATTAATAAGGGACTCATATTATTCTCGGATATCCTACGTAAACTCAATAGATGTGACCTCTTGAGGATATATGACCAGCTTATGCTTAGACTACATATCTTGGGGTTCTACGAGCAAATTATCCACGCTGAAGAGATAGACGAGATGATACATAGTATTGTCCCGAAGTTCCTAGCCGAGATGAAAAAACTCATAGAGAGTATTAAGGGGATAGATATGCGAAGGGCTGTTGAGTTTCTGGATAAGATAAATAAAGTCAAGCAGGAGATACTATCGAGAAGCGCTGAGTTGTATGAAATTCGTAGGGAGTACATCGATTATATAGAACGAGTATTGGTTCACAAAACTGATTAAAACTAGTTATATGAGTATGTTGTTTTATTCTTCTATTTGCGTTTTATGGTTGTGATTCGAATATTAATGCTATCATGGAGTTTAATATTGCGTCTACTTATTCTTTTTAAAGCCTCCCATACTTCATGGATAATATATCTCTCTGTAGATCTGTTTATCCACGTATACCCATATATATCCCTCCCGTAATCTCGGCAACGTTCATGAGTAGACCCATTGGGAGATATGAATAGTCTGCCGTACTACTGCGTTAAGTGACATGTATATACGATAATTTTTTGGAGAAATAACACTAAAATAACTTATAAAAAGCATGTATTGACAATATTTTATAGTGGCGTATATAATGGTATCGAGCATGGATTAATGCATTATTTTTTGTTAGTTCGCTACCTCAAAAATTATTTGGGAGTAATTACATGCATATGGGAGGATCATCAAATTTATGTATTGCTTGAATTAAGGATGTTTACGGGATTGATTCTGGCATGGGGAATCGAACTAGAGATATGTTATTTTTGACGTATTGTGGTTGTTTATTCAGAGGTATGATTTCTTTATTGTTTCTAGGTATTTCTTGGCTATGCGTTTATCTAAGATCCCAGAGGCGTATCTTTCTAAGCACTTGTGGATAGAGTATCTGGGAAACATTAGCACTACTCCAACATCCGTGAACATGTATATATACTTATCGTTTGTTCTGCATACATCGATGAATATTAGATAGTCCAGCCCAACTCTTTCGATCTCTCTTATTTTTCCTTTTGGCAATATGCCTCTTTTACGCATATTCTTTAGGGCGGAATATATTTGCGGGTTCGCAAAAATTGTGGCTAGGTCTCTTTTTTCCTCTTTCCATTTTTTGGATTCCATATACTCATCAACCCACTGTTGGTAATCTTCGGGATACCCATCTATGGTCGATGATATGGTATCGAACATTTCTGGTTTCTTTCTAACAATGATAACGTCTCTTAGAAGGTATATATACTCCTTCATGGTTTCGTCGTCATAATGGAGCTGGATTATTCCTAGGGACGCCATGACTTCGAGATATGCCCTCAGTATATCCTCCTCGGTGGTGCCGGTTAGTATTCCTAGCTCCTCTAGGAGTTCATCATACGCAATTAGTCCAAAATCTATAATTTTTTCATAAACCTTACTGAAGAACTCGTCTCCGAATAATTCTCCTACCTTCTCCTCGTTCGTCATTTCATGGTATTTAGATATCTTATCGAAAAGTAATTTCCAGCCACCTATATCTGTTGGTAATTCCTGCTTTACTATTATATCTATCACAGATCTGACCATTGCTCCCCTTACTAGGCCGAGATCTTCCCCCTTCTTTACAATCGCTCCGAATGCCATTTTCGTTGTGATACCAGTAAAGTATAGTACGAGTCTCTCCCCCCTGTGTTCAAGTTCTGAAAAGCTCTTGGCATCTCCTCTGGATAATGCTAGCCCAAAAAAATCTAGTAACATGTCCTTATCCAACTCGTAGTCTGGAGGATATTGTCCCACGATGTGAAGACCCCTCCTAGCATCCCATTTCATTAGGAATATTACCTTCGGCATTATTCTACACCACTTAATAATTCCTTTACTACCCCCTTTATTTCATCCTCCCTATCGATAATACCGAATTCTTTAACTCCCTTATCTATCATCTTTATCAGTCTGTTTATGTATTTCACCTCCCATGGAATATGAATCCTTACCCAAGCGTAGTATAGAGCAACACCTACAGATAAAACACAGGCAACAATAGCAGGAAGAAGGACAACTGTTGGATATGCCTTGCCGAGGATATATATGTTTCCGCCAGTATATGAAACATCAAGCATTATTGTTATTTTACCACTTGGGGCGTTGATTAATGTGGCATTGCTAAGGTCCACATATATTTCTATTCTATATGAGCCTATATCGAATTTACTACAGTCTATTATCACGCTATATCTACCATTTCCAACATTTGTCATTACACCCTCATCAACAATTATGTTCTCGCTTGTGTAGACCCTATAGCTTACATTATCAGCCATGAATGATCTATTCCCATGCCCAGGAGAAACATCGGTGAGCTTTATAGTTATGTTAACCTTTCCGCTTCCAGATAAGGGATTTTTATGACAAATAACTGTCTTGGGGTAATCTATCTCTACGCTGATAGGATTTATATTTAGCTTTAATGTAATGGTCTGGTTCTCATAGAACCTCTTGAAGAAGCCGATATGTACATCATATGACTCTCCAGCTCTAAAGATTTTCGAATTAATAGTTAAAACATAGGCCCGTGAGCCTAAATATCTAGTAGGCGACAGTGTTGTCCAATATACCCTCCTTCCATAGGTATCAACAAATACGACATCCGTGTAGTCGGCATAGATATATTCGCCTTTATTGATGTCATATAGTCTAAAGTATATAGACCTAGAATCGCCCCAAGTTAACGAAACTACAGAAGCACTATAATCAATATACATTCTTCTGGGTAGGACCTCAACATAAAAACTCACGCGTTTAGGCTCATAGTTAATTTTATTTACCCTAATCTCCGTTATATATTTGCCAGGAAGCAGATCTCTTGGATAAATGATTAAATAGGTACCGTTTTGGAAAATTATGAGTGTCGCTTCTATGGGCTCGTTGGTTAGGACATTAACTGTCGATAATACTATCTCGCTAGGCGCCAAGCATAGAAATTGCTTTGATATATCATCCATTATAGTGAACCTATTTGACAGGGTCTCATTATAGTACCCCTTTACATACCTACTTGCAAGATCGATAACTATTGGTCTCTCCAAAATTTTTAAGGCCAACTTAACTCTGATGCTCCTATAATACTCTCTTGAAAAGAGAAGGTGGATCGAATAGGAGCCATTTTCTAAGCTAGCAATGTTTAGTTTAAAGCTATAAGTATGATCAGAGGCATTATAAGTGACCTCTGGTCTAGACACTAAGACTTCGCCCAAATGCTCAGATCTATACAACTCGCAATATACCTCTGCATCACTAATAATGCTGGAGTTTAACGCGTCGGACACGATATATCCAACAGTAAGATTATAGTTACCCCAGTGAACTTCAATTAGAGCTGATGAGAGCGTAACTGGCGACGGATATACGCTTGCGAGTTCGATATCAAAGTCTCTGACATCAATACGGAACGATATGTTACGTATGAAACCACCCACATAATTTGGTTTCTCATAATCAATATAAACACTATAATTCCCTGGTGGATGTATGCAGGGAAATTCATATGTATATACACCACCGATCTCCGCCATGTATGTATCCACGATTAAATTGTTTGTTGGGTCATAAATTCTGAGCCAAACATCGACATCATAGAGCACATTACCTTCCGTGTCCCATACATGGAATTTTATGGGTAAAGTTTCCCCCCAGTATACCATAGGAGGAAGCTCCAATGAGCATATCGTGGGAATCTTATTCACAACTAGGAAGATGTATAGGGGTTCTGGAATTCGAACATTAGATATGTTTCCCGTAACCTTGATGTAGTAGGTGATGCCGCCATTAAGAATATATGTATCCACAAAAATCCTATACAATACTGTGCCGGACTCCACATGCCTAATTTCCGATACGTTCTCATATGTGTACCTAAAATAGAGTGGAGCTCCATCATGAATTACTATACTATCGTTATCAGCATAGTAGAGACCCCAAGCAATCCAATCACACGTGGTGTTGCTATCAAGAACATCTATACATCTCCCGAGCTCATCCTTCCATGAGATATCCCATAATACATCGTCACCCCAAGTGGTCGTCTCTAAGTACGATCCGTTGTATATGGAGAAACTGGAGCCCGGTTTTATTTCTTCTGCAAAGTGGTCACAAACGATCCATGATGATGCACCAGTTATGTTTACACATGCACTAGTAACGTTATTTATGTCGTTGCCATGGCAATCTTTAACGTAGACATGCGTCATAGAGTCAATTAAACTAAAGTTATCTGGGACATTTGTCCATCTATAGTAGAGGGGGCCTATTGTCCATTCCCCAACCGCGATGTAGAACGATACTTCACCAGTTATACCACTCGATATAACATATGTCTTGTTCGATGATAGGGTTAGATGGGCATTCTGGAGTGCAGTTACCTCGTTTGCATCCACAAATTTCAGATACATCTTTACCGCCCTAAACTTCACAATTTCTATTCCAGATAATACCGAAAAATCTGGGGGCAAATACACATCCTTAGAGATATAATAAATTGTTGAGGGACCTACGATGGATGTATTCAGTTTCACTTCATAATAAGAATTATAAGACCTATTCAACATAAACGTGATCGAGCCATTCTGGGGGGTATAGCCCTCACATATTACATTATTATAGTAATCCAATATTACTACGTGTGCATGCTCTATGGGCTTGGATTCATAATCAATTACCTGTACAGTTAGTCTATAATAATATACCTCAAGTTCGTCGCTAACTGATACCGAGACCGCGCCTGTTACTTGGGAGCATTTATCTTCAAAGTAGCTCTCATAGTCATCATGCCAAGGTATTAGATACTGTGTGATCTTCGCTACACTACCGTCCACAAAATCTCCTCTTAATCTATTAGTCCATAATAGATAATTATCGTAGGCCAAATCGCCATGAACAGCGGTTGTTAGCGAGTACACATTGACAAGCACATCCACATCATCCCCCCATGTACCTGTCCCCTCGCATCTCCAGTATATCCACCAAGTGCCGTAGTTTGCCTGGGTCCCGTCTAGATTCTCCCAGTTTACCCAGCCATATGTGCCGCCATCGTCGAAATCATAATAGTAGTAGCCTACTTGATTGCCACTTCCCTCATATAGTATAAATTCTATGTAGTCGATCTCGTCGTCGCCACCAACATCTTCATATTCTAGATAAAAATTGTATGTTCTCTCCACATCGTAGTAGAAGTAGACCCATCCCTCAGTATCGTCTCCCCATGTATGATCTCCCGCCATAAAAGACCCTATATATGTTCCATTGTAAAAATCTGTTAGGCTCGCCTCATTTATCCAATAGGAATCATAGTCAATGTTGGCGATGTTTTGGTAAGTCGTGGAGAGTATCGTCGTTCCGACCCCCAGCCTTACGTCTGGGTTATATACTGAGAATCTTGTCCACAGGCTATTTGTTGGTGTCTTGTCTAATGTATCATTATAATGGTCAATCCTGCCCGGAATTTGTGTATAGCAGGGTATATCTAGAGGGTAGGAAAGAGCCGTACCATTTAGATCTGTATAGACTTTCTTGAAAACCCTGTTAAGATCCTCCTGATCAATCTCCCATCCGCCAAGCCAGACCTCTGCATTCGTTATTTGCGTTGTAAATCTAACATTCTCCTCAATACTTACGAAGTCCCGGTAAAACCGGTATGTAATATTGACAAAGCCGATAGTGGTGTTCTCGGCCCTAAGCTCAAGATTCTTGATTCTATACTCTATGAATATGGGGCCTGCTATTGTTACCCTCACACTTTCGTAATATGGATTATTTGATGAGGCCCAAACAAAATAGTAGTGAGCATTATATCTCAATAATTCTACACCGTCTATTGTGAAGCCACTACCATATGCGTTTCCACCAATAAATACTATTGGTGTAAAGTGTGCTGGTTTGCTATACTTATACTCATCATACGGTCCCTGCGTGATCTCGGTCTCTCCGACATCCACCGAGAATATTTTGCCACCCACACTATAGTTCGTCGTAATGGTATAGGTTATAGTAGAGAACTTTAACCCATCGGATATGGATATCATATTTACTTCATCTGTATAGTCAACAGAGCCTATATCTCTATCTGACCAATAAACGAAAACATCTATTGTTTCTCCAGCTGGCAAATCATCTAATATAATCGTTATCCATGCTGAAGATATTAGATTATTGAGCTGATCATACCACTCAACATTATATACCTGACATATCAATTCTTGGAAATTATCACTTCTATATACGCGAATTGAATGATATTTTGGATTAATATAGTATGCTGGTACATCAAAATCCATGTGAAATTCGACCGGATAATGGTATCTGTACACACCGCTAAGCTCCTGTATGGTCACTTGCTTTCTATAATTGAGCCTTGAGTCCACCCAATAAACCATTGATTCTGTATCAAATTTAACAGACAATATATTGTTTCCACGATAGGATTCCCCATTTTTTCTATTGTTACTTATATTGTCCAGTATATGCTCCGAGGAGTTGGGGGCTAGGCTAGGCGATAATATCAAGGCAAGATTGGATGTAAATAAAGATATGATGAAAGCAATAGCTAATGCTCTCATGGTATTACCCAGTAACCATAATATACTTTTAAATTTATGTAAAAAAGAAATTATCATCGTGTAGCTATTAGACCATAATTTTATTGTTAACAATTAGATACAATGTGGATTTTTGGGCAGTGAACAAAAATTCAATAGCTTTTTGTTTGAATTCTCACATGCCCCTGATATGGTGGCCTTATTTTACACCCCTACACCAATGTAAAGTCGGATTCTATAGATTCTCTTTTAATTTAGAGATTATTGCCAAGGGTTCTGCCGCAACGGTACCATAAAACATTACTCCAATATCTCTAGGCATTATTGGCGATACTAGTTGCTTATTCTATTTGTCAGGGATTCCCCCCTCTGATTTTCCCTAGCAGGTGTCGATGGTTTTTCTCTATCTGTTCTATTGTTTGCTCTACCAGCTTCGTCACGATGCCTTTAGTTGTGATTATGGCTACGCCGGTCTGTTTAGCAAAATCTCTAGCTATTTCTATGCATTCTATACCATAGACTACGAGGATTATCTTTTTTGTTCTTATATCTGGTGTATGTTTGGATAGTTTTAGTGCTTTTTCCATAACTTCTATTATGCTGGATGGCCCAATCCTATTTTTGCACTCGCCAATAACCACGATCCCTTCCGTTTCTCCATACAAGTTTATCTCGACAACCCCCTCAATTTTAAGCCTCTTCATGGGGATATATACACCAATAATCCTTTCTAGGAATAGGGGGGCGACCTCTAAACCCTCCTCCTCAATATCATATGTTATCCTCCTTATGGAGATTTTCATATCTTTGATATCCTTCTCTATCCGACCCAGCCGTTCGTCGTGGCTCTTCAATAGCCTAGTATGCTCCTCTA
>CAZWPQ010000015.1:8325-47511 GCA_964636085.1 uncultured Nitrososphaerota archaeon
GGATCATGCTGTGCTCTCTTAGCCGTTCGTCGTGGCTCTTCAATAGCCTAGTATGCTCCTCTAGGATCATGCTGTGCTCTCTTAGCCGTTCGTCGTGGCTCTTCAATAGCCTAGTATGTTCCTCCAACTTCGAGTCAATGGATTTTAGTATTTCGAGCATAGCCTGGTTCAGTTCCGCCACTAATTCAAGTATCTTCTTTAAATCTCCAAATTTTTTGTCTAGATCCGCTATGCTATCCCTGATCTCACGTAGTAAATCCCCTGCCTTTCGAAATATAAGTCCACTCTCTGACGACAACCCTTCCACCTAAAATCATAATGAATAGTGCTACACATAATAATAGTTTCTTTAGGGGTTATAAAATGTTAAAGAAATATGATATTGCTGTGGTTATCTGGAATATTAGGTTTGAAGAAGATTGTGATTATGGTGGAGGAAAATAGGGGATATTATATATTGCTATGAAGATTTGTTATTTTATTTGGTGTTTATCCTAGAGATATAGAAGACAAATCTTTGCGAGTTGGAATAGTTGATAAGTGTTTTTCATGGATCCACTCTCGTATTTCCCATATAGGCTCAGGTTTGATCAAGAAAAGGTTATACAGAAGCTAATGTATAACCTCCATGAGGGATCCACAATACTTTTTCATGCCCCGACGGGTTATGGGAAGACTGTGGTTGTTTTGGCGGCAGTGTTACCCATTGCATTGGATATGGATGTCCCTATAATCTGGACTGTTAGGACTGGAAATGAGACTGATAGGCCCATAGAGGAATTGAAGATAATATCTAAACACATCGGCTCGCCGATATATGGAATATCCATACGTGGGAAAAAGGACATGTGTCTCCTAGCGAGAGAAAAGAACATCACGGACTCAGAGGGGGTAAGTGTCTTATGCGAAAAGATGAGGAACAAATGCAGATATTACGAGAATCTAGGCTATTATCCCCCACAATTAGACGAACCGAAAACATTCTCTGAGCTCCTCGATTTTTGTCGAAGGCATAAGATTTGCCCGTATTTCTACCAATTAAGATCGGCATCCATGGCAACCCTCGTATCTGCAAGCTATAACTATGTATTCTCTAACAGATTTAGATGGGCTTTAAGGTCCTATATAGATTATCGAGACGCGATCTTGGTTGTAGATGAGGCGCATAATCTGCAACATGTCATGGCACATATAAATAGTGACAAAATAACAATCGGAACCGTTGATAGAGCGATAAATGAACTAAAACAATTCCCCATAAGAAAAAGCATTGAATTATTAAAGAAGGTTATAAAGCTCCGAGACATTCTGATCAAGGAAGGAAGAGAAATAATGGGAGAGGACGACATTTTCGACCCAAAAGAAATAGTTGAGAACTCGGGAATCAACGAGGAGGACTTCAATACTGCCTGGCGAATAGTATCAAGGATATACTCCAGAAAACTCGCTGAGGGCAAATCGCCAAGATCCTCCCTTAGACATCTTTTTTCATTCCTGTCAACAGCTCTTGAGAACCTAAGAAATAGGGGGGTGGCGTTCATAAAGTACAAGGAGAAGAACCAGTATGCATTTGAGGTATGGGATATGCGTGCTTCAGAAATCCTTAGGAAAATGTGGAGAATATTCTCTATTAGGATCCTCATGTCTGGGACTCTCAAACCCTTCAAGGCATTTGCTGATGTCGTAGGCGTCAAAAAATATAAATCTGTTACTGGGATATTCCCAATACCAAAACAAAATGTGTTACCAATAATACTCAGGGGCGTCACTACAAAGGGTGAAGAGTTACCAGAGAAAATGCGTAGAAAATATGTAGATGCAATCAAAACGTTGCTAGAGGCGATAGATAGAAACACCGCTGTTTTCTTCTGTAGCTATAGGATAATGAATGCAATGATAGATGATATAATTGAGAGCGTGGAAGGAAAGCAATTCTACATAGAAAAGGAGGGAATGAGGGGGGATGAGGCAAAGCATATAGTCCAGAGAATGAGGGAGAGGAGAGACATAGTTCTCTTAGCAAACATGTCTGGAAGGTTCGCTGAAGGTGTTGATCTGCCTGGAGAAGCCCTGGAGGCAATAATATTGGTGGGTATACCGTTCGAAAGATTAAACATTAGAACCACAATATACATGGACTACTACAAGGAACTCTATGGGGATGAAAAAGGAACTTACTATTCATACATACTGCCAGCGCTTAGAAGGGCGGCACAGGCCATGGGGAGAGCAATAAGATCAACTGAAGACAAGGCCATAATTATTGCGGCGGACGAGAGATATGGAGAAAAAAGAAATCTCGAGTTATTGCCTACATACTTCAGTAGAAATGCAATTAAAGTTGATATAAAAGGAGCAATTCAGCTTATAGAAGAATTCAAAACCAAGTCTAAATAATCCCCATTCATGGATTTTTTAATATATCGGTAGTGGCCGCCTCCTGCCATGTACAGGCATTTGCTTTAGGTATTGTCTACCACATATATGGACTATGAGGAAAAAATCATACAGAGGTGTTTTTCGTATAATGAAGAATCACTATAAAGTTTGGGGAGGTCTAAAAAAGGATAGAACTCCCATTAATACTCCGAATGACACCCTTTTTCTGCTCCATTATTGGAAGCAACATTTTGTCAAGTTCATGGCTTATTTTTTTAACGATGCTCATATCGACTAATCCAGCCATTACTTTCTCATCTATTATAAACCTATCTACTTTCTCTGCTATGGCTCTGACGAGTGTATGTATCGTGTCAGTTACTCTATCAAGAAATAGTATGACATATATGTTCTCTCCTTTCTCAATTACAACAACACAATCATTTAGCTGTATGCTTTTAAGCTCTTTATTCATTGTTTTCTCCATGAGCTTTATTATGCTCCATATCGCTCCCCCCATAAGCATGGTGTTTGAGTCGGAAACCTCTCCAAATCCCCATTTATACAATGGTATACCGCCCCCATCGGTGATCAGAAAACCATAGATATTGGGGCTATTTGAAGTATTTGGAGAAAGTAGTATGTATGAGAGTCTTAGAGATGGCATAAGGATAAGTCCTAAAATGATATATGTAACAAGTAAAATGGACATAGGGATTAGAAATATATATCCAATGGCTGCCACTATAAGCTCTGCAAAAAGGACGAATATTAATGGTGATAGATACCTTATGTATCCCCCCTTAATCATGCGTTGATCTTCATTTCTTGCATGCTGAAAATAACCAGACAAGAATAACCAATCTACTAGTGCCAGCGATACCACAAAGATCATGCGGAGAATAAATACAATACGGCTATATGAAAATATTATGGCTTCGTGGGGCGCCGTATAGGATAGGATGGAGAAGGAAATAATGTTCATTGTTATAAGCGAACAAAACAACCCATACGTCGTAGCGGAGATTTTCTCTTTCATATGGTCTATAAAGTCCGTATATGCCAATACTAAGGCAATCTTAAATGATACATATAGATAAATTATGGAGGGATAATAGAAGCCCTCACTACCATATGCAAGGACGAATATAGCAACTGTGCAAGCCACGAAAAGAACAAAAACGGTTATTGTTAGACGTAATGATTTAATTTCCATTGATTTTTTTGTTCCAAGGATCATAAAGTAAGAGAATAATGGAATAAAAAACATATAGATCCATACATTCATTTCCGACACCATTCTATTTTATGTTTTATACAGCCTTCAGAGTTTCACCTCTAACGAGCGTATGGGGAATTATAATAAAGCGTTTACTGTTTGCGTTTTTAGTCGAGAATCTTTTTCCCTGCAATAGGTAGGTGAGTAATATCGTAAGTATAAGGGCTTTGCGGTATTGATCCTTTATCAATTCTAGTATTCTTAGTATATCGAAATATGTTCTCTGCGCTTTCTCATCATTGCCTGAGCATAGGAATAGATTAAGTGCATTGCCCAACAAATATGCCATATATTCATTCTTGATTTCAAAACCAATACTTTCCCCAAACCTGTTTAGCATCTCGATGGCATAGTTAATATATCCCCTGCGGGCGATTGTGTTACATAGGTCGCATATTATCTTATTTCTAGATTCTATGCTTTTTACTCTTCCTGCAATAATCTTTGGGCAACCAACAATGCCTGACTCCATGCAATCTCGTGCTATATTCAGGAGAATATTATCCCTTAGCTTGCTAGATTCAATTTTTTCTGCATATTTCAGGGCAGTATTCATGGCCTCGACGAACTTTGATATTTCGCCATATAGATGATAGTATAGCGATAATTCTTTATATAGGAGTGAAAGTATTTCTGGCGATGCATCCTCTAGCTCTCTGGAGTCTATTATTTTTATAAGAGGCGAAACCTCTGCCTTAAATTCGGGAGATCTCGCCATTCTTAATACATAGATGAGTAATCTACATCTTTTATTCCCATTGTGGATCCTTCTTATTATTGTTGATAGTGATGTTAGTATGTCCCTAGACCATTCGTTTAGCCCAGCCTTCTGCATTTTTAGTGCTATCGCTGCGACTAGTGACAAATTTCTACATATCATGTCGCTGTTAATTTTCTCCATCTTTTCCATTTTAAATTTGTTATTAGTCTCCTTTACTAGATCCAGAGACTCTCTAAACAATCTTATTGCTTTGCCATATTTACTGTTTCTTGCATATGCTACGGCTAGATCGGTTTTTAAAAGGATTTTTATGTATGGATTTGTGATGGAGTCTATACATTCCTCGGCCTTAGGAAGATCTCCTTTTTCTAGGGATAATAATGTTTTGACCCTAAGGATTTCATCTTTCAGACATACGAGTTTTGGGTTTGGGAGAACACCACTAGTACTATATCCATACTTCTCTAGAAAAGTAGGCCCATTCTCTTCCTCTGCAATACAATAATATGCTTCCTCAAGTATTTCCTTTGCCTCATTGTTCAAACCCTTACGCGACAGATCTGCTACTAGATTTCTGACAGCCAAAACAAGTGCATCCTTATCTTCGATTTTCTTGATCCAGCTCTTGGCATAATTGAGTAAACCCAGCTGGGAAGACATAACAACGAGGGAACTCAAAATTCTGTCCCTGAGTTCTTTTGTCTCTATTTTATTAGCCTCGATGAATGCTCTCTTTAAAATCTCTGTTGCGATCCTGTTTATAAGAGGATTCATCCTCACCATCATTCCAATCACCCGACTAATAAAGGGGGGATCTTCTATAAACACTATGTGTTCGTAGTTTTGTCTTGTTCTCTTTTTCCTTGTATAATAGTGATCCTAATACTGCACTGGAAAGCGATACGGCAAGGAAGTTTACTGAGGCTGCAATTTTCATTATGTAGGACATTGTCAACAAAAAATCTTTTTCATCTTCAACAATGGTGGCTTCATTGATAATTTCTTTCTGGTCATTATCCTCATAGTCCCCAATGTGCTCAGGTTCCTGAATAAAATCCTCGTCATCAGATATTCCGTCGCCGTCTGTATCCACGAGATATGGACTAGTACCATATACATATAGTTCTAATTGGTCAGTCAAACCATCACCATCTGTGTCGCCATCAATTTTCAGTGTACGGGATGCAAGTTCGTCCAAAAGCTGTTTATTGCCAATCCCGTTATATGGAGTAGAGTAGCAGTACATAGTTGTATTAGCGACAAAAATCATCTCGAGAAATCCATCACCATTAATGTCTGCTAGGATACCATTACTTGTTGGTTCGGCTGTCAGGAGCAAAGAGTCCCAAGAGGATACGTTATAAATGAAATACGCATATGAGTCTGTGAGAAGAAATACATCCACATAACCATCTCCGTCCAAATCGCAGAGCTCCATATCCTTTATTGATGAACCATTTATAGAGAGTGTAAATATCGGATCCTTGGTATTCCAAACCTCTAATTCTCTATTTAGAGGGTCATAAAAAATAGCCTCAGGTTTTTCGTCTCCGCTGAAGTTGCCGATGAGAACATAATCAGCAATACCACAATTTATCACAAAATCACCCGACAAATAGCCATTACTCTGTGTATTATTATCCTCTCTGAGTCCAGCTAGACCAGTAGAATTATCGACGACTACCTCATCATAGCCATCGCCATCCATATCGCCTATAACAACATCGGGAACATCACCAGAGTAAGATATGTTCTCCCCAATTACGCATTTACTGTAATCGACAAAAATGGAGCCACTTGAATTCTGATATATTGGATACAGCAACACATAATCGTAACCACTAATATTTCTGAGCGCCATCACTAACTGATTCCCACTCAAATATGTAAGGTATGGATTCGATGTATAAGAACATGATTCAGGATACGACCCTATATTTACAAAATTCCCGTCCTCATCTATCAGGGTCATATGAACGCCATTATCCTCATAGATTCCAGAAAACAATGGGAGAGAAGCATTCCCAAAGTAAGATCTCAGTGTTGGTGTCATCGATAATGTAGGCGTAGGGTTATTCCCTATTCTCAAATCTATATATGGTGGTGGCCTAGGAGCGAAACGAATAGATTTGGAGATTTTTACGGGGCTCGTCGCGGAGTTTTCAGAGGAACCAATGAAAAGAATATGCAGATAAACATAGTAGCCGTCCCCACTAAGACTTACAAATTGTTCCAAAGTAACCACAGTCGTGTATACATGCGAAAGGTTACTGCCAAGAAAACCAAAGCCATAATCATAAACATGGATACTAGAATCTATATACGAGATAACATCAAAAGACTCAACAATACCTCCTGTACTATTCAGAACGGCAATGTATGTGCCATTCCCCACCACAATATCATACATGGTACCATTATGCAATAGGGCAATCGAATTCCCGCCATACATTCCAATATCGCTACTCCATAATAATCCGAAATCCCCACGGTTATTGGTACTCTCCGCGCTTAGCTCCATATGATTATCGCTGATGCAAAGCGTAAGGAACAACAAAATGAATAATAAATATCTACTCATCATAGACACCCTCCACAATCCAAATTGACCGCAAGAATGGGTAGGACCGGAGTATTCAAAAATATATGCGTAAATGCTTTCGAAAAAACAAAATCTGTCCCACCCGAGTTCGGGCCGAATATATAATTCATACCCGACATCATCATACACCTCGATCTATAATACATAATCGCTCTGTTTAATATATATAAATTTGGAAAAAGTATTACGAAAAATATTACATCGATATATTTCATTAAAAAGAAAAATAAAGATTGTGTATATTGCCGATTAATCAGTGGTGTAACTTGGTCCATCAGGAGAAAAATTTTTCTTTTTTAGAATTATATGTAATTATAGTCTTCGAAAATAATTCATCTAGGGATTTTCCCCTAAATGTGTAAGATTTTCTAATATTGTATATATTTTTGGACCATTTTGTATTACAGTATGACAACTTATTAATAACTTCGATACACATTTTCTTGTATTTATGAGAATATATATGTATCAACTTTCGACAATTTTTCGATCTTTATTGAGGGATTATGTGGTGTAGAAAGTTGAATGAGATATGATAGATAATTTTAAAGAAGAGGATAAAAGGAAAAAAATTGACGAGATTCTTAATAATGTGTCTATATCGGATATAATATCGCGTCTATTGAGTGGGCATATTGGTTTAGAATACATATTATATAGTGCGATAGGGAATATACTGGCTTCTAATCAGCGCCACTTAATATATGATAGGTTCCTAGATAAGTTGTTGTCGTTATATCCTAGATTTCTTCCAAGGACAAAGTTTGTTGTATTTCTGCTTCCAGCGGAGACTATTGTGGCAAACGTTGGGGAGAGTACTGTGGATAGACATGAAGAACGTTATGAGGTAATTGTTCCTCCGTATCGGGATGTTATAGAAAAGGCAGCCATAAGATTGAGGCCTAAAAAACGCTAGGTTTGTTATGTGTTTTTGATATCAAATTTTAATCTTCGTATGGCTCGATGATGATTCTTTTTTTACCTGTCGAGTCCTCGATAAATATTGTCTTAACATAATTCATTCCCGCTAAAAAGTCTCTAACTTCCTCAGCACTTAGATAGAGTGCATTCCCCGCTCCAAATTTCTGTAGTTTTCTTACTTTCTCTGCATAAATTCTTCCTGTAAAGGCGATACCAGCGCCTGAAACTATCCTTGCCAATGCCCTATATGTGTATACTTCATAGAGTTTTTCATCCATATGTTTTATCACATCGAGGATCTCTATAAATCCAAGAATCTTGTACAAGACTTTCTCCATAACTCTATTTTCTTTGCTCGTGATTTTCTCCTCCGTATGTGGGAATGTCACTTTGCTCCTGCCGATTGGGGTGAGTCTGGATTTTCGGATATACAGGCGTTCAAGTGAATCAGCAATTGATTTCAAGTCATCAATAACTTTGAGTAGCATGTAGGGTTTCTCTATTATATTATTAATTGCACTGAATGCCCTAGATATAATTTCGATGCGGCTCCCCCCTACCATTTTTCTTAGTTCATTAAGTAGAGACCTTGCATAGTCCCTTATATCTAAAGGCACGAGCTTTATGCCTTCTTCATCCTCGATTGGCTCGTATACAACATAAATGTTCTTTTTCTCCGAGGCGATGGATAGCCCAGGGAAATACAAATAATCCATACCCACCTTACTAATGTAGTACCTACCAAACTCATCGGGGAGTGTCATGAATGGGTAGACCATCGTGAGAGCCTCATGTTTTAACACATCCCTGATTTCATTGATCGACCTAGTAATGATGATTATGACTTCAGAGTTTATCCTGATACCATACCTACAGTACTCCTGATATGTGTACTGGGGGAAAGATATTGTCAATCGACTAAATAACCTTGCATACCAAAATACTGCCCTATTAATCTGTTCCTCAGACTCGACATCTATATTTGAAAAAACAATCGACAATGAATCTCTTTCATCATCAAGGTCAAATTCTACACTACCACGAATCTCCGACTCTAAGATATTCCTAATTGTCCTAGTTATCTGCTTAGGCCTCGGAGCCTTCTTGAAAGTGATCGCATTAACAATTATTAGCCTTTTTTCTTCAACATCCTGCACGATATTCAGAGGCTCAGGCCTTATTAAGCTACTAGGAACCAAGACATTCTCTTGCCTGTATTGCTCTAACATTGTCCTCACTACGCGTCTCCTAAAGCATTTCAAAAAAATACTGACTTAATAGTACAATGGCAAAATTTCATATATAAATTTTTCCAAAAAATATTATGGATGACGAAATAAAAACATGAAATTCGAAGACACCACAAAATAGAAACAAAAATGAGTTTTAAAGTGGTCAATATAAAGACTCAAATATTAAAAACATACATATAAATACATATTCTGATCGATTAAATGGGTAATGAGACGAATTATTAAGGATAACATCCCTGTATGGTGGCAATAAACTCATGTCATATCTTAGGAAATCATAGATAGTAGCATTCCTTTTTAAACTGGGAGCAACAAAATCTTGTATGTGGCTGCCTGTATCATTGGGACATTTTAAGAGGCATATGTATTCCGAATCTATATGAGAAAGTGGTGTATTTTGAATAAAACTCCCAAGATCGCTGTATCTGGTATGCCTTAAAATACCAACAAAATATACTATGTATATGTGGCCTTTTTTAGCCATAACCCCACATCCCACCACACCACGAATGATCTAAGATAAAAGCTACGAAAATCACGAAAGTTTTATACATTTCACCATACATTATAGTAATACATATGACAGAATTAAAGTCTCTGTAATACTCAAATATGACGTTTTGAATGTGTTCTGTAGTAATACAATTGATAGCTATCCCAAAAACATATTATTGGTGATTATATTCTCTATTTTTGTAATATTTTTTGTTATATTTTTTGATAAGTTTTAAATAGGTTATCTTACATAATATATTATATGGAATATTATTAGGAGGTGAGCCCCTTATGAAGAGTGGCATAATGAAATATCTTTGTTTAGGGTTGTTGATATGTATGTTTGGGTTTGGGGTAGGCTCGGATAAGGGGGCCGCCAAGTTTAGTACTCGTGGTGCTTTCACGCTTGAATGGAAAACGAATGTGGAGATATCTAATGTTTATACGCTTGCATTGCTTAAGGATGGTGATTTATATAGCGTTGTGGCTGGTAATGGTACCTACGTAGTAATTGTTAATGCCTCTGGCTATGTTGAGTCGATAATTAGTGCTAGGGATTATCTGGGTATTAACCATTCATCTATTGATTTTAGTTTTGGCTACTTGGGTAGCAATATTACTCATGTCTATGCGACAGTTGTGGATGTTTCGCCCATTGCCTCTATTTATGGAAATGGCTATGGTGTGGATATATATTTGTTTTTCGTCTCTAGTGCTAAGGGTACATCAACAGGGGTTATTAATGTAGGCAAGATATTTGAGATGCCTAGGCCTATAGATGATATATCATCAAAATTTTTGATCTATGTGCCAGAGGCAAATAGGTTGCTCTCTCCAACTCTTAGGGCTAGTATAGGTAATGTGACTGGATATTTGTATTCTGCGACTTTTGTTTCTGGTGAGGTAGTGTTAACCCTAGTGCAAGAGGATCTTGACTTTATAGAAATGGACACCTCGGCCATGTCTATCACCTATACTGTAGGGGACATTTTGAAGGAGCTGACTGGTAATGAGCTTATTATTGGACTTAGAAATGTTAGTGGCGAGGATTATGTTATTGGCTTTGTTTTGTATGAGAGCACTGATGGATCAATAAATATTGACAATGATCACTGTGTTATTGCGGCTAACATTACCTTTAGTGGCGATTATCCCGATGTTGTAGTAACAGATGTGGATGGAGATAATGAGAATGAGGTAGTTGTAGATAATGAGACGGGACTTGGTTTCTTTACTGCTACTTCCGACACTTATAGTACTGGATACCTATATGCCGATGGCGGTATCAATTGTGGAGTTGTCGATAGATTAGTTGTTGGTAACTTTAGTGGCGATTCGCTTCCAGAATATATATTTTATGACCCGAACAACTCGGAAATCGAGGTCTGGAACTCAACTGCTTCAGTATTCTCCTTAAAGGTAAACGGTACACCAGTTGCTGATATAATTCTATGCGAACTGGATGGGGATGGATACGTAGATGTTTTCCTTATGACCGAAACCACCGCCTACTTTATCTATAATGGTGGATTGTATGATTCATTTGTATTGGATTCAAAGCCTACTAGCAATGGATTAATAGCCGACATAGATGCTGATGGTTACCTGGAGATGATATATGTTTCCAATGACACCATGGTTTGTTATCAGACACCATATTCAAAAATCGGTAATACTCAGTTGGGAGACGAGTATGCGTCAAGGACATTAACTCTCAGCAAGGATACAGATCTTGATAGGCTTAGTGACTGGGAGGAACTGTATGTCTATGGTACAAGTCCCTACATTGCGGATACAGATGGCGATGGGATTTCCGACTGGGAGGAGATAAACATATATGGATCCTCACCAATAGACCCTGAAATAGCAAATAGTTCTAGAGAAGAAAGGGGGGTGAATCCCGTTCCCGAAGATTCTGGCAATTTGGTGAAGATAATTGATACTGTGATTGGTTGGGTAAGTTCGTTAACCATGATTATGTTCACCGTCATATCATATTCACTAATTATTGCTGCAAAGACTTATACTAAGAATTAGGCCCCCCTCCTCCTATTTTTTTGGGAGGTGATGGGGATGGCCGGGCTTGTTCGATCCGAGTTTTATGGAAAACTTGTAGATATTGCGAAAAGAATGATTTCTCTGTCGTTTGACATTACGAAGAATATTAAGATACAAAAACTAAAGAATCATGCATTAAGTCTACTTGCACTGGCGCATGTGAGGATGGGGAATATCGATGCTGGCCTGAAAATGTTGGGTGAAATGGACGATGATATTACAAGACTTAGAGCCCTTAAGAAGATATCTATAGAACTAGCAAAAGAGGGGAGGTTACTCTTGGCTATTAGATTCATAAATAACTTCTTTATGGACGCCGCTGATGCTAGATTGATAAGGACGGACCTAGATCTAGGACTTATAAGCAATGTATCTAGTGAAACTCTCCAGAAGGTTTATTCTCTGGATGACCTAGGCATCAGAGACGAATTATTGAGACTAATGGTGCTACAATCAATAGAGGAAGGGAGACTTAGAAGAGCAAAGAAGATAGTTGACCGCATACTCAATCCGTACATTAAGGCAATGCTACTATCGAGAATTGGTGTTAAATATGCCGAGGACGGAAAAATTGGTCGATCGATACATATGTTTAATGGCGCTATGGATATTGTGAAGAAACTGTTCGACACTGTCTATATTGAGGGCCGCGATATTTATGACTCAAGAGTTCTATTCAAGAATATGCTGCTTGCGGAAACAGTTGCTCTTAGCATAATACAGGCAGGTCTTACTGGGTGGGGTAAAGAAATCCTCGACAAAGTGATTAATATAGCCAAAAAAATGGGTGATAAAAAATTCAGGGCCAATATAATCTATGCATTAATAAAAAATGCGAGAAACATAGGATATGACATCGAGGTTAACAGGTTGATAGATTTTGCCATAATAGAGCTGAACAACATAAGCAATCTATATTACAAGACCCAAATACTGAAAGAAATAGCTCTATACTACTTCAAAATCGGTGACCTAAATAAGTTTGTAACATACATGGACAAGACTATTGATACGGCACTCCAGTTCGAACCAGGAGAATTTAGGGACAAGCTTCTTGAATGCATAGCTCTTGACTGTATAGATGTAGGTATATATGGCTGTCCGCAGCACATAGCTGAGAGAATAGACGATGCGAAAATAAGAGTAGATATCCTATGTAGGTTGTCTGAGGAAATGTTGGAAAGAGGTCACTATAACTATGGCCTAGAACTATTGGACAGGGCTCAGAAAATCACGGATAAATATGTAGAACCAAACTATAGGCCATACATATACGGCAAGATCCTATCTGTACTTGCCCAGGCAGGCCTATATGATAGAGTAATGAAGCTTTACGATAAATTCATGCATGAAATAGAAAGGCTTGAGGATAACTATAACAGAGCTGTTGTTCTTGGCATAGCGGCACTATTCATCATAGACAAGCTCCACAAAGAAAATGGAGACAGTACTGAGAATCTTATCATAAAAACTGAGCAGAATATACATAGCCCCGTGCGGTCATCGTATGGGATAGGAGTAGTGAATTTCTAGACATTTCTGTTTTTTGTTTCTTCTTTCCCTATGCATGTTGAGATAAAGTAAGTAATACATGTAGCCGCGATTCTGCATGTGTTTCCAGTCGGATCAAAAAATGGTACGAGCTCAGTAATATCCAAAACCCGTACTTTTTCTATGTCATCAATCGCAGATATTATACCCACTATATGTTCTGGCCTTAGGCCAAGCGGGCTTGGAGCATTTACTCCTGGAGCATAAGATTGATCAATAGCATCCATGTCAAGGCTGATATAGAGGCTATCTACTCTTTTGAGAATGCTGGAGATTTTTTCCTTGATTTCGTTTATTCCAACTCTGCCGCTGAGAATATCTATAGATCCTATGATATTCACGCCAAGATTTTCAGCGCGCTTGATATAATATTTTGGATTCATGAAATCTCTTATGCCCACATATATTACGTTTCTTGGATCCAAACGATCTCTCATATTCCTTATAATGTCACCTATTACAGTACCACTAGTAACTGTGTCTTCCTTAACTTCTCGCATGTCCAAATGTGCGTCGAATACTAGGAGTCCAACATTCTTATATTCCTCTGCAAAGGCCTTAAAAATGGGTTCTGTTATTGAATGGTCGCCCCCAAGGACTATTAATTTATCACAGATAGATAAATATTGACTTACCCGCCTATAGATCTCTGCCTTATTTTTGCTGACAGAGTTATAATATGTTGGGATATCTCCAAGATCTCTTATAGTACGATTACAAATATCTACTCCATTGATGAATGTAGTCATGGAATATAGGGCATCTCTAATGCACCTAGGTGCGAATCTGGCGCCAGGTCTCCCTCTTGTTGATCCATCAAATGGTGCCCCGACAATCCCGAAATTGGGCCTATCTATATTACTACAATCCTTTATCCAGTCCCCAATTCGATAATCAAATTTGTCTATACTCATCCTCAAGAGAGCCACCTCTGGATCCTACTGGTCTATAATTCATATGTATATCCAAATATTAAACCATAAGTAAAAATAGTGGTACTATAGAAATTTGTGTATTCGTGTATTTATGTATGTCTTGGGCTGGCCGCAAAAACTGGGGCATTGGGTGTTGATCTAGAAAAAGGAGAAAAAATATTAAGCATTTCTCTGTTTTTCATAGATTTTCTTTCCAAAGGCTTTTGCTGATTTATCCCATATCTCCATTATATGAAAAATGTATGTTGGGGCTCTAAGGGATATTTTTCCTGTTCTCGGGACGGCATGGAAAATATCGTGCATCGCGTTGGCATATTCGAAATATATGTCATTCGTATGTATTGTCACTTTGGCACATACCATGTATGATGTTTCCGGGGGAGTGAAAAATATTAGTATAGCTTCATTAGACTCATTTATATTCGTCCACGTATTCTTTTTAGCCAAATCCAGTGTAAAGAGCTTTGAAAAATCAAGAACATCTGGTCTATATATCTCGTCCAATAGAAAATTTAACACATCCTCCATGCTGGGTTTTTTAGAGGCAAAAGCTACAATTTTTTCTAGGGTGGTCTCTATATATTCTTCTTTGGGAACAATACCAACCATTTTTATGCTCGCATTAAGCCCTGCAGGCCCATAAGTCACTATGGCTGGAAGTGTCCTCGTGAACTCGAGATAGATGTAGGTTTTATCAATACTGCCGTGGAGCATTTCCTCAATTATTTTTCTTCTTCTCGTAAAAATATAATCGATCCATGCACGAGGAATATTTGATTCTGTCACTTTAGATCCCTAAATGTTCAGAGCTTTTAACCATCATCACATTCTCAGAGCTCAGCTTGGCTCATCATGTTGTATGGCGTCTCCAATTTTAAGTTATATTATTGTGTATATTTAAGTATTTATGGCCAGTATAATATGCGATATGTTATTGGTGTGTATTGTGGCCACAAATAGTAAAATTAGGCATTATTATGCTGCACTTGGCACGGCATTGATGTTGCTTGGGTTGGTGGCGATATTTGAGTGGGCTCTGTCCCTATACGACTGGTATTGTAGATTAAAAAAGATAGAGGGGGAGGTAAAGATATTTGGTCTAGATCTAGGCATGATTTTTTCGATAGTTGTTTCAATATTGCTTATTCAAACAGCAATAATTTTTTATAGACTATATTACTTTGAGAGGAGAGATATATTTAGGTTATCTAGCATCATAACTATTGGGTATGCATTGACAAGGCTGTGTATCAATGTTGGTCAATTACTGATGGATATATCCGATAATAATCCTTTCCTAAACGTCTATAATATTGTGGCTCCGTATATAAGCTCAATCGTATGGATACTTGTTGGGACTTCTCTCTACATAATTGGTGACATATTTCTAAATAATAGGCTTGTTAGAATATCATCATTGTTCCTTGTAGCCATTGTACTATATCCGTTTGGCCTCTTGCTTGCAGGGAAAGAACTTATGAAAGTATCTATTAAGTCATAGCCTCTTTTTTTATGATATTTTATGTATTTCTAGATATTGAAGAAAAGGGTGTGTATATTTGCTAAGAAAGCTAAGAGTATTGATGGCTTTTACGTATAGAAATATCTATATTGATTTCCAATATAAATTTAAAATGGTCGTGGATTTCTTATGGTCCCTAGCCAATGTAATAGCCTTTGGATTCATGGGCGTAGCTTTTCAATCCTTCTCGGATATGGACATAAACATAGTCCCATATCAGTTCTTCCTAATTAACACTCTTGTGTGGACTGTTTTCTCCAATCCCTTTATTGATGGGGCCTATAGCGTCACAGATGAGGCTAGCTGGGGGACAATTGGTTTTATGATAGCCAACAAGATAAAATTTGAGGATATAGCGTTAGGGAGATATTTTGCTACTGGTGTGAGATTCTTTATAATATTCTTTGCACTGACCCCCCTCGTATATGTTACTGGCGCCATTCACACCACCACAACAATATTCTTGGAGTCCCTGCTTGTAATCACTATACTATTCTTCTTTCTGGGTGGCATAGTATTGATTCTTACAGCCCTAACGATAATGTATAAGCGTCTGGGAGAGTTTCCAAGAATAACCCTAACAATTATAAGGATACTTTCGACATATTTCACCCCGTTGGCGACTTTTGGCCGTATACATCCATCACTACCAAATATCCTATATCAGTTCCCTATGACGTCGGGTATTGTGGAGCTCAGAAAAATGCTTATCTTGGGAGATAACTCAGCTTTTTATACTGTTTTAAGGATTTCTATACTTGGAACACTAGTTGTCTATACCATGGGTCTCTCTCTAATATATATAGCCACGATGGAGTCAAAGAGAAGGGGGACGATAGAGAAATACTAGTGGTGATCTGATTGAAGGGAATAGAGGCTATTGAGCTCAGGAAAAGTTTCATTGATGGTGGTGAAAGAGTTGAAGTACTGAGCGGGGTTACTTTTTCAATCCCAAAGGGCTCAAACCTTGCAGTAATTGGTCCAAATGGTAGTGGAAAGACTACATTACTTAAAATACTATCTACTATATTGTCTCCGGATTCGGGAAGGGCGTATATAAGAGGTTTTGATATAATGGAGGAGGCTGATAATGTGCGCAAGATAATCACATATATAAATCCTGAGTTTAGGCTTCATGAGAGACTTACCGTGAAAAGGACGCTTAAATTTTTTGCCATTATACAAGATGTGGATTGGCAGTCTTCTATCCCACTACTAGAATTGTTTGGGATAAAACATATGCTTGATTCTCCTGTGGCCGCCCTGAGTACTGGACAGAAAGCAGCATTAAAGTTTATTATTGGTATGATGAAGAATCCAGAGGTATTGTTTATGGATGAGGTTTTTTCTGGCTTGGATATAAGTCGTGTTGAAAAACTTCTCATGATTGTGGATACCCTACTTCAGGAGAAAAGTGTTGATCTAGTAATTGTTGATCATAATCCAGATGTGTTGGATAGGCTATGCGATAAGGTTATTGTAATGGAGAGGGGCAAGCCCGTAACTAGAGTCTATTCAACAAAAGAATTACTGAGAAAATTCGATTACAAGTGGGACATAATAGTTACATGGATGAGAGAAATAGATCAGAATACGCTTGAAGATCTCAAGAGAAGCTATGATTGCAACTGCATCATTATAGGGCCGGATAGAGCCCGAATTTTCGTCAAGGATGACAATATAGTGAAGGAAATCACTGATTATTTGGTCAAAAATAGTAGAAATGTCATAGAGATTAATACAAGCCCCGTAACGCTAAAGGATTTATTCCTAGAGGTCATAATGAAACAGACAAAATTTATGATAGATGAATCTCAATGAAATAAGGATGTTCTTTTCTTTTTAATTCAACGTATATAGTGACTTCATAGGATATATAGGCTTACCAATGGCCTTAGCCAGTTGGACACATATATGTAATTTTATGGGCTTAACTACTTAAATAAGGTTTTTTATAATGTTATACCCATAGTTTTGTATATATATTCTGGTGAAGAGATTGCGTGAATCGACACTTACGAAGGTGGAGTCGGAGCTTCTATCTATCTACAGGCCACATATAGTTTATCTTGTTATAGGGGCTATAAGGAAGCACATGGCTTCCTTTGAAAGTAACGTAGGTAAATATATCCAGCTGGTCATAGATAATCTATTCGACCTTGTAGTTTCTGAGTACATTAATTTTGAAAAAAAGCTGGATAAAAATACTCGTGGCGAAAAATCATTGACAGAGAGAATTTTGGTTTTCCTAGAACGGTACATAGAAAGCGAGGAGTTTATAACAAAAGTGAAGGCGTTAAAATTCAACGACAAGGATGTCTTCAGTATTACATATAACTTTTTACTTTCGCACATAAACATGGAAAGTATGGATGAATTGTTCGAGATGGAAAAAATCGCAACTAAAATAGTACTGGAGCTGTTGTTTGCAGAAATTTGGCCTCTATTGCTACGGGAAATACAGCGTATTAAAATAAGCCCATTGCTGAAAAAGATAAGGCCCACGAAGAAGGAATAAGAGTCGCATTACTTAAGTATATTGGCCACCATTAAAATTGACAATGCGATTAGGTTATCTATATCCCCAATAATTTCTAGAAAGTCCTCCTTCTTGCCCATAATAATCCTAGCTACAGGTCCTCCATAGGAATCGTAGACGAAATATGTATCATCTTTTCTTGATATGCTATAACGCTCTATGCCGTATCGATCCTCAACAACATACTTGCCACTCAAGGAACACTTTATTTTTCCTACAAATTCTCCATTCCAATTTTTTATTATTGCGTCTGGCTTAACAAGGGCTATTGTGAATTCGATGTTTCCTATGGGGTCGCCTAGTCTGTCAAATATTGTTATCCTGCGGTTTATTATTCCCGAAACCTTGGCTCTACCGATAATATTTCTGTTCTCGTCCATTATTATGAACTCCTCAATTACTAATCCCAAGAACTTCTTCTTCTTAGCCACTAAGTATTTGTTAAATGTAAACATCAATGGTTTTTCCGTAACGACAAGCTCTACTGTTTTTTCCTCTTCTCGCTGTATCTCGTGTTGCGGTATTGCTTCTTTTCTCTCAATATGCTCTACAAGGCTGGAATCGATATAGGCAACTTGCTCCAGAAAAGCTTTCCTACGTTCTTCATCGTCTATCTTCTGAATCACCTCATCATATGCTCTTCTTATGGCTGATCTAAGTATTTCCAATCGCTCCTCTCTTGGGAAGGCTGAATTTATTCTGGAAATTTCTCCACTCATTAGTCCCCTGCTTTTACCTATTAATACATCCCTCCAAGCATCATGGGGCAGTTTAAAGGAATAGTCAGGAGTACGGGAAAGATATCTACATACCCTATCAAGCAAATCGCTTAGTAATATTTGCTTTATGGTATACTCGCGTCCATATATGGCCCTCTTGGCCTCTGCAAATATGGCGTTTAGAAGATCCTGATGAACCTTATATCCAGGAATATCCGCAATGATTAGGAGGGTCAAAAGCGTCTCCTTCCTCTCTGGGTTCTCCCCCATGATTCTCCACAATATATCATCCACATAATCCAACATACCAGCAGGTATTCTTGACGCAAAATTTTCATCGAGAATATACCTCATGTTGATCTTTAGATCCCTTATTACTTGCCATATATACACAGGAAGCCCTTGAGCCTTCTCCACAACCATATCGATGGCTTTATCCTCAATACTTATCCCTTCCCTAAAGGCAAACCTAAGAAGAATCTCCCTCAAGTGGATATCGGACATTGCCCTGAGCTCCATAAGATCAAAGTACTGGACTGGATCCCCACCAAGCTTAGATGAGAGATACTCCATCTCCTCAACCCTTGCCGTCGCAATGATCATGCCGGCATTATTCGTAATAATGGATCTGAGTGTAGTAGAGTTCATCCTAGGTATATCATCATAGAAAAGAATGATTCCTTCCTCCTCATGCCGATTTAGCACATATGTCCCATCAATAATTAGGCCAATCCCATACCCCTCATCCATAAGCCTCCTCAATATAACCGCCATAAGAGCAGTTTTTCCAGTGCCAGCAGCACCATAAAGTATTACCCTTTTGCCGGACTTTAAACGCTCCGCAGCCTCCTCAAGTATGAATCCCCGGTTATCATCAATCACAAACTCATCAAAAATATACTGTGGAAGTCTCAGTAGTCCCTCCTCACCAACAAGCTCTTCTAAGGAAGGTATCCTACGATAATACATGGCTAAGACCAATCCAAAATTTCAAACGAAACCCGAGACATAGATACAATATTTCATATACATTTTGAAAAATAAAAAGCCTAATCATAAAATAGGAATAAACTCACGGATATATCCAACCACAAGAATACTGGCCTTACTTTTATATATCTCCAACACTACTAAAACTTTAAACAAGATAGGTATCTCATAGACAACAATGATAATACTCTCAGTAATAGGAAATCCTGTAGTATGACGGTTAGGGATAAAGTGAAAACAGGCCTAAAGTGCTAAAGTAAAATCGCTTCCGTAAAAGATCCCCCTAAAAAATCTGGTGTACTGGATTTATATCTCCTAGTCCAAGAGTTTTGTCCAGAATTTCCTTCACTATACAGACATCTTAACAAGCAATTTTTAATATTATTCAATTAATCATTCAACCTAGATATTTTAATTTATTCAGTATAACTGAGGTTCTAGATATGGATATATTGGGTATGTCTTTTGATCCCAAAAATTAAGATGCCCCCCTCGAGTATTTGGGGGCTAGTGTTTTGGTAGTGTAAGCAATACGTTTCACCAGTTATCTGGTCTTTCAATCAAGAATGATATTACGCCGGCTAGAATACGGCGGTTGCTCGAAATAGCTTCTGCATATAAAGATGTCCATACTGCTGTTATTAGCGGTTTTGATTTCTCCTAGATGTTTAGTAGAAAGCCAAATTTGAAAAGTTTATTGTCGATACATAGAATAGCGATGTAATCATCGATGTTGACTTCTTCTTGATCCAGCGAAATTATTTTCTTCATCCTTTCGATGAGATAGTTGTCTTGGCTTTCCACAAGCTCATTTAACAATTTTAGGAATACTTGTTTGATTCCAACGATTTATTATTTATATTTCTAGTCCCTATTGGGATCATTAAGTGATCAAAATGCGTTTTGAATACGACTGGCCAGTAATTTTTTTCCTTTCATGCGTGGTGTTTCTTTTGTTGATGTATATCTATTACGGTTTTAGGACGGCAATAGCTTTGATTGTTTTTCCAATAATCCCCGTGGTATCTTACCTCCTAGCTAGGTGGGTTGATAGGTATGATTAAACTAATAATACCAATATTAACTACATTGGCGTCCATTGTTTATTTGCATCATCTGTACAGACTAAGGGGCCTGAATGATGTAAAATTATTTGTGGCTATATCAACATCGATAGTAGTGCCCCTAGAGTCCCTTGGCGTATACTCTGGACGCTATAAGTATATATGGCATAACTACCTGATAAACAGCTATTTCGTAGCCACGGGATGGATAATGAACATATACCCTATGATGCATATATCCCTCTTCATTTTAATCGGCAAAAGATATTTCAAAGCTAATGATATCTCCAGAGGAAAGAAGCTCCAAGCTAGCATACTTACAGGAATATTCGCAGTCCTATATGACCTTTTCCTAGACCCTGTCGCTGTTTCATTAGGAATATGGGTATGGTCTGTCGAGGGGCAGTGGTTCGGTGTTCCAATAAGAAATTTCGTTGGATGGTTTTTTATAGCTTCAACGGTTACGCTCATCTACCTACTACTAGCATACGCAAAGAAATAACATCGCTAGATTTCATAGAAAATATACCATGTTTGTCTATTTGGCATGTAGAGTATATTCTCCATGTATTGTTCTATCATTAATGTTATATTATCTATACTCTTTAATAGTAGTATTTTAAATTAAATTATTAGGGAGCAATATGGATGACATTGAAGCTATAGTCGTAAGAGTAATCGAGTTGATCCCAGAAATAATAGAGAAAAAACCAGAACTGGCATTCAAAATGTTTGAGACACTAAAGAAGTATTTTGTCCCGCTAGAATTATTCAAAGAATATCTAAAAAAGCTCGACAAAATAGAGAAAAAAGTTGACAAAATAGAGGAGGATGTTGCTGGTCTCAAGAGGGATGTTGGGTCGTTGAAGGAGGATGTTGCTGGTCTCAAGAGGGATGTTGGGTCGTTGAAGGAGGATGTTGCTGGTCTCAAGAGGGATGTTGGTGATATGAAGGTAAGTATTGATAGGCTCATGTTGTCGCTTGAGGAGGAGGCTAGGGAGTATATTAAATGGTGGCTTGGAAAGCATGATATTAAGGTTGACCCTAGGAGTGAGGTTATTTGTGGTATGGAGATTAACCTATTTGATGATAAGGGGGCATATGTTCTCATTGGTGATGCCACAGTTAGGGCTGGCCCTCGTGTTGTAGAGTGGATCTATAATAGGGCAAAAAAACTTGCTAAATGTGCTCCAAGATATAAGGATAGAGAATTCATTATCGTGATTTATGCTATGCATTTTACTCCAGACACTATTGAGATCGCAAAGAAATATGGTGTGTGGTTGCTAAGTGCCACGAAAGAAATTACAAAATTCAAAACAACACGAATAAATGCAATCTAGTACCCTCTAAACAAGTTCGTCACATCCATAAACATAGTTCAATATTCTCTTTCAGATAAATTAGGCAAATGGTGGAATCTACGCGGCCTCAATGAGTATGCCAAAAATGAAGAGAGCCTTCTTGGAGATAAAGAATTTCTCTTCCTGATACATGGACGTCAGATTTAGGTTTGTCTATATTATTCCCAACAATTGAAATGTTTTATTCAAGGCATTCCTAATCCTCTTTGCTATATCCCTCTCCACGATAACCCTATATTTCTTATCCCTCAAGCTCATGTATAGTTTTTCTAGCGTTATTTTTTTCATATCCTCACATATGGCATCTGGCTTTAGTGGCTCTATAGTTTTATCTGGAAAATCGCACTTGACTCTATCAATAAAGCCGACCTCGGTCCCAACCACAATTTTTTTAGCGGCACTATTTCTGATGTAATCATACATCTGTTTTGTACTTCCGATAAAGTCGGCCATACTCCTTACTGCTCTCGGACATTCAGGATGGACTGTCACACTAAAGCCCTTCTCTCTAAACTTGCTGATATCACTAGTATTAAACATTACATGAACATAGCAATGTCCATTCTCTGGGACGGGAATTATATTTTTACCAGTTCTCTCAGCCACGAACTCCGCAAGGTTTCTATCTGGACCAAAAATTATTGTATCATTAGGTATTTCCTCAATCACCTTCACGGCATTAGCGCTAGTAACTATATAGTCGGCATAGGCCTTATGTATTGCTTTAGAATTAACATACATGACTACTATCGCATCCGGATGTTTCTTTTTCGCTGCAACTATATCCTCCACCGACAACATATCCGCCAGACGACATATAGCATCTTTATCAGGGATATAGACAGGGACATCTGGGTTAAGAACAGCGGCCTGTTCCGCCATAAAGTAGACCCCACAAAAGACTATCATATCCCCCTTAGCATTCATAGCATCTAGCGATAATTTAAGCGAATCTCCAACAAAATGAGCGAGCTCTTGGATTTCTAAACTCTGATAAAAATGGGCCAATATAAGGGCGTTCCTTCTTCTCGCTAATTCCCTAACATCATCAACTATTGACCTTCTAAACACTCCATAAACACCCTTACATAAAAAACATATTGATAATATTAGATCTTACCTATATAAATCCTTAAGCCAAAAATGGAGGAATCTAGAAAATAGGAAAAAAATACAAAGCTTTCATAGTATCATTATTCCACCATTCACATAAAAAGCTATATGCATAAAAGAAATTGCTAGGTGAGCAACCTCATTTTCCTTTCTTGGAATGAAACAGTAGCCCTGATGGATATTAACACAACCCAGAGGGTTGATTGATATGTCTTGCTCTCCCAGCGGATTATAAGTTACTCTTGTAGACACACTAAATACAGTATATGCCATTGCAGTCCTTCCTGTTTTGTCTATGGCTATTATATAGACCGTATGGACGCCGTCAGACACACCACTAAATGTATAGCTTGTAGAGACGCCAACATCGATCCAGTCTCCATCATCAAGTCGCACTAAATAGTGGTCTATCCCGCTACCGACGTCGGATCCACTCCATTCTATATATACATCGCTAGTAGTAACTACATCGCCGTCGGAGGGGGTGGATATAGAGACCGTTGGGCCCGTTAAGTCTACAATAACCTCGATAACGATCTCTATATAGTTGCCAGCAAAATCATATGCTCTTATATATAAATAATTAGGGCCTTCAGGTAGTCCAGAGAATAGGTAGCTCTCCGCCAATCCGACATCTATCCAGTTAGATCCATCATAGCTAACCTCATAATTATTTATAGATATAACATTGTCGGATCCATCCCATGCAACCACCACATCAGATGTTAAAACGTATGAGCTATTAGTTGGCTGCAATATATTTAGTGTCGGTGAAGTCCTATCCACGATTAACATCGTATATGTTTGCGAGTAGTGACCAGCCATATCAAAGCCTCTGATGTATATACTATAGATTCCTTCACCAAGTGTCGATGTATCTATTGTATACGATGTTACATTGCCAATGTTTTGCCAAGAATCATCTATGAAAATTTCATAGTGATCCATACCACTTACACTATCACCTCCAGACCAACTTATTGTTATACTTGTGCTACCAGAATTAGATACATACATAGACTGGGCCGCAGATACCATTGGTGGTGATAGATCAATAGTTACAAGTACATAGTCATACACACTGGAGCCATCAGTGTAGTGTGCAACAACAGTAATATTATGTTGGCCTTCATTTAGCCCCTCAATCTCATAGCATGTTGCTAGACCCACATTGGTAGACGTACCACTATCAACAATGACTTCATAATGATCAATACTTCCAGATGCCTGCCAACTCACCACAATTGTATTACCTCCTACATACGCCTGCCCAGTAGCACCTTGCTCTGTAGGGGAGACTATCTCTATACGCGATAGTAAGAAATTGAGTATGATACCCATACAGTCAGCCCTATCTGTGGCACTATTTATGGCCTCAAATGGGAATGCGAAGTATACTAGTCTAAAATCACCACTATATGTAACGCTAGCTCCTAGAGTATTATCTCCTCCATAGCATAGTGCTAGTGTTGACCCTCCTGTTGGGGATATGTCGGATGGGTAATTATTGTTGTCGGCACCATCGCCCCCGCTGAGGAAGTATATCTTGCCATCAAATATTGTTCCAGATAATCCAGTAACATTATCAATATTTGTATTGTCGGCCTCATATATGGCTTTTAGGTATGTCTGGAACCAAGTAGTATTGTCACTATATATATCATAGCCGATATCCTGACCAGATATGAATAGGCTTCCGCCATCCTTTAGGAATTTCTCTAGTATGTTACGATCATCCTGCGTGAGTGTCGTTGTATAGTCCTTGCCAGTAAACCATATTACTACATCATAGGCTTTTAGTAAATCAGCAGAAGGGGCTTCAGATTCGTTATAATGCCATAGATCATAGTCCACACCCTCACTATATCCCAGATCATTTAGTGCCGATGTATAATATAGTTCATAGTCTTCACCTTTATCGTCGTCGATTACTAGAATATATGTTCCAGATGTCTTTACGAACACGGTTACGGAGGATAATGCAGTATTTCCATCATTATCAGCGGCCTCAGCTATTAATGTATGGGAGCCAAAGCTCAGTGTGGAGGCATCTAAAGTAGTCTCCCAATATCCTGTGGATGGATTATACGACATGTCACTATAATATGATCCATCGACTTTCAATACAACACTTGTTATTGATCCATCCTCATCAGTAGCATTGACCTGAACAAGTGTATCGCCCTCTATAACATCACCACTTAGGGGCGTAACGAAACTAACTATTGGTGCGCCAGGCTGAGGCATTAGGAAGTTTAATATTCTTTGCATACAGTCTGCTCTGTCAGCGGCGGCATTTATTGCTTCAAACGGAAATGCAAAGTACACAAGTCTAAATGTGCCCTCATATGTGACGGCTGCACCGAGTGTTGTATCCGTTCCATAGTACATTGCTAGCACGGATCCGCCAGTTGGAGATATATCTGATGGATAGTTATTGTTGTCGGCACCGTCCCCCGCAGCGAGGCTATATGTGACGCCATCAAATATGGTGCCAGAGGAACCAGTTACTGTATCGACATTTGTATCGTCGGTCTCATAGACAGCCTTTAGATATGTCTCATACCATGTTGGATCATCGCCATATATATCATAGCCGATATCTTGACCTGATATAAATAGTGAGCCACCGTCATCTAAATATTCGGAAAGTACGGTTCTGTCGGTAGCGGTGAGTGTTGTTGAGTAGTCGTCTCCAGTGAACCATATTACAGCATCCCTTCCGTACAATACATCTGATGTAACAGAACCATCCGTCTGCACACACCATACTTCAAAATCTTTACCTTGAACATAGCCTAGGTCGATCAAAGCCTGAATGTAGTATGTCTCATAGCTATCTCCAGTATCGTCATCTACGACAAGTATTGGTGCAATTTGGTTGTCGACCTCTACGCTTATTATCGCTCTATCCTCACCGCCATTTGTTTGATTTGCTATAACAACGAGATCATATTGGCCATCGGAGTATATAGTTGTATCAAGGTATCCTTCGTAATAGCCACTGGTGGTGTTGTATTGGAGTGTTATAAACGGTCCTTGATAAGTATCATTTTCTAGTCTTGCTAGGACTGTATCTACGGATATGCCAGTAGTTTTGACATTTACTTGGGCGGATACCTTAGTTGTATCTCTTATTTTTGCACCGTTACTAGGCTCTACTATAGATACGCCTAGATTATCAATTCTATAGGTTGCTGTGATGCTGGTAATATTTCCTCCAGTATCGGACGCGTTTACTCTAATATCTATATCGCCATCATCATAGTATGTAGTATCCCAAGTATACTCGTAATATCCCGTAGTAGCATTATAAGTCATATCATACCATGTCCCCTTTATCTCCACCTTGACCCATGCAATACCATCCTCATCAGTAGCGTTTACCTGTAGAATAACAGCCCCACTTATCGTTGATCCAGGGGAGGGATTAATGATTTTGACTATGGGGTACCCAGACATGTATTCCAGTGGTAAATCAGAGACATCATCATCACAATAATAGTACAATTGTTTTATTATTGTGTCCGTCGAATCATACATCTCAAACCTTAATGTATAGACGCTAGGTGTAGATGGCATATCCAAGTCTATAGAAATAATATCAGTATCCACACCACCACTAACAGAGGTCAACCCTGATTGTCCTAGAGAAAAATCATTTGATCCATCGCTACCAAATACCTTTACATATACTGACATTGTTGAATCTGAGTCTAGATCTATATACACAGTGCCAGATTCATAATATCCATTGTTATTGCTATCAGAACCTGAGAATGATATATCATATGACCATAAATCAACATTGTTGCCCGTTCTTTTCATTGTAAATTCATCCCATTGATGATGAGCCGACATAAGTATATTATCATAGCTTGAATCATATGATGATGGGAAGTTTGCCGATAAACCATGTGCACTTGGATGGCCAGATAGATGCCCACCATACATAATAGATGCATTTACAGCATCTATGGTATCATCAATAAGGCTTATCAGGTCCGAATCAGAAACTTCACCCTTCAGTAGCTCTAAGAAATGAATTAGATCTTTCTCATTGGAGTAATAGAAGGTTTCTGCTCCACTTACAGCGTTGCTTATAGCTGTTGACAAAGAGCCATAGTTCCTAATCAATTCTCCCACCAACCTATCCAACTTCCTAAATGTCACCTTTGCTAAAGCTGACATATTAATCGCTGACTGAGTAGCAGATGTATCCGTACCTTGACTACCACCATTATACGACTCCACATACTTCTGTGCTATTAATACTGCAAAATCCGCGGGGGACATTGCAGGGTTATTAACGAGAGGATCTAATATGTCATCATATGGCCAGCCATCAGCACCCTCGGTCTCCTGCGAGAAGACAACATAATCCACATAGTCTCTACATTGATACGCGACCTCAATCATACCCATTAGGCATGCATCAAAGCCGATAATATCTAGTTTTACTCCTAGGTTATTATATATTGTCTCAAGAGCGGTTCTTAGCTCATTTAGATTTATGTTATCGCCCCCGTTGTCATCGTCCCAACATACACCACTTAAACCACCACCGTGATCCCATAATATCAAGGCATAGTGTTCGGCAGGATAGTTATTTACGCACCAGGTCATAAAATCTACAATTGTTTGTGGATTACCCATATTTCTCTCTCCCCATGTCTCATTAGCATTGGTATCGTAGGGCTCGTCTCCTTGATCCACATAGAATAAGCGTGTGTCCGTCCAGTCTCCATAGCTAGTATCATATCCACTGATCCTATCCATAAGAACTATTATGGCTACATCTGTTGTCGATCCAACCGATGACATCTCCAAGAAGTCTTCTATTCCATACGACTCTAGATTATTGGCGGCGTCAAGATATACCATAAATGTCCATTGTCTAGTTTGCCTAGCTTTAATCTTTGGGTATTTTGGTACTCTGAGATTATTAATATTTCCATCTTTATGAAATATTCCAAATTCCTCAGATCCAGGAGGGCCTAAGTGTGGATAGTATACCTCATGTCTTGATGTAGTATTATTTGCCATCCTTAAGGGATTGGTGTTCTGTTTCCCATCAATAATTTTGCCTGCTACGAATATGGTAGATACAAGAATAACTGATATTAGGATGGATCTCAAGTTTCTTGATACCATTCTCTTCGCCAGGAATATGGATGTATTTATAGAAAATATGGAAAAATATTTATAAAGGAATCCTCAGACTTTTAAAAAATTGATTCTTAAATGGGATTTCTTGGGAATTTTTGTATGTATATTTGTGGCCTTAACTAATTTTTGTTTTGGTTTGTGATGTAGGTATAATTATTAATGTTTAATTCTGATTTATTCTAGTATTTACGTGTTGAGAAATGACGCTTAAGCTGTATTTCTTTGGCGGTATTTCCGAGGTGGGGGGAAATAAGATTCTTGTGGATGATAATGGAACTAAAATATTTCTGGATTTTGGTATTTCCTACAGTAAGAAGTCTATGTATTTTGACTTGTTTGTTGCTCCGAGATCCATAGGCCTATTGGAAGATTTGGGGATTATTCCTCGAATTAAGGATCTATACTCCCAGGCACTAGAGGACTATTTTTGTTGCGGGAAGGAGCTAGATTTTGATAAGGATCCAGAACCGCCCGTTGATGCTGTTTTTATCTCGCATGCGCATATGGATCATATTGGGCACATATCTTTGTTGTCAAGAAAAACTAGGATCTACATGGGTGATTGCGCCCAGAGGATATTGGAGGCTAGGGCAGAGGCCTATAGGGGGAGTAGATCTATTGACCTTGTTTATGATGGGTTATTTGATAATATAGGGACGTTTCATAGTTTTCAGAGGATCAATATTGGCCATACAGAGATAATACCAGTGCATGTGGATCATAGTATTCCTGGGGCCTATGGTTTTATCATTAGGACATCCGAGGGGAAAGATATCGTGTATACTGGTGATCTTAGGTGGCATGGAGAGCAAAGGTTGACGGACGATTTTGTGAGGGAGCTTGAGAAGATTGGAGATGTTGATTGTCTTATAACTGAATGTACGCATGTTGATTATTCTGGATATGTCTCGGAGGCCGAGGTTATGCAGAAAGCTAGGAGTCTCGTGGAGAGTTTTGATGGTAACTTTATTGTGGACTTCTCTAGAACGGACTATGATCGATTTTTTAGCTTTTGGCAGGTATCCAAGGACACGGACACGTATATGGTAGTGGATATCGATAGATGGTTTATCATAAGGACAATCATGGGTTGTAGGGGGATAATGAAAAAATTGGAAGAGTCGAATTTGATTATATATCTCACCAAGAGGATGTTTAGGAAAGGGGCAGTCCTATCCTTTATAATGGATCTTGTCGAGAGAGATTCGGGCAGGGTGCTAAAAACAGATAGCTTAATAAACAGAGAACTCAAGGAGAAAGATAGTGAGATTGCTTTCCTACATGATTTTCTCAATAACGTAAGGAGGGAGGGCAAAAAGGCTATAATCACAATTCCTAGGCCAGGAGCAGACATACTAATGAAGGTTATTGTGGGGGAAAACGTATATATACATGCATGTTCGGAGCCTATTTCTGAGGAGAGCGTGATTACTTTTGAGAAGCTACAAAATTGGCTAGAAATATTTGGCATTCCTATGTATCATATACATTCATCGGGACACATAACGCCTCTAGATCTTAGAAAATTTGTACTCACAATCGAGCCGAAGAGTATAATACCTATACACGGGGAGAGGCCTGGTCTGTTGTCGCGCTTTATAAAGAAGGAGTCAATCAATTGGATATTACCTCAGTATGGGTCTCCTATAGAACTGTAGATCAGCATTGGTATCAGAACGAGCTCCATGATTTATATTTGGAAAAACATACTTTTTATTAAGATATATCCAAAGGTGTTGAATATGCCTATCTTCGACAGGATTAAACCAGGAAAAATAGCCCAGGAAACTGGCATATATCTATGTGATAATTGTGGGGAAATAATAGCACTAGCGAAGGGAGAGAGGCTTCCCCCTTGCAAGTGTGGCTCTCCAACATGGATTCTTGTGGCTATTGCTGGTGAGGCTGGGAAGAAATATAAAACTGGTACAGAGAGTCCAGAGTCTGGTTTGTTTATCTGTACAAAATGTAAGAATGAGATAATACCCATTGCCAAAGGAAATGTCTTTCCCCCCTGTAAGAAATGTGGAGGTGAAGAATGGCAACTCATTCTATCGGCTTAGCCGTTTTCTCTATGTTTTTATTTTTTCCCTAATGAGTAGTTATGATTTTGACTTATGCGATGGTGCCTCCAGTATTATTCTTAATTAATCCCTAAAGAAAGTTGAGAGCCCCTCCTCATGTTCCATAATTAGTTTCTTTGCCTCAATTATAGCTTCATTGGTTCCAATCATCTTAAGAATCTTGACCATTTTTACAAGTAGGAGTGCCTTAATTAGACTCTCCTCCTGTATTACCTTTACGAATGGTTTCAATGAGTCATATATACATCTTAGTATTTCTCTTTTTGTTTCTTCATGATAAAGCACAGCCATGTATGCTAGTGCCTCGGCCATACCGAGATATATTGTTGCGTACGTAAGGTTATCATAGTTTGAATACATATCCATGCAATAGTTGGCATGCTCCTTTACTAATTTTGGTATGTCCTCCACATAGATCCCTCTGATTGAAAACATCATTGATAACAAACCAATGATCCTTGAAACAGCAGTCTGGTATAATATTGTATTTATACTTCGTTTGAATCTAAGCAAGACAAGCCATTTTAATGTCGCAAGAAGAATATCTCTATAGTGATCGACAAGTCTCAAAACCTTGTCGTGTTCAGATATATCCATCAGTATTGCCAACAGTATATTAAAAGTCAAATCTACGTTTTTTACTTTTATCGCATTTGGTACATGTCTGGATTTCCTGTTTAGGATTTTGTAGTATTTATATTCGTTGCTAATGAATTTATCAAGTAGTTTGTATATGTGTTTCGCATTCATTCCATGTATATATAAAGCCCATATGATCAGCATTTGGACTATGAATAGGCGGTGAAAAGGAATTTCGCCACCACGGTTTAATGATTCCTTCAAGCCATCATATGCTTTCTGAAGATACTTTTGCCAGACCTCAAACTCTGGTGGGTTACAAACCTGGATTTCTAGGGTGTAGATCATACTAAGGATTCTAGTACTCATCAACTCTGATATCTCAAGGAACTTTCTCAATAGGTACCCTTGGACATCCCTGATGGGGATATCCATAACCACTAGAGAGTAAATAAGACTGGACTCCCTGTTTGTATTTTCTATCCTATCCAATAACTTTCTTTTTGCCTTATATATTAAGGCAACAAGTGTATCATTAGATACTGGTATTATATATGAATCCAAAACAGCCATCAAATAATCCCTTAATATATCATCTTCTATCTCCATTATCACACTCTTAATCATCCCGGCCGAGATCTTTTGACTCCTAGTTTCTGAACCCATAATGTTGATCGCGGAGATAGAAAATAATATCTTTGGCAAATCACCAAGGTGGAATAAATCTAATCCATGGTCTATAACAGAGCGAAAATCACCCTTCATATACATCATTATTAGTGACTCTAGGTCTATAGCTCCTTTTCTCCCCTCCTTGGCTAATCCTACGCCGGATATTCTATCTTGCCTGAGGTGAAGACTAGGAATATCCAGACTCATATGTCTTTCTGAAATGGAGCGCTCTTTAAGTATTCTATCCGCTATAATTAGAAGTCTTTTAGTGCTAGGCAGTAACACGGATAATGAATGCATTATTATTTTCTTGATTCTCCCCATGACTACAGTTTCTCTAAATACCTGTTCTGGACGATAACCAGTACTCGCAATCCTAGCCAGTGCGTTCTTTATACCCAAAAAAATTCTCGTGTCTTCATCGTCCGCAATCACAGCTAAGATATATCCTTCATGCTCTCCCAGATATACATAGTATCCCCTAAGATATATTATTGGAGGGCTGGTAGATAGAATAGCCTTTATCTTACTATGTACTATACCAATAAGCTCTCTATATAATGTTTGACACAGCTTAAGAGGTACACAAATGCTATCTATAAGCAATGCGTTTCCTTTGGAGTCAAACAGGATATATCCACAAATCAACATCGACAACACATAAACAACAAGATAATTGCGCATCATTATATATAAAGGATAGCAAATCGAAAAGAAAAAGACTCTTCGTAGTAGGCAATAGTAAACCCAATATAGCTGTTCTAATATAATTTCTATATTAAATTCTTTATAAAAATATAATTCTTTATTAAAAATAATGAAAACAATTAAAAATCTTTGGTGTGCCTAAATGGCACGGTATATAGGATATAAACCTTTAGTAGTTGTCGTTCCAAATGATTTTGGTCCTCCAATATATTATTCCCCCCCTGAGGATATGACTCTCTTATTTTCTCAGACGCTTTCTGCTATACTACTTGGTGTTAAAGAGCTTGATGAAGAACAAATTGGAGTCGGCCTAGAGTCACTGAAAATGTTCTTTAATGAATACGAGGACAGAAAAATGCTATATAGTGGAGGTGGAGCGCTCCTTATACTACCAGATACATACAAGGAAAAGGAATCATATTTCACAAAACTGAAAGAGATATTCAAGTACATGGGAATACCGCTAAAAATAAAATACTGGAAGGACTTTGGCTTAGACTTTTCAGTTTCAGTATTTGCTATTGATCTGAGCCTAAGAACAGAACTAGGTATCCTAAATTTCGTCATGAATAACTCGGAAGATATCAAAAAGTGGGAACTAAAGGCTGGAGAATATAAGCATACTGGACTGGTGTTACTTGGATCCGAATGGATAACGCCACAAAACGAGGAAGATTAGTGGTTTAAACAATCAAAAAGTACACAAATTTTCTTATATATGTACTTCAGCTCTAACGTTTGTATTACAACACCATGTTTTTAGAATTTTCACCCATAATGGCCTTTAAAGATCAAAGCTAGAGCCAATCTTAGTCTCATTAATGGCGCTTCCTATGTATAATATATTACATTAAGTTATGTAAATACGTAGTAGTAAATATGTGTAAATTTATGATATTCTGGTAGGGTGGGATGGATAGAAATTTATTGACTCTTTCTCTGACGGCCATCATAAATGCTTTTGTAGTGTCGATATTCTGGACAATATTGCCTCTTTACATGTGGGATTTTGGCTTTGACCTTATGGATATTGCTATACTTTGGTCTGCTCAGACTCTAATGATGATTCTATTTTCGAGGTTTTTTGGTTTGATGGCTGATAGGTATGGGAAAAAACTATTCATATTGTGTCAGATGTTTTTATATGTAATTGCATATGTATATCTGTATATATTTATATCGGTGTATGGACAGCCAAGTCTTTTTGCTTTTGTTGTTTTTTCTGCTTGTGTTGGCCTTGGTGTTGCCATTGGAGGAGGCGCATTTATTGCTGCAGTAACCACATCATTGACGCGGAGGTATATAGGTAAGGCCACAGGGGTATTTTTAAGTTTTGATGCTATTGGGTGGACCATAGGTAGTTTTATATCTGGTTATGTTGTAGATAATTTTGGTCTTAGAACAGTATTTTTGATATCTCTGTCGCTTATTTTGTTGGGCATACCGCTTTTTTCTATGAGTTATGTAGAATCAAAAGACAGAAGTATAGATAACCAATTTGGTCTAGGTGGACTCTTTAGAAAGGCTTGGTCTTTTAGTATTCCAAGTAGACATGGCTATCTACTCCGTCTCTATTCAATAGTAGCCCTGCTTAATCTTGGATCGTCGTTTTATTTCTTGGCTTTCATAATTAAGTTCTATGTTATTGTAGGTACAAAGACAATGTATGGGGTAATAACTGGTTTTGCTGGTCTTATTGGGATGGCTACCCCCTATTTGGTGGGGAATGTAAGCCATAAGGTGGGATACGAGAGGCTATTGGTATATTCGTTGGGTGCGAGGACTATATTCATGATATATCTATCATTTTCTTGGGATAAGAGCGTGGCAATAATTTTTTGGATACTACCACTATGGGGCGTCATAAATCTATCAATAATCTCGCTAACAACAGACTATGCGCTGGAGGGCTATGAGTCAGAGGCTCAAGCCATAAGAAATATTGTAATGTATGTATTTATGACTGTAGGCAATATTGTTGGTGGGTATATTTCCAGGTTCTTTGATTTTAGGAAAAACCTCATGGCCATGTCTACTATCTTGATTCTGGGCTCCTCAATATATCTGATGGGATTAGTACTGTCCTTCTCTCTTCTAAGAAATGTAAGGAAAGAAGTCTCTAATATTAGATAGAAAATTTGATCTTTTGTAGAGGCACGCCTTGCCTGATTTAGGCTTCAAATTACTTATTCTGTGCGAGGAGGGAAGAAACTCGTAGGATCGACAAGAATGGGGTTTAAGAGATAATTTTTTATCTAAGGTTTCCATATTTACATATATATCAATTTTTTAGCCGTTGCAGCTGAATACTTTATACCTAAGAGCAGGGAATACCCTGACTGGTCGCGCGTTGCCTAGTCTTAGAAAAGAAATACGGATAGGTACAATAGCATTAATTATTATTGTGAAGATATAGAGAAGAATGATAAGTCTAGAGTGCCCATTCATTTTTGGAAGTAACCATACCGATTGTCTGTTCTCCATGGTTGATATCTTCTCAGAAGGTTTGTTGAAGAATTGTTCATTTAATATGATTATTAAATTTTAAGATGTATTATATTAGAGTTAGAATGTTTGGTTATTGTTAATCTATTGTGTTAGGCGAATATACGTGGGCTCAATTCATGATGATAAATATTACCTTGTATATTTAGAGGATTTAGAATACCCAGAGAAAATACTTAAGAAGATATCATCCACAACTAATGTATATGGTGTTGGTGTGGACTGTAATAATCCAAGGAAAATAAAATATGTGGTGATAAAATCAAGGCAAGGGATCCTGTTGCAAGATGAAATTCATTTGCAAGAAATAAGGGATAAATACCTTTTATCGGGCCCTCGGGTCCTTGTGGAGTATGGATTGAATGCTTTCTGTGATGAGATTCTTCTTGTTAGACCAGATGAAACGATGAGAAAGCGTGCGAGTGGCATTTTTCTGTGTTTGGAAGACACCATTGCGACTACATTTAAGCATGCAATAGAATGCAGACCATTATGGCTAAGATATGTTGTAATGATTTATATATACAGACGCGTTGACATGAAATATCTTCTAGATAGATGCCTTATGCTGGGTATTTGCGATGAAGTCAAGAAGTTTTTGGGCTTGATTTTTAAGACATTTAGAGGTAGATGGGAAGGTAAAAGATCCGTAAAAATTGCGTTAAGTCACCCCAGATTCAGACATATTATGGACTATTTTAATCATATCCACTGGTATGAGATAGATGCCGATGTAGAGTCCTATTGTGGACTAACACCAGAAATCATTGTATCCCTCGCTGGGAAACAGCTATATGGATATTAGTGATGCGGATGAAAGCTTCTCCTTCATATTGGATGTCAATAATGATAAAGGTTACTGAATGGCTAACGGATAAGGATATTAGCTACACAATTTTTGGTAGTGCATGTTTCTCTCTGCTGGTAAGACCAGTATACACAAAAGATATAGATATCCTGATTAGACCATTTCCTGAGATCGAAGAATCATCAAAATTTGCAATAGAATTACGCAATATACTTGGAGGAATAAGAGCATTTCCACTATTTGATGCTTTAGAGGGCGATAGAATAATCGTTGAAGTGGGGACACCAGATGGGTTAGTAGGGGTAGAGCTATGGTCGCATATTTTGAGGGAGAAAAAATCAATAATATTTATCGACAAGAGTATAGAGGTGTCGCATCAGGGTAAGACTTTGCGAGTTCTTCCACCAGAGTTATATCTAGCTACAAAACTCTGCGAATTAACGCCAGAGCCAATAGATAAAGAAAGAATAGACGAGCTACTTCATGTCTATGAAGATAAAATGGATATTGAATATGTTATCTGGGCCATAAAAATACTTAATTGTCCTAGCCTGGCAAAGGGGAATATAAATTTATGGTACGGAGAAAAAAAGCCAAAAATACTAATAGAGATTCTAAGCCATATATAACCCCCAATATTGTTTCAGAATAATGAATGTTGTTTATATATTTATGCGAGCAGCTAGTGCCTCTATTGTTCGAAACTATGGTGCTAGGCTATTTAATGAAAATAGAATAGTGAGACTCTAAGGAATAACCTAAATGATGTGACTATGTACAATGATTATCTGTCCACAATCTACAGTTTTTACAACAACAATCGCCTCTAGCAGAGATAAGTGAAATGATTTTTTACGCCAAGACTCAGACATAATTAAATGAAATAATGTATTTATATGAGGAGAAGAATCACATCGATCTCTAATATTGGTGCATGGGTGTTCAAAGATGTGTGATCTATTAGTAGCATCCTTTTCATCAGAATATACCGCTCCGAAGACGCTCCACGAATTCATGATAAGATGTGTAAGAAGAGGAGATCTCGACGGTTGGGGCGTCGGATTTTTCCTCAAAAATAGAGAAGGCGTAATAGTAAAAAACACAGACTTCGTTTTTAGGGAGAATACTATTATTACCGCATTTGATCTCGTAGCAAGGTGTATTGAAAGCGAAATTATTTTAGCGCATTTTAGACTAGCCTCAAGAAAAGAATTATATGGCGAAAAATATGCGCATCCATTTAAAGCCAAGTTTCTGGGGGCTGAGTGGATATTCGCACATAATGGGTATTCCGAAAGCATACTAGAATATAGGACATCCAACAGGATAATACATAAGGATAGAACATTTGACTCGCCAAGAATATTTGAATTCATTAGGGATAAGATGATAGAGTATCTCCATGGTGGCCCATTAAGAAGTCTATTCTATGCCGTTAAGAATGCTATAAAAGAGCTATATCACTCATATGATGGCACATATAACTTTATTTTGGCGAACAGCAACGTCGTATTTATAAATTTAGATGGGCAGCATCCACATAACAACAGGATGTATATGATAGTAAGAAGGAAAACTGGGTACGACAGAGCAATAATAGTTACTACAGTGCCCAATCTAACTAATGAAGAATGGATAACTGTAAGACCTAGACGTAACCATAGAGGAAAACTACTTATGATATCAGAGGGCGAATTACTATATAATGCTGATGTTTAAAAACAGATAAATACACTAGAAACTTTTATGGTTATCATAGACAAGCACATCCGATGAGAAACTTCTTAAACTATGTTTTGTTGGCTTATAGTAATATATAAAATGTTCACTAAATGCATTCATAATACTGTATGCCCTAGTATGTGTATAAAAGTTAGCGTTCATACTCAATAACTTATATAGGTAATTTCATACATTCTTTTAATGGATAATGGAAGTTAAGAAATAGCAGGCTTATGCAAGTGTTCGTACAATGGCCCCGGTTTCGAGACTCCTAATATTCACAAAGGGGGGGCTATTAGGTATAATAGATTTCTCTAAGGAAAGAGTGGAGTTCCTACTTGAATGGCCCGAGGAAGTATCCATAAGCGGTATGGCCTTAGTTGCAACGTTGATGAGTATATTGGATAAGAAGGATGACCCCATAATAACGTTCAAGGATATAATGAATTATGCCTCCCCAGATGTAAAAATCCTGTTCGGGGAAAAGGGAATAAAATTACTAAAGAAACCTCTGTGGATGGCGTATGTTGGGAAGGACTCAGACTATATTGTAATAGCGGAGTACAACACGGAGAATGATAAGTATTTAGTTGTAGATTTCCTTAGACAATTAGTCTCGTTCCTTAAAGATATCCCCGAAGAGGCTATACTTGTATGTACAGAAACTCTTAAGTTCGCTTGGGAAGCATTTGGTATGTCCAAGTAGGAGTAGACTGAGCATTAAGTGATATTTTCTGTTGTTCCCGATTTTTCTGCATGTGTTTCTCTACGACAATAATATTATTTTATCGATCAGTTTCTATAACTTGTAGCTCTGTCCTAGAAACATGATGCTTGATTAAAAGGAACATAAAAATTATTCATGATAGGATTTAATGACGATGAAATATTTGGCATTGTCAGAAGAATCAGCGGTCAGCATGGAGTCGGTATCGACTCCGTTCATCATTTGATGACATTTTGAAGTTATCTATATCCACAGATTTTATCAAATATCAACAATAAAAAATTGTGTTTATCGAAATAAGTACTTCATATTGGCGATATTATAAACATGTTAGTGCATGAGCATTATAGGGGTAGCCCTGTAATAATATCAGTAGGTATATGCAGTGAATATTAGATCTATCCATTCTCGGTGGCCTTAGCAATATCGAGGCCATTTTGAGCAAAAAATATCTTTATGTATTTTAATATCTTCAAATGATACTATATATAGGGTGAAACTATTGAGTCAGAGCGCGGAAGTGATCGTTGAGTGGTTTATCGAGCACATAGACGAGGTCTTCGAGAAACATCCCGAGCTTAAAAAGAAACTATATGAAAAATTGAAGGGAGAAATCGAAGAAAAGGTAGTAACAAGAGAAGAAATAAAACAAATATTAATTGAGCTCAAGGAGCTTCGTGAGGACTTTAATAGGCTTAGTGCGGAGA
>CAZWPQ010000016.1:0-26614 GCA_964636085.1 uncultured Nitrososphaerota archaeon
ATTTCTAAGGCGTCAGGTATACCACTAGAATACATTTCTAGAGCCCATATGCTTCTTGGCGATTTAGGAGAAGTCGCAGAACTCGCACTATTTGAAGGATACGAATCCATAAAGAATGTTAAGGCACAGGTCTTTAGACCCATTAAACCTATGTTAGCACTCAAAGCAGATAATATAGTTGACGCACTAAGGGAGCATGGATGGAGAACAGCGTTTGAATATAAGCTAGATGGACTACGAGCACAGATACACAAAAGAGGCGATAAGGTAAGGATATATAGCAGAAGACTTAAGGATGTAACGGAAAGTTTCCCAGAAATCGTTGAGAAAATAAGAGACAGGATTTTAGCCAAAGAAACAATATTGGAGGGCGAGATCATCGGTATAAAGAATGGAAGACCAATCCCCTTTCAATATCTCATGAGAAGAGTACGAAGAATTGAGGACTTCGGCAGATATCGTAGAATTTTCCCCGTTGAGATATACCTATTCGATGTAATCTACGTGGATGGGAACATGACAATAGATTTGCCATACATAGAGAGAAGAAAATTACTTCAAAAAATATCGAATGGAATTAGACTTGTACCTCAAATAATTACTGATAATGTTCAGGTCGCCGAGAATTTCTTCAACGCAGCTATTAAGGCTGGTCATGAAGGACTTGTTGCTAAAAAACTCGACTCTAAATACTCGCCAGGAACCAGAGGCAAAAAGTGGCTCAAAATAAAAAGAATTTTAGAGCCACTAGACTGTGTTATATATGCTGCCGAGTGGGGTTATGGGCGTAGGAAAAAATGGTTAAGTGATTATTACCTGTCTGTGAGGGATAAAAGTAAAAACAAATGGGTAGTCATAGGCAAGACCTTTAAGGGACTGTCTGATAAAGAGTTCGAGGAAATCACAAGAGAACTGCTCAAGATAAAGATCTACGAGAGAGGTAGGATAGTTTATGTTAGACCAAAAATCGTGGTTGAAGTAATTTATGATGAAATACAAAAGTCTCCGAAGTATGAATCTGGTTTTGCTTTACGTTTTGCCAGAATAAACAGAATCCGTTGGGATAAGGGGCCAGAGGATGCTGACACCCTCTCAAAGGTTAAAGAAATATATGAAGGTCAGTTCAGATATAAAGCAAGACCATCCTTGAGATAAAACATCAACTCCCCAGTAAGATAAAAACTTTATTCTGTTAAACGCGACCTTATTCTTAGGGCAAAAGCATGTATTATCTTCGCAAGTTCATTATTAATCTCCATTAATTCGCTACTCTTCCTAAGCACCTCCTGCCTGAGCCTTATCGACTTATCGTAGATCTCTAGTACATCCGATATATTTACTCCACGAAGTTTTAATATCACGTTCTTCATTCGATTAAGCCATGGTTCAACATACCTCCTGATTATAAACTCTATTTCATCTTCGAGAGTTAACCTTTCATAAAACCCCATTATGTGAAGTTTATAATCGAACCATTCATATCTTCTCAAAAGCTTTTTTAGCCCGAGAGCCCGCATTAATCTTCCAAAGAGGGGAAGCCCATAGCTCACCGTTCTTGCCTTTTGATACGGAACACCTAAAGCAACGAGAAACGCTTTTCTAAACGATTCTATAGCATTCCAAGCTTTCTCCGCCGCATCATAATAATCCCCCCTGTCCAGAAGCTCAATAGCTCTTTCATAGTCTCTAAGCCCAGCATTAATAAGCTCACCCACATCCATAAAACCGTCACCAAAGTATTTACAACCCCACAATTTTTAAGATTATATTCACTCTAGCTTTTAAAACATCGAAAAAACACGAAAAAAGTTTTCTACATGACTTGGAAGGGTATATTCATCAATCGTTGTTGATCTATGAAAAAGTTCCAAGTTTTCTATTTTGCTTATACGGCAATTTTAGAAAAAGCATTTGCAAGTTCTTCTAGGCCCAACTCTTTTAGCTCCTTGATTGTTCTTTCCTGAACCATCTTCCTAATTTTGTCGCTCCTTGAGTTGTTTATCGCATATGCTATCATCAATAATAGCTTCTCAAGAACACTAGCACTTCTTAAGGCGACGCACATATACAGAGATAATGCAATAATATTCATTATCTCGTTTATCTCCTCTTCGTAGTCCTCCAATATGGATAAGTCTTTTATAGATAGCGCACACGCAGATGTTAATTGTGGGATTAGGCTCAACACGTCATTAGTAACATCTATTTCTCTATTGCCCTCAACTATGATTGCACGCCCATCTTCAGTTATTTTTACCGATATCACTCCCAGCAGAAGTGTCACAGCGTATTCTCTGTGGATTAGTCCGGCCATGAAAACAAGTGCATCCTTATCCTTCTTCTCTAGTATGAATGGATTTGGTATGTAGTTGTTCTTTGCCTTTTCCTCGAACTCAGATAGCTCCTCCTTTGGAAATCTCTTTCTTACTTCATCAATTATCATAGGCATCTTCTTAGATAAATACTCATCCTCGATCCATTCCTCATTATTTTTTTCCAATTTTTGCACCAATTTTTCTTACTTGCAAAATATGTATAATAGAATATTTAAAGGATATACTAATCGACTACATCTCTCATATCATCTCCCATGTTTGTGGCTTTTCGGTGAATATATGTTTCTCTGTCAATGTTAGCGCAATTTTAGGTAACTCGTCAGGATCTGGTATGCTTATGATGTATCCTCCACCCGACCTTACCCTTTCTAACACACCATATTTTGCTGGAAGCTCTATATGGAAAAAGTATACGGTATGATGTCTTGATAATTCTTCTAGAAATTCCCCAGCACTTTTTCTGTTATAGATTGCTGCATCACTTATCACAATTATCAACACATTTTTTCTATCACCAATAACTCTCCTTATGGTCTTTATCGGAAAGTATGTTCCTCCATTCTGGTGGATCATTAGGACATCCTCTATTAATCTCTTATTCATTCCAAACCTAGCAACGATGGGTCTGTCGGAGAAATTTATGGCTGCAACATCACACCCAATGTCCAGTGCATACTCTAATATTCCAAAAGACGTGAGAAGGGCCACGTCGAATTTGGAGCCGATGACATAGGTAATATTCAGCTTCTTCATCAGTTTCTTCATTCCCCTAGAAATACGAGGTTGTCTATATCCGTGTAGTTTTCCCATCGATCCAGAAGAATCTATTATGATAAGAACATCTGGCGTATATCTAATCACCCTTAGGGGAACACTCTCCCCTTTTATCCACTTTTTCGTCGTGTATCCAGGTATCATTATTGGGGAAATGTTTGATGACATGTATACGTCCAATTTCTCTATACTGTCCCCCAACTCCCAAGTGTCTGGGTAATCAATTTTTTGGCGCACCACCTTCCTCCTCTCCTTTATAGTTATCCTAATTATTTCTCTGGCCCTTTCCCGATACCATAAGCGCATTATTTCCTTTGGCTTCATGGGGATCGTGCTCAGTAGGAATGGGGCCGATGTGGAGAGTTCACCACCCATCACCCCATAAATCGTACTGAAAGCTTCGGGGAGGACCTTGCGTCTGGGCGTCTGTACCGCCATTACGGGTATGAATTCCTCGAGAATATCATATCCCGTCGTTTTGCCTAGCTTTTCTGCCTCACTTCCTAGATCAATCTCTCCAAATTTCTTTGAGAGGTATTCGGCTACATCTCTTGCTATTATGGGCCATACATATGGGTCATTTACATTCCTGGTGAATATTATGTTATACAAATCTTCTGCCATTTCGGCTATCTGTTTGTCCTCTATTGGGAATACATCTTGTCCATACATCTTGTTTATCAAACATAGATGAAGCAAAGATGTTTTCCCAATCTCTTTGCCAAAGAGCTTCTTGATTATTCTATATGCCTCTATCACCAAATCTGGATCCTTATGTAGCAAATTTGCATCGTTTATTATTTCGATCAATAGCGCGGACGTTATAATGCCGACCGCATATTCGCCATACTTCATGGATTGTTTTATAATCTCCACAGCCGTTCTTACATCGTAGGGACAGAATCTTCGATAGCTTAGAAGCTTCGAAATGTAGTATGTCAAAATGACCTCCAACTCTTTTGACGATAGGTATAAAAACCTGCCCACGATTATTTTGAAGCGTTGTGTCTCCCTATCTATGCTGATCTTTAATTTTGGCAGAATCCTCATTTCTAGGTCTATCTTTGGTGGTTCTTGCAGCATGAAGTATGAGGCCGCCCTGTTTAATGCCTTTTCGATTATACGTTTTACCTTGCCCTTGGTCAGTATCACTACGCTTCCCTATGACAAGATTTTCTTCATGGATTCTACCATGTCGTCCCATAGAGAATATATAACCACATGGACGGGGCTATCATCCTTCTCGCATATTGAATATATCTCCATGTAGCTCAGATCGACATATGCAGAGATAGATTTTGGTGGTTTTAGAGTATGCCTTATTTCATTTATCCCGGTGTATTTGACTACATCGTCGATCCTATTCTTCCACTCTTTATATGTTACTGTTAGTCTTGTTCTGTGTTTGAGGAGTTCTGAGTGGTATACTTGTTTTAGTGTATTGTATTGATGAATAGATAACCTAGATTTTGCCTCCTCTAGAATCCTTCTAATTGTGTCCTTATCCGCAATCTTAATTGCTTCCATGAGTTGCCTCGCATACGTTACATATCTTTCTTCGAGCAATTCATCTATTTTTGGTAGCACGTCATATTTAATAATCAGATCGTTAACCGCTGCATTTTTTATCGCAGTAACCATATTGGGGTCGACCTCTCCTCTCTTGATATTCTCATAGGCCTTCATTAATGGTAGCCTTTGGAGGAAATTCCTTAGGACAACATTGACAATCTCCTTTGTTAACTCGAATTTATTATAGTGGAACCTCTCTAAGTATTTCTCAGAAAACTTTAGTCGATGCCACAGTACGTATGGGGCTATTGTTACAACAATATCCAGCGATACTTCGTCGAGACCAAGAAGCCAGGCTAGTGCTTTTGAATACCTTATGAGATCCTTCTGTGCCCTTATGCTTAGGGGCGTATATACAATCTTACAAACAGTATCGAGGTTCTCATAATGACAACCAGTACATATTTTGCTGCCTATAGCCATGAATATCCCGGTCTCCTTGTTCACTCTATCACATAGCGATAATTCCTTCACCAAAACGCTAGTGAATAATCTGGCATCCTCACTCACCGGTATTGTTTCAACATAACTCCATATCGTTATCAACTCATCAATGGTGAGTATCGAGGGCACAGTCCTCTTAGCAACTTTTTCATCTGGAATATCGGCGATTTCTATCACATCTTCAAGAGGCGGTGACTCAACTATCACAGCAATACCAAATCTATCCAACATTGGGAGCCCCATTGGAAACGTACCCACGTCACGGGGGTTTAGAGTTGCATATAGGACATACCTTGGTACAAAGTATATTTTATCAAAATATTTAGCTATTCCCTCTCCAAGCAGGCTAAGAATCGCATCTTGGGCACCAGGCGATAATCTGTTAATCTCGTCTATAATTTTCCAGAAACATTTCACGAATCTTCTCCATATGATCATCTCCTCTCCTTCGCTTATTAGTTTTCCTAGGTGCAGTCTAGCAACAATTTTCTCCTCAGTAAGTTGTGGATTTGAACGAAGAATACTGGCTTCTATTTCCTCCATAGGTTGGCTAGTAAGTATTTTTCCAAGATACTTCAGAAACATCGTTTTTCCATATCCGTACCCCCCATATAGTATCATTGAACCATTACCAACAATAGCATTGATTATTGAGAACCCTGTTACGACGGGGAATGCGAATGATCCATTTGGCGTATTAATCACTATTGTTTTGGTATGTATAAATAGCTTGTTTTTTTGCAATATATCCATCGCAGCTAGGACTTTTTCTCTCAATAGATCCTCATTTTTCACTTCGCTCAATGTCCAGCACCCCCAAATATGTCAACGTTTTTAAATCCATATACCTTCTCCAATTTGGCATATTCTTTTCTAATTTTTTTACATCAATATGTATTTCTGACTCTACAGATAATCTCTTAGCTACTTCATATGGGATGTATGCCTTGATGAGCCGATTAAATGCTTGGAAAATTAGGGTAGATGGATAATTGGTCAATATCTCGATTATCCTTCTTCTAGTACCATCCATTTCTAGGAATCTTCTAATCACTACTGGTCTTGCCTCCGACGCGATCTTATCCATTATCTTGAAAACATACGTGTCTATGTTTGGTTCTTTTCCCCAATGTTTGTTCAGCATTTTATAGACAAACTCTAGAATCTCTTGTAGATTTGCCATACTGCTAGTGGTATATGACGTCGACAATAACAAAGCTACCGCGCTTTTTGTTGATGTTATACCCTTCGTTACTGCGTATATCAAGCTGGAAACAGGGCCCCTATAGTATTTTGAAATCATCTTTGATAGTATATCAAATATGAGGCTAGGATCATTTTTCCTAGCCTTCTGATATAGCTGAAGCGCCTCTTGGTCGGTATAGTCGAGAGTTTTAAGCAAAATGTTCCATGTAAAGTATCGAACCCCCTTTAATCCTAAATATCTCATGAGGGCATAGCCAGCCGCGATACAAAAACCATATGTGGCGTCAAAATTCCTCGATATAGAGTTCACTACAACATCAAATATTTTTGTGTTTGTACCGACACAATAAAATAGTGGAATTGACGCAACAATGCTCTTCTCGGTAGACAGTTTTTCTCCCATACTTTTAAAACTCTTGGAGTACTCCTCTGCAAAATTTGGGAGCTCAAAGGCTCCAAACTTTTCTAGGAGCAACGTATATATATCCCCAATAGCGATGGCTTCATTATATTTGGCCAATTCTCCAGTAAAACTTATTTCTACACTTTTGGAGATTCCGTACTCCTTAGCGAACTTTAGTATCACATTTTTCGTCAACATGAGAGGTAATCTCGGGTTGAAGACTTCATGTATCACATATGCTACTTGAGTCCCCATTATACTTATGATCTCGGGTGAAATCGGGCTACCATATGCCATAAGCCTCATTCTTAGTGTCTGCTTTAGTTTTGCGATATATGCGCCCCCACAATATTTCTCTAATACCTCAAATACACGGTCTATGTGATGGTCATACGGCTCTAAAAATCCTGCATATTCAACTATTTTTTCACAGATTTCCCTCCTACTTCTCTTCTCCATTAAAGCGTCCACATTCGCTAGAATCGCGTCTAGATTCTCAATATATTTGGACATAAGACTTCCCTCACAACATGAATTCCATTACCCGCATTAACTCAGTATGAAAAACTAATCTTTAATTTCCATATAACAACACTTTTGTCTACTTATGATCTTATGGGTATCTTATTCTTTGATTTAGATATTTTGGGAAGTATAGATCCCTCCATGGGTAGCTATCCTGTTCTTGTTTGAGTATCCTTATCAAGTCCTCCACATGCATTTGTCTCTGGCTTCCCTCGCTCCTAATTCTAACTGTTATCTTTCCTTCCCTAGCTTCTTTTTCCCCTATAATCACGATATATGGTATCCATTCCCTCTCCGCATCAAGTATCTTCCTAGATAGTGTTCTATTCGTGTCGTCAAAGTCCACCCTTACCTTGCTAATTTCTAATTTTTTCATAACTTCCTTTGCATATTCGAATACACTATCGCTTATTGGGATTATTCTTACCTGTATTGGAGAGATCCAATAGGGCAACATCGGTTTTTTGCCCTTCTTCTTCATTTTCATAGCAACATCAAATAGCATGTAAATAAACCTAATTATTGTCCCCAAGATCGCGGTATGTAGTATTACTGGGTGCTTCTTGTTTCCATTCTTATCCACATAGTGAATATCGAATCTCTTCGCGTTCCCAACATCTATTTGAACCGTCCCAATCTCCCTAGGCCTGCCTAAGTAATCGGTTATATGATACTCAATATTGATTGTCCAGTAATAGGAGAGGCCTGTCGGTGGGTATATTGAGACAAGAATGGGCTTGCCAATGTCTTGAGCAATCCTTATCATAAAGTCCTTGTATCTCTCGTATTGTTCTGGCGAAACTACATTTATTAGGAGCTCATAGTTCTGTCCAAACTTCATAGCCTCGTCCATTATTTGCTTGTGGATCCTTATCAGCATTTCTTTGGCCATCGACTCATCCTTAACTATTATGTGAAGATCAGGCATCCAAAAGCGCCTTAACCTAAATGCTAACTCCACCTCACCACTCTGCTCATATCTGTATGAATCCGCTACTTCGAATATTCCAAAAGGCATGTTTTTGTATGATATATACCAATCACTCAATATGGAAAATTGTTGATGGCAGGCCGCATATCTCAGAATGAACGTCCCCCTATCCGTCTTTATTTTGTAGAGCCTATCACCATAGAGCTCGGCGTGCTCCTTTACGGCTTGATCTCTAAGATTGAAAAATGCCGTACCTTTTACCTCATAGACAGGTATGCCTAGTTTCCTAATTGCATCCCTTGAATAATCAACAGCTAAATCAAAAATCAATGATGCATATGGATGAAGCCTCAGATGGCCAAAATCAGACCTCTCCTCCCACTCAAACCCAAACCTTTTTAAATAGTCCAACATTTCATGTTTTTTCTCCTGTAATGGAACACCTAAGGCTTCCCTTTTTACTAGTAAAGCAAAGTCATCGTTAAATTCATTCAGTATATCCTCCGTAGGGATTGCCTCCTTACCATTAGGCCAAATTATAACATACTTCTTTTCCCCACGTCTCTTCTCCACAATTATATCTTCTCTAGTTATGACCCTAGATCGCTCAGCCAAGGGATGTCCCTTTACATGTGCCTTAAATTCCTTGTAGTAGCCAAATGGAGCAATATATGTCTCCACGTTCATATCTCGAAGCCGCTCATATATCCCCCTTAGTATCTTCTTAGCCGAATCAGGAGGCGCAAGCTCGGATGAGAGATGAGCATAAGGATACACTAATATCCTTTCAGCCCCCACCTCACTGGCCATATTCAGTATTTCCTTGGAGACGTAGTCTATAAGAGACTCATCATCACTATATTCTACAGATATTAAAGCAACCAATACATTATCAAATGCGTATTCCTTTTCTTCGGTTTCCTCGGCCTTATCCATCGCTTTTTTAGTTGGCCTAAATTTAAAGTTTTCGCAGTGCCATATTAGCATCCTCATCTACAAACACCATACAAAGGATTCGTACTATACGCCAAAAACTTGCTTATCTATAATTCTTAATCGGGATTAAAATTCAAACAATTAATATGTGGTTAGGAATAGCCTCTGTATGAAGGGCCGAGATTTCATTATTGTCAACTCCTCCTCATATGTATAATGAAATTTCCATAATACCCTGAACAAACCCTCAAACTGTCGCCTAGTCTTTGATGAAATATAGGGCCTCCTATAGTCATTTTTATACATCCCATAATACGCATATAGCAACTTGGTTGTAGCAAAATTTATCGACTCTACTTTCTCCCATCTAAACTCTGGGATCAAAGGATAGAAAATACTTATCAACCGCTCTGCCTTCTTGCTCCTGATCAGCACACCAGGTATATACTTCTCAAGCGTTGTAAACGCCACGTAGTGACAAAAATTCTCTTCCTCCAATGTCCTCAACAATGAGTATTTTCCCTTCTTCATACCCTCCAAGATCAAAGCCATGTCCTCGAAAACGTGATGTGCCACGCTATGGGCATAATGGAATACGATGTACTCAACGAATAGTGAATTCACAAGCACCAGAGAATTCTTTCTAACTCTATTAAGTTTCAGAGTCAGAGTATCGGAATCTTCGGCGATAGATCTTAACAGACGAGGATCTCGCAATATATAGGAGGCATAACTCATAAATTTAACGAAGTCGTCCCACAACTCCCGTAGCCTGAAATATACCCCATACTTCTTACTATCGAAATGATAGGGAACATAATAAAATACATCATCGACAATTATTGTTTTCCTAGAATACCTCTTTGGTCTAGGTTTTGATCTCCATAAAATAAATTGTTCCAAGTTGCTGATATACCTAGAGAGAATACTCTCTACATCCTCAATGGATTTCACAAATTTCAACATCTCGACGGGTTCTTCGGGAACATACGATTCAGTAGCATCAATTAAACGAGTCATCGCCCCTTTATCAAGCTTGGGTACATATTCTACACTCCTATATTCAAGAGTAAAAGTAGAAGCAAACAAACCATACACCACGAATATAATAATAATCCATATTATATTTTTGGAACAAATAATCATGGTATGCAGGCATGGAATTTGATCCAATTCTCCTAGCGAAACGTCACCTAGAGTTAATAGACCAGTATAGGGAAACACTCAATGCAAAATCCAAAAGACGCGCTGAGAAAGATTCCCATAGATTCAGAATCCCACGACACTGCGGACTAACCGTACATTTTGCCCGCGGGGGATGTCCGTATCAGTGCTCTTATTGCTATATTTATGATATGGATCTGGGAAAAAATATCGAACCATACCCACTCTCTCCCAGAGAGCTTGTTTATGCTATTTTACTTAACAGAAATTTTATCTCTGGCAGATTTGGTACTCTACTAGCTATCGGATCCATAACGGAGCCCCTCATTTTTGAGAAACACGCACTTGAATACTTCTACGAATTAGCAAACCTCGGAAACCCTATCCAATTCTCAACCAAGAAATTTATCACAAGTTCTTTTGCTTTAGAACTTTCAAGAGTCCCTACCCCCGTTTCCCCTCTTGTATCGATTATAACCTTTGAGCTCAGCGATATCCTTGAACCTTATGCACCTAAACCAGATTTGAGGTTGGAATCCATTAGGAATCTTAGCAATGCAGGATTAAACGCTTGTCTCTTTCTCAGACCCATAATTGTTGGAATTAATTATCGTGAAGCATATAAAATCATGGATGTTGCTAGAGAATATGGTGCTAGGTGCGTTGTCTTCGGCTCATTCAGAATAACATATCGTATATACAAAACACTTAAAGATCTCGGATTGGATATGAGTAAAGTCGAGGCGAGAGCGAATATAAAACTTATTAAAAAATTCCCTAAGAGACAGTATCCAGTATCACTTTCACGGCGTGAGAAGGACAGACTAATAGCATATGCAAGGAAGATTGGGCTTATTCCTTTCAAGTCTGCATGTTGTGCAAACTCATTCAACGCTGGTGTTGTATGTCCATCCATATGTTTTGAGACATCATTCTGTACTAATTGTCCTAATAACTGTAGAACACAGACAAGACCCAGTATTAATTCCTTGACCGAGGCACTTAGATTACTTAATATTCATATAAGGCTACATTTACACAATGAAAAGATCTTCATCGATAAAAAAAATTATCTAAAGTTGGTGCAGACTCTGTCTAGAAGGATTACCCTGCCTCGTAGGCCTTAAATAATGCCTTCTTAATTAGATCCAACAAGTCTTCTCTCGTTCCAACTAGGCCAGCTTCTATGGGTACTTGTAGTGCTTTTACTTCATCTGGAACATTCTCATCACACCATATAACAAAGTCTACTTTACTTACTATACGAATCAAATTCAGTGCTGACTTTATTATGTCTTGCGTGAACGCACCAATAATTAAGAAGCCTTTTGTTTTTTCCTTTATTTCTCTTTGAAGAGATCTAGGTATACCCTTAACAGCTCCTTGGATTGTTAAATTATACTTAGTAGACCCAATACTTATGGGCACAATCCACCTAAATGGTTTCGATTTATCCTTGTACGGAGCTAGAATCTCCGTCAGTTTTCTCAGATCGCCAAGAGCTGTCATATATACATCTACCTCTTTTATTTCCTCAACCTTCGGTACTTCTGGTGGCACTAACTCTACCTCCTCTGGTTTAGGTAACTCGGGAATAGCCTCGGGGGGCGCTGGTATCTGGGGAATTTCCTTTACGCCCACTTTAACCTCCATCGTTTCTTCTGGCTTTGCTATTGAAGGAATTTTTGCCTCTTTGGGGGTCGGGGGAACCTCTGGAATTGGGACTGAAGGCGGAGGCATAATCTTTTCTGGTGCTTTTTCTTCCTTAGGAGGTTTCGGAGCCTCTATTTTGGGTCTTGGAGGTGGAGGTGGAGGCACCCTAGCAGCTTTTTCCTCCACTCTTACCAAGTATTTCTTCAGCACGACTTCGTCTAGTTTAAGGCCAATAAAACTAAGGGCATTCTTAAAAGTATCGATCATTTCACTTGGAAACCTTGCCCCAACGAAAGCTGAGGGCGGTCCAGATACTACGGATGGTCTTTTCGATATACCCTCAATAGCCTTATTTAGACTATCCACCGTACCAGCTAGCTTATCTAAAATATCCCTAATCTCTTTAACCTCAGAATCTAATGCAGTAATCTTATCCGATAACTTAGACAATGATCCAGAAAGATCCCCAATCTGCTCAAGTTTTTCACTAATTATATCACTTATTATCTTCTCTATAGCCTCCTTATCCAAGGCAAAAGATACAGGAGATTGTACTGCTATAGGTTTCGCTGTTGTGGGAGGCGCTTCAGGAGGGGCAGCTATCTGGGAAGATGGAGGTGTAGGTGCAGGTTGAGGTGTAGGTTGTGGGGGGGTTATCTGCTCAGGCGCTGGCTGTGGGGCTGGTGCAGGGGCTGGTGTAGGCGCGGGCGCGGGCTGAGGGGCAGGTTGAGGAGGAGCCATTGTTGGTAGTGTGCCTCCTTTTATTCTTATTATGTCCTCGACATCCTTTATTAGTTTATTTAAATGCATTGATTGAGGAGCCTGAGAGGCTATCTGATTTAGGGCCTCCAAAACTCTTTCGGTTGGTGCATCATACGCAACCGATTTTATGTCTTCTCTTACCCTATATTTCGTAATCGCCATGTTGAATGCTTTAATGGCGACTTCTTTGAATTTTGGATCGCTTAACATTTGTATACATTGCTCATATGCCTGCTGAAAATTGTCTGGTAGCTGGACCTTTACTTGCCTCATTATTTGTTTGGCCAATAATTCTGTTCTCTCTGCGAATCCCCATGCTATTATCCATGCCATCAGTATGTCGGCAGGGTTTCTATCCATCCTGCTAAGTTCCTGCAGTATTATATGAGAATATTTACCTATATTCTCTGGCAAAGCTAACACCTTGTACTTTTAGTGGACTTGAGTCTAAATCAATTTAATAATACATGAAAATAATATATAAAAGTAGTTTATCACAACCCTACGATCATATAGAGGTGTATTCATTAATTGAGTAGGGGGGAGCTAGACCTAATAGAATTCCTTATAGAGCACAATGCAACCAGCCCTAGCAGGGGGATTCATATAACCTCTATTCCTCCCCCCTTAGCGAAGTATCTCGACGATTTAGTAGGGTTGGGAATTATAGTCTTGAGGGGAGATATGCTTTACGTGGATTTAGATAGTCTTTCAAAGGTATACCCACGTATATTGTTCTTACGGTATAGAAGAAGCATCATTGCGAGGACATGTATGATTACTATATTTACATTCGTCCTTTGTTTTCTTATTTTGTCAAGGATATTAATGCTTAATCATAATTTGGCTCTAGGTATCAGTGCCTTCATTACACTGCTACCGCTATGTTTGTTTTTATTTAAAGTGTATACAATTTTCTCTACTGGCTAACCTTATACGTTATCACGCAACCATATTTGGTTAGGGAGCGTAGAATGGCTAAGGAAATACCAATCAAATGCCCAAAATGTGGGGTTAGGGATGTTATTTTTATTACTGATGAGGATCTAGAGACCATCCGAAAATGTGGGATTGCTCGCGTCGGCTTTATTCATAGGGATCATATATTGCTCATAGATATCGACCAAAATTGCTTTGTGAGAGGCGGCTATATAATGCCTTTTATGTCCATGGAGTCAGGGGTGAAACTTTTCTTTCAAGATTATAAAGTTCTAACCAACGCTATTGTTGGGATAAATCTGGAGTTCATTGTATTGGATCTCTCTAAGAGGGTCATAGATGCTAGGCCATGCCCATCATGCATTACCAATCTTTATAATATATTGTTAAAAATATCCGAGTTTATTAGAATCTACGGTGGGGGGCCTCGTGGAGTCCCAAAATTCGTTGGAATAAAAGGCCAAAAATACTCTGTGTTCAATCGAGATCATATCTTCATCTTCTCCCCCGATAAGCCCTCCGAGCCTAAACATAAGTCTAAATGGCTTTATGTTCTCTGCAATACTGTATACATCAGAAAAATCCCGGACGATGCGGAGCTTAGCAATATAGTATCATATATTGAGGAAAACATTAGCCATGAACCAAGTGATGCTGACTGTGTCAAACTGCGGAATTATGTGTTATAGACCAATAGATCTATGATAGCTTGCTCCAGTCTATTTTTATGTCAAGATATGCAAACACATGTATAATTTTTCGCTTTCGGTTCAGGTACAGGTAGAATGGTAGTGTAAATATTATGTCGAATATGGAAAAAAGGTTCACTATAAATAGTAGTAACAAAACCTTCTTGGGAACTCCATATATCTTGTTCACAATCTCAGCCAATTTAAATATATGGTATGAAAATGCTATTGCGGAAGCCGAAAAACATAGTCTGCACATTCTCTCCGCAAAAAAGATGGATCTAGTAGTCAACACTATTGTCTCTGAATCACCCGTGCTGAATGCATAAAATAACCCGGCCCAAAAAAGTGCTGAGAGACAACAGGAAACAAACGAAAAAAAGAGTAGTAGTCTTGCCGAGTCTATCGTCATGGAGTATTGTATCTTTAGTGCCCCATGCAATACAGTTATTAATGTCCAGCTAGATAATGCCAGAAGTATTAGACCTATAGAATATAATAGCGGAGAAACCTTTACCGCAGAAGGTAATTTGCTGAGTTCTTCCTGTATCCCAGTCACATCACCAGCTTCAGCTAGGGTTATTAGCCTATTAATGTATGGCATTATTATTAGCCATTTAACACAGATCAAAACTATGAAGGATAGTACTAAGAACAGCGCTACATGTTTGAGCCTTTCTGAATATCTTTTCAAAAATTTTAGGCGCACTTCAATAACTTTTTTTGCTAACCCAATCTCCTTCAATTCTAACACTCATCAATATAACTCTTGGTTATTTCCACTATATTGAACCTTTTATGTAGCTCTGTATAACTGAAACTCTTGTCTTTTTTGAGAGCAGGTTCATACACTATATCCTCAGTTGTATCGACAATTATAGGCCAATATATCGTCTCCTCAGAGACGTATCCACTATAGGCAGTTATTCCCGCGGCATCTATAAGAGCAAATATCGGGAAGTATCTCTCCGAGAGCTTGAGCTTTTTGGATTCAGGGAACTGTGCTGGAATAAACAATTGTAGCATTGACCTCTTAGGGATCTTCGTTACTGTGTCGCCCGCCTCCCATATTATCTTAAGTGCCTTTGCCCTGAGTTCTTGAATTTCACGGAATATCGTTTTTCCGTCGACTAGTAGTGGTAGTTTATGTCCATAGGTTATGTCTCCCTCCTCTACTTTAAAATGTTTAGGGTTTCGCATCAACCATACATATATCTCAGTATCGCCAATTTTTGGCGGAAAAAATCCGTCAAAGCACATCTCTTTTTTCTTGTCATCGGTTATGTATGTTATTTTGACATAAGGCACCCACAACACTATAATATCTTCCACATCTTTAAAGCGGGATAACTCAATTTTTGATACGGCATATTTCACATCAAAAACCCTATTATCTTTAATCTAAAAATCCCATATTCTTCAAAATATGTACTATATCTTTATGTACATCCTCGATCGTCTGTTCACCGTTCACCTCCACCAGCAATTTTTTAGATTTATAGTACTCGATTATAGGCCTTGTCTTTATTTTGTATTCATCAAATCTTCTAGCTATCGTTTGTGGTTGATCATCATGGCGCCCCCTCGCCAACAGTCTCTTAACCGCTTCATCCTTTGAAACCCTAAGGTAAATCACTAAATCCACTTTTTTCCCGATCTTATCCAAGATCTCGTCTAGTTTTTGGGCCTGTTCTAATGTTCTGGGAAATCCATCCAAGATGAGGTTACCACCACGCACTCTATCTATCTCTTGCTCCACAACTCTTATGGTTATATTATCGGGGACAAGTTCTCCTTTCTCGAGATATTCCCTTATCATCTTGCCTAGCTCTGTATTATTATTCATGTGCCACCTAAAAATGTCCCCAGTCGCAATATATCTAAACCCGTACCTCTCAACCAACAATTTTGCCTGAGTACCTTTCCCCGAGCCAGGTGGACCTAAGAATATTATGACGACCATATGTATCATCCAGAAACAATAGAATAAGTTTATTTTAAATTACTATACACTTACTCGACTTGCTGGGAGATTCTTCACACCAATTCTAGTCTCGATATCATTATATGCAATTTTTTTCATCAAGAATTGATATTATTTGATGGTGAGTTTAGATGTCATATAAGGAAATAGATCCCTTAAAGGTGTCCCAGCAAATCGAAGCAATTGCGAAGGAAGCATATAATCAACTTCGGCCCTTCTTCGAGCCTAAATCCGTTGCTATCGTAGGGGCTTCCCGCGATCCTTGGAGCGTCGGATGGGTCATCTTTAAAAATTTTGTGGAGAATGCAGAAAAGGGAAAACTAAAAGCTAAAGTGTATGGGGTTAATATAAAAGGAGGCGAACTGTTTGGTAGAAGTCTTTATAAATCTGTTATGGACATACCAGAAGATGTAGAACATGCCGTCATTGTCGTTCCTGCCAAATATGTCCCTAGCGTAGTAGATGAGTGCGGTAAAAAAGGAGTTAAAGTATTAACAATAATCTCTGCAGGCTTCTCGGAGATCGGTAATGTGGATTTAGAAAATGAAGTTGTTAACACTGCCAAGAAGTACGGAATGCGGATCATCGGCCCAAATGGCCTTGGTGTTTTCGACAATTATAGCGGCGTGGATACACAATTTGTCCCCGAACTTAAGGATTACGGTGGCAACATGCTATTGGCGACACCACGGCCTAAACCAGGGAATATATTATTTGGAAGCCAATCAGGTGCCCTAGGAATAGCAATACTCGATGCGCTATATGGTGCAAATATTGGCATAGCAAAATTCATTAGCTATGGAAATAAGGTGGATGTAGACGAGACAGATATGCTTCTATGGGCATACAAGGATCCAAAGATTGATGTAATAATGCTTTATATAGAGGGAATTAAACATGCTGGTCGCCATTTTGTAGAAATTGGAAAAGAAGTAAGCAAGAGGAAACCCATAGTCGTTCTAAAAGGCGGTAGAACCGAGGCGGGAGCAAGAGCAGCGGCTTCTCACACCGGTTCCTTGGCGGGGGATTATCGTATGTATGAAGCAGCATTTAAGAAAATGGGTGCCATAGTATGTGAGACATTGGACGAGTTTATAGATACTGTTAAGGCCTTCTCCATGCAACCACCCGCCAGAGGATACCGACTAACAATCATAACCGATGGAGGCGGGGCAGGCCTCTTGGCGACAGATGCTGCAGAAAGATATGGATTAGAGGTGAATCCTCCCAGCGATTCCCTTATGGATAGACTCAAAAAAGGGATAGAGGAGGAAAAACTTGTTCCATTTTCGACTTTCAGTAATCCCATAGATGTAACAGGTTCCGCTACTGACGATAGCTTTGTCTATACCCTTGACGCGGTTCTAAAAGATGATGCCACTGATTGCATCATGATTATAGGTCTTCATCATGTACCTGGCGTTACTGATAAGCTTCCAGATAAATTACTAGAAACGATCAAATCATCTAGGTTATATAAACCAGTAGTTTTCTGTGATGTAGGCGGGGCAGAGTATGCGATTAAATTTAGAGACAAGTTCGAGAGAGCAGGCATTCCTGCGTATCCAACCCCTGAGAGAGCTGCTGCTGTACTTAAAAAACTCGCGGATTATGGAGTGTGGCTCCAACAGCATGGTGTATTTGACGATTTTCTTAATATGTGGATATCTAAACATCAGTCATAATTAACTATTTTTTTATTGTATGTGAAAGCTTTAGTAATTATTTCCTCTGCTACTGAGGTTCCCATTAGGGATATTGATTTATAAATATATCTTGTATCATAAGTTTTGATTATGAGTTTGATAATATGACTATGAGGGGCATTCAAAAGACCCTAAAACATTTGGACAATGTACTTCACTACCCATTTGCTGGCTTAGATTTCCTACTGGACGAGGATCTTAATCTAGTATTCATTGAAGCTAACTCTGTGCCAGGTGGGCTCTATGTTATGAATTGCACAAATAGACTTCTATGCGACTTAGCTCCACAATTACGGTATTATTTACCAGGTATAGACTTTATTGAAGTTTTTGTGGATATGTGTATTTGTTATTATGAATATATTCGTGGCCGAAGACCACGTAGGGTCGTGGTTACATCTCCAGTTAATCGGCCACCTCTTCTCATGCCAGAGCGTGCTTCTATAGCTTCCTGCTTCAGAAGACGTGGTATAGATTGTATTATAAGTGATAGATCTAAGTATTTTGTGAAATCTAATATGTTGCATGTACGGCTAGGGTCTTTGATCTATACTCCCGATATGATCATTAGGAGAAATACTGGGTTTCCAAAGGGACTAAGACAAATCGTTATTAATACCTCGGAGACGGGTCTAATAACGGGTAGTAAGTTTAGGACATATCGTTTTGTCAAGAGATACTTGGACTCTATGCCTCAGTATAAGGATATTTTTAGAATGCCACTTACCCATTATGCAAAGAGAGTGAGAAACATTAGAACTATCGCAGAAGATATGCTGAGAGAGGGAAAAAAAGTAGTAATAAAACCTAATATTGGGGAAGGGGGAAAGAACATATTTTTTGTAGATTCGTTCCATAGATTGGAGCATGTTCTTAAAAAGATAGATAGAATGAATATCCGTTCTTTCGTTATTCAAGAGATGATAAATACGTATAAAGTAAGGATCAATAGTGAGCTCTATACGTTTGATATCAGAGCGTATGGTTTATTGGGAGAATTTATAGGAGGCCATATTCGTCTGGCAGGTCGACCAGTAGGGAGGGGGGCCGTGGAAGACTGGGCAATTAGCAACATATCTAGAGGCGGAATGTATTTACCCGTCTTTTTTGATGGCTCCTTAAATATCATTAGGTGGAATAATAAACGAAGGATTGTCTATCCCTTTAGACATATTATTGTGGATAATCATGCGTTGTGTCTAGATAGGAAAATCCTTGAAAAACTTAGATTAGCAGTTAGGATAATCGTGGAAGCAATTAGTGTAGCAACAAATGGCTATAGGGGAGCTGATTATGAGACCCAAGAGGATTCACTCTAGTTGGACACTGATGATCCACATATTGAAGCTATACAAGGACATAAATCATCTGTTACAAGTACTAAACACAACTGATGGTGTCGAGATAAAACATGTACTTAGAAGAATTATTGGAAGATTGAAAATACTTAACACATTGGGAAGCGATGTCTGCTGGTATTTTCTGACTTTTCTACCACTGGATATTCTCATTTCTAGTAATGATAAATTTGAGAAAACACGAATTCTTAAACGGGGACTGTTGTTGCTTAGAAATTCCATAGAAAAAATGATTGTAGGGAGGGCAAGCCATAGATTCCTTAGGAGAAAAGGGATGTATATAAATCTTAGAAACCCTATGACATCACTATGTGTCCCATCCAGATTCGAGGATTTTATCCCTGGATATACATATATCCCGGGGAAGAGACCAGTATTACTTACAGCTTCGCATGCCACACCTCCTGGATCCGATATTAACACAGCAATTCTTTCCAAGAGAATTGCTATGCGTTCTGGTGCACATGCATTGATATCTAAAATCCCCCGACTTTTCATCGACTCCAATAGACTTGTAGGTAGGATTTTGCCGTTCAGGAGGAAACTAGATGAGCTTCTCGGTTCAAGGCGGATAAAACTTATAATAGACCTACACAGCATGGAAAAGCGTAATAGTAACATGGTCGAAATAGGCGTATGGTTTGGTCTTTCTACCACTAGATCCTATATAGAAAGACTAACAAAGATTCTAGACGAATACGACATACCATATGACATTAGTTACAGATTTTTGGGTGGTGACATTGTTTTCTATCATGCAAATAAACCATTGATAAATGCCATACAACTTGAGATATCTAACTGCGTTAAGGGTAAGGGTCTTAGACGCCTAAGCAATTGTTTAGTTAATTATATCCGCTCATTGGGTGATATAAATCGCCAAGAGAGATCTGGTAGATAAACTCGTTATAAAGGTTGGTATAGAGAACGAATTATTTACTCTAAATGAGAAGGGATTTATAATACCTGCATCCAAGATTGTTGTGAAGGAAATCATCAGAGATATTCTCAACAAGGAGATAGATATAGACAAATTCAAGATGCTTATCTATGGCATCCAGTGGGAGCCCCATCCCGCCCAGCTTGAGATAGTTACCCAACCACTCAACCATATACTCATCGAGAAGGCAATAAGACTTGCACGTAGCTACATTGCTAGTGTTGCTATGAGAAGGAAAATAAAGATATATGCAGGAAGCGTACATCCAATACAGTCATGCCCATTTCCCATAAATGGTACACATATAAGCGTATCTATATTCCCTAAAAATCGCCGAGGAATGCCCAGAAAATTCCTAACTTACGTGCATAACAACATTAGGAGACATATCCCAGAGCTTATAGCATTAACCGCAAACTCACCAATCATAGCTGGAAACTATTCTGGCTATGCGAGTGCAAGACTCGTATATAGTAGAGTACTAAGGCCCAGCAATTATGCGGTAATAAAGAGGAGTAAAGCAACGATTATACCTAGAGAAAAGAGGGCTCTACTAAAATATGCATTCACTTTTACAGATAGGAAAAAATACGAGCATAAAGTCGTTGCTAATGATGTTGGACTTAGGTTTCTAGACGTTACTCCAAGGGGCCCATTTACAAACATAATTGAGGACAGATGGGCAAGCCCCCAAGTAAGCCGAGTTGAGACCAGATTTCTTGACAATCCATCCAATGTGGATTATCTCATGGATATAGCCTCTATAATACTTGGTTTATCGCTTGAAGCCATAATTATGATGTATAATGGCGAAAAAATTAGTGAACCAAAATACTTGGCCGAGAATAGAAGTAGAGCCATAAAGCATGGAATAAACGCTATGTTCATACATGATGGGACAGAGATCCCGGCTCGTGAGAGCACCATGGAAATGATTGAACGGGTCTCGGAATATTTAGATTTACTTAACATAAAACTACGTACATCCCTAGCCAAAGCGATACCAGAGATAGAATACTATGGGTATCCATCAATAGTATCTGATCATGAAGAAATCATAAAGTACATACTCCAAGGCAAAAATCTCATGAAGATCGAGTTGCGTGAGTCCCGTTATTTGATCTCAACAAATGGTAAAAAGAAAAGACTTAGAGAGGGCACCACTATTTTTGGCTTGGTATTTCCGGAATACGACTTTGAGTGGGATGAAGACGAATATAATATCGCGTCTAGGTTTAAGAAAATAGGGATATCATACTGGCTATTATCGCAACATGGATATGTGCGACTAAGTCCCGAGGACAAAATCGTATTTGCCACATCACCCATTGGAAGACTCGTTAGATTGTTTAATTATGTATATAAAAACTTATCCACAGCTTCTTCGGTTAATAATTGAATAAAATAAAAATTCATTCCACATAAAAATGGGGGGAACAATGCGTATCCTAGATATTGACATTTCCACAGTAGCTATTGTGGGGGCATCAAGAAATCCAAATAAATGGGGCTACAAAGTATTTAAGATCTTGCTTGAAAAATATCCTGACCTAAAGGCCTATCCGGTGAATCCAAATGCTGACGCGATATTAGGTGTCAAGGCATTCCCTAACCTAAAATCTCTACCAGAAAAACCTGACATGGTGATAACAGTAGTACCCCCAAAAATCACCGAAAAAGTCGTCGTCGAAGCTGTCGACCTGGGAGTGAAACTGATATGGATGCAACCTGGCTCTGAGTCCGACAAAGCCATAAGATACGCACAAGACCATGGAGTTAGGGTTCTACATGGAGTCTGCTTCATCGAGACGTCAAAATCCGAAAACTTTCCAAGATTTAGGGTAGGTTATCTTGGACAACAATAGCTCTCTTGTTATCTACGTAGATGTACAGCCACAAAAAAATAAGTCACTCTCGAACATAGACTTCTTATACACAAGCGAGAAAAAACTCGATGAGACAATAAATCGTGCCTTATCCTCAGGCAAATACGGCTCCATTGTGGTCATATATGGGCATTACATTGATACTGACATCATACTCAGACTTATAAAGGAACTAGACAAGAATGACGTTGTTTATTTGACATCTCCAAAAAAGTTTGGAATTTTATCCAAAGTGATAAACAAGGTTTATAATACTCTAATAAGGCTTTGGTCAAACACACAAACAGATTTTAATGACATATGCATAGGTGTCTCCTTTAGAACATCATGTATCACAAAAATCCCCCTCAAGATGACGCCGCCCTATCTCCTACATAGCGTACTTGCTCATTCAAAAAGAGGGGTCAGATTGCTAGCTATACATGCCGATATCCCTAAGATTCGCTTCCCAACATCGAAGTTTATTGGATTCATTAAAAACATTATTAGATTTGGCAAAATCACGGGAGAGTTCTATCGCTCATTAAAATTCGCAATTGTCGGGATATCAGGGATAATAGTTAACGAGTCAACGCTCTGGCTAATAACCGAATACCTACACAAGCACCCCCTTATTTCCTCTATATTTGCTATAGAGTTATCGATTCTATCCAATTTCATATTTAACGATATCTGGACCTTCAGGGATCGCAGAGAACCTGGGTTTTCACGCACCATTAGTAGATTAGCCAAATACAATGCTATTTCTTGGTCTACGGGAAGCATAAATTGGGTTATTCTCGCAACACTGAAAGAATTCATGGGGATGTATTATCTAGTAGCCAATCTTTTTGGAATATTTGCTGCGTTTGTGGGAAATCTATTGCTAAGCTCCTTTTGGGCCTGGAAACCATACACAAAAAATGTTTAGTACTCCCTAGTCTTTTTCGGGATTAAACTGTCGATTACTGAGTTCTGTCTGTATTTTCCCCAGATTTCTCAGCAGCATAACAGCCTTTATTCTTTCAACACCACTTGCTCCTTGGATATATTTCTCTAATGCCCTCATGCACCTATTTATAATCATCAACGCTTCCCTCTCGTTCCCTTCACTCACCAGTTTAAGGGCGGTATTATATTTTTCCTCTATTTCCCCTAGATCCATTATTCTCCCTACTATAAATTAGGGTAATCAGCATTTAAGTCTATATTCTACCTATTGTATACTTGTTTAATTTTTCAAGATTTACATAGACTCCTAGGCCGGGACTATCGGATATTACATTGCTTGAGCCAACTAAGCGTATTCCGCTCGCAATATTATCCGCCAATAATAAATAGCCGTCCAAATCATTATATCCAGCGATAGTGCCAAATTAAGGCCCGCAGATATAGCTATTTGGGTCTCGCTCATGCATCCAATTTGACATTGAATACCTGCCGCCTCGCAAAGGTTAGCTATTTTTACTGCATTTCTAATCCCCCCACTCTTCATAAGTTTTATATTAACCATGTCTGCTGCTTCTCTTTTGATTATCTCTATAACATCATAGATGGAATGCACGGACTCGTCCGCCATTATTGGGATTTCCGTTTTTCTTCTTACTTCCCTCATACCATCTAAATTTCTCCAATGTACTGGTTGTTCACAGAATTCTATCTCTATGGGTTCTAGCATCCTTAGGACGCGGATAGCTTGTTTTACTGTATATCCTTGATTTGCATCGAGTCTCAATTCGATATCGCTACCGACAGCCCTCCTAATAGCTCTTACCCTCTCGATATCAGCGTGGGGATCTGTACCTATTTTTATTTTGAGAATTTCAACTCCTTTTTCTATATACTTGACCGCCTTGTTGACCGCACGATTTGTATCCATAATGCCTATAGTCACAGATGTTCTGAACGAATTTTTTGATCCACAACCCATCAAACGCCGTAAGGAAACACCATAGCTCTTAGCGACAACATCATGGAGGGCGATATCTATCGCCGCCTTTGCGGCGGGATTTCCCAGCATAAATTTATCTAAATCATCTAATATCTCGCTGTAGGCCAGGGGGTCGCGACCAATTATAACCTTTCTCAGTCTCGAGATTAGCGCCATCACCGTCTCTACAGTTTCTCCAGTTATCCTCCTACTTGGAACCCCCTCTCCGTACCCCACTATACCTTCATCCGTCGTTATTTCTAATATAACCCCCTCATGGTAGATCGATGAACCCAAGGCTATACGGAATTCTTCTACCAAGGGGATTCTTATGGCATATGCTTTAATATCAACAATTTTCATTATTTTCCACCAGATACCTATTTAACTGTTTTTTATCTTCAATTTTAACATATTATCGATAGAACTATCGTGCTTTACGCAAATACCAACAATGCTTGGTGAATACAATGAGCGAGCCCAGGAGCCTGGTATCAGTAAAAATTGTACTGATAGGAGACGGAATGGTAGGTAAGACTACTATGGTAAAATCCTTTTTGATGGGAAAGGCTATTGCCGACACATCGTATCGACGTACTATTGGTGCTGATATATTCATAAAGGAGGCAATATACACAATAGAACCTCTAGGAGATCTAAAATTTAAATGGCTTATTTGGGATCTTGCTGGACAACCCATCTTTAGGGAGGTTCGAGGTGAATATTATCGAGGCGCCCAAGCAGGCATTGCTGTCTTTGATGTTTCTAGACCAGATACATTTAAAAATATCCCATACTGGATATCCGAGTTCTTTAAGCATAGTGGAGGGCCAAAACCAATAGTCCTTGTTGGGAATAAGGTCGACTTGAGAGACAAAATCCCATGCCTTCCTCCCGAGCAAGGGCAAAATTATGCTGAGCGTCTTTCACAGGCAACGGGTTTACCAGTTTCATATCTAGAGGCTAGCGCATTACATAATATTAATGTGGAGATTGTATTTGAGAAATTGGCAGAAACCATAATCCGTAGCTATATTAAGAAGAAAAAACAACAACCTGCTTGATCTTATGCTTATGCCTCTTTTTTAACAAAACCATGGTGATACTATATGGACGATATATTCTCTGACATCTTTGGGTCGAATCAATTTAACCCGACGAAGATAGCGTTATCACGCACCACCCTTAGGAAGCTGAGAAACCTAGGCATACGTAACATCTGCTTTACCGATCATGATGAAGCCGTTGGGCCATACCTAAAATTTTATCTCAATAGGAAGTCCATATTTTTTAGACAACTTGAAAATAACCCAGCATTTCTTGCAGATCTATTGATCCTATCTAAAGACATGAAGGAGATCTTACTGAAGGACGAGAGATCACTAGTGTTATTCGGATCCCTTGACAAGACAGGTCTTAGACTTATACTTGTAGAAACTACAAAGGAATTTAAGGACTCATCCTTGGCCTTCATTGATAACCTCGTTGAAAGGCTAAGGGGTAAGGATCTAACATTAGAGGCTATAGAAAATGCGATAGAAGATGTTTTGCAACTGTTGTGATTATTATGAACATATACGATAGGGCCTTATCAATACTTAAAGAGAGACCCCCCGCCCATTTTTCTACTAAGGCAGCACTAAAAATATTGTCTAGATTCCCAGAAGAGAAAAAATATGTTTTAGAGGCCGGTTTTACCCCCAGTGGTAAAGTTCACTTGGGCAATTTTGGGGATATACTCATTACTGAGTCTGTAAGAAAAATATTAAACATCTGGGGCCATGAAGCAACATCCATTCTCGCTATCGATTCCAAGGATCCCTACAGAAGACCCCCTGTTTTCCTACCTGAAGGTTTCAAGAAAAAATCTGAACAATACACAGGTATGCCCCTTATCCACATACCGGATCCCTATGGATGCCACAAAAATTTCGCTGAACATTTCACAGAACCACTCGTAATCTCATTAAAGTATTATGGATTACATCCAGAAATAGTCTATGCCCATCAAATACATACCAACGAAAAATACATTGAACTCTTAAAATCGGTAATATTCCATAGACAAAAAATAATTGAGATATTCAATAGAGTCCATGAAAGAGCTGGGCACGCCAAGAGATATGATTATTCTTGGATACCCTACAGGCCATTATGTGATAACTGCAATAGAATTGATGAAAATGTTATCGCCACCGAAATCATGGATGATGGATATCTCATAGGCTACCACTGCAAACATTGTGGATATGAGGGAATAGCAGATATAAGAAAGGGACAAGGAAAGCCACCTTGGAGAGTGGATTGGGTTTTACGTTGGGTATTATTTAATGTCCACTTTGAACCAATGGGAAAAGACTTGATGGCTGCGGGTTCTAGTTATGATACTGGGTGCGAATTAATTCGGGATTTCTTTGGAAGACAGCCCCCCGTGGCAATATTTTACGATTTCATATATTGGTTGGAGCCTAATAAACCACCAGTAAAGTTTTACAAG
>CAZWPQ010000016.1:26624-44968 GCA_964636085.1 uncultured Nitrososphaerota archaeon
TTTCCAAGATGGCCGGGGTTGGGTTGGGGGCAGATGAGTGGCTTAAATATGCTCCTCCCGAGGTCTTAAACTTCCTACTACTCAAGCGCCATGTAGGAGACATCGAGAAAGATAGTTTAAGACATGTAGACTTCAATGTTCATGATATCCCTACCTATGTACAGAGATTCGATACCGACGAGTCCCTAGTTAGATCTATCCTTAAGAAGAAAAATATCAGTTCTGATGAGAAGAAACTTATTATTGCCTATTTCTTAGCGCTAGTCGATCCTATAGAAACCCTATCATCCCCCATTAGAAGAGTACCATACGATGTTGCTATTCAGGTTGCCTTATGGATGAAAGATCTTGAGGATGGCATCAATATGCTTCGACGAACAGGGGCATTGCCCAAAAACGCATCTAAGATCGAAATAGAAGACGCACTTACTCGCCTTAAATGTGCGAAAAACTTTATTTCTGATTACTGGGAACCCCCCGAGATAGATGTAGATGATATTGTTGCCTCACTAAACCCTACCGAAAAAACCATTCTCAAAGATTTGTTGCAACAAGTCTTCAAATTAACCCCCCAACATATCACACAGGAGATAATTAGAGACATCGTAAAGAACCTATCTTCTAGGTATGGTGTAAAACCAAGAGATATTTATAGGATCATATATCTCGTGTCCTTGGGGGAAGAAAGAGGGCCACCAGTATATAGAATTCTCCAGAAATCGTTCACTAGAAACAATTTACGTAAAGCATTAAGTCTTCTGGGGGGTCCATAGCTTGAAAAGAATCATCGTAACGGTTGGATCAAATAACCCAGTAAAAATTTCTGCAACAAAAAACGCGTTTAAACTCGCATTTGGTGGCACTATTATCGTGAAATCGCTCCAAGTACCCAATACACCCATACAACCTCTATCTGATACAGAAATGATCGAGGGAGCTATCTATAGGGCCAAATATGCTTTCAACAATACCCTCACTGATTTTGGGGTTGGGATGGAGGGGGGATTGATCAAAAATAGGTATGGCGTATTTGTTAAGGGATGGGTAGCCGTTACTAACGGAATGGAAATAGGTTTGGCGTCTACCGTATCTGTAATGCTACCAGACTACACATGGGATCTTATAGAGACTGGCCAGATCAGGGAGTTGGAGGAGATAATGGTAAAATTGTCGGGAATAAAAGACATAGGAAAGACTATTGGGGCCATCGGGTTTATGGCTTCGAATAGATATAACAGGGAAAAAGCATTTAGAGATGCGCTACTGTGTGCGCTAGGAAGGTTCATAAGAAGTGAAATTTTTAAAAGAAAATCCTTAGAGGAATAATTCGTGAGGATAATTCAGATTTTTACCTTGACCCTAGGTCTTCTCTTGGCCTTCTTTCTTAGTTCAACCTTTACTCCCGTAAGTTCTTCAAACAACTTTGCGAACTCGATGAATCGATTTCTAATTGTGACTTCTGTTATTCCACAGGCTTTGGCTATTTCCCTTTGTGTTTTTCTTATGGCGAACGCCTTTACAATCACGTATATTATGCCGCCTATAACCCCCCTTATATCTTTTCCAGATATCATGCCTCTCTCCTCTGCTACCTTAAGGAGATTCCTAGCAGCTTGGGCGGCCTCGTAATCATTGATTTTAAGTTTTTCAATTATCTGTTGGAGATATATACGGGGGTCGACTTGTCGAGGCTTTAAGTGAAGTGTCTCATATGATGCCCTAATAGCCTTCATTATTTTTTCTGACTCAATGCGGAGAGTTTTTTTGATAACTTTATAGGAAAGTGGATAGTTATTCTCTCTCGCCGCGATATATAGTAATGCTATGGCGAAATATTTGACATTTTCTGGATATATCTTTTTGTTACTATCCAACATCCTGACAAAATAATTTATCGCAGTTTCCTTCACATAGTAGGGAACACCTAACCTATAGGCAAAATTATTAATATAGTTCTGGAATGCCTCTAATAATTTTCTCTCCCGATCCCCTGCTACAGAATCATAAGGTCTTATTCTTGTATAATCACTCCTCTCCTCATATATTGGCGGTGGTTTAAAATCTAATGAAGATTCATCTATCACCGTTCCACATTTCGCACAGTATATTTCTCCGCTTGACTCATCCTTTATGATGCTCGTGGATCCACAAACTGGACACTTCATCTTGGCACTACCATAATCGTCGACCATATGTAGAACCCAACCTATCCAACACTATAAAAACCTTGAACCTATAATATTCCTAATTGAGAAAATTTAAAGAAAAAATAAAGAAGTGTATAGTTACGCTATTAATTGTATATTTACCCTATTATAAAAAACAGAAAAGGAAAACCTATCCAATATGTTTCGACAATAGCATCCCCAATCTTCTAATACCCTCTTCAATGTCCGCTGGTTTTAGCAAAGAGTATGAAAGCCTCATCGTGTTTAAATGATATTTAATTTTCTCGATTGACCCAGTATCTGGGTTATAAATCCATCCCAACTGCTCTACAGGATAAAAAGCGACGCCAGGTACATAATTTACATCATTTTTCAGCGCTACTTCCTCTAAAAATGTGGGGGCATTGAACTCTCCCTCACTTTCATACCATACAAAGAACCCTCCCTGCGGTTTCGTGTGGATACCAGGCGGAAAATATTTTTCGATGCTTTCAATCATCGCATTTCTTCTCCTCATATACTCCCCAACAGCTTCAGGAAGTACGCGGTCTATCCATTTCTCGTAGTACTCTTTCAGCAACACTTGATTGATTACGGGTGTACATAGATCTTGATAGCCCTTCGATTTTATGAACTCATCAACAATAGTTTTGGGTATTACACCATATCCAACACGAAATACTGCTGCTTCCTTGCTTGATGTACGTAGATAAGCTACATACTCATTTTCTTTATCCATGGATTTTATCGGAGGGATTTTTTCTCCTCCAAAGTATATATCCCTATACGCAGCATCCTCCACGATCAAAATTTTATATTTGACCGCTATCTCATATAATTTCTTTCGTCGAGATAATGGCAATGTTGTTCCCTTAGGATTATCAGAGTCTGCCACAACATAGATGAAATCAGGCGTTTTTCCAAATTTTTCCATAGCCTTCTCTATAGCCATATCTACGTATTCAGGAATTATTCCATGCTCATCCGTCGGTACACAGACTATGTTCGCCCTATGCATCCCCAATGGACCAAGCGCTCCTAGATAAACTGGTGCTGGACAAATAACAACATCCCCGGGATCAATGAGTATATTCGTTAATGTAAATAGGGCCTGTTGACTTCCAGTAAAAATGGTTACCGCATTTATCCTCTCATTCTCGTCTTTTGGGAGAGGAACCCCATCTTTTTCGAGCCTATCTGCCAATACTCTTCTTAAGGGATCATATCCAGCTGTTTTTTCGTAGTTAAATATCTCCAATACCTCCTTCTCCTTTCCATCCTTCACCAACTTGCCAAGCTCTTCGCCAATATCAACAAGTATTCTTGTCAATGTCTCTAGTGGTAGAACACCAGGTTTGCCTCCAGCAAAGTAGTATCTCACCTTGAACCTTAGAAGTCTTCTAATCTCGCTCTCGGGTATAAGTTTGGTCCAAGCGGCAAATTTAAAGCCAAATTCATGCACTTCTGTTACGATGCTTGACATATTTCCCTTCAATATCCCCAAAAAACTACTTAAAAATGTATCGCTATATACTATTTTGTGACACGTGCAATATTAATTCCTTCCAAGTGAGAGAGAAATTCAATAATGCTCGGAAGACTTGGCGCGGAGAGGATACCATGGCAATCAACCAAGAGACCGTTTTCGAGACGTATTCTTACAAGAGGGCCAAATATTGATAAGGATCTAGACATTGTGTCGAGTCGAAACATTATCCCATATAAACCATTTATGACATCACTCCCCCTAACCTCTATTTCATCCACTCCTACAACCCCCGTAATTTGCGGGTTTAGCATAAAGACGGCACTTGTAACCTTTGTCTTTAGTGTCTTCATCAATATATTAAATTTATATGGGGCAATAGTATATTCAGAAAAAAGCACTAGATCACCAGATTTTTTTGTTATCTTCCTTAATTTCTCCATTAGATCTCGATTTGCAAGTAAGTATCGGTACTGTCGTAGCTTTACTATAACTCCTTCAGGAAACTTTCCACTGGGCCGAATTTCCATACCAGTTACGTAGTATATGTAATCAACAGGCTTGTTAGATATCCTATTAAATAATTTTGTAAAGTTTACGCATTCAAGTTTTTGATTCTTTAATACCCCTCTTAGACTCCTAAAACTAGTCTTACAACCGTATAGCTGCCAATTTTCTATGCCTACTTTAAAAAATCTATGGACAAACATCAAAGCTTTCTTTATCCTCTTGTACCTAATTTTTCTGCGGATAGCCTCGTGGGGGTTTTTGGAGCCTCTTATGTTCAGGATTTCCTCGACAATCGCCAGTGCTTCCTTCTTAGATAAGTCTCTTAGTAATTCTGAGAGGCCCACAACTCATCACTTTAAACTCAATAAATAATCTAAAATTATTCGGTTTAAAAAGTGTTGGGAGAGCTTGTGGACATATCAAACTAGGGATCAATAATTATGCGAATCTAATTAAAATGCTAATTTGTCTATATATATGTTTAGGTCTATCGGTGATTTTTTAGGTGATAGACCGCATTTATGTATTTACGGGTGGTGGATTATTATCTATAGTGCAGATAAAAAACAATGAAGCAAGAGTCCTAACAAATTGGCCCGAAGAGGTCTCCCTTAGTGCAATGAGCGTCGTAGCCTATATGTTAAAGGAATATCAAGAAACAAAAAATAGGGTAGTCATACACAAGGATTGGATAGCATATATACCCGAGGAATCAAACTTTATTCCTATGGTGAAGATTAGTAATAAGCGTTACCTCCTAGCCACCATAGGGTTCATCAGAAGATTATCACTTAAGCTGAAAGATCTACCTGAGGAATGCAGAACTGTTGCCGAGGCCATAATAAGTATCTACGAGAAACATTTCAAACAAAAAATCTCTAAGATAATAATGATTTAGAAGAAAGAATCCAGCGTGATTTTTTCTTCACCTAAATTAAGCAGTTGTTTGATTTTTTTGAAATCATCCATTAAAAATTTCTTCCAAGGAGGCCTATATAGGGCGGCAGCAGGGTGTATCGTTACTAGAACTTTAATGTTTTTACCATGAGCAACTAGGTTAAACACTTTACCCCTGACACTCAAAATGCTCTTTAAACCAAAACCCACCCTTGATAATATGTACCTTGCGGAATGTCTACCCAAGCATACAATTATGTCAGGCTGTATGATGGAAATCTGGCGATCCAAATAAGGACTACATGTGCTTATTTCATCTGGCTTGGGATCTCTATTATTGGGTGGTCTACATTTTACAACATTGGTTATATACACATCTTTCCTTTGCATGCAGAGTATGTCCTCTATTAGTGATGTTAGTAGTTTTCCAGCAGCACCAACAAAAGGTTTACCCTGTAGATCCTCTTGATAACCAGGAGCCTCGCCAATAAACATGATCTTGGCGTCAGGAGTTCCTTCTCCAGGAACAGCATTTCTTCTGTTTCTCCAAAGCGGGCATTTCTTGCAATTTAGGATTTCTCTCTCGACTTCTTGTAGGGCGCGGAGTTTGTCATCTATTTCCATTTAATCACCGTCAAAAAAAGAAAAAAGTTAAATAGATTCAAAGAACTATAATAATATAGGAACATATTGAATAAATTGAATAAAAATGCCTAAGAGGAAGCGTGAATTTTGGTATATAAGTGAGATAAGACCCACATCTGGAAGGGTCGACATAGTAGTAACCGTAATTCGGGTACAGTCGCTGAAAAAATTCTTTAAGGGAGATGAGATACATAGGGTAGCAGAGGTACTTGTTGGGGACCGGACCGGCATAATAGTACTTGTAGTATGGGACGATCTTATTGACAAAATTCGGGAAAGAGAGACATATGTGATAAGGAACCTGAGGCCTAAGATATACAAGAATAGGATGAGGGTCGTATGTACCAGGGATAGTACAATTGAGGAGGCCCCATATAGGATCCCAATCAAAGAAATAAACGTAGCCCCAAAAATCAGATAGCTATTTCTATAAATTTTTAGTATATTTAGGATAAGCAAGGTCATCCTGTGTGTGGCTAAAAATGCATCATAGAATCAACCTACCAATTCTTCAAGTTGCATTAGATATGACGGATATCGACACAGCTGTAAGGATAGCTAGGGAGGCTCTTGGTGGTGGAGCTGATTGGATAGAGTGTGGCACCCCTCTGATAAAGGCGATTGGTATTGGGGCGATCAAGGCTTTGAGGAAGGAGTTTCCGGATGTGGTAATAGTTGCAGATATGAAGACAATGGACGCCGGAGCACTTGAGGCTGAGATGGCTTTTAGTAGTGGGGCTAATATAGTCACGGTCTTGGGATTAGCCAGCATAGAAACAATTAGTAATGTTGTAAAAGTAGCGAAAAAGAATGACGGTCTAGTTATGGTTGATATGATAAATCATCCTGATCCGATCAATAGAGCAACAGAGTTAAGAGAATACAACATTGATGCCGACATAATCTTACTGCATGTAGGGATAGATCAGCAATGTATGAGTATTAGTCATCTCGAAATTATACCCAGTCTAAAGGAAAAATGGGGGTACCTTGTCGCGGTTGCTGGGGGCCTGAATCCACAATCATCGAGCTCCGCAATAGAGTTGGGTGCCGACATAGTAATAGTTGGTAGATATATAACACTATCTAGTAATGTAAAGCAGAAAGCGAGAGAAGTTAAGAGTGCTATAGCCAAGGCGTGGAAGGAATCGAGAGCCCACAAATAAATAAAAAAGATTTTATTCCTCTATGCCCAAGCTTAATATTCTTTTTATCAAAATTTTGACGGTAGGGACGCCAACTGTGAATACTTTTCCATTGTAATTACCATTAACACTAAGTATTATCGTTGGTACGGCATTAACACCATATTTTTCAGCGATCTCAGGGAACTCATAGGCATCTACTACATCACTGATAACTTTTCCCTTGGATGCAACAGCAATTCTGTGGGCCTCTAATGCCGCATGAGGGCACCAAGGGCAACTAGGCGTAACGATGGTTTCTATCTTAACCTTTTTATCCAGAGAGGCTAGATCTGCCTCATACTCTTTTAGACCGTGTTGTCTATTTGACGCGAGTGTTATTCCTTCAAGAAATGCCCAAGCTTCCTCGCCGATAGGGGCTCCAGTATATCTAATCTCCCCATGTTTTCCGATGAGAATTACTGGTCCTCTATCAACACCAAGGATCTCCATATGTATTCTCTGCAATTGTTGTTTTTCTACTCTGAGCTTTTGATCGCTTATCCCCGAGATGTCCTCCAGTAATTGCTCTACAGTATCACAGAGTTTGCAGTCCTCTGAAGCAAAGTAGAGTATAGGGATCGCGTCGACAAGCCTACTCATATATTTTTCTCTAATATATTTGAGCTCGTCTTCTCCAAGTACTCCCATATACGACACCAGCATCATAGTAACTTTTGATTAAACATATTTAAATGGTCAAGTTTTTATGGCTTTTAGAAGCCACTATAGTCGCCAAGATAGATATTTGAGTTAACTATATATATTGGATTCTTCATATTGGGCACGAGTGAAAATATGTCGGTCAGGGTTATCCTAGGTGCCTCAATATTATGATGCCAGATCCATGCAATAGATTTAAGAAGATCAGTTTCGCATATCCCCCTGTCCTCACGTCTAGAAAGGTGTTGTTTAAGCTCGAGTATTATACTGGAAATTTTTGGCGAAAATCGCCATAGGGCATATCTTTTGTATATATCGTAGCCAATAGTGCTATGGTATTTTTTATGTGTAATCCTTATGAGCTCCTCAACAAGTCCTGGATCGTGGGTGTCCTTCAAAGTTTTATTCAATTCTATTATTGTCCTATATGGACACAGAGAACATGATATGCGTGAGCATCCTTGGAGATAATGCGGATGTACTAGATCGATTTTTTTACATATGTTTACTATATCGAGAATTGTCAGTGGGAATATGGGCTTGAATTGGTTGCCAGATATAAACATGAATTGCTTTGCGTATTCCCTGAGGGATCTAAACCTCTTAAAACTCTCAAAAATTCTTTCAGCACTTATTTCAAAATCACAATTTAGATTTCTCTTGATTTTTCTCATAACCTTTATCTTTGCATTATATGTACACCACCTATATCCCCTGTAAGGTAAGCCTCTTTCCATTAACAGTCTATACATATAATTCTTGCCAATGGAGGCTCTTATTATATCTATAGAGAATTTCCTTTCGACAAAATCTATGAATTTAGAGTTTTCCTCTCCATCAAGGAATGGGACATGTATATAACCAACAAACAATTTAAAATTAATGAGCTCTTGGAGTCTAAGGATTATATATAATGCACTAGTAGAATCTTTGCCTCCAGAGTACCACAGAACTAGCCTTTTGTCCTTTAATTTGGAACCTACTATTTCGGCGAGAGTGTATATATAGTGGTCCACATCAGAAATAATGCGCCCAAATATTGATGGTGCAGCATCTATTAGAGTAGAGTATCTGATCTTATTGAAAAGAAACCCAGAATGCTCATTGGCTCTAAAATCTGATAGAAATTTAGCAATATGCTCTATCATGAAATATACTTTTATTCCCCTATTGTTAAAAATTGCTATTGAATCCATTCCAAGGCTAATAAAACATTTAGAATCAAGCAAAAATGTAGGGATCCATTCCCCTATCGGAAGCACCATATTAATGGTTTAGTTTTTTAAACAATATTTCCCTCTTCCCGATCTTATGACCATGCTTAAGGTTGCCCCAAACCCGCAAGTTTATAAGCTTGGGAACAGTATTTAGGCCCATCTGTTCCGCTATTTTTTTAGATGCATCAGGCATAAATGGATATAGCATGGCACACAGGACATATATCCAATCTAGGCAATGTCGAATAATAACCGCAACTCTTTCCTTCTCACCGTCTTTCCAGAGCTTCCATGGTTCGGTTCTGTTAAGATATGTATTGATTAATTGGGCTACAAGAAGTGCCTCCATGACCGCATGATGTATATATAGCCTCCTCATATATTCATGATATTTCTTGAGATGGTCTCCTATTTTTTTGGAGAATTCACTCTCAATGTTGGTGTGTCCTTGGATCTCAGGCAGGACGCTGCCAAAATACTTCTCTACCAACGTCATTACTCTGAACACCATATTCCCAATCTCATTTACTAACTCATTATTGTAATATCTAATCAGTTCCTTCTCGGAGAAATTACCGTCTTCCCCAAAGGGAACGGCTCTACATAGATAGTATCTTACCGCATCCCGGCCATACTTCTTTACCAGATCTATTGGATCTATATCCGTTCCTAAAGACTTACTAATTTTTTTCCCCTCAACAGTTAGGAATCCATGGGCAAAAATTTTCTTTGGTAATGGCAAACCCGCAGACAGGAGTATGGCAGGCCATATAACAACATGAAACCAAAGGATGTCCTTTCCAATTAATTGTATATCAGGAGGCCAGAATTTGTCAAAAATACTCCGATTGTCCAAGTATCCAATACCAGAAACATAGTTTAGAAGGGCATCTAGCCATACATATAGCACATGATTACTATCCCAGGGACATTCTATGCCCCATGGTAGATACCACTTTGGTCTTGTTATTGATACATCCATCAATCCTTCCTCGAGGATCTTCTTTACTATATAATTTTTTCTCTCTTCTGGCTGTATGAAGTCTTTTTCTTCATACAAGTTAAGTAGAGCGTCCTTGTATTTGCTTAACCTAAAGAAATAGCACTCCATATCTAGGTACTCCACAGGTTTATGATGTATTGGGCACTTTTTCCCCTCTATTAATTCCTTGCGCGTATAGTATCTCTCACATTCCACACAATATAGGCCCCTATATGTGCCCTTGTATATGTCGCCATTCTCATAGATCTTCATCGCTATTTCCCTTACAACCTGCTCGTGGGTTGGCTCAGTAGTCCTAATGAAGCGATCATATCTTATGTTTAATGCTTTCCAAGCATTCTTGAAATAAGGAATCATCGTATCCACAAACTCCTTTGGCGACATCCCCCTTTCCTTAGCTATTTTATATAGTTTCATTCCATGCTCATCTGTCCCTGTGAGATAGAACGTCTCATATCCATTTGATTCGTAATACCTCGCCAATACATCGCCCATTATCGTAGTGTATGCGGATCCTATGTGTGGTGGTCTATTCGGATAGTATATTGGGGTTGTTATATAGCACTTTCTTGGTTTGTCCGACATTTTTACTACCAGAATACTTTTGATAATTAATAATTATAAGATTTCAGCCTACTTCTTACCAAAAAGCCTTCTAAAAGCCGACTTTATCTTATCTATTATGCCTAGTTTCTTCTCCTCTGGTTTTTTATGCTCTACTATCAACTCCTCCTCTTCAGGACGCCCAGCCTCCTCAACAGCCCTCCTTACCTCCTCGTCCGTTACTTCAGGCATCTCTTCGGGCACTTTAGACTCTATATCTGCCGCTCCTACTTCCTTCTCCTGCTTGTATACTTCTATCTTAACCGAGGCCCAATCCACATGTATTGTACCATCCACAATATCAATATTAAACATTATGCGGACTACATCCGATTTATCAACATTGTTCTCTCTCAATATCTTGAATAGATGCTGATTCATGTGTGCCGCGACCTTGACGGCGTCCTCCGTTTTTACCCCCCTTTTCCTTGTAGCTGCTATTAACACCCTCCTAAGCTTATCCGCATATCCCGACGCCCTAACCGGGCCCGTGCTGATACTCAACCGCATTATGACCCCCAGTGAAAGATTTTATGATTTTCCGTATATTAATATTATATAAATGAAATATAGAAATTTTAATGGTAGATAATTAGGGTGTTGTAAAAAATGCAGATTGACGAGGAAATTCCCGAAAGTTTAGAGGAACTAGAGAAAGAAATAGAGGAACTAGAGAAAGCCGAAATTGCCCCCCCACCCGAGGTAGCTAAACGCGGTAGAATAAGGCCTGAGGTTCCCACCGAAAGAAGATTTCGAGTATCATCCATATTTCTCGGATTTCTCATACTGTTTATCTACTTATTCGCATTAAGCTATATATCTATAAGTAATCTCCTAAGTGAACTAGAAATTTCGAGTGTCTCCTCGGGAGAAAAGTTCATGATAGCTGCCCTATTACCGCTCACGGTTTCTCCCTCGTTACCAAATATAATGTTGCTTATTATAACTGGGGAACTCGAGCTCGCTGTGTTATCGGTGGAATCGTATGAGACTATAATTACATTCCTTTCATTAGTTTTGATATACTCATACTCGCTTTCGTTTAGTTCAGATGTGTATGTCCTACTATTCTTTGTTGGAATATTGCCCTACCTTCTAGCGGGAATCGTTGCTGGGTTATTAAACAGGGATCCTGGATATGGCTTTGTGGCTGGCCTAATAATATGGGTATTGCTACTAGCAATATCAAGTACTATCATGTACTTCTTTATGCTTGGAATAACAGATACAACAGTATCATTCAGCGACATTATTGTGAGCTATATTGGTTCAGGGTATCTATCGGCGATTTTCCTTTGTATATTTGGAGCCCTTGGTGGGGCTTCGGGAAAAGGTTAAATATGACCAGCCACTTTGCCTCTACTATTTTCATATCTCTCATATCACTGCTCATCCTCAACTATTTTTCTCAGCTCTTTTAATAGCGGAATCGCATCCAGCCTATCCATAACTAGTTCCCATAGTATTCCAATAGGCTTAACATACCTTGTATTTGTATATATGACTCTCTTCGGAGTGGCTATTATGTCCAAGGGGAAATCGTTTTTCGTCATCGGTATGTTCTCCACAATCTGTATTTCATGTACAGTAGTGGCGGTAATAGTATTCTTATCTACAAGACCATAAGTACTCAGTATTCCCCATTCTATATCTGAAAATCCATGACCTTTTCCGAGCCTCCCGCCTCTCATATCTACTGCAACACATCCAGTTACTTTCATGTCGATATACGGAAGTTTTGTGGGATGCATGTTAATACCATATTTAAATGCACCAGAGATAGTGGACGCCTTTCCTATCGCGTGAGGAGGTATTCTAGACGGATCCAGCATTATGAATCCAGATCTTATCCTTGGAGACGCCATTATTAGTTTCTTCCTATCGATGAGGGCCAACCTACGTACATGCTTCTGGGGAGAATCTGGATTTGCAAAAATTACTGATGATTTCCCCCATTCCTTTGTCCTTCTTAGTTTTAGAGCTGCTTCCTCAGCCCCCACAAAATTGGGTATTCTACCATATACTGGTCTCGGGAACCTAGCAATGTTTAATGACTCCATTTTCCTCCATATTTCCTCTCTAATCCTCCGCTTTGCTTCTTTTATGTCTTCCACTTGGAATCAACCAGCATGGCTACGTGACAATCATGAATATTATGGGGATAAGGATCCCCAATGTTATGGCCATGTATAATATACTAGTTTTTACAAAGCTTTCGTACTTTAGAAACCCTCTACCTCTCGCATGTTCTTCTAAAACAACACCATTTGGCCCAAATATTATCGCTGTAGATACCAACGACAAATATATCACAAATCCTATATTGACATTCATTGTTGATACCACAAGAGGCAATATTATTGCGATGCTGACCATTGATCCGAGTATACCCGATAAGATTGTTATTATGGGCAGAATCAACATTGTGATCTTCATTGGCGATAATCCATGGAGTTCTGAAATAAATACATCTAACAAACCACTATTCTTCATTAATACAGCTAAGGATAGGCTCCCACCAAGTATAAGCAGGATATCCCATCGTAGATTTTTGAGGTCATCAACACTAAACACATTAGTGGCTAGTAAGATTAATGCCCCACACATGGATATTGCAGCCACATTGTAGTAATATGTCAAACCAATCTTAGATAAGATGGAAGAGACCAACCAAGACACTATAACTATGGTAAGAACAGATATCGTAATTTTTTCCTCACGCGTCAGTGGACCCATACCCATCAAATGTGCCTCAAATGCCAGAAATGATGCCTGATCAAACTTTATATAGCCATCCTTCACATCCTTCTCCGCATCGAAAAATCTTGATAGTATGTAGATGATGACAAACAATACAAATACCGACACGGGCACGGAGTATATCATCCAATCTACGAATTCTATTCTAATTTCCGATGACCTATATACTATCGATGCCGCAAGAGCATTTGCTGGATTACCCACAAGTGTAGACATTCCACCTAATATGGAGGCAAATATAACTGCCAATGTTATGCCTTGGGCATACCTAGACTTCTCACTAGCATTGAACGCCTTCAATATCGTGGAGATTATCGGCAACATCAGCAACATTGTGGCTAGGGAACTCATCCACATTGATAGAACATATGATATAAACGCCAAGTAAAACATTAATTTCCTTGGAGATTTTGCTTTACTCACCGCAGAATAGGATAGTCTCTTAGCTAGACCACTCTTGTCCATCGAGTATGCAATTACGAATGCTCCAAAAACTAGTGCGATGGCTGGATCCCAAAAAACAGAGAATACATCATACGGCGGAATGTTCACTATCAATATTGCAAGAACTGGGATCAACAAGGCTATAATCAATGGATTAAGCGCCACTGCTGACCATAGAATAATCACTATCAGAAAAATATAGAATGCTAAATCAACATTGACCCTTATTGTCTTCGCCAATTTTATTCTATCGCCCTCCTTAATACTATCCATCCACTCTACAGATTTATCCTCGGATATTAACTGTCCATTGATATTATCTGGGGATATGTCGACAGGCTTACCATCTATCAGAAGCCTCACATAGGCCCAGAACATGTTGCCGGGTTTTCTAGCGTAACTATCGAGAGCCATTATTTGTAGCACAAAACCTCCACCCTCATTGCTCGAGTTCTGGATGAGCATCCCGTCGTTGTCACCTAGCTTGGTTTTCACACACACTGATATTTTAGTGATAGTATTATCATAGCTAACGGTTACTGTGGCCTTGATTATATAATTCCCCGCCTTATGTTCCTTTGGTGCTACAGCAATTGCCAGATATGTAGCGGAGATACATAAAATGATCAGGCCGAATAGTTGGTATTTCCTCATAAAATAACACCCCTAGGATTTTATTCTAGCAATTATGGCTATTACAACAGCCAAAAATAGGAAACCTAAGACAAAAAACAACAATTTTGGTTGACTATTAGCCCCACTCTCCCCCTCTATATCCAACATAAACTCATAGGTCGCGTCCTTGTAGTTCTCCTTCTTAACAATAATCTTAATGCTATGCTCACCACTATCCCTGGGCTCCCATGTGAACTCATATACACCATTATTATCCGTTCTGCCGGCCCCTACGACTTGATCATTTATAAGAACCCTTACCTCCGCCATGGATACAGGACTATTATCGTTGTCCACTACCTTTATTATAATAACGATTGATGACCCCACAATCTGTTTCCCCACGGTAGAAACCATTATTGATATCTCCTCCTTTGTCACATTTAGTATATCCTTGCATGAGGATCCGAAGTAATACTCATCGCCCTCGAAAATTATGACAAAATCATATGTATTAACCCCCAACTCTCCATATGTACCGTCGACTGTAGATATGTTAAAACAGACAATACCATTGTCATCGGTAGTAGCATTCATACATGGCCCAAGAGACTCATTAATAAAGCAGAAAGTTAACTCCTTTCCTGGAATTCTATGTCCATCATCATCCTCCAATGCCGCATAAATAGTGATCAAGTCGGAATATTCAACACTAGGAATATTTAGCAGTCTTATACGCGATATTTCCTTATATACATAGAAATCTGCCTGCGCTTCTGCATAATCATCCCCATATTGCGCAGATGCATTCACTCTGTAGCTTCCCGGAGGATACCGAACATCATCAATCCTGAACTGTGCACGGCCATCATTTCCAGTTCTTGAATAACCTATATACTCCTTATCTGTACCTCCAATAATCAGATAGAAACTAACATTAACACCCACGATTGCTGTACCATATGCATCCGTCAATCTTACCTCGAAAATTACTGGATCAGAATAATTAGTCTCATATACCTTATCGGTAAACTCCAAGCTAATTCCTTGGCGTGGCTTTGGTATGCTGTAGACATGCGTCCCCATCGTTATATGGGATAGTATAACCATAAGCAATACTAGATGTACACTCCTCATAAGTATAACCGTATTAACAAAGAAAATTCTAGAAAAAACATAAAATGTTTTTTATTCAGTACTGAATAAAAAATAGCACTACTCCGACTCTTCGAGTGGTTCCATCTCAAATTCTTCTGCCTCACCCTCTATTGCCGATTCAATCCCAGCAATCTCCGCTTTCCTCCTCTTATTCTTGAAAACCACTAACCCAATTATAGATGCTACGCCTAGTAGAGCAAACATGAATATATATGATGGTGCTCTACCACCAACCACACTTCTTTTTATACTATATTTCAGAGGGCTATAGTACTGCTTGGTAATAACGATAGTGATGTTATAGTCTCCAGCCTCGTCTGGAATCCACTCGGCACTATATTTGCCAGTCGCATCGGTCACGCCTTGAGCCGCTATGTCTCCATTTATCATTATTGTGACATTGGCACCCTCCACATATTTCACAGTTTCATCATTCTCGCCGACTATTATTTCGATACTCACCTCATCCCCCGCATATATGGTCTCTGGATATATCCTAAGGTCTAGGAGAACGATCCCTTCTGGGATTATCCTTATTGTTGTTGATGCTGTTGTTTTGGAATATTTGCCCTCAGAATCAACAAAGTATGCAACGAGTGTATAATTACCCACAGGCAAGTCTCCTGGAATCGTTATCACTGCTTTCCCATCCCCAGAAGTAATTACTGGCGACAATTCATATGTCCCTCCAGCATATGTAAGATTGGCATATATAGTTTTACCAGCCAATTTCTCTCCATCATCCGTTTCTAGATACAGACCTATAGCGATAGCATCAGTATATTCAGTGGTATATTCGTTACGGTCAAATCTTATTATTGTTTCCTCTGAAACAACCCTAAGAGTCGTAGACTTTGATGATGAGACATAGCCTTCTAGTCCCTCACATACAGCAAAAAGCATGTATTCTCCTGGGATTATTTCCGCGATCCAAGTTATATATCCATAACCATCGGCATTTGTTACTGCGCTACCTATCGATACATTATTCCCAGAAATCTCCAACAGGAACGTAACATTTATATTACCTACTGGGCGTCCTTCTTCGTCTAGTACCCTTATATCTATAGTTATCTCGTCCCCATACTCGACTTCATATTCTGCCTGAGTAAACTGTAGATTTAAATACCCTATGACATATTCAACACTAAATCTAACTACCGACTTTGCAACATTACCAGCTAAGTCAACTGCCTTAACTATTATGCTATAATTGCCAATGCTTAAGTTTGTGAATGTGTATGACTTGTTTAGCCCGACATATATCCAATCCCCATCTATAGTGATATAATGACACAGAACTTCAATATTATCATCACTATCCCAAATCACGGTTACAGTATCATTATCGATCACAGTGTCGTTTTCTGGATATGATATATATATAGTTGGCGGCGTCACATCTATATAGATAACGAGGAGTTTAATTGCCTCATTCCCCACCATATCTACGGCCTTGACTAGTATTGTATGGTTGCCTTCCGTCAGGCTGAGATTATAGTACGTATTGTTGCCAACATTAATCCATGAGCCATTATAGTTTATCTCATAATGATCTATCCCAGAGAAATCCTCCTTAACATCCCACACCAAATGTATGTCTGTATGATTTATATAGGATTGATTTTCTGGTGCTATTATGTCCAAAAGTGGGGCCGTAATATCTACATATACAACTAAGAGAATTTTGGCCATATTTCCGGCCTTATCCAGACCCTTTATATAAACCATATACATCCCATCTTCTCCACAGCTCATATTGTATGATGTAGAAAGCCCAAGGCTTATCCAAACACCATTAACGAATATCTCGAAATGATCTAAGTTTTCATCACTACCTTCCCATTCTATAAATACATATCGCTGATTATGCCAACTATTATTTTCCGGGCTCAAAAGATTCAGCGTTGGTGCCATCGTATCTATTACTATCCATACAGAATCCTCACCAACATTTCCAGCATAATCATACGCCCTAACACATATCGTGTAGTTACCATCCACCAATCCAGATATCTGATAAGAAGTTAGAGCGCCAACATCAATCCATGAGCCTCCCCAAGATATTTCGTAGTGGTCTATACCATACGAGTCTGTCCCATTCCACATAACCAATACGGAAGACTCATTTATATAGGAGGCCGTCTTCGGATCCAATATTTGAACAACAGGGGGTGATAGATCAACCACTATACTAACCAATGCTACTGCACTATTACCCGCTCTATCAACAGCCTTTACATATATTGTATGGTTACCCTCCTTCACACCAACAAATACATATGAATTATTTGTGCCTACATCTATATAGCCCTCATTATCTATCCTCACATAATACCTATCCAAATAATCATCACTACCACTCCACAGTACACTAATGTTGTTACTATTCAGATAATCCCCATCATTGGGCGATAATATGGTTAGTGAGGGAGGCGTCAGGTCCACAACCACGGTAACGTTATCGGAAACACTATCCCCAGATATATCGACAGCAAACACACTAATTTTATGCTGGCCCTCTGAAAGACTAGTAATATTATATGTGGTAACATCACTAGGAATGCTCTGATTTACAGGAGTATCATCCACATATATCTCGAAATGATCTATATCACCACTAGAATTCCAGACAACACGTACCCAAGAAACATTGAAGAACAATCCATCAGGAGGAGAGAGAATGCAAACACTCATAGATATTACATATACACTTATATCATCACTACCCCTATTGCCTGCCCCATCAAAGGCAACAACACAAACATTATACCACTTACCCCCCTCCAGACCACTAAAATCATGATGATCAGTCAAATTGACACCAGCAACATAAACAGCCTGCAAACTACCATTAAGATAAACCTTGACACTACCAATAGACGAACCATCATCACTAGCATTCCAGAAAACAGTAAAGGCGGTACCAACACTAGCACCATCCTTAGGACTCGAAATAGTGACTGTCGGCGGAGAGGTATCAACAGTGAA
>CAZWPQ010000017.1:0-35262 GCA_964636085.1 uncultured Nitrososphaerota archaeon
CATCAAGATCTCGATCTTATCCATAAATGGTTCAGCCAATTTCCTGATTTTTTGTCGACAGCATCACGCCGTCTCATCAAATACTCCAACGTTTCCAACTCGTTGATGATTATGTCCAAACCAACAAGACCACTTCTAGCCCTCTCCGCGATACTAACTATTAAGCTGTCCTCCCTGAATCGTCTGTCAACCCTCCCCAACAACGCCTTCTTCAGAGCCCCCCTAAATTTCTTTCCCTCAAGCCTCCCCGAGACATTTCTGGCCAGAAAACCAAACCGCCACAGCATACCCTCAATACGTTTCTTTGAGGCCGCGATCATGTCGGCTATGTGGAATCTAAGTCTTGTCGCCTCCCTCAGAGGCAAAATATTCGGACTCACCAGTCTCGAGGCCTTGACTTGGCCGGTCTTCCCAAGAGCATAAAGCCATGCCGAGTCACTATCGTCCCTTTTGTCGATATCGGGGTTCTTCGTTTTGAAGGCGTTAAACACATACGTCTCTATACCGTTCGCCTCCAATATCGATGCGAAGGGATAATAGTAGCTCCCAGTGGATTCGATGAAGGCTTTTTTGACGTGATTTGCCTTCATCACTGCCAGGAACCGATTTATGCTTTCTTTCGTGTATGGGAAGATTTCAGTCTTAACGCTACCATCTATTGTATCGTAGGTCGCATAAAAATTGTCCGAGTGGAGATCAACACCGACAACCCTTATGCTCAGATTTGTGTTTGTCTTCCTAATCATTTTTAAACACCTTTTCGTAGTATTTGTATGGTGGGCATCCCTAGCCAGCTCGAGGCCCGCGTGAGCCAAATTAGTATTCGAGCTCGAGGGCTCACGTGTATTTGAACCGGCATTGCGGACCTCAGACTAGCTTAGTATTCGGGCTCAAAGGCCCAAAAATCAATCAGTCTTTGAGCGGCTAGGGATGCCCTACCTGATAATATTACTAGAATTCGTGTGATTTAGACCTCACACAGGAAAATCAACAACCCGTGTATAAATCGCCCCTCAAGGGGCGACTAGGGGACTTAGTATGTTGATTTTTGATTGCTCACACTTGAAACGCCTCCCGAGAAGGCTCCACAAAACTTAAAATCAACAACCCGTGTATAAGTCATCCCTCAGGGATGACTGGGTCGCAAAATTAGTTCTGTAGGGCGTTTTTGTGGCTTCTAAGTGGAAATACGAGGCGGTAGAATCAATATGTATCAAAAAGCCTCATATTTTTCACCAATGATCTTTGATAACACACCTTTATATGACACCACAGGCGAATACCCAGCAAAGACATCAAAACCACGAACAGCACGCCTAAAATGACAAAAAACACGCCAGACCTCAACATGGTCACAACAACGCCAAAGCGAAGAAAGATCGAGACTGTCTGAACAGTTAACAATAAAAGCGAGAGACCAACCATAACTAGCGAGTTGAAGACCAACCTGACGCCGGCCGCAGACACGACGAATAAACCACTTAAGACTCATGTTGAATCTCTCAATAATTATATTGTCCTTTGGAATTAATGGATCGTCGTAACAAGAGAAGAGTCCATCCCACCAATTTCTGAGTGTTTTGACAGCATGCCTAGCGAAACGCAGTGCAAAATCACTATCATGGCCTCTATAGTACCTTGGATTGCATGACCGGAGGAACTTCCGACCGAAAACCTCAGCAAGGAAGTCTAAGATAGCTCTCTTTACCTCCTCTGACGGCCCCTTGCTGTCCCGCAGGATTCGCCAAATCCTAAATACCACTCGCCACGCCCATACTACCTCTTCGAAGAGAGGCTTAAGCTTGTCTAGGAGCTTCCTAATTTTTGAAAGAAGTCTAGCCATATCTACTCGTGCCCGTTTGGGCCATGGATATACAAGACTATGGAGGAGCTGATATATTATGCCAGCTGGTTTGAATGGATATCGGGGCCTTATGCGGATGATTCGGCGAAGGCGGCGGAATACGATGTTGTTGACTTTTTTTATATAGTTTCCTATACTCAGCCATGCTGGATATACTGTTCTTCAGTGCGCTCGCCAAGATCTTGTCTTGCTTTTGGACGGGATCCGCAAGGTTTCTTATGAAGTGGAGCTGGCAGAGCTGGTGCTTGACTTCTGGAAAGACTTTCCTTATAGCATTGACAAGATAGGTCTCTTTATCAGATACTACCCCCTTATTTTTATTCCAGCCTCCTCAAGCTTTGTGCGGACTCTTCGTAGCAGATCTACTAGGCTGTCCTTACTGTAACTTGGTAGGAGTTCGGCGTGGAGTGGTTTTCCCGTTGATGCTTCAAGAACTATCCATAGGGTGGCTGGGCCATTCTCTGGATTCACGCCATCGATGCATATCGCTATCTCCTTGTCTTGGAATTCCTTGAGAGTTTCTTTTTCGATGACGTTGGATGCTAGTGTTAGGTAGTATTTCATGATGTCTATTGCCCTATTTCTTGTCATTGGTAGTCCTCGCTTCCTAAGGGCAGTCACGATGTACTCCCATGTCTTCTTTTCCTGTAGTCTTTTCTGGGTTATCCATGCCATGACGTCGTACCCGTATTTTCTTCTTGGTGGTGCTAGTTGTTTTTCTGGTCTTACTGTTTTGTGGTAGTTTGGGCAGTGTAGGTTGTTGCATGCGTATCTGTATTCTTTGATGGTTATGGGGCCTTGTAGTGTCCATATTGTCCTTTTGTTTAGGTAGCGGTATATCATGTAGCCGTTGCATTCTGGGCATGTTTTATCTTGTCTTGTTAGGCTTATTGTGGTGTTTGTTTCGATTTTTGTCACCCGTTTTTCGTAATATATGTGTAATACTTTATTTAAAAATCTATGAGGCTATATGATGCATATTGTCTCATCGGCCTACCTTAGCCATTTAAAGCCCATAAAAATGGCCTACAAATCTAGTGACGCGACATGATAGAGCTTGATATAGAACCTATGATATATAGATAAGATCATTTGATAAAACCGGGGACTCTATAGAAGCGATAGTATACTTTAGTATTGAGGCAGCAATTTCCTTCCTAGCACTATTAATAACACTAGCATTAGCACTCATCGCGATCTATATAGTTGTATATCTGTAGAGAAGAAGGATCAAAATTACTTTTTAAGAATAAATAAACTCTCTATCCACACTATGGTTAATGGGGAGAAAAATAAAAGGAAAAGATTCACTCCTCTACAGGCTTCTTTTTCCTAAGCAACACAAGTATGGTTGTTATTATTACTGCCGCAACACCCAATCCTATGGTTGCATAGACCCAATTCTGTACTCCAGCCGCCGTAGTTGTTGTAGTAGTTACAACGATAGTTACTACTGATGCATCAGTATTTCCCGCATAATCCATGGTTACTACACTTATCACATAGTCTCCAGGCTCCTCAGGCTTAAACATATAGGATCCCGATCCAGTCGTCTCGTACTTCAGTTCACCATTTATATATAGTTTAACGCTCTTCAGCATATAATTATCGGATGCATTCCAAGTTATGGTGATATCCTCCCCTACACTGTATGTAGAACCATTCGCAGGAGATGTTATCTCTACTGTTGGAGGCACTGTATCTATGTGTATGTAGATAGTATCGGTAGCGGAGTTACCAGCATAATCATAGACCGAGATATTAATGATAAACAACCCATCCTTGAGCGTTAAAGTGACATTTGTCGCATCTCCGGTTAAGCTGGTGTTCAGATGGCCATTAACATATACCTTAATACTCTCTACACCATATTCGTCGGTTACTGTCCATACAACCGTTATTTGGGGCATGTTAAGCCAACTATCGTTTGCTGGACTTAATATAGTGATGCTTGGTGGGGTTAGATCCACATAAATGATAATCTCAGCCCTCCCTACATTTCCTATGCTATCGTACACAGCGACCTTTATCACCCAATAACCCTCCGTGAGATTGGTTATTGAATAGCTTGTCACTGTTGGATCGGTTATCACAACTAACCTCGTACCATTAAGGTATATTTCTGTGCGGTTGAATTCAGTCTCCACATAACTCCATGTGACATTAATGGTCTCTGTTCCTAGAACAGAACCGTTCTCTGGATACAATATTGCTACTTCGGGAGGCGTGGAATCTATGTTCACGACTACGTAATCACTATCACTATTTCCAGCTTTATCATATGCTACTATCTCTATGATGTATGAACCATCGGATAAATATAGGGTAACATTTGACGCTATGCCAGAGATGGTCTGGTTGAGAGTTCCATTTATGTAGACCTCAAGTTTTTCTATTGCATAGTTATCTGATACATTCCAAACTACTGTGAGGTTACTTACCCAGCTATCGTTCTCTGGACTTACAATAACAATGCTTGGTGGCGTTAAATCTACGTATATACATACAAAATCTTCACCACGATTGCCAACAACGTCCTCTACTACTACCTCGATAACCCAGTAGCCCTCGTCTAGGTCTATTGTGAGGCTTGTTACTGTTGGGTCTGTAATGTTTTGTATCGATGTACCATTTACAATTATTTCTGTATGATCAAAGTTTTCCTCCATGTAGTCCCATTCAATATTTATAGTTGGAGTATTGAACCAGGAGTCGTTGCTTGGAGAGATTATGTCTACTGTGGGTGAGGTTTCATCAACATGCACTATGATTGTGGTTGTTGCGTTATTTCCTGCCCAATCAGAAGCCAATAGCGTTATTTCCCAGTCACCCTCTCCTGGAAGCGTGATGTTTGCATAGTCAATATACCATGGGTATCGTGCATATAGGCTACCATTAATGTATAGTCTATAGGAGTAGACGGAGGCATCATCCACTCCCGTCCAATTAATCAACGTAGTAATTGGTATATAGGAACCATTTATGGGTGATGTAATTGTCACTGTTGGTGGGGAGGTATCTGGATAGTACCTGAACCACAGTAGGATTTTCCGGAGTAAATTTCCATTCTCATAATTTAATGGATAGGGCCATCCGTCATAGAACATCTTTGAGCTTCCAGTTGCAATAATCTTAGTACCTGAGGACTCATTATAGAAGCCTGCGACAAGATTTATTGATTCGGCCCCTAAGCCAACATTATTGTTGTCTGGATCCACGGCGTATGTTGAACCTGGATTTCCGTGTATTATTACTTCTGCATAACTAGAAACATTTAGGTATGTTCCACCTAGGTATAGTGCATAACTAATGTCGAACGTTATATTCTTGGCTATGAATCCCATTCCAAAGGCACCACGCGTGAGGTTTATCCTCCAGTTTCTGCCAAACACATAGTTTACATCATCTTTTGCCTCGCCCATATTCCATACTATACCAAATCTACCAGTGATGTTGTTGTAGGATGCTTGTTGCCAATCAGGGAAGAATGGAGCCGGATTTACATGGCATGCCCCCATAATGAAAAGATGGCCCCCAGAGTTTAGATAGTTTCCTATGGCTACCAATTCTTCGGCAGTGAAGTTTTCTTCTATATCTGGTATGATAAGGAGTGATGTGTTTCCAAGTATGTTTGCATCTAGAGTGCTGTTAAGGATGTATACATTGTAATTGTATATATAGTTTGCCATATCTATTAGGGTAAACATTTTGCTTGCATTATAATAAGATGTATGGTAGTTGTCGAATATTACGAGTTTTTCTGATGCCACGAATAGATTGGCTTTATCAGTAGCGTAGCCCACATTGTCTGATGACACATCTATCGTAAATATCACATTCTCTCCCGAGATAAAGTCCGCTGCCTCTACAAACCACTTAACTATCTTGGAGGTACCATTCTCTAGGAGTGGAATTGTATAGGACCAAGAAGCATTGGTGGTTGTTATGTTTCCATAATATGAGTGTGGTGTTACTGTTATGCTTACATTGGTCGCATTAACATCGGAGGTCGGGTTAGTTACATTAACATAGAGTACTGTATCGTTGAAGTTCTGAAGCACTATGTAATTATTTGAGAAGTAGGCATGAACCTCTAGACCTATTGTGGAGAATGACCCCCTAATCTGGTAGCCAAATATGGATCTATCATCATTGCTCCACGTTTTTAGCTCCATAACCACATTACTAGTTCCCACAACCTTAAAGGCGAATGTCACATTAACTATATCTCCAGAATTCATTGTCCCAACATAGTAGGAATTGCTGTCATTTAGTAGTTGGAGTGCTCCATAAAACTCCACTCCCACATACACATCATTGGTAGCGACATTCTTGTAGTTTTTGACGCTAATATTTATATATACGATCTCCCCAGTAGTCAGTATGCCTGTAGGAATATCATAGGATATTATCGCTAGATCCCTATTCATGGCAGCCCTAATGCTATCGAGAAGGAAGTCCTTACTGTTTACGTCGTTGTATCCATATCTATAATCAAAGAAACCACTACCACTCGTAATTAGGGCGCATCCATTTACTGGATTTTCAATGCCAGCAACATATATTACATTCCCATCGCAAGGTTCTGAATTAAATTCCGTGTCGTCATCACCAACGCCCATCACATATATGTATTCCCAAGTACCATTAAGATAGGATCTAGTTATATTTAAAGAGGTTGACGATCCCATTTCGACCACATATGTTCCATTCCCACTAACAAGTTTTGCTGCAGTTGTGTTTGTCCATACGTGTACTCGAGGATAGTAGTCTGCTCCATCGTTATCGGTTGGATCGGTGGTTTGTCCCCAGAGGAACTTTACTCCGAAGGGTTCAGTAATGTTATTTAGTGTATGGTTGTTGAGTCTGTCTGAGTAGTTGCTGTAGCCAGTGATTATTGCAAATCCTCTAGTCCTATTTATAAAGCTTCTAACAGCGGCTTGTTCCTCCATTGTAAGGTTTCCGTATTGTGGGTTGGGTAAAATGAAAAAGTCGTACTGGGATATGTAGGAGAAATTGTAGTAGCTAATTCCGTCTCTATCGGCTGACACGACCGTGAATCCAAATAGATTCTCCATGTCACTAATGAAGTCCTTCATGAGGGTATAGTCGTAATATGCGTATCTATCATCAATGAATACCTTCATTTCGAAAGGCAGGGTCATGCCTCTGCTATAGAGCCTATTCGCTGTATCCTTGCGAGTTATGGGGATGTACTCTAGTAGAGCGTCACCTGCAAAAGCATGTGTTTGTAGATCACCAGTAGCCTTGGTATGTTTTTCCATAAATGATGATAGCTGAGCCGAGTATATGGGATTAAATAGCATCAAAACTAGTAGCGTGGCTAGAAGAATACTCCTCATGACATATCACCAATTCTTTCTAGTATATTTTTGTAAAAAGTTTAAAAAAAGATATAGCGTAATACCATAAGGCCATCTGGAGACTAAGTCTAGGCAAATAGCCCTCGCATGGCATTCAAAATACATGATACTCAACCTATTAAAATGCAACTATAAAAAACTTGCAAGTTCAATACAATAAACCACAAATGATGCACCATTTCTAGTGTAACTAATATTCCCACAAAAATATCCCACCAAAAGGAGCTTTGTTAAGAAGTATAGAAGTAATATTTAGCTCCAAATAGGAGATAACAGACAAAATCTTACTCTAATACGTCATTTTCTTCTTTCTTTTCTCTGATTCTATTCATTAGGATCGCAATTTTTCCTCATTTTTTCGCGCCTCCAGATATGTTAATTGAAGAACTCCCTATATTTCGCATTTCCCATAATCAGTGGGGTGATATATTCCAAAGAAGCTACAAATATCAGTATGATGAAATTCTTGGGAATTTAGCGTTCTTATGATACAAATAAAATTGGAAAAATCCTTCTGGTCATACGCCTAATTTGCGTCGTGTTTCCCACGCCAAAAGCTCTATCTCCTTCTTGTATTTTTCTGGAAAAACCCTAGCAAGAATAGCAAGCCTAGAGGCCTCCTGGAACACCCTTTTAACGCCAAGCCCCTCAATAGCAACAGTTTTAAACACGGGGAAGGGGCCATTCAATCTTAAAACCCTTAGTAGTACTGTCTCTGGCAACGCATCGGGCAGATCCCTCTTGTTTAATGCAACAACTATAGGGGTCGAGTACCACTCCTTACCCAAGAATGCCTTCAGCTCCTGAATACTATAGACATTTTCCTCAAGGGCCTCTGGATCCGAATCAACAACGAAAACTACAGAATCAGCCCCCCTCAAAACAGTGCGTCTCTGCATTTTATGCCTTCTCTGGCCTGGCACTGTATATAAGTCAAAGAAAATATTGCCAGATGTCATAAGTGGTACATAATCAAAATAGATAGTCCTACCGCTTTCATCATCAATCATACGAAGTTTGCCTTTTCTAAGAGTCCTGATTTTATTATACAGAACCTTAAGCATCGTTGTCTTGCCCCCCAATGAGGGGCCATAGAGAACAACCTTAAACCTATAGTGCCCATGCTTATCCTTGAAAACCATAAAATTCACCACCAATATTCTAAATATAAAAAATGTATAAAAAACCATATATATTTTGGAAATATAGATAAAAAAGCGTCTACGACCTTTATAATTATTGTCTATTTTGTATACGACCCAAGATCTTTTATACTTATCTGTACTTGCAATCAATTAAAGCAGAGGTTTCGAATCTGCGTTAAAAAATAGATATTGTAGCGATAGGCTATATTGTGCGGTTATTTTCCCGATCTATTATATCTCCCCTAAGATTCTGTGTTTATGATATCGCCATTTATAGTGACATTCTCTCCTAGTTTTAGGGATGATGCCTTTACATCCCCTGAGATCTCGACGTTTTCTAGAAATAGATCTCCATCTACACTTATGTTGCCATCTATGACAAGGATTTTTTCGCCAGAAATTTTTGCGTCACCATGAACAATGATGTCTCCCTTAATACCGCTCTTCTCGGTACCTCGAGTAGTTATCTCTAGATCATCCCCCACCAAAATATCACCACCTATACGTATTCCGCCCTTAATAATACAGCCATGCCTAATATTTATGTCACCATTAACCTGTAATCCTCCTAGGAACTCGGCATCTCCCCTTACCTCAATATCTCCCTCCACCTTCATGCCTCCCTTTACTCTAAGATCTTCCCATAACTTAACATCGCCCTTTATGTCTCCGCCACCCTCAAGGTATAGATCACCCATAACCTCTAAGTCTTCCTCTACCCTCATTCCTCCTTTTATGCGACAGTCTCCAGGAATCCTAAGGGTGCCCCTGCAAAGTATTGCCCCCTCGTATACACCGCCACTCAATTCGGAATCGCCGACAAAAAATATACTTATTCCTCTATTTGGACTATTTTGCCCACTCATATGAGACACCATTTTCTATCTTTAAGTCAAAATTTTCTAATTTTAAAATACCTTTTTTTATTTATAAACCTAACGAAATTATGGGGCTTCAACCTTTATTATCTCATACTTTGTGGATCCAAGACCCAATTTTTCTGCATGATACAACTGAATAAGTGGATCAACATGGCCTCCAAATACTTTATTGCTTGACATCTGTATAACCAAATCATATGATGCCATATCTATTGCTACGGGATCACTACTGGCGAGAATACCGATATCCGTTAACATAGGGACTCCCGACATTGGCATACAGTCGCAGACCCTAGTCATATCCATGAGGAAGTTAATAAAGAACATTTTTTCCTTGGGTACAACCTTTGTTACTGCATATGCGGCCTCAGCTATTCGCTTTAAAAACCTATCACCAGTAAACCATTCCACATCTATAGCCCCCACTGGGCAATAAACTATGCAATTTCCACAGCCAACACACCTGTCATAATCTATCTTTGGCTTCTTATTCCTTTGGATCGCTCCATATTTACATGCCATTAGGCATGTCCAACAGGAGATACACTTCTCATAATTTATCCTTGGTTTGGATACAGTATGTTGGAGGATTTTGCCCCTCTTGGATGAGCAGCCCATGCCAAGGTTCTTGATTGCGCCACCAAACCCACTCATCTCATGCCCCTTAAAGTGTGTGAGTACGAGGAGAAAGTCCACATCCTTAAATAATGAGGCAATGGGTACTTCGTCAAGTTCTTCGCCATCAATCCTCACCGAAATTTCGTCCCTACCTCTGAGACCATCGGCAATTATGACTGGTGCATTCACAACAGAGAATACGAACCCATTGAAAAAAGCGGTTCTAAGATGGCCAACAGCATCATATCTAGAGCCCCTATATAGTGTTGTTGTATTCGTAAGAAACGGTTTACATCCATACTCAACCAGCATATCCACTATGATACTAACGAACTGTGGCCTAATATATCTAATATTCCCAAACTCGCCCATATGTAGTTTAATTGCGACAAAATCTCCCTTATTAACCAGGTTAGGTAGTCCTGCATTCTCCAATAATTTGCGAAAATAAGCATATGTCGGGGACAAAGATATTCTTCCTAAGTCTAGATAATAGACCTTGCTACCCACATCCATCCACCAAACGATCAAATATGTATTGACAGTACAAGGATAATATTAAAAAGCCCTTTATATGGAAAAAAGCAGCCTGCCATATTGTAGGTCGCCATGTAATCCGCCTCTCCTACATAGAGAAAATTCCTAGAGACTTAAAGGAAAGATATACATGCCTGGTTAATTGGTAAAAAATAGCGTCAGAGATGACCTATTGTTCCTAAAATGATCTCACATAGGTAAGCTAAATACTATAAAACACCAAATAATTAGCCCCAACAATTTGCTAATTGCGACTCTGTCGTGATTTTAAACATCCAGAATATTCACTGGGTATACTTAGCGATGTATATCTCCCCTATCCTAGACTTTATCTGTATTGTTATTGGCGGCAACGAAAATATGCACGACTCTGGTAGATTCTTTCTTTTCTAAAAGTTAGGCAAAGATTATGATATCTTATTAATCACAACACGCCCTCCAAGAAGAAGATATATGTTACTACTTTTTTAATTTGGGATTTAACTCTTACTATTCAATCATAACTAATATTGGTGCATAGATATGCTTGTACCCATATTCAAGATAGTGATTGTGTTCATTGCTATATTATTTCTAAGTTCGATTATCTCTGTACCCTTGATGAAGAACAAAATTTTAAGTGGAATAATTACACAGATAGGAATACTAGTGATAAGCCTTGTATTAGGCCTATTTGCCCTTGATCTAAACTGTTCCAACATTGGGATAAAAGCATGTAAAATCCTAATTTTGTCGATGTCATTCATATTGAGTATACTTATAGCGCTACCCCTCGCATATTTAAGCATGATCTATGGAAAGGATTTTGAGCATCCATTAGAGATAAAGAGCTTTCCCGTCTATGTTTTAGTAGGCCTAATCCTGTCACCAATAGCTGAAGAAATAATGTTCAGAGGAGTCCTAGAAGGATACCTACTATTAACAACAATCCCATGGATAGCGATAATCCTTCCAGCAATTCTATTCAGCATTATGCATATGGCGCCCTTCTCCAAGGCTCCAAGAAAATTAGTTCTTATAGTTCTTACAAGCGCTTTTATCCTCGGAATAATCGCGGGGACCTTCCGATATGTAGCAGACTCAATAATACCAGCAATTATTACCCACCAATGCTTTAATATTGCTGGGAAAACCATAGAACACACAACAAAATGATATGGATGATCCAAACCCCTCAATACGATTTTACTACTAATATTGACTATCGATCCAGATTGAGAACGGAGTAAATCCGTCAATTCTCCAAACGAGGCCCAACAAAAACGAAATAACACAGGAAACACGCAGGTTTTCTAATCACGTTAATGAGAAGCTTAAGGATCGCAATTGTCGAACTGTTAGGCTAGTTATTGGTATTCTATAGCATTTAGATTTCCTAAGTGAGAACATTTTAGGAACAGCGAGAAGCATTAAAGAAACAGAAGCAGAATTATCGCTAAATTGAGCTTTTTTCTCATTTGAACCTTTATACCTACTGGACAATCCCCAGCACATGCGTCCGAGACGCAAAGTATGATTCTGCTAGGAAATTCTGGAGAACGTAGCAATACGTCTCGATATATTAGAAGAAATACTCATTGATAAACATACTGAAACTTTTTTCATATTTGAAGAAATTTTGCATTTTTTAATATGAAAAATTAATTATGTGAAATATGAAAATATTGTTAATTTTTGAGAGTGATAAATTTGAGGGAGAAAAATTTGTACATAAAAGTTTATGATGACATGGGCCGTATTAAGCTTCCCAGTATTGTGGTTAAAAAAATGAAGCTTCGTAGAGGAAGCATCTTGGTGGTTTCAGAATTAAATGAGGAGTTCGTTGTATTAAAGAAAATAGATCGTAAAATCGATGAGTTAAAGGAAATGGGGCCTCAGCTACCTCCCAATATTAATGAAGACGAAGAATTAGAGGAGACAAAACTACTCATATATGAAATGTTGTGAGTGTCTATGCCCAAGATACTTCTCGATACAAAAGCACTTTGGGGCCTCATCGTCAGAGGCTCTATATATTCTGGTCATGTCTATGAAATTGCAAAAACTTATCAATTGATAATACCTCTCCCAGCCATAATTGAGGTGATAATGGCGATTTATAAGGTCTTCTCGGAGAGAGGTACGAATTTTGAAAAAGGCTTTGAAGCTGTTATCGAAGCAATAAACAAACTTAATGCTATTATTAAAAAACCAAACGAATATGGCATAATAGCCAAAGTTTTAATGCCGAAAGAGACGATAACTCTAGAAGCTATAGGAATTATAAAAGATCATCTAGAACTGTTCGTAAAAAAGGGCCCCAAAAATACGAGGTGGTTAAGATTATTTGATGCAATCATAGCAACAATATGGATAAAAGAGAAAATCCCAATCCTAGCAGATGACCCAGTATACGATAAACTAGCACAAAAGTATAAACTCAAATACATAAGGCTTCAGAAATATAAATAGCACAGTACCCAGTGAAAAAATATCGGATACTTTTAATAATATAAATAAATACGTTTGTATTAATCATAACTTGCTCATTTTTCCTTCTAGTTTTATCTATTACCTCTCTTAAATCTCCAAGACCTTCTTTACTTACCGAATCTATGTCCCATGCAAACATCAAACTCTTGTATTCTCTATGTATCTTAATAAGAATATTTTGCCTCACCTAGGCTTCTCGCCTTAAGCTCTCTTCTAATACTCTCCAATATACATAGCAAACTATGTCTAACTGTTATTGTTATATATCTCGCCAATAATATCACCATGTTATAATTTCTCAATTTATACATTGATGAAATATAGCAAATTAAGACTGTAAAAGATGGCGGCATTTGATACTACACCACTAACATTATATGGAAGACAAAGATTTTATCTTATGGGAAGAGACAAAAGGTAGGGAGGCTTATAACCATACTGATAATTTATATGGTGCGGGATTGATATCAACCGTTGGTTGTCTCCGTTTCTGTTTCTCCTTTTTGATGCTGGCTAAGACTGTTTTTTGCGCTAATTGTTGCATGTTAGAAGTACTAAAAAATAGCTAAAGTAGCTAGTTTCACGACGCTTCTCTTTGACCAATTTCAATAAATTTTATGATATAAATTATACCCTACACAAGAAAAAAATAGAATGTCAAGTCTTAGCCTTTACCGAAGCCAAAACGCTTTAATACTATTATCGCGATAATTACGATTACTACTATTATTAAAGCTATTAACAGCCAATTGAACTTCTCTTCTTTTTGTCGAACAATTGTATATGAAATCATCTCCTCAGCTATGTTCCCAGCATAATCAGTGACAACTATTCTAAGCGATACTGTGACATTATTTTCGGAGGGTATGGCTATTCTGGCAACCCACAGATTATTCTCTAGGCTCGCGTTGACATGATTCCATATCTCTCCATCAGTAGAATAATATACCACAACTTTTGAGACCCCTGAGAGGTTATCGCTTGCATTTACCCTAACCACAACAATATTGCCTTCTTGCGATACATTGACTGAGTATATTATTGGTGGGGCATTGTCTACATACACGCCTAGCATATCCTCAGCAGTAAGGCCAAAACTATCGCATGCAATGGCTCTTATCAAATAGTATCCATCATCGTACTTGGATGTATTCCATGTAAATATGTAGGGGGCGGCGGTCATGTTATCTAGTAATGAGCCGTTAAGGTAGACAGCTACCCATGAAAGTCCGGAGGAGTCAGTAGCATTAACTATGATTTGCACTATTCCACGAAGATACACGGCTGTGGGACTAATGATGTTTATTGTTGGCGGGAGGTTATATATTACGTAGATTTTAACCGACTTGAGATTTCCAAAGATATCGTATATATTTATGGTTATTGTATACTCCTTCTCGATCTCTGGGGTATATTGTGTCTGATAGGGCGGTGTCCTTAATATAGCAATAATATTACTATCCACATAGATCTCTACTCTATCGATTTCCGTGTTGTCTGTAGCATTTACAGAAATTATGAATGTGCCAGAAACAAATGAATGATTGGCTGGTGATGTACTTATTAATGTCGGTTCCTGTGTGTCTGGACTTACCACAGGCTCAGATAAATAGGGCGAATATGCTATATAAGATGAGCTATAAAGTTCCTCAGGGTCATACGGATCGCCGGTCGCTGTTAATTCTGGTCCCAGCTCAGATCCCCACCAGTTATATGTTGCATTTATATTTATGCTTGCGCAATAGAGCCCGACATCTCTGTTAAGCGAGAATGTACTATTATGCACTGTTAGGGGGGTACTGCTATCATATATTCCGTGATATTCATTGAGAACAAACGCAGAGTATGTGATATTTATAGGGCACGAATAATGCAGATAGGCACCATAGTAATTATGGATAAATGTGGAATTTCTAACAATTATGGCCCCCCCAATATCCCCATCAACATATAGCCCTGCGTATCCCCCAGATGAGACAATTTTTTCCATGGTTATGTTACCGCACGAAACGATGTTTATTCCATATGTTGATACATTCCGTATTGTGATATTCCTACACCCTACTAATATTAGCTCTCCATAATTCACGTCTTTAATTGTCTTTAGATTTTCACTCACCCACCAGAGCACGGAAAGGTCGTTTATTGTGTTTCCAGAAACTGTATATTCTGCCATGTCTACAAGGTCATCTTCCAGTACTAAGATCGATCCATTGTATATCGAGTTTTCTGATATCAAGATGTTTTGTACATCAACATCATATATTTTCATGGCTATATGTTGTCTTCGAGCTATTATTGTATTTGACTCTATAACCACATTTGCACAGTCTCTATATATATCGACACTACCATGTATTCTATTGTTTCTAATCTTCACATCATCGTCGGCAATGCGGATGGCTGTAGGACTCCCCTCCGAAGTGATTGTGGATCCAGTGATTAGTGACGTATCATCCAGATACATGCCATATGCATAATACCGAAATGTCAAATCACAATTCTTTATCGTTAAATTGTCGCCATAGAATATCAAATTATTAGCGCTTACGGTGGTGCTACTGATAGTCACATTTGCACCCGAGATATAGATGTCTAGGTTTATATCCACTTGGGAGCTTTCTATGTTTATGCATGGTGAGCTCACCATAGTTAATTCATTGGTGTCAATATGGATGTGATATATATGACCTGTTATATTATTAAAAACGATCTCATCATCGTTAATAATGTCACAGTTTTTGGCATCTAGGTTTGAATCAACAATCTCCACTTTGTAGGTGTTTATCTCTGTGTTGGATCCAAACTTTACGCTCGACTCGTCATAGAAACTCAGATACTTAACATATAACGTATTGTTGTTGCTAGAGTTGAATACAGAGCCATAAGTCTCCAATTCGTAGCAATTTTGTATTTTTGATGAAGAGAGCTCTATGATGGATCCTTCATATGCATAGATTTCATAGAGATACGATGCAGATGAAGATTTTATTGTGGAGTTTTCTAATACAAGTTTGCCGTGGACATATATATCATCGGTTGTTTCCGCGGAGAAGTTACTCATGATTAGTATGGAGTTCCTGAGAGTTAACTGACTCGTAATGTTTATTGAACCATTTATCATAAGTACTTCATTCTCAACTATTGTTGGCTGAGTTACATTCCAAACCCCCCACCTCGGGGGATTCACTCCAGATATCGACTTTGATCCTGAAGCCCCCACACCCCAATAGAATCCCAATACAACAAGAAATAGTATGAAATACTCCCTCATCAGAGACACCTATGTGTCTCCTTGTACTGTAATAAGAATTTAGAAAATCAATTTATAACAGTTTTGCAAATTTTCTAACGACATTTAGAGGATACTCTTGCCGGGGATTTCATAGTATTTAAAAATTTATCCAATATGGCGACGAACCAAAGCTTTTCTCAGTTTTTTAATATCATATTTCGCAATATCTTAATAGGTGATGGTCCATGTCTAAGGTGCTTATTCTTGCTGGCGATGGAGTCGAGGCTCAGGAGATATTTTATCCCTATTATCGTCTAAGAGAGGAGGGTATCGAAGTAGATGTTGCCGTTCCAGAGAAGAAGAAGGACTTCATCTTCACCGTTGTGCATGATTTTGAACCGGGTTGGGAAACATATACGGAGAAGTTTGGCTATAGGTTCCCGTGGGTCACTAAGAGTTTTAAGGGGGTAAAACCTGAGGAGTATGATGGCCTGATAATCCCTGGCGGTAGGGCTCCAGAATGGATTCGCCTCCATCCTAAATGCAAGGAAATAATCGGGCACTTCTTTGAGAACAACAAACCCATCGCGGCAATATGTCACGGCCCATTAGTTCTGATAGTAACATGTCCAGAGTACTTAAAGGGTCGAAGAATGACGGCATACATCGCTGTTAAACCAGACGTGGAGGGCATAGGTGCTAAATATGAAGATGAAGAGGTTGTTGTGGATGGAAACTTGATAACATCAAGAGCATGGCCTGATCTTCCAGCTTTCATGAGGGAATTCTTGAAACTCTTAAAAAAATAGCCTAACTTTCTTCTTTTTTGGAGAGTAGTGCTGTGATCCTTAGGGGCCAAACATTCTGCATTCTGTATTCATCGGGAGTCACTATGTCGGGGGATATTAGACCGACAACCCCTAACTCGTCCTCAACCTCACTAATGACCTCAGAACAGTCTCGATAATACTATTGGTCTTTTCCATAACGACGACACGGACATTAGAACAATCACTACCCTCAAAGCCCTCAACAAGGAGTAGATTCTCACCGAGTCTCTAGGGACTCTCCTTATCAATACAGTCACATGCATAGTGCGCAACTAATAATTCATAATAAAAGTGAAAGAATAAAAAGAAACTCATAAAATACGGCTAAAATTTAGTATAATATATCTACAAGCTCCATAATTCTAACCGATATAAGGATGCTTAAAACAAGAAATTTATGAAAAACCCTGCAATTTTGTATCCTTATGTTCCTGATCCTTTACTAGTTCTATTCTGCATAGAAAGTATAATCTAAAACGATTATACGACAGCAGTGTTTTTTGGATGATATATCTTCTCGACGGGGGGCACCTAAGGCACTACTAAATTGTTGTCCCCAGCGCTAGGTTTCGGAGTGTGGCTGCAGTTCATATATAACCCCTACATCTGTCTTTCTTATGGGTACGAGTAGATCATAGTTCTGTGAAAGTATTATCCGTACTGGGTTTCTAATGTTTCTGGAAACCGTAATTAGGATTTCTTCAATAATTTTTTTGGTGAGTGTTTTTGTGTTGGGGTCTTTTAGTGTTTCAAGTCTAGCAAACCCTTCTATAATGCCCAGATATTTTTCATTCATAATCAACATAATTATTGGAGGTACAAAGACCAGCACGATTATTAGTACGAGGAAGTATACTTGCCATATAATTCCACGACTATACAGGTATAATAGTAGAGTGGAAGAAACAATATTGATGATTGTCATGACATCAATATACCGTCTGTATTTCCTATATTTGTTGCTAAAGCCCAAGATACCCTCCTTAGATTGCTCAATATTAAGAACCTTAAGGAGATTTACGATGCCCCGATATACGTCACTATTGACCAATCTAACCCTGTCTATAGCCTCAAATATCTCTCTAAATCCATCAAGCAGTCTATTATAGATCAAAGATTCGTTGTGTTGAACTATATTATCAAAAATAGAAACCACATATATGAAATCTTTGCACCTCAAAAATGGATCTATAAGAACTGTATCCCTAGCAGATCTATAGCCATAAAACAAGGCTATAAATGGCAACACAAATACTACGTTAGAGAGTCCATAAAACAGATAGAAAAATACGTTGCTCTGGAGTAAGTATGACAAAACAAATGCAGAGACGAAAAACAATGACCATCCAGTAATGATCAGAACGACCGGCTTAAATCGGAAGTAAATGTATCTGTAGAAACTCACGGCACAATAATATTTCTTCATTATACTCGACCTACATGGTTTTCCGCATGGATGAAAAATGAAAAATAAGAATTTCATATGTGTATATATAAAATAAAAAAATACTGCTATAATATGTGTATGAGAGATGTAGATTATTTATTTCTCTTGTTTTTTATGTATATACAATCCCAAATTATGACAATTTTTAGGATAGATTGCGAATACCTGTGGGCTCTCCAGTTTCAGATACTACTTGTCTGATTCTGGAGATTTCCCAGGTTTCCTTGCCTAAAATCTTGGCATTGGTGTTGATGTTGAGTACAAAACCTGATATATCTGCAAAAGTTGGGAGTGGGGGCATAGAAACATCCGTTGGCTACGGCCCATTGCAACTGACCATACAGAAAGGAGATGTGGGTAGGAAAGTAGGAGGGCTCTTATTGTTGATTCTAGGCATCATGGGTATCATCGCTAGTATGAAAATTTCATCGAGTTCCGGCGCCTTTGCCGTGTTAATGCTTAGCCTTATATTCCTTGCCCTAGGGCCTATACTCATGGCGGCAGGGGGCGGGAGTAGCCGTCCATCGCTTCCGACTCCTCCATCCAGATTATTTAGGAGGCATGATATCATATGTCCGACTAATTGGGCTAGGGGGAAGGAACGTAAGATCGATGCATCTACAACGGAGAGATTCACTATCAAGGTGCCAGATACAACATTTCTCCATGCATTTCATGTAGGAATTAGGCACACATTGGAAGATCTGGGATATGTAATACTTACTGATGTCTCGCCTGCAGAGGGCACGCATAAGACTGGGTATTCATCTTCTAGATTACTATTAAGAGCTGGGATATATGGATATAAGTATAGGAATAGAGACATAGAATTCTGGATTTTGGAGGAGGGAGAACTCATCGATGGAAAGGTAACGGGTATACTTATGTTGACTGCTGGTTTAAATGTACTAAGAAACAGTTTTTTGGACGAAGGAGAGCGCGATTTCAACAAGGTTATCGAGTACATAAATAGTTCCCTGAACCAACATATTTTTGATAGCAAAGAAATCTAGCCCTACTCCCAAGTATTTACATGTCCTAAATATTTCTATTTTTTTGTATACTAAGAGGAGAAAATAAAGTTACAGAGGTACCTTTGAATCATCCTTACCCTGCACGGTCATGACAATGATGAAAGGGTCGATGAACCTATCTTTTTGGTGTGAAAATTACTACCCAAGTAGATTAGTGACCCAGCGAGTGCTAAAGTTGATTACACAATATAATATCGATCTAATTCTGGCGACGAGGCTAGATAGACTAGACGATAATATGTGTACATTGATAAGGGCACTGATCGATGTAGATGGAATACTTGGAGTTTGGGTATTATTGGATGAAAAATTTGGATACTGGCCAAACATTCAAAATGCAAGACTTTTTAGGGCTACCATAGCAAGAATATGCGAATGGTTGTTTGGAAAAAACCTTGAAATCAGACATATAGTGTTTGATTTAGAGCCACCGATCTTCATCACTAGGAGTATCAGTCGACTACGGGCCGATCTGCTACATGTTTTCTCATATATGAAGAAATGTATCAAGTATCATGACAAGAACATTTTATACTTTCATGAAGCCGCAGACCTCGTGAGGAGTTATGGTGCCTCGGTCTTTGTGGTGGTGCCTGATTTTCTATTCGAGATGGACGAAAAAGTAGCCATAGAGTTTTCGAGGATACTGGGGATACCCGTATTCGACATAGGTTTTGATGTTATCTCGACGATGACATACAATAGTATTATTCATGGCCTTTTCAAGGTTCCCTATGGCGTGCTTAGATATAGGATGTACCGAGTTATGAGGAATTGCATAGAGAAGTATGGCGCCGGATATGTTCCTTCAATAGGGGCTATTTGGAGAGGAATACTTGGAAATGAACCAATATATTCCTCCCCCAAAGAGATCTCCCGTGATGTGTCTATAATAAAATATCTGGGGATAAATAGGGTATTGGTCTATAATTTTGAGGGAATATTGAACAGAAGGAATGAGGGCGAATGGTTAGGCGCCATGATCAATACCAAACCCGCTCGGCCGAAAGAGAGTATTACATATGAGATCTTTAGGAGAATAATGAAGGAACATGCCAAAAGAATAATAGATATCTTTAAATGAGTTCCTAGTAATTATTTAATATTAGTAGTAGGGCTGTATGTGCTTGGAAGAACAGATCCTCTCACCTGAAGAAAAATTGGGCCTATTCACCAGATACCTCGAAAATCGGGATCCGAGAGCATTGGAAATGTTCTCGAGAAATTCATCAACAAATCAACTACTTACTTTCCTACAGTCAGCACCCTTCAAAAGCACAAACTACATCGTGAGGATAGGAGAATACATAGTAATCAAAAACTATGAGCTTCCAAGAGACAACATCTTTATCGTTGGTCTCGATGATAATTATAGATTCTTCTGCCACAGGCTGGCAATAGGAAATAGAAGCCTAAATCTAGAAGAATTAGACGAAAAGCAGATAAGGAACCTAATGGGTTTTGATTATCATGCATGGGAAATGAAGCCAACGATGTTTAGGGATGGTGTGAGGGTAAGGATTCAGGGCGACGTAGTACTTCGTTTTGCCCGTGTATTTAGAAGCGAAGAGGAACTCTATGCATATCTATGCCTAGGAGTGTTCCTAGAAATTGCAAATATTAGAGTACTCCTTCCAGAAAGGGTTTCTTGGGAACTTAGAAGGAGAATAAGTACAATAGCCGAAAATTTTGATTGTTATGAAGACCCAATAGGTATACTCAAGAACATACTGAGTGGCGTCTATATTGTACCACCAATCTACCAGGATCGTATTAATGAAGAAGTATATAGAGTCATGCAGAACATCAGACACTTAGAACACAGACTAAATATAGTCGTTGGGAATCACAGAATACAAATAATAGGTGTTAGAGGACAAGATATAACAAATTCATTCCAGATAAAAGATAGTATTCTTGAAGAACGAAACTCTATCCTTATTCTCCGTCAACAGGACATTTTAGCGATGCATGATGAACACAGAACATCGACACTCCATGTGCCGAGATCAATAGTGCAACTTACCACGCTAGCAGGGTCTAACCTACAGATAACACGAGAGCGAGCGGAGGAATGGCCAAGAACAAAAGAACTTGTCTCAGAAAAAATTATAAAGGAGTTAAGTAACATGTTGGGATTCTAGATCCTATTCCTCCCCTATTATCTTCTTTTTATAATATTCATAAAGCGCATCAAAATACGGGAGACTCTAATTCCATTTTCTTATAGTCATCATCAACCAAATAATGAAAACCATGGGGTACAGCCCTTAATCCTGCAGATTTCGGCGTAATATTAATGTCCTCAGGGATATCAGCGCCATGAATAATCTTAGCCATATATTCCAGGGCTGGATCCTTAATGTTATATTTCTCCATCATTACTTCAAATGTATACTTCCCATCTCTATGATGTAATTCGGCACCTAGAGTATCAAGGGGTATTACATTCTCCTTCTTAGCTACCTACAACACCTTCTCAGGGCACAAATAAGAATTCGGCGTCCGGATCTATAAATCTCTTAATCAGCCATGGGCACACTATCCTTTCTACCTTGGCCTTCTCGTTAGTTACCCACTTCATTTTAGCCACACTCTTATAACATTACCAAAATGACAAATAAATCATGTCATCATTTTAATACAACCGTAATCCCACTTTACTACCATCATAAATTAAAATCCCAATGCATTTTATCCATAAACAACCCCCAATTGAAAACCAGAAAGTTTGGTCAACAAGACGAATACATAGAACTCTTGCATGGCGTAGTCATTAGCTAAATTCACATCAAAAATAGTGATGAAAATCCTATCCCTAAAAACAACTTGAGCGATTTTTTCAACTGATCGCCACATCATAAATTAGTACATAATGAATATCCACAGTCCCACAGATGGTCTAGACAACTTGCTTTGCCAAAAAGATATGAATTATTTATTTGTTGTTATTGGTACTTGGCATTGTTCTACCGGTAGCCAATTTGAGTAATATTATGGCAATAGCCTGCATGACTACTGAGTATATTATCGCGTAGAGCATATATATCGAGTCTCCAGCGGCCATGTCTAAGAAGAATCCCATAACTACTCCGGACACTAAAAACCCTAGTCCATAGACCGTGTTGAAAATTCCATACCCAGTCCCCCTCTTCGATATGCCAGTCAGATCTGCTACTGCTGCCCTATAGATAGACTCTTGCATTCCAAGTATTACCCCAAATAGTCCTGTTGCCAATAATATCAGGTAAATAGGCGAAATACTGATAATATCTATGAATACGAGAGATATGAATAATGTTGGTAATACTGATAGGAAAAACGGCACCAATAAAACTTTGATACCGTGCTTATCATAGGCAGCACCAGATATAGGCGCCGACACAGCATCTATTCCCTGCACAAACAGATATAGTAAGGGGACAAGCCATAGAGATTCCTCCAGTATACTTGTGGACAAATATAGTATTAGGGCTATATGCAACAGACCAGCAGTATTCAACATTACAGCCAAGGAATAGAAATAGAAGTTTTTCCCAAGCTTCTCCTCTTTATGGATTTGTGCCGCCATCTTTAATGCATCTGCAGTTGGTTCTCTTAGTCGGAGATATCCACTAAAAAGCACCATTATCATTATTACATATGGAATAAACATAAATAGGAATGCCGTATGTAGTTGTTTTAACGGTTCATAATTTTTGCCAGATGTATAGTATATTATAGAGGCCATTATCAATGGCCCAACTGTAGCCCCAATTTGATCAAATAATTCGTGAAGACCAAATGCTTTACCTCTACCAATCCCACTTGTGGTGACCGAGATTAATGTATCCCTAGCCGGTGTCCTAATGGCTTTTCCCACTCTCTCTAGAACCACAAGAATTATCGCTAATTTCCAACTGTAGGCAAAAGCGAGAAGTGGTATTGCTATTATTAATCCATATCCCATAGCTGTCAGTGCCCAATAAGCTTTGGTGGTATCTGCCACATATCCAGACACTAACCTAAGCGAGTAGCCTAGAAATTCCCCAAGACCAATAGCCAACCCGACCACAATTGCTGGTGTTTCCAATATCTCGAGAAGGGTAGGTATAGAACTCCTTGCCCCCTCATATATTATGTCGCCGAAGAGGCTTATAAAGCCAAAGATTATTATTGCGGTCTTGGCCAGCTTGGTAGGTTCGACTTGATGATGATCCGACAACTTTCTACACCACAGTCGATAGATATATATGTAGTATAAGATAGAATATAAATATATTCGTATTGGAAAACTAGATTTACGTGAGGGAGAACGCTTGACCATTTGGCGAATGAGGAAGAGTCTTGCAGACCCAAAATTATCTATGTATCTAAAGCTTGTGGTTCCAACGACAAGGACATATGTGCTGGCCCTAATCGGCATCGTGGGATTAATGATCTATCTACTAAATTCCATGCTCTGGAGAGTTGACCATTTCAACACTCTTTCCCCCGGGATTACAAAGAATTTACAGGAAATGATAGGTACAAATGGCATATTTGCTGTTTTTGCCTCGATGTATTACTTCTTTATCTTTGCTACAAATTTAGCACTTGTCATTATCTCGGCATATTTCGCCCCATATTATGGTAAACATAAGACATCCCCATGGCTCTACATTGTCGGTATATATCTCGTATGGTTCGTGGACATGATATTCTATGTTATTTATCCAGTAGCACCACCAATAAGATATAACTCGGGAGTAGTTAGGATCCGACAAAACTACATGCCTTGGTCTGACACACTTATTGGAATGAAGTATAATGCGTTTCCAAGCGGCCATATAATGTATTTAACATGTGGGTTATACATAGGGATGAGAGAAAAAATAAAGAAACTTGAGCTATGGTATCTTATTAATCTTATCCTGACCTCATTCGTCGTTCTTTACCTTGGTGAGCACTATATCCATGATCTCGTCTCTGGCTTCATTGTTGCACTATCTATAATGGGCATATTCATACCCTATGCGGAGATGAAAGGCTTTCTAGCGTTGCCCAAGGAGGTATTAGAGATATGTGGACAGGACTATATGAGATAATACCATCGGAGAACTCGAGAGATCGTATAGTATATGCAACGGAGAATTTGAAGATAGTTGAGAGAAGTTGGAGTGCTAATAGAGTATTCCATTTCCGTGTCAGGTTCAATATAAAACCAAAATACTGGATGATTCCAGGCGTCGTATATAATGGAAATATGCTTGGATCAGGGAGATTTCCTAGGCCCAGATTTTCCTCAAACTGGTTTTTTAGAGAGGACAGATGTACACTGCCCTCTGGAGTAATAATCGAGGACAATAAATTTGTGTTATCCGTATTTACGGAGCCAGCAAAAACAACGGATGAGTTATCGTCTGTATCCATACAGAACAACATTATCGTCATAAGAATCCCCTGGATGGAGACACCGCTGAGATATACGAGCAAGGGAAAATTTACGAGGGGAGAAACAACATACTTTGATGAGCCCACCACGTATACTAGACGATTCTACATAATCAATGCGCCATATAGAGAGCTTGGCTATGAGAATGGATACTCCTACGTACTTAGGAGGGCATGGGAGATATTCGGTAGGAGGGAAGCAATCAATAGAGAAATTGTGCAGAGATATATCGAACTAAAAACAAGATTCGCCCTAGACGTACACTATTACGAAGATGGTAAAGTAGCCGGATTCCTCCAATTCGTCATGCCAAATACACCACTCTGCGGAAGCTCCATATCAGCGGGCTTCACTGGCAAATCAATGGAGATGGCCCTAGCCCTATACAGAATCTACCTACTCAATGGTGATGAGAGAATAAAAAATATCGCGTTTAATGTGGCGAATTTTCATTGTGTCGGTCTACTAAAAAGTGGACTGATATATACTGACTATAGCCTAGCGAGAAAGAAGTGGTATGGATACTTCCCAAAGAAATGCAGAAACATAAATACTAGGCAAGTAGGAGAGACAATATACTCCCTCTTGAGGCTTTATCAAATAGCTAAAAACAAAGGCGAACAAAAAGAAAAATGGCTGATAATATCAAAGAAAATCGGGGACTTCCTCGTAGCAAAACAATGCGAAGATGGCTCCTTCTACTCTTGGTGGACACCAACAGGCGTTGGATTAACGCGCGGAGGCACCAACGGTGCCTATGCCATATGGTTGCTTGCTGAACTATACCGTATTACACAGGATCAAAAATATCTAAAAACAACGGAAAAAGCAATAGTGTATTACATTAAACAAATAATAGATAATAACAGGTACTGGGGCGACACACTGGATGCAGACTGCATAGATAAAGAAGCTGGCCACGCCCTATTACGGGCATGTGTCCTAATGTATGAGATTACGAGGAATGAATCATATTTAGATGCCGCCAAAAGAGCGGCCTATTACATATTATCATGGATGTTTTTCTGGGATGTGCCCTTTGACGAAAAGACAATTCTTGGTAAAATAAAATTCAGGACTTTTGGATGGACTGCGGTTTCTGTCGAAAACCTACATTTGGATCCCTATGGCCTAATAATGGCCCCGGATTTTATTAAAATCTTCAAATATACAGGGGATAGATTTTGGCTAGATATCGCCATTTCAATGGCCAGGCCTGTGTTAGGTTTTATTTCGAAAAAACCTGGCCAGTTGGGAGCCAACAAAATATTCGTGGGTTTCCAGCCAGAACAGATATATCATACGGACTGGACGTATAATTCTCTGTTGAATATTGTGCTTAATATCTTTCAGTGTGGATGTATAGACATAAAGAGGCTCATGCGGGGGAAAGGTTTCTTTGCTAATAACGTTTTCTGGGTTGTTGCTGGATGTCTAAACGCCGCTCTGGACTTGGCCGAACTGATGGGGATAAAACTCGGTAAAATAGTGATAAGGCGTAGCGGAGGGATAAGATACAGAATCTTTAAAGCAATAAGGGACTTCATAGCTAGAATAAATCCAATAATATAGCCGACAATAATGCCTTACCTATCCATGATGAGGAGTATCATCAATGATTAGCGATTCTCTAAGGGGATTCTCTACTAGGCAGAGATAATGGAGTACATTAGATACTCACTACAGAGAGGGAGCTCAGAATAAGAAATATTCCTAGGAATACAAATAGTGCGGACACTAAAAACTTTGTTTTCCTCTCATCCAAATGTCTACCAGCTCTACAGCCCAAAACAACTGTGATTAAAGTTACTACTAGGAAAGCAAATATCGCCAATAGGAACGCCACGAATGGATCGCCATATAGGGCGGAGAGTATAACTATGGATATCTGCGTCTTATCACCCAACTCTAGAAGGAATATAACGAGGGAATTACTTATGACCCCTCCAGAGAAATTATGGGCCTCATCATTTCTGGATACTAACGAGAGAATCCCAAACAAAATGAAGACTGCTCCTCCAACGAGCATAAGTATATTCCTATCCAACAGTCCCCCGAGTGTAGTTCCAATAGCTACAGATATAACCGTTGCGAGGGCTAAGCCCAATAGACATGATATCACTGCCAATGAAATATTCCTAGTTCTCATAGAAACAGCAAGGGCGCCAAGTTGGGTTTTATCTCCTAGCTCTGCCACAAATACCGTCGAAAAAATCATCAATGGATCAATATGCATCAAATTCACCCTCAATGATATAACAAAAATGCTACATATTATCTAGTAAACACATTATGGAAATCTAAAGCCCTAAAAAATAGTAAGTGAAAACCTTTTCGTTCCATGCATATTAAAATTTTTACTTTCGCCGCTTCCAATAGAATACAGATCCTATCAATGCAAAAACAACTACTGGCACAATTATCCAAATAAATGAAATTTCTTTCGGATAACTACCTGGATCCAGAGGATCTGTTCCTTTCTCAACTTCCACGCCGTCATAGTATCCATCTCCATCTGTGTCTGGGTTCGTTGGATCGGTACTATGCGTATATTCATCACGATTTACTAGGCCATCATTATCAGGATCCTCCTGTCCGTCGTCTACAGTGGGGTCAAGATCATAGGTTACTTCCCAACCATCAGGCATACCGTCACCGTCAGTATCGCTGTTGAGTGGGTCTGTTCCTAGATTGTATTCTTGGAGATTTGTCAATCCATCACCATCCATATCTTCAGAGGAATCTCTTCTCAGGGGATCAAGTCCATATAGAACTTCCCATCCATCAGGCATACCATCACGGTCTGTATCGTTTTTTACTGGATTAGTATTATAAGTATCGACTTCATCACCATCCGTGAGGCCATCATTATCTGTATCATTATTCTGTGGATCTGTTTCGTATAGATATTCCCGCAGATTACTTAGTCCATCTCCATCCAAATCTTCCAACGAGTCATTTCTAAGGGGGTCCAGCCCATGTTGTATTTCCCAATAGTCGGGCATGCGATCAAAATCTGTATCACTACTTGTTGGGTCGGTATTATAGATATACTCTTGGATATTCGTTATACCGTCAGAATCCCAATCCTCCAGCGAGTTATCCTCAAAGGGGTTCAATCCATACAACACCTCCCATCCATCGGGTATACCGTCAAGATCAGTATCCATGTTCGTTAGGTTTGTACCGAATACATCCTCCTCGATATCGTTTAATCCATCATTGTCAATGTCATGTATGATATATTGCTCGATCTTATCGATTAGAGGCATCGTGTCATTCTGGTAGGGAACATCCCCAATACCATCACCATTTGTGTCGTTCCCAGAATATTTGCTCCAGTGGTTACCCGTTCTATTGCTCCAATCATTACCACCATAAGTATATGAGATACTCTCGTTTGAGACAAATATATTTCCAGTAAATTGATTCACATGATATGTGTTGCTGATAAAGTTGTTAAAGAAAATGCTGTTATTATATGCATTATTGAAATCTATTCCATAGGTGCTATGTTGAAGCGTATTGCCGACAATAATACATAACTGAGAGTCTTCGAGTAGGATGTTTGCGCTAGAAAGATCGATATAATTCGCATAGACGATGCATTTCGTGCTACTTATAATTATCCCACGGGCCGATGTATTAACCAGTATGTTGTGGCTAATAATGTTTTTTGAGGACATATAGAGATTTATACCGTATAGGCAATCCCTTATATCATTATTTTTGATGACATTTCCATTGTTGGAGTATCGTAATTCTATAGATGATGTCCCCCCACTAAGAGTGTTATAGTATACCCGACTAGATGACGAATACTCCAAGCTGATCCCAATATTTTCGCTTATAACACTATTATTACTTACTATGGTCTTATTGGAGTATTGCACCCGAGCCCCTATAGGTCCTCTAATAGAGTTAGAGTATATATAGTTGAGGCAGGAGAATTCGACAGATATGCCTGCATATTCGTCCTCAATATCATTGTGGTGAACAAAATTATTCTCGGAGTAGCTTATATCGATGCTATATACCGCATCAGTAAATGTGTTCCAGAATATATAATTGCTGGATGAATACTCAAGCAAAACCCCTCTATACCCATCCATCTCGATGTTATTATTATATATAAAGCTCATGGATGAGTTATAGACATATATGCCATAGTCGCAACCAGAAATTGTACAATTACGTATATAGGTCTTTGAGGAATGGTTAAGATATACCCCATAGTACCAATTTTCGAGCCTAATATTCTTTATGACCACATTCTTTGATCTCAGCACATAGATCCCATATCCAAAATAATTGCTACTAGAAGCATTGACCACATGGCCATCGCCATCTAACACTACATTATTCGCCATGATGTAAATGCATGTAGAGTACCCGCAATTAACTATGTCCTCAGTAAGTTTATAGTGCCCAGGGGCACAAATAACCATATAGGCATGCACTAGACCCCTTGTAGACATCCGTGCGGAACAATATCCGCTATTTAGGATAATACCAGATCTATAGCCATTAGCACGTAGATAAGTATGGCCCCCAGGCTCTATTCTTATTATTGGAGATCTCTCATATCCAGCATAGTGGCTGCCAGATATATTATATCTAATGTTATCAAATAACGATACAAGAGAGGCAAACATCAGAAGTGACAAAATTAAAAACTGGGAAGTCCTAAAGTGAGGTGCCAATTTCATACACCCACAACTACATAACAAGCAAATATAAAAAAATTATTTCCCGTATAGATTCTATAAAAAATATTTATAATAGCATGGTGAGTTTAAGAAATTATGGATCATTTTCCCGATATACGGGTATGGAGAAAAGTTTATATTCTCTTATATTCCTAGTTTAGTATGGCCTTGAATTTGGCCTGTTTTCTATTGGCTAAGGTAGTTCCTATAGTATTGTTGGTATATTTGGCTCTTCTCGAGTTTCTTTATGTCTCTTCTATACTTTATTTTTGGGCCTATTGTATCCTCGCCATATAGCCTGGCCCATTTTTCGAGCGGTATGCCGTATTGTTTCTGTATTTTATCCCTATATATGTGGGGTAGTACATTAAAGGCGCAGAATGGTATTAGTCTTTTGTCTGGTGTTAGGTAATGTATGTTGCATCTCATTACCCTCTGGACGTCATAATTGTATGGATCCATGAAGTGCATCATTCCGATATACAGCATCTTATAGTGGAAGTCGCCTAGTGCAGAATAGTTCCTCTTGATAAATATTCTCCTGACCAATTTCTTCATACCTAGTTCTTTTGGTGCCTTGGAGTAATCAATGAACTTGCCTAGCCTCCACAAAAGGGACAGCGCGACCCTTATCTTTCTCAGTTTTCTCCTTATGCCCCTAGATGCCTCCAGATACTCTGCTTTTTCCTCGAGATAATCATATAGCGCCTCCACATCTATAAATTCTGTTATCGGCGTGTAGCCCTCGACTATCTTTCTCCCATTTACCTTCTTTATATGAGGATATACATAGGTAGCTGCACCACATACAGGATCATTCACCATGACCAACTGTGGCTTGCCACTAAAGGCCTCCATAAAGTGCGATATTGCGTATGTCCAGGGGACTGGATACCAAGCTTCCCTCCCTATTTGCCCATCGGTCTGTTTTTCGATCAGTTTTATGACGTCAGGTATTGTTATTCTTAGTTTTTCTCTTTGATCCCTAGGAACACTACCAGTTATAGATATTGGCTGGAGGTTTATTCCTCTTACAACCTCCATGTTTTCGGCGGCAAAACTAATGATCTTTCCTAATTCGTCAGTATTGTAGTTGTTTATTACTGTTGGTACAAAAACAACACTTGTCATTCCACCCCTCTTAAAGGCCTCCAATATATATGGTATTTCCCAATGATTCTTGGGGTTTGTTCTCGGGCTGACACCATCAAAACTTAGATACACAGTATTGACTCCCGCCTTCCTAAGCCTACTTACATAATCCACAGCATCATCCATACCATTCTCGATCCATCTCCTAGCTATGGCGATCCCATTCGTATTTAGCTGAATATGTGTTATACCCTCCTCCTTTATCCTTCTAATAAGCTCTACTAGGTCACTACGTAGAAGAGGCTCCCCACCAGTTAATTGGACAGCATTCGGAACCCATGGGCGTTGCTTTCTCATCTCCCTTATCATCTCTATTATCTGCTCTATCGAGGGCTCATAAACAAACCCTGCTTTTTCTGCATAGAAGAAACAGTACCAACATTGTAGGTCGCATCTATTTGTAGCCACTATATTGGCCAATGCGGTCTGGTTAAGATGTGCGGGGCAGAGACCACAGCTGAAGGGACAACCATTTTTGAATTCTGTATTATGCCCACTAAACTTCCTGCCTTTTACCCTATACCTCTGAAACTTGTTGTAGAGCTCGACATCTCCCCAATATATTTCTGTTATCTCGCCATGTTCGGGGCATTCACGTGTTATGTAGAGAGCACCATCTTTCTCGTATACAATGGCATCCAGTAGCTTAAAATCATACGGACAAAGCGATTTTGTTCTTTTAACTATTTTATACTCAGTCTTCTCCTCGACATACTGGGCTGTAGCCATTTTGTATACCAAACTACTTGGAGGGAAAAATAGAAAGGCTGTGAAAAGGTAATATAAACAACAAAAAAAGCAAATTAAAAAGAAAAAATATTGTCATTCGAGTTCTGCAGAACCTGTGTCTATAGCACTCTTATATTCTAGGCTATACTTCCTGAGCTCATCAAGTACCCACTTGTTCTCTTTGATTAGTTTGTCTACAAGACTAAGGTACCTCGCAACTCTGACGGCCTCTGGAGTTATTCTTACGAGATCTTTACCATTGACAACCACATAGTGCTCCTTCTCCACTTTCTTACCAAGTATATATATGGCCTCATTGACGGCTGCATGCAGAGTAAAACAGTGTGGGGAACCATCTATTGTGACGACCTTGATTTTCTTTGGGTTTGTTGATCTTATCATTGATGCTATCTTTCCATATACAAGCTGGCCCTTCTCCTCTGGACAGAATTCTAGGATTATGCCCTCCTTGTTCAGTGATTTGTAGAGTTCAGGGTTTACATATTTTAGACATTCGCTACATATTATCCATACGGCATTCTTCAAGAAATCAGTTTTTACCCAAAGACTCAAAACACTCGGCAATTCCCCCACCTGATACTAAGCATATTAATCTATTCTATTTCCTCCCCTCTAATGATTTTTTCCAAAATAACATAGACACATAGAGGCCCGCACATAGTGCACCCTTTATCGCCAAAATCACCAAACTGTACATGAATCTTCTTAGAAAGCTCTGGCTCTATCGACAATTTTATGACCCCCTTCCAATCCAATTTAGCCCTCGCCCTAGCAATCTTCAGATCCTTCTTCATGTACTTTCTACCATATTTTACCAGATCACCCGCATGAGCGGCAATTCTAGCGGAGATAACACCAAGCTTTACTTGCTCTTCATTAGGCAGACTCAAATGCTCACTTGGCGTCAGATAGCATATAAAGTCAGCCCCTGCTGCAGCAGCTATAGCGGCCCCTATAGCAGCGGATATATGATCGTAAGGAGTAGAAATATCCGTAACTATTGGGCCTAGGACATAGTATGGTGCTCCTCTAGTAACACCTTTCTCTAGTTTTATGTCTGCAACAACCCTATCTAATGGTACGTGTCCCGGCCCCTCAACCATTGTCTGAACATTTGCTTCTCTTGCACGATGTACTAGTTCTCCAAGCGTCACCATTTCTGCGAACTGGAAATAATCGTGGGCATCCACAATGGCTCCAGGTCTTAGAGCATCGCCAAGACTAATAACAGCATCAAATTCTTGAAACATTTCGAGGATATAGTCGAAGTTTTTGTATAGTGGGTTTTCCTTCTTATGGTAGTACATCCAAGCGGCTAGGATTGCTCCTCCTCTACTCACAATCCCTGCGACTCTCTTAATTTTCCTCATCTTCATAACATGCTCCAGCCTTATTCCAGCATGTATAGTCATGAAGTCTACGCCATCCTTCAAATGTTTTTCTATGGACGATAAGAATTTATCCTCACTCATATAGACCGGGGCGCCCTCCTTTCTAACAGCCTCAATATATGCCTGATATATGGGGACTGTTCCAAATGGGACTGAGCATAGAGATAGTAGTTCTCTCCTGATGGAATCTATATCCCCACCAGTGCTGAGATCCATAACTGTGTCGGTACCATACTTTATGGCTACCTCCAACTTCCTTTTCTCCATCTCTAGATTATTCACAAACATTGACGTTCCAATATTAGCATTCACCTTCGTCCTCAATCCATATCCAATGCCCACAATATTTGCCGGATCCAGATTTTTTCTGGATAAATTCCTTGCGATAACAATCCTCCCACTAGCTACTCTTCTAAGAATCTTTCTTGGAGAAATCCTTTCTATTTTAGAGAGACTTTTTATCTCCTCTGTCACAACCCCACTCTTTGCGTCCTTCATTATCATTTTACTCTTCACCACAATAAAAAAGAAATTTGAGGCCATATTTTTGGGAATATATAGATAAAAAATCAACACACCCACTAATCTACCACATCATGGACTAGACACAGCCAAACAGAATAGCCTAAAAAATAGCACCCATCCAGCCCCGATAAATCGACAAAAAAATCTATACAATGAAAACTGAGGCATTAGAAAGTTCTTCATATCCCCCTACTCTACGCTTACGAAGAATATAGTACAGTAGTGAAGGATGCCCACGCAATATAGCGAGAATAACAAACAATGTAATAAAGGAGACTTCTTCTCAAGGCAACCACACGGGTCGGAGAGGCCAATGCCATGCCCAACCTCATACTCATCATTGAACCTATAATCGGTATTCTCGTCGAAAGAGATAATATATGAACATACTACTCATGCCACTAGAATCATCAAAGCCAGAATTATCGCTCAACGGGTCTTAGACAATATGGAACCTACCAACTATGAGTCATACAATCATTATCTGTGTCTCCCAAGCCCAAATATGAAGCCGCTAGAATTTTTCTGTTTCTAGTATACTGATTATCTTATTGCGTAGGCCAGAAATCACGTCTGGAAAATCACTTGATAACATGTTTACGCCCATCACTAGCAGTCTCTTGGCCTCATTAATGTTGTTTACGACCCAAGCGTTCAAGATAATCCCTCTCCTCATCGATTTCTTCACCACATCCGCATCTATGGTATCCTTGTGCAGTGCAAGTATCCTAGCCCCATTCCTCAAAATCATGTCTAGCATATCAACACTAAATGATGTAGAAATAGCCATGAGGGGCAATTCATCATTTATCCTCCTCGCCCTAGACAAAGTCCTAATATTAAATGAGGCAATAATCGTCCGATCAACAATACCCATATCCTCCACACATCTAATAACCTCCTCCTCAATTCCCTCATCCTTAATCTCAATAATCAACCCAACATCCTCCCCACGAAGAAACTCTAGAGCCTCCTCCAGTGAGGGTATTTTTATACCACTATAGTCCCGCGAAAACCAGGATCCAGCATCAAGATGTTTTAACTCTAGAAGGGACATATCCCTCACATAACCACTACCATTGGTCGTCCTATCAACCCTTTCATCATGTATCACTACAGGGATACCCTCCCTAGTAGATCTCACATCAAACTCAACAAAATCTACGCCATATCCAATAGCCACCTTAAAGGAAGGTATCGTATTCTCTGGAGCAAGACCAGCAGCCCCACGATGACCCACAATATAAAAATAGGCCATACATAACCACCAATATCAATGACAGAAAAACTAGCGAATATAAAAAATATTTTCATGGCCAAATAGAAAAATCACTAGGAAAGTAAAAACCACAAACCCATCTGATAAGCCAAAAAGAGGCCAGCCTCATATTCCTAACTGTGTGTCTCCCGATGTTGTCTAGCAAGATGTCCCTTCCTCCTAACAATAAAGATTATGGGGATCGATATCCCCACAAGCAATAGTATTATTATTGTTATGGATATATGTCCCCCAGCTTCTGTCGATCCTATACATACCTGTATCATGGATGCATCCATATTCCCCGCCTTGTCGACGGCCAAAACTATGATATCATGACAGCCTGAATCCAATACTAGTGTATAATTATGGGACAAACCAACATTGATACGCTCGATATGATCAACACAAATCTCAAAATGATCAAGCCCTATATTATCTGATGCATCCCACAATATTACCACAGTATCCTCACCAACATAGGACACATTGACAGAGAGTATATGGGGCGGAACAGTATCCACAGTAAACACGACCTTGGAAAGACCAGTATTACCTGCATAGTCAACAGCCCTAACATAGACAACATGAACACCATCACTAAGACCACTAAGAGT
>CAZWPQ010000017.1:35362-42553 GCA_964636085.1 uncultured Nitrososphaerota archaeon
TCAATACGAACCTCAAAATGATCAATGCCTTTGTCATCAGAGCCATTCCAGATAATAACAACGTTGGAGGAATTCATGCAACTATTATTGGCCGGACTATTAATGCTCACCACAGGCGGGGACGTATCCACAACAAACATGACAGAATCAACAGCCATATTACCAGCACAGTCAACAGCCCTAACATAGACAACATGAACACCATCACTAAGACCACTAAGAGTATAGTTGGTCTGACCCCCAACATCGATCCAAACGCCATCATCAATACGAACCTCAAAATGATCAATGCCTTTGTCATCAGAGCCATTCCAGATAACGACAACATTGGAGGAATTCATGCAACTATTATTGGCCGGACTGTCAATATTTACTATGGGTGGAGATGTGTCCACAACAAACATGACAGAGTCAACGGCTGTGTTGCCAGCGCGATCAGTAGCCTTGACGTAGACAACATGGGTGCCATCATTAATATTGTAGAAAGTGTAGTCGGTCTGGTTTCCGATGTTGATCCATTGTGACATGTCTAGGTTTATTTGGTAGGTGAGTATGTCGGTGTTGTCTGTGCCTATCCATGTCACTTGTATTGTTGAGGTGTTGATGTATGAGTTGTTTTCGGGGGTTGTTATCTGAATTTGTGGTGGTATTGTGTCGACGTGGATTATTATTGTATCGTTGTATGTGTATTCCTTATAGTTGGCCTCTATGGATATTTCCCATGTTCCGCTTTCTAGTGTTAGGTTGTAGTAGGTTTGGGGAAGATATACCGTATCTATGATGCTACCGTTTTTTATTATTGTGAAGTTTTCTGGGGAGCCATAATATGTCCAGTTGATGATTATCCAAGTCCTATTTGTGTATGGGTTTTCTGGATGTGTAATGTTTAGGCCTATGTCTGGCTCGAATGGGTCTGACCCATATATGTAGTATTCGTCATAATTGTTTACGCCGTCTCCATCGGTGTTGAGGCTTCTCCTATATTTTGTTTCGTTAAATGAATATTGATCCCATTCGGGGAGTCTGTCCGATTGGTTCTCTATGATATAGCCATAGAATATGTCGTAGTATGTATGGTTATAGCTTCTATGGTTTCTGGGGTCTAGTTCATGTGGGAGATATATGGACCATTTTTGGGCCCCAACTAATTCAAAGTTGTCTGTAAGACCATCACAATCCGCATCTTTGGAGACTGGATCTATAAAGAAATATATTTCGACATCATCTGTTATTCCGTCGTTGTCAGTATCATTATCGAATGGATTGCTGAAGAATAATACCTCATATTTTGTGGGTACGCCATCATTATCATAGTCCTCATCGGGATCTAGTGTTGGTGTGGTTAACGCGTGGTATGAGAGCCAGTAAGCATATGATATCTTTTTATCGGGAGTCGCCTCATACCAGTTGGGGGGTGTGTAATCTAGAAAGTCTATAGTGATATTAACAATTATATCCTCTTGGGATGCATTCTGGGGATTGAAAACTATTACGTTGTCTGGTAGAGCGGCGAACGAATAGTTGTAGTTCGTACCATTGATATATCCAGAATCGTTGAGACCAACAACTGCGGTGGAGAATGTTGTTTTGTCTTCAACCCTCACGGCCTTAATATGGTACTGGCTTGGAATAAATATAAAGGAAGTCCTATTATGTGGGACATGTATATTGATTAGTCTTACACTGAACTTACCATATCCCAAAAATGGCTTATTCATGGCTGATATCATGACACGTGGCATACCTACATAGTGTGAACCTCCCTGCGCGACTATGCAATCTATAAACGAGTAATGAGGATATGCACCATCATATAGTACGAAAAAGTCGAATCCATGCCAAATGTTGAATCCTACGCCCTTGGACCAGGATGCGCCATAGTAGTCATAGTAGTATCCATCCTCCTTCACGGATTTTGTATATAGGATATTTATAGCATAGTAGTAGTGTGGGTTATGTGCGAACCAGAAATTATCCGTAAGGAATGAAAGAATAAGATACAGCCTATACATCTGTAAATGTACGTATACCCTATATTCGTTCGTCCCACCAGAAACCGCGTACCTGCCTATGGCCGGGAACATGGATGCCCCAACACTGTGCTTGACCCCTAGATCAACTGCAACCCACCATAACACGGGCTGGCTTGGCCCCACCATATACATTATTACTGATGCATTTAATAATCTCGAGAGATGAGTCCTATTGATGAAGTATATGGAGTATATGGGGATCATCCCATATTGCTCAATGTCTAGTGAGCCCCAAGGCCCATATAAAATCACTTTTTTGGAGGGCTCATAATACCTATCATATGCATAATAGCCAAGTGTTTTAAGTATAGAGTTCGATGTTTCATTATATATCGTCGCGTTGGCCCACAAGAATGGTAGATATCTCTGGGTGTGCTGTCTTGGTGATGCGAATAGTTTATACGGAGCAAAGCCATATGTATAATTTCCACTATGGTTGTATATGTATACTGTTATGCCTTCATAATTAATTTTCATGGAATCCCAGTATAATTTGTGGAGAAGATTATGTAGACTATTGGCAAGAAGGGTCTTATTTACGAGGCCAATCTCCGATAAGTATATTAGTATGCCATATGTTGTGCTTCTCCATGTCAGGATTTCTGTAGATTTATTATTTACATCGATTATCTCTTCTCCTGATCCATTAAGTATTGTATGGGTTTTTAAAGACCAGCTCAGTGGGATCCCTATTTTTCTTAATACTAATTCCTCATATCTTTCGATGGCGAGGGTCAAGTTGTTATAGTATCTGCTGTCGCCAGTCATTTTCCATAGCATATAGAGGGACCAAAATTGTATTCCTATGCAGACCTTATCCTCTGAGGATTTTGCCTTCATGAAATATGTTGTTTTGTTCACGGCGTTTTGATAGATAAACTCCCAGTATTGTTTCGCTTCTTCTAGGAATGTCTGGTTGTTGTTAAAGACGTATGCGAGATACACTATACTATAGAGGCTTTTGAAGTATATTGATGCTTTGAAGTAGAGATATGTCCTGTAGAGACCGTCGGCAATTTTATATGTCCACTCAATCCTTAGGTCGGGTTTCCAATAGGAGATCCAGCCATCATCCATGGCCGTATAGTAGTGAAATATTAAATCAGAAACATTTCTAGGCTCTAGATTGTCTAGATATTCCCCGCCCTCCCTAACGAAAAATCTATAGAAATCTCCGCCTCTATCAATCTTAAGGCTTATTTTGCCTAGATTTTTGTGGTTGATGTTATAGCTACTTATTGGCAATATTATATCTTGGCTTTTCTTTCCACTTATATTGTTGTTATAGTGATATATTGGCTCCAAAACAAAAACAAGGATCATTATGATTGCTAGAACGGGCCTCATAGAATACCCATTACTATCTTTTATTTGTCCAAGATAAAAAATGACAAAAAAATATTTAAAACATATGTGTTGGAAATTTACCATATTTTCATTTAATATTCAAAAGTGACTAGAAGCCCTTATAGTGAACAGTAGTCGAGGATTATGCTAGACAGGTATATTTTCCCTAATTAACCCTTGGTCATGAGTGCTAGGCGGTGCGCTTCTCATTACGATCTCTTCCTCTTTTTCGACATTTGGAAGCTCCATCCTTGAGAAGCCTATTTTGTTTGCATATCTGATGAACATATCCATTATTATTATTGTTATTATGAAGCCAGAGACTATGTCGATTATGTAGTGTTCTCCAAGATATATGACGATAAAAGACGTTAGTATTATATTTATAAGATACCACATCTCAAGCTTCTTTACTTTTTCATATCTGGCTATGTAGAAGCCGCATGTAAGGTACATAATATGGCCGCTTGGTAATGCATTATATTTTACCCTTATCAATACTTCTGACCATGGAAGATATTTCTGTCTTATTCGGCAGGCACCAGAGTTATACCTAATTGGTGGTGCTACTGGATAGATAACATATAGTATCATGTCGACGAACCACACAAGGAATATGCCGACAATATAGGCCCAGGGGGCAACTTTTTTCTTTCCAAAATACGGTACCACATATGCTGAGACTATAACTAGGGCCAGATTTATTGCGAAGAGAAATGTGTAGTATACCGAGCAGAAAAACGCAAAGGGATTACTGGTTCCTAGAAGCTCCTGGAGAAATATTGTTGGGTATGGAGAAAATGTATGATAGTCATCAACACTAAAAAATATACTATGACATGCATATAGGGCAAGCCCAACTAGGCCTATCACTAGAAGTATAATCGTCCTACGGTCCGAGACTGTATATAGAATATAGTCCTTGAATGGTAATCGTATTATGTTATTGTCAGTACCGTTCATACTTCCAACCCAGACCTGTCAGTGTTGGTATAGTGAAATCACTACTAAATAATTTATGTATATAATATGCTCACCCGGTTTTTATTACAAATTTAATCATGCAATCTCCATGCAGTTCTCTTTCTAATGGGTTCTCAGTAACCAGAAAATTCTTCCTAGATGAATTATTAAACATTTTTGCTTAATTTATATGATGCTTATTGTCTATAATTTTGATAACTATATTTTTGTGCTTTTTTGAATATTTGAAGACAAATGAATAATCCGTGATTTATATGAAGTTTTCGAGACGGAGAATCGCCATACTCATAATCTCCGTATTAATAGTTATGTACATCCCCCTATTCATGGCGGTGTTGATAATGGGCAAGATAGATTTCGTTATAGTTAACATTATCGGGTGCGAATCTAGGCAGGATAGGCTCTTAGGAGAGGCACATATTAAGGTCGTCAACAATGGTTCCTTGCCTCTTTTAATCTTGGGTGGCTCATTAAGTATATCTATCAATGACAATTTTTTCTGCTCTGTAAAGCTCGGCATAATTAATGTCGGTAGACATAGCCATAAGAAATATATTGTCCCAATAGATATCGTCGGGCCGTTGGATCTACATATTCAAAATAACATATCCATTCGCATAAAGGGTTTTGTCTATATGTTCCTGCCAATATATCTAAGCATTGAGAAGAAAAAAAGTATAGGGAAGGAGGAAGGTCTCCTCGAAATTGTCGATGTTTTTGGTCTCCCAAAGAAAAGATTCTTGATAAGCTTTTCTGCGGCGACTCAAATAATTATCAAGAATGTATATCTGAACGCCACACTATATATATACGGGGATGATTCGCCAGGAATGATTGTATATTTAAATGATACCTGGGTCTCCGAGGAAACCACCACAATCAATGCCACTATCTACATACCCTCGAACGAGTCCTTGGGTGCACTAATAAACAATAGTTGGTGGATGGATAAGCCTCCACATACCATCGGTAGTATAGTTTTTTATCGTGAATCATGGCGAATAAGAATATACTTGGATCTGAGAGTATCAACAGATCTTCCACTACCTAGCATGAGTATAACTGATATATCCATAGAAATTTCGGACCCTATATATATCGACCTAGAAATAACGATCGATAATGAGTATTCCCTAGAGGCAAAAATCTCCTATCTATTTGCGAATATATATGCTGGCGATAGCTTAATAGCAAATGGAACAGCAGAAAATCAGACAATACTACCAAAGACTAGTAGTATAATTACTCTGCATATAGAGGCCATCAAGGATTATCTAGATGAGATTGTGGCTTCGGGCGAAATAATTATTATTGGTCAGGCTTGCCTAGAAATCGCCAATACGACCTATCTAATACCAGTAAATGCTAGGAAAGCAATTGTATAAATATATGTTTTTATGGAGAAAAATATGAATAGATATAGCCTAGAGACCTATTTTGGTAATAACCATGTCAAAGGAACACCTAGCTGTGTATATAGACAACATTACCAAGTCCTACACAAATGCGTCAAGAGTTGTTGTATTCCAGGACGCTACCTTAACCATAGATAGAGGCGAGTTCTTGGGTGTCTTCGCACCATCGGGGATGGGAAAAACAACATTGATATTATTGCTTGCTGGAATATTAAAGCCTGATAGAGGGAGGATTATTGTGCTTGGTAAAGACTTCACCTCTATGACAAGGAAAGAACTAACCTTATTTAGAAGAAAGCACATTGGAATCGTTTTTCAGTTTTTTAACCTAATACCACAGTTAACCGTCATCGAGAATGTACTCTTCCCAATGGAGCTAAACAATACACCACATGATCAGGCCCTAAGAAGAGCATATGAGTTATTGGAATTCATAGGGCTTAAAGACAAAGCCAAGCAATTTCCAAATAGTCTTAGTGGGGGCGAACAGCAACGTGTAGCCATAGCTAGGGCAGTAGCCCATAACCCAGACATAATACTTGCTGATGAACCGACAGGTAATCTGGATGAAAAGAACAAACATATTATATTCGACCTGTTCAAGCGTATCAATGAGGAATGGAATCGTACTATTATTGTTGCTACACACGATGTGGAGCTTGCGAGTAGGTATGTAAGCAGAGGCGTAAAGATACGAAATAGAAAATTTATTGAGTATCCGTAAAGGTGCCTTATCAATGAACAAAGCATATAAATATGGTATAAAGATGTTGTTTAGATCAAAAAGGACATGGCTTCTACTGATAGCACTAACTCTTTCATTTGCAACACCGCTAGTTTTTGAAAATGTTGTCAACCTTTCTATCTATGTTGAAGAGAAAAACAATGAACTATTTAGGCTCGGCGATCTCGTAGTCTATGGAGACGCGTTCAATACAAGCTTTATATATGAAGTCGGAAACTTGAGCAATGTTGAGGCATACACCACCTTTCTCACTTTTAGAATACACATAGAGACCAACGATAATATCTACTGCATGCTTATCTATGGAATACCCAAGGACCCCCCAGTAGACACGATACCAAATATAGATTGGGATGTTTTTAAGGACAATAAAATAATCATGGATCCAGGATCCGCCAGCATGCTTGGTATACATGAAAACGATACTCTGACGATTCTGGGGCGCAGTTTTATTATTTATAAAGTTATGAGAGTTATATGGGCTCCAGATCTTGAATACTCGGGATGTGGCTCAATAATCATGAGATATGAAGTACTATACACACTCCTTAATGCCACGATGGACTATAACGCGATCCACATAAAACTGAGGAACCGCACAAAAATATTAGAGACGGCATATGGCATATATAATCTCGGGAGAAAATATAACTATCACATAGTTATA
>CAZWPQ010000018.1:0-29129 GCA_964636085.1 uncultured Nitrososphaerota archaeon
TCTTAGGTTTCCCTTTGTGGATATTGCTTTTAGTATTATTTTTTCTGCCCTAGCCAGCTTGGCTGGATGTCGGTTTATTGTCTCAACGGTTATAGGGATTATATCTAATCCATTTTTTCTTGATTGTTCTTCTGTTAGACCCGCAACTGCTAGGGCTAGCTTTCCAATGATTGTTGAGTATACGGGTAGCACCCCCTCTGTGAATCCTGGTGCTATGTTTCCACCAAATATGTGTAGTGCTGCTACTCTTCCTTCTATAACTGCTATCGTGGAGAAATATGCCTTTGTTGGCGCTCCTGTAAAGAAGGATTTTTTCTGTGCAACATCTCCTACGGCATAAATATCTGGATTGCTTGTCCTCATGTATGCATCAACTATGATATGGCCGTATGGATCAATTTTTAGGCCTGCTTTTTTTGCGAGTTCGGAGTTTGGTGCTATGCCCACAGATACGATGACCACATCTGCTGTGATTTCGGTGCCATCACTAAGTATGACCTTTTCGACTTTTTCGTTTCCCTTAATTTCCTTTACTGATACTCCTAAGTGGAATTTAACTCCCTTGGCTTCCAGCTCTTTTCTTGCCATTTCTCCAAATTCCTTGTCGAATGCTAGGGGGAGGGCCTCATGTAGTATCTCGACTACATGTATCTCCCTACCATTTGCTAGGTCGTCTGCGAATTCCATTCCGACAAATCCAGCACCAATTATCACTATCTTCTTTGCCTGTTTCAGTTCTTTAAAGACATCCTTGAGGGGTTCATATTCTTTGTGTACAAGAATAACATTCCTTAGGTCTATGCCAGGTATTTTTAGTTTGACAGGTCCTGCACCAGTGGCGATTACGAGTTTATCATATTCTAGTTCTCTCCCATTCTTGGTCCTCAATTTTTTGTTGGCTACATCTATATCAATAACTTCATCTATGATCAAATCGATCCCCATACCTGTGTATATACTATCTTCTATAATGTTATCGTCGACGGATCCTATACTCTCCACTATATATGGGACTCCACAGGGTATCGGCTGTTTTTTCGTTCTCCTTACAACCAGCACCTTCTTTTCTGGATGAAGGGCTTTTATCGCGATAGCAGTGGCTATTCCTCCAGCCCCTCCGCCGATGACTATGGCATCATATTTCATTATCATCCCCAAAATACTAGGATTTATAGGATAAATAACTGTTTCGGAATGTATTTAGAAAATACACCCAATGTCCACAAAATCCTTCCCACGTTTTAATAGTCTTGATTTAAATTCTGGTATCTGGTTCTAAATATTAGTGATTCTTATGGTGGACAAGGAGAAAATCAAGAAAGCAGTTAGGATGATACTGGAGGCACTGGGGGAGGATCCCGATAGACCTGGACTTAGGGGGACCCCCCAACGCATAGCGGACATGTATGAGGAGCTATTCTCTGGTTACGAAAATAATGATGAGCCCATATATTTTGAGGAGTATGCAAATGTCGTTATATGCAAAAATATAAGATTCTATTCTATGTGTGAGCACCACATACTACCATTCTACGGTACCGTGGATATTGTTTACATTCCCAACAATAGGAGGGTTATCGGTATTTCGAAAATCGTTAGGATCGTCCAGAAGTATGCTAGACGACTTCAAATCCAAGAGAGGCTAACCAACCAAATCGCGGACGAGATCTATAACTGTGAGCATAAACCCAAGGGAGTCCTAGTGATTACTAGAGCGAAACATATGTGTATGATTATAAGAGGAGTAAAAAACCCAAGTACAATAATATCTGTTGCGTATAGAGGAGTATTCGAGAACAATAGGGATCTGGTCAATCAAGCATATTTACTCCTGTCCCACAGAGCCTCCTCAAGGATATAGAATGGTCAGCATAACATGCTTCATAATAAAATCAGCAGAGAGTATCCACCCATACCACTAATCTCTGTAGGTGTCTTGCTATACGATAAAAAGACCAATAGAATTCTTTTAATTAAGAGAGGTAACCCGCCTGGAAAGGGTAAATATAGCATACCGGGTGGATTAGTAGAACTGGGGGAAAGTTTGAAAGAAGCCGCGATAAGAGAGGTAAAGGAGGAAACATCAATAGATTGCAGAATATTGGGTATAATCCACATAGACGAGATCATAGTGAGGGATGAACATAATAGAGTCAGGTGGCACTATGTTCTAATAGATTTTCTTGGAGAGCCCTTGACCCTTAACGCGAAACCATCGAGCGATGCTAAAAGCGCCATCTGGGTAGGTATTGATGAGGCATTAAGAATGAATTTGACTTCTTCGGCAAGAAGACTAATTGAAAAGATTAGTAGATGTATCTTGGATAGAAATCTTGAGAAAATACTACTGACCTAGGGAGTAAAGATTAAAATCTCTGAGACTTTTTCTTCGCTTACATTTAGTCTATATATACGCATCCTTATCCTCTTATTCCACTCCAAAATGGAGAAAAATGATACATCTCTAAGCGCTCCCCTATTGGATATTCCCCCCACTTTCAAGATTATAGAATCCTTATAAGTCATCATGTTTGGGAACGTATGAAGATGGCCCCCTATAAATATTATAGGATTTAGCTCATCAACCACTCTTCTTAGTACCAGTTGACCACAATGCTTATTGCCTCTGCATATATCTGCAAGACCATAGGGCATTTCATGTGAGAGGATTATATCAATTTTATCTCCTTTGTACATATCGATTATTCTCTCTACTTGATGATCTCTCCAATGACTCCATTTTTTCCCCGATCCTCTATTCCCCCCAAGTCCTAGTATTGTTATGTCTCCTAGATTACATCTCGCACCAAGTGATAGGAGTCTAATTCCATTCAAATTGGTGATTTCTGCATTCTTAACAGCTTTTCTTATTATTTCTGGCTCGTGGTTCCCATATGTTGAGATCCCTATGATACCATTTTCTCTAATTATTTTTGCAACCCTTAGTACGCTCTCATTTTTTTCTCCATAATCCCCCGTGATTAGTGCATATGATACATCAACAAAAATGTCCTTGGCTATTGAGAATATCATCTCTACACGATCTATGCAATCATGTATATCTCCAAATATGACAAACTTCATCATCAACACTACAGGGACTTAAATATTCTTGCAATGGTGTCTGGGCGTATCCTTATCTCCAAATCGAGTATGTATCCAAAGGGAGTAACATGGACATCTAGTCCCTTAGACTCAAGCTTATGCTTGGCTGTTTCTATTATCTTTTTGGCGCATTCCGGATCCCCCTTGTCTTCCGAGAGGTGCGCGAATGAATGCAAAATTATCTTATTTATTCCAGTCTTTCTAGACAACCAGGATACATTATTTACGAGCTTTCTGACGAGCTTGTTTATTCTATCTACATCTTGGCTTTCCACATGGATAAGAGCCATGATGCAATCATCTAACTCAAATGTCTGCCCGACTATTGAGTCGTCATATCCCGAAGTTGGTGTTGCTACGCGATACCATACTCTCTTTAGGCACAACATCAACAGCTTCAACTATAACACCGAAGGTACGAATCATGTATACAATCTCCTAAACTAAAATGATTTATAATGAGGACATAATAACCCTGTTATCTTGACAGGGTCTTGTTAATGTTGGAGATCCATCGACCCAGATTCTTTTTCCAATAATATTCACATTGTCAAAAAATCCACAAAAAATAATAAGTCATTCTTGGGTTGTTTTATTCCTCCAGAATTTCCTCTACTTCCTTCTTTCCTTTCTCCAACTCTTCCTCTTGTTCTTTATCCAGCGTCAGTAGCAATGTGAGTAATTCCCCAACATGGGTCTTTTCTTCCCTAGCTATGTCGAGTAGGACCTTCTTTATTGCTGTATTATCAGTGGAGTCAGCAAGTTGTTCATATAGACTTATCGCATCCAACTCCGCAATAATGGCTGCACGCAGAATTTCCCTGTCTATATTCTCCTGTTTTAACCTACCAGGAAGTATCGGGATTTCAGACATCACACCACACACCATTGAAGCAATTGTTAATAATGAGAATACTACGATATAAAAGTAATACCTATTTTGCGAAACTCATGTTTTTTGACAAGAGATCGGATTTTGATCTTTTATGGGAAAAACGGCCCGATCTTGCATGATAACGTTAAATAATACATAATTTTTCATATATATAATATACACGACCAAATTCCCTCCATTTTAGACCACTTCAGAGGAGCATGCTGTCCAGCAATATGTTGTTGTTCACGTGATTAGTATGAGGAAGATTTATGTAATAGATCCTTCGGGCGTTATTATTGGTTGTTATCCACAAGAAGAAAAGGCTGAACTCGTTGGAAGTCTTGTTCATGCACTATCTATGTTCTCTAAAGAGATTTTAAGGATGGAGATCTCAGAGGTGAGGATGGGGCACTACTATATGCTCATAGGAAAGACAAAGAAGGATTTAAGGGTTGCCATAATATCCCCAGTAAAGGAGAAGCAACTACTGGAGAGAGCAGTAAACGAGCTTGACGTCTCCTTTAAAGATGTCGAGATAACTCCTGGACTCGTGACCGACGACATTACCAAAATAGCTGAGGAATCATTAAAGAGGGTATTTGAGGAGATCCCACCAATGGATATTATTGATAAGATAATAAACTATGCGTTAGAGACCCCAAGAAAAGCGCCGCCAAGCTGGATTGGCCATTGTAGGGATCTCATCAAGAAGGCTACCATGGACTTCGAGAAAAAGATTCGAAGTGCCCTAAAGAGGAGAAAAATTAGTGAACGCTATCTTAGGATGACAATACATAGGTTACTTGTTAGGGATTTTGTGGGGGCTTGGAAAGCAGCATTAAAGTCTGGGAGTAAGGTTGCTATTCTCCATACATCCATATCGTTAGCGCGTGTCAACCCAAGGATTGATGGTCTATTCTTAAGAAAATACATTGACTCTGTTGAGGATGACTTAATGAGGAGATATATTGAGCTTCGTTACAAATCATTTATCGATTTGAACCCGCATTATCATATGACATTCAAGGAAATAGCAGAGCTGAGCAATAAACTATTGGAGCGCGCTGAAGCCGATGATGAGTGCTTGATACTATATTTGCCGCTATCTATGGCTAGACCGAAGAGGCTGGAGGAAATGCTTCCACTTGAAGAAAGGTTGTCCCATGATTTCTACATGTACTATGCAAAGCTTAAGCATGAGGCCGAGGCGCATAGGGAGAGTACTGAGGCTTTGAAAAAATTTGCTGGGCTGTGTAGAGAATTCTACATGGATCTCGCGAAGAAAATATCCTATAAGTCCCCAGTATATCTTTTACTTATAGCTAATACCCTTGGGGGTATACTGACCATTGTGGAGATGAGTGAGAACTCACAGATATTCGCTAGGGAGTTCCTAGAGAGCATTACTCCGTTCATCGATAACATTATTCGAAGCTTGATACATAATGCTTGGAAGAGAATAAGTATTCACCAAATAATGGCACTATTCACATCAATGATTGAACTCGCGATAATGTCTGGGGATGAAAGCTTAAAGAGCAGAGTACTTAGCATGCTGAATAGGGCTAGGAACATCATATTGAGAACAATAGCATACATAATACTGAGGAAAAAAATCAATATTTTCGTACTCGGATATATCGCATTACTAACAGCACTAGCCCCACTATTAGGGGATGATGAGCTAACATCAATCCTATTCTTCTCGCACCCCATTATATCTCATGAAGACCTAGAGAAGTTAATGCTAAATAGACCAGAGCATGGGATTGGGATATCTACACTCCTACATATAGGAAGTCTAATGTATAAAAAATATTATCTAAACAGGGATATAGAACGCCCAGCACTGGAAATAGCGGAGCTCGGCATCGAAGAAATTGAAAGAAGAGTAGGCGAGGAGGAAACAAGAGTTTCTAGATGGCTACTTAGGAAGCTAAGCGATTGACCTCCTTCCCACACCTTAGTGCAGGGAATCCTAAAGATCCTCGTGGGGTTCAGCTACCACTCAGGAAACTTCTCCCGGGAATATTGAAGAGATAAGTTGGATGAGCAGAAAAATTAAGGATACTACTTAGTTCGATTATAAAAAAAGACAACAAAAATCGAGCGAGAGTCTACCCAGGGAGCAAGAAGGTCAGGGATAAGATACCAAACCAGTACATGGTTAAAATACCCATCAATAATATCAACCCGACTCCAAACACCGCCATGTAGTGGTTTATGTGGCCAGTCTGGATCCTGCCTAGCAATCTACTCAACTTCCTGAATGCGGGCCTAAATCCCTCCACGATCCTATCCACACCACGTAGGTCAATTTTGGCCATGAGGCTAGCTAAGCATGTGCCAAAATTATAGAATCCCTCATAGAAACGGTCAATTATATTCTTATCTATCCAAGCACATATTCTCGACAAGCCTATGCCGAATACATAGTAGGCAAACTTATCATAGGCTACATCGATAAATGTGCCCTCTTGGAATACTTTCTGGATCTTCATTAGGGCTGGATACTTTGAGAAATCAACCCTTTTTATGTAATAAATGTATGCCATCAGGGCAATATTCAAGATACCCAGACCCAACGTAAGGGCCGCTATTAGTGTATGAGATAATAAACCATGACTTGATTCCGCCAGCGTATGTATTGTCGCATGAGGAGCAGATGTTACCTTCTCCACAAGTATGAGACCTATTGGTTTCCACGCGCCCTCATATTTCATAGGAATACCCCAAAGTAATGCCCCAGCAGCCAATATTGCTACGGGTATCGTCATTACGAACGGCATCTCATGAGCATGCTTCGCTTCCTCACTTCTAGGTTCACCAAAGAATATCAGGAAGAACCACCTAAATATGTAAAGGGCCCCAGCAATCGCGGCTATAAAACCTAGTATAAACAATACCCAGTCACCAGTAGCAGATACACTTGCAAGGATCTCATCCTTGCTCCAGAATCCGCCAAATGGGGCTATACCAGATATTGCTAGTGAACCAAATATCGCCAACCACATAGTGAATTTCATTCTATCCTTTATACCGCCTAATTTATGTAGATCCCTTATATCATGAGTGGCATGAAGAACACATCCAGAGACAAGGAATAATTCTGCTTTGAAGAAAGCATGATTTAGAAGGTGAAGCAGAGCGGCGGTGAAGGCAGTATCGCTATGTATACCAGTACCTAGGGCAAGCATTAATAAACCAAGATGAGATATTGTGGAGTATGCCAGGACACCCTTTATATCATTATTAATTATCGCCACAAGGCCTGCGAAAGCCGCTGTTATCCCGCCAATATATGCAACTACAGTAAGTGGATGAACGCCCCATAATGGTGATGCATTTTCAAAAACCGGATATATCCTAGCAACTAGGAATACTCCCGCCTTTACCATTGTGGCAGCGTGTATAAGTGCCGATACTGTTGTGGGACCCTCCATAGCCCATGGCAACCATGTGAATAATGGTATCTGTGCACTTTTCCCTATAGCTCCTGCGAATGCACATAGCGCTATAGCCGCCATTGCCGTTCCAGATATTGCTCCCTCTATCATTGCTTTTTGATTTAGTAGAGGTATGTCCAGTGTGTGTGCCTTTAAAAATGATATTATTACTGCCGCGTATAGTCCTATATCGCCTAGTCTCGTGGTTATGAATGCCTTTTTTGCTGCTTTTGCTGCTTCTGGTTTCCACCACCAGTATCCTATTAGTAGATATGAGCATAGTCCTACTCCCTCCCATGCGATTAACAGTTGTACTAGGCTATATGAGAGTACTAGGAGCAACATGAATGCCACGAATAGTGCCATTTCGAAGAAGTACCTTGGCCATGCCAATGGACTTCTTTCTCTGTCATGGCTCATGTATTCTAGTGAGTATATCATTATTAGGGTGCCTATAAAGGATACTATGAACGCCATGAACATCGATAGTTTGTCTGCGTATATTCCGAAGTTTATCTCTAGATCTCCATATTTTATCCATGTCATCACTCCTTGCCACTGTTTGCCATCCAGTACCTCCATTAGACCCCCTATTGATAGAATTGTTGATATTGCCCCCGCAGCTATGGCTAGAAGTGCACCTGCATATGCTTTCTTTGCTTCAAGTATAACAATAAATGGTAGGGACAAGAATAGGACTATAGGTATTAGCCATGATAGTTCTAGGAACATTTCTATTCTACCTGTCGCACCAGTTATTATTTGAATAAACCATTAAAAATTTCCATGTATTTACAGATCTCAACGGGATTTTAATGCTTATTCTGTTGAAGACCTTTAATAGGGATGCATGACTCATGTAACATTGTAGATTGTATGCGGATTCACTGGACTAAAAGAATCAAATTTTTTGATATATTTTGGTTAAATTAGTAGAGTACCTAAAAACAAGTAGGATGTCTTTCACAAACCATCATGTACTTGGAGGGATCATTTTGATGGAGAATGAGCATATTGGGGTAATTGGGGGAAGTGGTTTCTATAGGCTTTTGGGTATGGAGAATGCGAGGGATATCTTTGTGGACACACCATTCGGCAAAGTAAAGGTTACCGTGGGAAATATTGACGGTAAAAATGTTGCATTCATAGCTAGACATGGAGAAAAACATACTTTACCTCCCCACCTCATAAATTATAGGGCCAATGTCTTCGCCATGTATAAATTGGGTGTCAGAAAAGTAATTGCCACTAGTGCTGTTGGTTCCTTGAATAGCTTATTTAGACCAGGCGACATCCTAATACCGGACCAAATAATTGACTTCACTAAGAGACGAATATACACATTTTTTGATGGAAATTTTAGCGTCAAATTGCATACTGGTGAAACTAGAGGAGGAGTGTATCATGTTGATGTCACTAGGCCTTACTGCGATGAGTTAAGAGAGTTGATTTATAAGACCGCATTGGATATGAATTTGCGTGTTCACTATGGCGGTACTTATATATGCACTGAGGGGCCTAGATTCGAGACGCCCGCAGAAATTAAATTCTTCCAGCTAATCGGATGCGATGTCGTTGGCATGACGAATTCTCCTGAGGTGTTTCTATTTAAAGAACTCGACATATGCTATGCCCTTATATGCCTCATAACTAATTATGCCGCAGGTATGCAAGAGAGAATTACCCAGGAGGAAGTATTGGAAATGTTTAAACAGCGAGGAAAAGTAATAGCCGAATTGATAATTAGGGTTATCCAGAAGTTGTAATATTAGCGTATTCCCATCACAACTTTCTCTTCTTTTAAATGAATTTTAATTTATTCTCTATTAAGCTGTTGGTGTTCTAGGATGCCGATCTGTACCATGTGTGGGAAAAAGAAACCGACATTGGCGTCTGGTTGGGTACAATGCCCTGGATGTAACTCTTGGTATTGTCCAGATTGTTTTAAGAAATTAAAGGTTAAACCTGGACTTAAAAATAAGAAGATTTGTATTAGGTGTCGTAGGACTTTTTAGTTGCCTATTTTTCTGTCCTATCATTTTTGTGATCAATGTGAACAGTATATGCAAATTCTGTGGTAGAAGGACTACAGATAAAGACATATGCGATATCTGTAGAGAACTCCTATGTGAATTATGTGGAAAGAGACTATCTAGAGGATATTGCTCAATATGTGGAAGACTTGTATGTGATATTGATAGCCAACAAGTTGGTTTTGCTAGAGTGTGTAGAGAATGTATAGATAAGGATCCGAAATTAGTTGATTATTCCTACTTTAGGGATATATTCCGGAAAAAGGCTAGGCTTGAAGGCGATCATGTAAGTTTTAGGAAAGTTCTCGAGATAGATAGGGATGACGCCTTTGGCGGGGAGTTCATTTATGTTCACATAGGTCTGGATGACTTTGATTCTCCCTTTGGTATGTGCACTACTTATGCTGGTGCTATATTGGCAAATATGCTCGATAATATGGAGATAGAATTCATGGATTACCCGCTACTTGTTAGACTAAATCCAAACGTTCCATTTAAGACTAGAGGAAACGCATCTATTGGGTTAAGGCTAAGGGTAGAATCAGAGAGACTTAATAGCCTAAAAGAACTCGTGTTGAAATCGCTAGAACGTATGTCTCATAGCTTCTTTGGCAAGACAAGGACCAGCATAGTGTTCTACATTACAGAGAAATATGCTATTGATTCTTCCATCACCAAAACATATCGGGATGCCCTTCGAAGCATTGTTTCTCTTAGCGGTATTGTAGATAGAGTGGGAAAAATAAGGTATGGACATCTCGAGGTTTATTCTGCAGATAAATCTATTCCTAGAGGAATGATTGGGGCTCTGGGCGCAATTGGCTGTGTATTGGAGGACTATACGTATGAATTAATTGCATACAGAACCCCTGATAAAATTGGATGCCCTAGAGAAATAAATGTTAACAGTGTCGTTTCCATGGATAAGAAATATTGGCCAAGAATATTTGACAGTGTAGAGGGAGATCGCCTACTTATATCGCCTACAGGGCCAGATCCAGTGCTATTTGGGATTAGAGGAGATTTTCCAGACCTATTGCTTGACGCATTTAAAATGATAAAACATGAGGACATATCATTATGGTGCATCTTCAGAACCAATCAAGCTACTGCTGCTCACATAAAGCCAATAAAAAATGTGAATGCTATTAGACCCTATGAGACCATTCTGATTAAGACGAAAATTTTGGAGGTGAAGAGGATCAAAGATAAAGTTCTGGTGAAATCTACAGCTGATGGGAAAATTGTCGAATCATACATATATAGGTTGCAGAGAAAATTGCAACACCACGCACTAGAGCTCAGATATGGGGACGAGATATCATTGGTGCTTGCAGTAACCCATTGGTTCCCAGACAAAATAGTGGGTAATGTAGAGGAATTCATACCTCTAAAGATCTCGGAAAGAATCATCTATAGGAACCCCCCATGTCCAATATGTAGCGCAAGAATGAAGAAAAAAAGCAAAGAAGAGCTATATTGCAGAAGATGTGGTTTAAGAATCAGAAGCACATACAAAGTAGCTATAAGCATTAGAGATCGATACATAAAAACCAAGCATAGATACGTCTCACCACCCAGAGCTCATCGACACCTAACCCTCCCAAATGAAAGATTTATATTTAGAAAACAAAAACTCCTAGGTACAATTAAGCCGTATCTAATCCGACCCTTCAATGGAAGGCAAAAGCCTGTCAACTCTAGGGCTAGTTATATAAGGACTATTACACAGCCACGCATCGTCTAGCAACTTTATTATAGCACATATTTAATCTTAGATTCCGAATATAATGCTTTTTATCAACCTACTTCCACAGACCGCTCTTATATCATGGTGATGATTTTGCGGAGGAGAAGGCGTAGATGGAGATGGATGCTTCCAGAGTTTGATACCTCAGTATCAATACTTAATGCCCTGGTTGGTATTCGTTGGCTAATACTAAGGGTTATAGGGGATAAAGAAATGACGACAAGCAATATATTAAGCCAAATCATCCAACAGTATGGCCTAGCGATACCAAGATCACTACTCTATTATCATCTAAGCGAGTTAGAGCGAATGAACATAATAGAGATGACAGGATACAAGGAGACGGGAAAAGGGGGTGCCCCCGAGAAAACATGGAAACTCAAGATCAAGAAAATAATAATTGATATAGTCTCGGGAAAAATATTAACAGAATAAAAATCAGAAAACTAGCCCTTCCAAACAGCGATTGGGGATGCGTGAAATACCTTCTTAGCTATACCTGCTACATGTGCACTCTCAACAACTTCGTGAAGATTCTTATATGCTTGGGGCGTCTCCTCGGCAACAACCGACATACTAACAGCCTTCACCATAATTCCCTTCTTAGCGAGCCACTCCACTACTTGTCTCCCCCAGAATCTTTTCTTAGCAGCCGTTCTAGACATCTGTCTGCCAGCACCATGGACGGTTGAACCAAATACTTCCTTCATTGCTGTATCTGTCCCAACCAATACATACGATCCCTGTAGCATATTCCCACCCACCAAAATTGGTTGGCCAACATCTCTATAGTCCTGTGGGATTTCTTCCCTCCCTGGGGCAAAACCTCTAGTAGCCCCCTTCCTATGCACAACTACCCTAACTCTTGTACCGTCCACAGTATGTTCCTCGACTTTGGCGATATTATGTGCAACATCATACAACAAGTCCAACTTAATATCGCTACCAAACACCTTCCAAAAGGCCTCTCTAACCCAGTGCATTATCATATGTCGATTAGCAAAGGCAAAGTTTGCCCCGCATTTCATTGCTGCAAAATATCTTTCGGCCTCTGCACTCTTAAACGGTGCGCATGCCAATTGTTTATCTCTTAGTTTTATATTATATTTCTGTGCCGCGCGAACCATAACATCGATGTAATCGGACGCTATCTGATGACCTAAACCTCTAGAACCAGTATGAATCATAACGACTATTTGTCCCTCCTGTTTAACCCCCATCCTCTTTGCTATTTTCTCATCAAATATCTGATCCACCACCTCCACCTCCATATAGTGATTTCCAGCGCCCAAAGAACCCAATTGAGGCGCGCCCCTCTCCTTTGCTCTCCTAGAAACAAAAGCAGGATTTGCACCCTCCAACCGCCCATTATCCTCGATATGTTCCAAGTCCTTCTTGGAGCCATACCCCTGCTCAACGGCCCAGTACGCCCCATCTACGAGTACATCCTCTAGTTCCGATATAGTTAAGCGTATCTTCCCGCCCCTTCCCACACCAGCAGGGACATTCTTTGCTACTTCCTCAAGAAGTTGCTTCAGTTTGGGCTTCACATCGTCAATCGTTAAGTCGGTTACAAGCATACGTACGCCACAGTTTATATCAAATCCCACACCACCAGGGGATATTATTCCCGTCTCAACATCAAATGCTGCAACGCCCCCTATGGGAAATCCATATCCAGTATGTGCATCGGGGAGGGCAATAGCCCATTTAACAATACCGGGTAGCGTAGTTAGGTTTATTAGTTGCTGTATCGCTTGGTTCTCCATATCATTCAACAATTTCTTCGACATATAGAGTCTAGCTGGTGTTTGCATGTATGGTCTGAAATTTTTGGGTATTTCCCATACATTTGGCCTTACTTGTTTTATGCTTCTCATAAGATCCGACATTCTGAAGTCTACTGATGTCCAAGCCATTAGTCCACACCATTATAAACCTAAAAAATTTGGTGGTATTTAATTCTTTAAATTTCTATTCCCCTTAAAATGTGTATGAAAATGAGGGCTAGAATGGATGAAGATTAGTGTTTTTTCTTATTTCTCTTAGCTCCTCCAGACCGATAATGTATATCTCTTTTTGTTTTGCATATTGCTCTGCTTTCTGCTCTATATCCCCCCTCATGAAGAAAATCATTACTGCGTCGGGATATTCTGATCTATATTTTTCAATCTGCATTAATTTTCGCTTGGTTAATAATTCTCCTGAGTAACATTCACCTATGATCGTATTCCCTTTTGTATCGACTGCAAAAACATCTATTTGACCCATTCTTGTTTTTTGTATTGCTACCTTTAAGAAAGGTCCTAGAAGAAGTTCTCTGCCCAGACTGTCAATTATCCTCACTCTTTGATTTAGTGCTCCTAGTGTCTCTCTAACAAATGCCTCAAAACTTAGTGACGCTATTTCAAGGATTGTTTTTATTTTTCCTGTAAAGGATGGATTATAATTATATAGGATCCATGCTGAGAAAGTCCTGTCTTTTGTTGTATAGAAAACATTTTTCTTCGAAATAACGACCTTAGCGACTAGATCCATGTTTAGTAATTCGGATAGAGCCTGAGGCACCCCATTTTCACTTATGAGGTTAACCAGTTCTTCAAATTTTTTCCTTCCCATACCAAGATGCATCATTATTGCTCTTTGAATAGGATTAAGATCCTCATAAAGAGAGCTGAAATACTCTGCTAATGTTCCAGAAGAGAACTCGACCTCAAGTGCTCTGGCTAGATTGCCATAGAGAAGATAAGCCCTTGTGAGTGCCTCAATGTAGTAGGGTACGAAATCCCCCCAGATGATTATGTCCTCTTTTATATGTCCTGGTATTTCTTTATTAATATCTCTTGCGACTTCATCTACAAGTTCTAGCGCATGTTTCCTTTCAAAAGGATCCAACACTAAAACATAGTCGAAGGTTCTACCAAAAATTCGAGCCTTTCTAACTATCTTTCTTAAGTCGACCAAACTACTGGCAGTGACTATAAATGAGGCCTTAGAATCCATAATATGGCCTCTAAATACAGCTGCAAAATTGGTTATGTTTCCGAAATCTTTTTTCCTTCCTAGCGTCTGAAAGAGGTTAGTAAATTCGTCGAGAACAACAACTCCAATATTGTGACTTTCTATCAATTGAAAAAACTCATCGAAGGCCTCCTTATTATTTAATCTATCACTTACTCTACATCCCAGCTCCACTTCAAGTAGGCGAAGTAGATCCCTACCATTCACAACACCCAAGCAGTTTATATATATGGACTTCATGCCTTGTGCCTCGAGAAGTTCTAATGCTTTAAGTACAAGGACGGACTTACCGACGCCTCTTCTTCCCTTGACTAAAACCTTCTTTCCGCTTCTTGCATAATTGATGAGGGCTTTTAATTCATTATCCCTATCTACAAAATAGCGAAGAATAGGCCTCATCTTTTTTTACACCAAAATATAATATTACTCTATAACTTATAAAAACATAAGTTATGAAATTATTAGTTATGGATTCATCATCTGCGATCGTATCAGCTACCAATTCTTCAGAGTTCCTTGCTAATCTACTATTTTATCCAGTACCTTCAAAATCCTAAACAGATCCTCACCTAAAATTACTATCATTGGTTCCTTGCCTATATCTCCCTTGTGATAGATTACATCTGGTACTTTTCCCACTCTCTCTATGGCAACCTTAGTTCCCCAAGGTATCGTCATTCCCTCTTTGTCCTTGATTTCCCCTGGCTCTTCGGTTCTATCGTAGAACGATATGGTTAGTCCAAGTTCGGATAGCTTCTTCAGAAAGTCTTCACTATACTTAATGTTGACTGCCGCCCTTATTTTTTTGTTATATTGTCTCGCCGTCATTATATATGATGCCAGATGTTTTGATGCTCCAAATTCCGGACATCCACAGGCTTGCGCTCTATTATTCATCCTCCTGATCCTACCAGGTATCGCTGCGACATCGTGTTTGTCTAGAGCAAATTTGTTGGCTAAGGCAATATTCATACCTACCTCCGGCACCAGTATCGAGTACTTTTCGTTCGAATCTATTGTTTTTAGAGCATGTTTTATTTCCTCTATTACTTCATACTTATTCGCTTGCCTAAATAGCCAAGCCATATGATTTACAGGTCCATTTCCATGGCCGAGATCTATCCCGTACATTATCGCTAAGTATGTAAACTTTTTAGCAAGTTCAACAGCCTCAGGGATACTCTTCCTCTTAGCGATTTCCGCCGTGATAGCCGCAGAGTATGTACAGCCTGTTCCATGGGTGTTTTTAGTTAGAATTCTAGGCGCCTTGAAATGCCAATACTTGCCATTGTAATAAAGCACATCTATAGGCTCTTCGCTGGATAAATGGCCACCCTTCACAACAGCAGCATTGCAACCAAGTTCCTCCACAATATATGCTGCTGCTTTTTCCATATCATCAATAGTACTAATTTTTCTACCTGTTATCACCTCCGCCTCTGGAATATTAGGCGTTACTATGTGGGCTATTGGTATTAATTTGCCTACCAGTACATCTCTAGCATCACTACCCATCAAAGATGCCCCAGATTTGGCAACCATAACTGGATCAACAACAAGAGGTAATCCATAATCTAGAGCCTCTTCAGCTACAGTTCTAACTATGGCTCCTGTATGTAACATTCCAGTTTTTGCAGCATCAACACCTATATCCTCGATAACGGCTCTTATTTGGCTTCTAATCATTTCTATGCTTACATCCTCGATTCCATACACACCAACAGTATTCTGTGCAGTAACAGAAGTAATAACAGCCATCCCCCAAACGCCTAACGATGAAAATGTTTTTATATCAGCGATTATTCCTGCACCGCCACCAGTATCTAGCCCAGCGATTGTCAAGGCCTTATACATATCTCTCCCCAGCCAGTGGATATATACTCATATAAACAGTAATTAAGATAAAATAATCATTGCTTTACTGGTGAATTTTGTGGACATGCGATGGAAAATTCCTAAGGTAAGGGTAAAGAAAAAAATATTGAGCAATTCCCTTAGGGTAGTATACAATATAAGGAAACTGCTAACTGTGACATTTCGAATATTAAGCAAGCATGGATATAGAAATGAGACATTCCCCGAGTCAGTACACTTGTTGGAGCATATGCTGTTTAAGCCAGAGGAGAGAGTATTTCCAGTATTTCAAAAAATTGGTGGGGATATCAACGGCTTTGTTTCCATGGATGAATTCAGCATCCATTGGAATGTACCAAGTTTTTTCCAAGAGAATGCTGTAGAGGTAGTAGATAGAATTCTAAATGAAAATAAGAGATACTGGACAGAAAATATGCTGGAAAGGGAAAAATTTGTCATTGTCAGAGAAATCGGCGAGGCATATAGCGATCCAAAATCCTATCTCAACATCTTTCTTAGAAAAAAGCTCTTTGGGGAAGACGCACCAGGCACACATGATCCCGAAGTTATAGAGAATGCATTTAAAAAAGTTACACTAGACGATATCAAACACGAAGTCGATTATTTATCACCAGATAACTCAGTTCTCTCGATAGTAGGCAAATTGGATGAAAAAGTCATAAACAAACTGGAGCACTGGTCAGGAAAAAAACCAAAAATAAAGTCATTAAAACCACAGCCCGAATATGGAGTACACGTAGATGATAGGGATATTCCAGAAAGTTTTCTTGGCATCGCCTGGATAAGTGCGCCACGCTCCACAGTAGAGGCGGAGGTACTAGGTTTGCTGGGGGCGGTTCTTACAGCGTTTCCAACCAGCCGCCTATATAGGGAGCTGAGGGTCAAGAGAGGACTCGTATATTTTGTATCAGCAGTAAATATATCATTCGTTGATACGGGATTCTTTGTTATTAATACTGCCACAAAACCAAAAAAAGTGGACGAGGTCATCAATATAATTAAGGATGAAATAGCACGAATCATCGATGATGGCATCAGCGAGAATGAGGTAGACGATATGAAAAACCTATTCTTTGGCGCTCTCTATAATCTCACAGACTCGAAAATAGCTCTTTCTAGCGTCCTAGCATATAACGAATTATTCTATAATGATTCCTTAAAACTATATCGCGTTACAGCGGAGAGAGTTAAAAACTTGAGGCTAGAAGATGTCGAAAGAGTCGCAAGAAAATATCTAGAGCCAAACAAGTCAGTAACCTGTATTGTGGGTAAAAGACAGAGATAACTACCTATCCAAATATATGCGTGGCCTCACAATGCCCTTCACTAGTTTATTAATAGTGTTAATTATATCCATAATTTCCAGTTTTTTAGGCCCTATACTGGGTATAGGCGGCGGATCAATATTTATTCCACTATTGGACATTTTCACAGATATGGACTTTAAAGAGATAATAGCAATAAGTGCTGCAACTATACCAGCGACAGCATTAAGGAGCAACTCAAGGTATCTTAAAGAGAAAATCACTAACATCAGATTGGGTATTGTGACACTCCCATTCGTGATTGCGGGTGCTTTCTTGGGCGCCTTAACAATGCTTAATGCTCCAGAGGCTTATCTGAGGGTTATATTCGGAGGGTTACTTTTCTATGTATCTTATAGAGTAACAAAGAAAAAATGTTTCAAAGCCAACAGATATGTTGCGGATCCTAAATGCATATTTACCGATACATACTTTGATGAGGGAGAGAAAATGCAGATATCGTACACACCAAAGAACTTGAAAAAGGGCATACCATTGATGTTTATTGGGGGATTTGCATCTGGCCTCCTTGGAATAGGAGGCGGAATCATATATACACCTGTATTTCTACTAGTTTTTAATGCGCCACCGAAGGTGGCTATTACATTAAGCATGTTCCTCATATATTTCGGGACTTCAACAAGCGCAATTATTTTTCTCACAGAGCAATTATTTGACCCTATCATTGTTGCTGTAGCAATAATGGGTAGCCTAACTGGCTCCACATTTGGATCAAAGGTCGCCCTGAAGCTAAAGAATGAGACCCTTAGAAAAATTTTCGGATTATTCTTGGGGATAACTGGAGCTAGAATGATACTAACCGCGTTTCTATAGCGAGACCTACCGGGAAAGCATTGATCCTCAGAAAATGACCAAAACCCTTTTATTATTATTTCTTTTGCAAAGATGGATAAATAACCACCCCGCGAATAATGTACTAATGCAAGCGGTGTGCTATTATGAAAGAATCTATCAAACACTCGCTATATGGGGCATCCTTTATTGTTTCTCTATGCTTCCTCGAAGCAATAGCGGTAGCTGAAACTACGAGAACAATCCCGAGACATATGGCAGTAAGATGGCTCTTGGATTTCCTCCCAGAATTCAACACATCTATCCTAATAATTCCAATGTTGATTTTCCTAGCATTATCCCTTATACCGATAAAACCCGAGAAAACTAGCTGGATCTACATATGGATGTTCTCCAACCTCATAACCTTTGTACTCTTAGCATCCGCAACAAGACATTTCGAGTACGGACACTATGGTCCCGTGTGGATAATACTTGTAATCCCAGCAATAGGACTGATATTGTGGGTAGATAATGATGCCTATACATATGGGTTATTCATATCCGCAGTAGTCTGGGATTTGCTTGCCGCAATAAGAGGGCCACTTGTTGGATGGTATGACATACCCGAACCATACGCACCCAAAGTACCATTCTATATCTCCATTACAATAGACGCTACCCTCATAATAATTCTCTCCATACTATGGAAAAAGAGATTCAGCATCAATAACCTAATAAAGAACATAATTAACATTCCTACCGAACAATCTCAATAAAACCAAAGGCAGGAATTCGGAAAATAGAAAACGGGCATCATCTGCACATGGGTACGTCCCCATCGGGACGATACCCTAGGCATCCATTTAATATTAATTATCAGAACATTTTTAATAAGTTGGCATGGAGACGTGAATGTATGTGATGTCGGGGGATACATCCATGAGTCTTTGTCTTCTGTATTTGGGGGGGGTTCTATCTACATTAAAAGAACGCATAGGAGATTATGTATGGAGCTATTAGGTCGCAACAAATGTAGATTGCACTTTAAAAAGTTTTCATCATGGCTGAAAAGAAAGTGTATCAGGATTGTTCTAAGACGTTGACATGAATTGTTTGGATGGATCTCCTCCGCGTATATTATTGTTCCAAAGAGAGGAAAACTTAAATACATTAGGAGGCGTTTCTATGGTATATTAAGAACGCTTTTGACCAGTCAGCATGTCGGTTTCATAGTATTCCCAACGGATTTCTACAAAATAGACACAGACTTCCAGGAGAGGGTTAGTTTTCTTATGGAGAGCATATCTCCAGATACACAAGTATTAGTAGTGGATAATCACAACGCAATAGATTTGGGAGATATTACCAACAACGTCTATAGGATAAGTAGAACATTATTTATAAAGAGCACGAGAATTATTATATGCTAATTATGTCCCTACGGGTTTATTCTCCCTATATATATGTTGTGTCTATTCCTAATCACCCTCACCTCTACCTGAGCACCTCTTCTCGGTATTATTGGAGCCCCAACAATTGTTATGCTAACTCCCCTCCCACGAGCCAAAATTTCTCCTTTTAGCCATCCCGGCCCCATGACTTCAACGATAGCCTTTTCTCCAATTCTGTATTTGTAGGGGAGCATTTTTCTTGTGTGAAGACCAAAGTCGTTCTCCAACGAAAGCACAAGCTTTGTATTATATTTTCTTTCCCAGTCCCGAAGTCTGGAGTAGAATTCTCTCCATGTCATTGGCTTAACCCCCTTAGGTTTCCTACCCCTTTTGTGGGGGATATATTTCTGTACCCCGAGGGCTGGCCATTTTTTACCAGCACCGATATTTAGGGCGAATTCTATTATTTTTGGTATCTCGGCATCGTTTATGCTTGGAACCCATACGGGAGCTATTAGTAGGTCCATTTTTTTATTCTCTGCTATATACCTAGCCAGCTCCATGATTCTTTCTACATCATAGGTTGGAGTACCAGACAAATACTTCGCCAGCTCGGGATCCGTAGAATCTATCGATAGGTTTATCCTGTCCAAACCAGCATCATCAAGATCGTCAATCAGCTTATCGGATAATAAGTATCCATGTGTCTGCATGGATACTATCTCCACACCCTTTGTTTGCTTTAATTCCTGAACTAGATCCACTATTTTTGGATATGTTAGGGGGTCACCAACGGTATCTATGTGTGCCTCAATCTTATATTCCCCCTTGAACCTTACTAGCTTTCTGAATTCGTCTACCAGATACTCTAACTCCACTATGTATTCTGTTTGTCTCCTCCTGCTTTTGGGCCCCGCATCAGTGGAGCAGAATATGCAGTTCAGAGGACATATCGATGTTGGCCTGACCTGTATAGTGTTTGTTCCCCTATCTATTAGACCAAAAGCTATGCATCCAATTAGGGGTATACCACTATCATAGGTAACATGTAGAATTTTCCTATTCTTAAAAAACTTCTTTAGTTCAGGTAAGGTATCCGTAAGCTTCGTATGAACCATTCGTATTCACGAAAAAATCTAACACTTATCAATATATCCCTCGATTAGAAATTATTATGTGAAATAATATTTCATTATTGATGATTATGCTTAAGAGAACTACTAGGGAACTATGTGCTCTTTGTAAAGGCTCTCGGAGATTATGTGGCGCATCAGTTTGTCCCATCTTGGTCAAGAAATCCATGCAGTATGTAAGTAGGGAATTATCTAAAACAGAACTTGATGCATACTCGGAGTGGCTACTTGTTGGAGAATATGGCTATCCCAGATTGAGATATGGGCCTATTTCTGCTATTTCGACGGTTCCTTGGCGACCTGAGGAATGGGCCCGAAGACAGCTTGATTTTTCTGAAATATTAAAGTTCAGGATCCAAACAATGTATCCGTTTGAACACAGACACATAAATAAACCACCAAATATTTATGACCCCTTAGGAGAATCCATAGCTAGTGTAGAGCCCGTTGGAATAGAACTATATTTAAAGAAACCCCCTAGGATGAGAATACGTTTTGATGCTGATATCCCACCAGTAGGGGGGAGCGCCCCTCTTAAAAAAGTGGAGCTCGCTGATAGACCAAGAGTACCTAGGAGAATAGAATCTATCATAATGGATAGACTGAAAGCATATGACGCCGTTCGAATCCTATATGAGTATGGAGCATCAGTGTATTATATACAGAAAATATTTTCCGCTGGATTCCTCGGCATTGCCGAAAGGAAGAGAATAGTGCCCACTAGGTGGGGGATCACCGCGGTTGACTCCATCCTGGGAGAATTCTTCCTAAGGAATATAAGAAGAGCCCCTAGCATCAACCGACCTGGGCTATATAGGTGGGAATATCTTGGGAATAGATACTATCTGATACTCATACCTAGCGACTATTGGGCCATGGAAATGTTTGAGGTGTGGCTTCCTAATAGCGTATGGGTGAAAGGGGTTGGTAGACCAATCGTCATACATAACCACGAGGATTACGTTGGAAAACCACTAAAAATGGATGGGGGATATTACGCCATAAGGATGGCTGTTCTGGAGTGGCTGAGGAAACAAAAAAGAATCGCAATGGTCTTGGCTATAAGAGTAATAACACCACAATATATAGCGCCTGTGGGGAACTGGCAGATTAGGGAATCCATAAGGTTAGCCCTAGAAGCCGGGCCCATAGATAGAGGAGATATACTTTATCTTATTCAAAGAATCAAAGAACATGAGAAATCCCTAAGCTTGATTGATCTTGAGAAGAAATCATGGCTCATCAAGAGGATGAAAATATCCAAACTGGATGAGTACTTCTAGCATCTAAATACTCCAAATTTCATCATTTTGGAAGTAATTCCTAAATAAATAGCTCGGTATTTTTGTATAAAAAATGATTATAATTATAGGTGGTTCCATGGAGTATTCGGTCATAGGCCAGCGCTCCCTATATTCTGTTGGAATCACATTTATATTCTTCTCGATAATCGCTATCCTCAAGTTTGCTTATGTCCCAATCTATGAAATTCTTGGACTATTTTATGTGGTTACTCTCGTTATGGCCGGAGTATTCTTAATTCTTGCATCATTCGGGTATTTCTGGGGGGCAAAACGCTATAGCTCCTCCCCCAGCTATCTATCAGCAATTCTCATAATCTCGGTTGGTATAGGCTATATATTATTGGCAACATCACTGGAATCCATGGATATTCTGTTGATGGGGATAGCACTAACCATTATAAAGCCCGCCCTCTTTTTCTATTCCTTCACCACAATGTATTTCTTCTTCGAGATCGAACATGGAAAAATGGGGGGTATCGGCTCCCTTCTCATCTTGTTTTTCAGTTCATCACACCATTTCTTTGCCTTCTCCCCCGAGTTCTATAGAACTCTCCCAGGAGCCATTTTCACATCCATAGCCGCCATTGGCTATATGATGCAAGGATTCTCTATAGGGATAGCCTCTAGGCATGAGGTCAGCGAAACCACAACACAAGAGACTGAAGAGACAAGGATTAGAATGCCAATTACTCGTCCCTTCTAGTATCTATCCACCTAAATGTTCTATTATTTTATCTGCAACATCCTCTAGATCTCTCTGATTCTTAAATGTTATTATCTTCAATGGCAAATGAGAAAAGTGGGGAAGTAGCTTCTCATACATAACTACGACAATGCCCATTCCCGCTTCAAGGGCCCTGCGTAGTTTTATTTCTTTGTTTATTATGTACCTTTTACTCCAATGCCCTACAACCTCAACATATATTCTTTTACCTCTCAGTTCTACCTCGAAGTCTGGAACAAATACTATATCGTCCAGCTTAATGGCCTTTGGCTCCCTCTTAATTTTAACGCCCTTTTGCCTTAGCTTTTCATAGAGATCCTCTTCTATGATGCTATCGAAACTAGGCCACTCATGGCTAGAATAGAGACACACTTTCTCTAGGTCAATAGTTATTTCCTTGCCTGTAACCATTAATATCTTTATGTTTTTGGCGAGAACACATATATCTGCAAAAACTTTAAGGCTACTCCTCTGCGCAGTTATTGTTAATTTTAATGTATCCCCAGATTCATATTCAACATCAGCCTGAGCAATAGATGCCCTGAATATTGCCTCCCTAACAACTCTACCTTCTATCTCGGGCGAGAAAATAATCACTGCTTTTATGGCCTTATCCAACAGGCTCTTTATGATCAAATAGTTAACTAGTCCTGCTAATTGATGAGGTATAACATGTCTCTTTTCTATGACCTTCGACACACCATCTAGCCACGCTCTAAATGCTTCTTCATTGACATTATGTTGTTTGCAGAACTCACTAATTTTCTCGTCCAGCTCTGATAGCCTTACAAATCCACCTGTATAATTAATCCATGCCTCCTTAGTTTCTGGCGACATGCTAGCTCTTTTCTCTCCATAAAAATGCTTCAATGCGTCTAGAATATGACCACATATGCGGGGATACAGTACAGCTATCTCAGCTGCTATATCCTTAAAGGATCCCCTATTTGAGTATTTCTTCACAATCTCTATTATGCCCTCTGCGTCTCCTATTGTTAGGAATCTCATAATAGATCCTCCATGGCGGACAAAATATAGTCTCTAATTTGTTCAAGCCCCTCCCTACTTACTTTGTAGCATAGGATTCCATGCGAATCGTAGGTTATGTCTATTAAACCAAATCTTATTGCATTGTATAGCCAAGCCCTTACAACCTTGACTGAGCCAATTTTCATTAGTAGTTCACGAAAATAAAATTTCCTCATCGCCAACGCGTATCTAAATGCATCACCATATCCACTTAATATGTTCATGACATCTTCCAATACTGAATGTTGCCATCCCCCCCAGCGAAGATCGATCCTCTCAATTTTAAGTTTCTTTATCCTAGATGCCTCCAGAAAATTCATTAAGACATCCTCTCTAACATCCTCAAAAACGATGCCCTTTATGCTCTCTGCAATTTCATTGGGCCAAAGTCTATATAGGGTATAGACCAAGACAATAATGAGTAGAGCTAGGATAATGAGGATATCCATTCTGAAAAAACCTCTCTAATCCTAGCCATCAAAGCCCTAAGACTATCCTTCTTCACGATGATTCTGCTCTCCTCTATACCTATAACGCCAAGATTCAGCGCGGCATTTATCCATACTTTTGCCCTAGGATGATTATGTATTCTCCCTGGGTTCTCTAAATACTTTGGAAGATCCCTCCCCAATGCTGTCAAAAATATTGCTAGATCCCTTAGGCTAATTTCCCTCTCGTCATTAGGCATCCATTATTCCCTGCTCCGAAATCCTAATTTTACATTCGCCGGGAGGCAACCATGATGAGTCCAAAACCATGACTTTTCTATATGGATCATTAAGCCTAACCATCAGTAGTCTCGTATCTACTGTATGTGCTAATACATGACCACCGATGGGTTTGTATCCTCTTCCATACAGCACACTGGGGGTTGCAACAACTTGATTTGTTATTAATACAACAATGTTATAGTTTACCGCTATCCTCCTGAGTTTCTCGACCATATCTAGTATTAGTCTTTGCCGTGCATATAGTTCTCCTTGCCCAGAGAAGTCAGCCCTAGGCAATTTTGTTAGGCTGTCGACAATAACAAGTTTTACATAGTTTTCCCTAACAACCTTTACAAGCCCCTCAATGACTTTGCGCTGATCCCAAGCACTCTCAGGTCTTGTGATGAATACTCTCTTAAGTATATCCCTATAATCTAGCCCAAAGCGATCCAATATTTTCTTAAAACGATTCACATCAAATGTTCTTTCTGCATCCACGATTACGGCGGAGATGTCTCCACTACTGTTAAGTCCCCAATGAACTTGCTTCATTTTCCTTTTTCTTGTTTTCTTAGTCGACTCTGTGTGTCCCTCGGCCTCTCCACTTTTAGCAGATTCCTCCACACCAAATAGTATGTTTCTGATTTCTTTTGGATTTAGGGGAGGGAGAAAGACTGTTGCTAGTGCAGTATACACGGCTTGGCTTTTGCCTGTTGCGTAGGGTCCAGCGAGTTCTGTTACCTCTCCAACGCACCACCCACCCTCTAGTATCCTGTTTAAAGAATAGGATCCCGTACTTATGAATTTTCTTTCGCCTTTTTCTTTTTCGAATTCTTCGAGGGTCATTATCTTCTTTCTCTGTTCATCTAGATATTCTATGGCCATGTCTAGGATTTTTTCGCATCTCTCCTTGCTGATCCCAGTAAGCTCTGATAGTCGGCTTGGAGAATAGAGCAACAGATCCTTTATGTAGTATACCCCAATATTCTCCAGAGCCTCCCTAACATCCCTCCTAAGCCCCTTCAACATCCTTATAGTAGGCTCCTTAGAACGATCACCGCTCATAGTAGCCCCACAGACAAACAATACAATAATATAAAGAGAAAAGAATAGAATAAAACATAAATATCCAGCCCAATAATAATGTTTCTTCACTTACGAAATCATATATTGCGACCAACTGTACGGGTTAGCATTTCTATCATATCCTATACTTGAGGAGCCCCAACGATACTGTAGATCAGGGATGGGTACTCCTCGAGCATCCCATTTATGGAGTATCCTAAGTCAACCATGTCCAATTTATTGAGACCCCTATCCTCGTCCTAGGGATTACAGACCACCAAAAATGTCAGGATTTAACTCGATTGAGCCACCAGACAACGTACCAACTACATACCCATGTGATTGTTTCCCGTCATTTCAAACTTTAAAAATATTATAGCGATATATAGTTATAATAGATATAACATTATAGAGGCGATTTGGTTGGGCAAGAAGACTACCATTATGGTTAAGGTTGAGACTAAGAGGCTGTTGGATAAGGCGAAGAGGATTTTTGGAGGAAAAACTTATGATGATACAATACGCATAATATTGGACAAAGTACTTAATATTCCCGAGAGCATGTTTGGGGTTGACAAGGGTAGGATAAGTGAGTTTAGGGAGGAGGATAGATTATTCAGGGATGAGGAATGATAATAGCAGATTCTTGGATTTGGATAGAATACTTCCGCGGAACAACCTATGGAGGCATCCTTGATAAGTACCTGAAGAGATCCCAAGTAGCAACTCCAAACATAGTCCTACTTGAGATCGCTGGAAAGTATATTAGGGAGGGTCTACCAAAGGATTATATTAGGACTAGACTACTCTTTATTGTTACTAGGTCCAAAGTTATTGAGTTCGACCATGAACTAGCGATTAGTGCTGCTGAATGCTTGCTGGAATTGCGCAGACATGCAAAAAAGCTAAATTTAAAGAAAAAACCCGGAATAGCGGATGGACTAATACTCGCGTTGGCACGCAAATTAAATATGAAAATTCTCACGGGAGATGCGCATTTCAAGGACCTACCAGAGGCAATCTATGTAAAAGAATAAATCGGAGTTCTCTCTTATCGGTTATAAGGTGTAGTATTCCTAGGACAAGTTTATATGTCATCCTTTCACCTTATAAGCAAAATTTTATTATAATAAATTATACTATAGTATAATATGCTATGGTAGGTGCCCATATGCTATTTGTTGATCGAGAGGCTGAGTTGAAGGCTTTGGGGTCAGAGTACGAGTTATGTAGAAAAGGTGTGCGTTGTGGTGTACTTGTCTATGGATGGAGACGGGTGGGAAAGACAAGTTTAGTGAAGTACTTCTTGAGGAATATGGGTGGAGGAATCTACATTAATTGTGCTTGGTTATCAAATACAATGTCCTTGGCAAGTAAGGTGAAGGCGTCCATAGCCGAGTTTGATGAGACACTCTCAAACATATTCTGGGGGGAGATCTCATCCATAGAAGATCCGGAGCAGATACTCTATGCAGCCCTAGAGACAATGGATTCTCTGGCCAAGAAAATGAAAAAAACAAAGCTGATAATAGTATTGGATGAATTCCATGTGTTCCTAGAAAATATTGCAAAAAAAATAGCAAGAAAAAAACGCGAGAACATAAATACTGTGAAGGAGAGGGTATTCTGGTTTTTCAAGGATCTCCTAGAGAGAAAGAACGCGTTTTGGATTCTTCTATCAAGTATTGGATGGGAGAAACTAGAAGAATTGATGTCTCTAAGAAGAGGAGGAGAACAGCCACTACTCGCCACATTTAGGAGGATACTGATAAGGCCCTTGGATATTGAGTCCTCCATAGAATTGGCTATGAAAATAAAGGAGGGAATACCCCTTGATGCTGCTAGGACGATAGCCGAGATTTCTGGTGGTATACCTCCAATAATAATAACTCTTGCATCATCGTACGATGGTGCCTCCGTAATAAGATTAACATACAACCTCGTAGAAAAAAGAGAGTTTGATGACTTCTTTATCAACATAATAAAACTCATATCTGACCTCTCACGCAGAGATTTACCCGCGTATATCCAGGTTCTATCAGCACTGGCTAGAGACATAAAAAGCCCAATAGAAATAAGCAGAAGCACGGGGCTCGACGAGACAGCAGTATCGGAGATCCTAGGAGAACTTACAAAAAATGAGATACTCACAAAAAGAAGAGAGAAAGGCAGAGTTCTCTATGAGTTTAGGTATCCACTAATGAAATTCTGGCTAAAAACATCAGAAGAGTTCCTACACGAGATAACAATGAAGGATATATCCTCATTGTTGGGAATTTCTGCGGAATCATACATAAGAGAACTTTTAGCGGAAACAATAGGTAAGGAGATAACAATCTGGGACAACAAACTAGGAACATTTCTAGCAGGAACAGCGAGAGAACTCATACTCAAAATAACTAAGGTTTTCTCTAGAAAAGAGACAGAAAAAGCACTAGGAGGAATAGAGAATGCCGACACAATTGCTGAGGAAACGAATAGAGTGTTGATAATCGAAGTAAAAACAACAATGAAACCAATAACAAGAAATACCATAGCCAAACTCGCAAGAGTCATTAGTCAGTATTCAGCAAAAAAAAGAAAACAGGGAATACTAATACAGCTAGGAACAGGAGAAATATCGCCCCCTGCAGTAGCAGAGGCCATAAGAAACAATATAGTAATCATAACAAGAGAAGGAATACGATTAATAGCAAAGAAAACCAATTTCCCAGAACCATAAGAATCTAATTCATAAACACAATAACACAAATGATATCTCCAAAAACGACTCAAAAATTGCACCAGGGTTTTCCCATATCTGAGAGTCGAAATGGAAATACTCTATTCCATCAATTGCTTTTGCTTTCTGTTCCCTATCTACTTCAACTCTGGATACCAACCCGATCTCTCTAATGTTGAATATTGCATGTTAGGAGCCATCAAAAATAAGCTAACTAAACTAATTATGCGACTCCATATGTTTATTCTGCGATTATTTCTTCTTTTTCTGTTTTTGGAAGTATTGTCGCTAGTAGGATCAGTATTATGTATATTAGAGTACCTATCGTGGCTATAGATGGCCCATATATGACGTAGCCCAGTGAATAGACTACTATCCCCCATAGTAGCCCTATTATTGTCTCTGGATTTTTCATTATGTGTGCGGTAAATATGAATTTTATGTCGTTGACGTCAGGCATTCCGAGGACTAAAAAACTTATTGTTAGCCAAGATAATATGAGTGCTAGGTCTCCTGGGCCGAAGTTTATGAGGATGAATATAAGGATTTTTTGTAATGGAACTATAAAGACCACTGCTAGGAACATGGGGGAAATCGCTATTATCTTTATCTTCCATAGTTCTATTCTGTGGATGTCTGAGGATAGGACTATTCCTGAATGTATTGTGTCCCTCGTTAGTCCTGTATATAAAACCTCATACATTCTTACTCCAAAAAGCTTCGAAAATAAATAGTGGGCCGATACATGGAGAAGTCTTCCTGGGAACATCAGCAACCGCAGAAATTTTGACATCCCTGACCATACATAATCCAACACCAACAAAATTATCCATGCAACAATAAGC
>CAZWPQ010000018.1:29139-40537 GCA_964636085.1 uncultured Nitrososphaerota archaeon
TAAAGGATTTAGCATAGACCCCGATATCCATCATAGGGATCCCCCAAATATTTTCTTTCCCCTAGCATCAAGTATAATGACAAGACCCTGATTTTTCCTCCCAACCCTCCCTGCAGCCTGTATTAGTGCAGAGATCATTGAGCTTGTCACCATCGCATGGCGGAGACTCCTTTTATCTATTCCGTATTCCCTGCTATAAATCTCAATTATTTTCTCGTCCTTTTTGGTTAGTCGTGGGTACGGCAGCCCGGCCATTATTGCTACTCTATATTCGTCTGGAATATCCACACCCTCAGAGATTCTCCCCCTAAATACGGTAATTACTATCTCCCCTCTTGGCTCGTTTGTTACTTTGATGTTTAGGTGTTTTGCTATGCCCTCAGCAACCTCATAGCTTGGACAGAAAACAATTATCTTTGTCTTTAACTTCCTATATATCCTTGATATCTCTAATGCATAGCGCCTAAATGTTTCCTCATTTCTTCTATATCTCGCCGTGGTTAATTCAGTATCCATCACTATGATTTTTCTCTTGGGACTTTTTAGTAGTCCAGGTATTATGACGATCTCATGGTCTATCTTGTCCGCAAATATCTTCTGGAAGAAACTCGACGGGTATAGTGTGGAACTCATCAGTATGATCTTATCCACCTCCTCTAATCTCTCCCTGATCAGTCGTATTGGAGGCAATATCCTTAAAATTTTACCATCAATCCTAACATCTATACCTGGCTCATTTTTATATGCATCATACTCAGCCAAAACTTTGGCTCTCTCGGTATCCCCACTTCTCCATAGCCTCACCACGTATTTATGGATGGGATAACCGTTCTCTAGGGCCTCCTCTGCAACAATTTTTCCCTCTTCGACACACCTTTGATCGCCCTCATAAGTTGTTATTCCGATCAAATTATGTGCTTCGTCTATCAACACAAGATCAAGTTTCCCCATTCTCTTAAATAAGTCTGGATGGATAAAATAGGGATGTGTACCAACAATGATATCTGCCCTCCCCAGGAGTTCTTGACATATTTGATACGGGCATCTTCTCCCGGTAGACATTATCCTCAAATATGAATCAAAGTCCGTATATACTTTGCCCCTCAATAACTGTTCCACATCGCTATATTGTCTTCTCCTCATCCTGTCACAATCACTTGCGGGACACCAATATTTTATAAGGGGAACACCGGGCCTAACTACACAAAAATCCTGTTTAGATGGTGTTGGAACCACCAACAAGTCGGAATCCATTCTTTCTATGATATTTCCTAGTATCTTGAGTGTGTGCTCCACCTCGCTCCTAGTTCTTAGGAATATTGCCCCTCTTGCACCAATAATTGCTTTACTAACCAGATATGCTGCCGCTACGCTGGTTTTTCCCATGCCAGCTGGAGCCCTTATAAGAATAAGCTTTTTGTGTGATAAAAATGCTCTTGCAAGGATCTCCATTTCCCTTGTTTTCCATGGTATAAGCTCGACGAAGCTCATACAATTATGACCTCTGGCTTCTCGCTGCTTGGCACTACTGTTTTCTTTCTAAGCACATATATGATTATTGGGGGGACAAGTATGGATGCAAAATAAAGAGCCTTTATGCGTGACGGTACTATGGATTCTGATTCTATATTTTTCTCTTGTTTCCTTATACGTATTGTTGAGTTTCCATAGATTATAGCAGGGGATGTGCCATAGTTCGTTGCTTTTATTGTTAGGTTATTTGTGCTCTCTAACCTACACTCAAATGATGTTGTTCCGTCGATTTTATGTGATATATTATTTATGGATATCTCAACTATTAGCTTCCCCTCAGCATATATATTCACCTCTACAATTACACTGCCTGTCTCTTCGGAGCGGAATTCTGCCGATACAGTCCTTGTGCCTAGTGATGGTATTTCTATATCTCCAATACCGATATCATCAAAAGTGATTACATCAGAACTGGAGCTCATCACTATTAGAAATATTAGGACTAACAAACCTACATTTTCCATCTTATCCCCCCTCTAGGAGCATCCAAAATGGTTTAAATCTTTTTTCTATGGTTTCAGTAGTACCCTTAAATCGGAGCTTCTCAACCACCTTATCCTCCAGTACTGTGATTGGTAAACCGAGACTAATAGGCTCGTCGCAACATACTATTGTTTTGGGCCTATTTATCAGGATTTTGGAGACCCACCACCATGGGGCTGGTAGTCTTACTATTAGATAATCGTCCCATATGATCGCCGCCATAGAAATTGCACATATGGCCATTTTTAGGGGCAGACCACTGAAGTCAATATAGTTCTTACGACCCAATGTGTCCTCAGTGGCCAATATGCTCCATTCAAAAATCGAGTCAATCACCGATGTCTCAACGATAATCTCCTTATCCTCCAAAATACCACTTATCCTTGCCTTTAAACCCGCCAATACATTCTCGAGGGAAGTCCTATATATTTTCGCCAAAACACTAGACAGGTCAAAAAGCTTGGTTTCACTACTAGGAATAGGTAGACCCAAATATTCCCTATATCCAAATCTAGCCGGGCTAGGATCACCTTTAAAATCTAGCCAGAGCGTTGGTGTGTCTGCAATACCTATGGCGAGTCTAATATCACTTGTTGCTATCGGCTTTGAGACATCAACATATATTATCTCTCCATTTTGCCCTAGGCCTATTGGTTTCCTTATCTTTTGGATGTTAGCTAGGTCCGCCAAAACCTTGGTGCTAAACAGGGCCGGGATTCTCTTTTTGGTAATCCTTACTCCCAGTTTCTTTAACCCATCCACAACAGCTGGGTCTGCTTCCAGCCCAACTATACACCTCCAATACTGATCTTTCCTACCCAGAATCTCTATCAATATTTTTGAACCAAAGAGTCTACATACTTTAAGATACTCCCTCTTTATTGTTTCTCTTAAGGATCTAGGATGGATATAGACACGCATGGGGGCTATACCTCAGCTACGGGCAAACTTCCTTCTTACGATGATTATCCCCACACATATGCCCGCGACTATGGATAATACCAATGCTAACCCCACGCCCCCTCCTTCATTGTTCTTCGTAGTTGTGGGGCTACGTACGATTAGATGTAGCATCTTAGTATTTGAATTTCCTGCATAATCATAGGCAGTTATTTTGAACATGTAATCTCCTGGGGAGAGTATCAAATTTGCTTCCTGGGATATCTCGACTACATGCCCCCCATACGTCATCACCACACGATCAATACCTATATTATCAGTGGCGTTGATCCTAAGAACCACTACGACATAGCTATCATTGGTCTCATATACCGTATTATTTGCCGGCTCCAAGATCGTCAAAATTGGGGGCGTCATGTCAACCCCCACATATATCACATTGGAGACAGAGCCATATGGTCCCCTCGCCATGATCCGTATTTGCCAATATCCCTCATGCAACGTCAGATTATATGAACCATTGAGGTTCTTGTCGGTGAAATATGCCTCCGTACCATTCAGATATATCGTTATGTTCCCAACGGCCCCATATACTGTCCAAGATATACTTGTCCAGCTCCTATTTATCCAGGAACCATTATCCGCACAAAACACCACAAGCCCTATGGAAAGATCAATAGTGAATGATCTCGTAGCGTTCACCGACCTATTCGCAACGTCTATCGCTATTACGCAGATAGAATAGTTCCCCTCACTTAGATCTGTGAGCACCATATCTGTCCTATTCGTCACGTCCATCCAGCCCCCATCATCAACCCTAAGAAGCACAGACTCAACACCAAGATCATCCGTAACATTCCATGATATATTTACCGAACTACATTTTATGACCTGTCCCTCATAGGGAGATATTATATGGATCACTGGCGGCTCCCTGTCTATGCCCACAGTAAAGTTGTATAGGGTGTAGTTATTGGATAGGCATATGGCCTTTGTCCATCTACCATATCTACTTGTGCAGGATTTTATGCCTCCAGCATTGATCCATGCCATGCCATTCCCGGTGAAGAAGAGGATTTTGTCCTCAAACACAAGTACTCCCTCCGACGCAAACACGCCGGCACCATCAGAATATTCCTCCTGTAGGCCATCAGAAAACACTCTTATGAACTCTCCCGTGGGTACAAGAAACACAAAGCTATCCCAGAATGACGCTACTAGGCCTCTCGTTGTTAGGTTGGTGGACGAAATGTCCGTCTCCGTTCTATATATTTCTCCGTCATCCCTAACAACAAGCATATAATGGGCCCCAGTATTATTGATGGCGACTATGAAATATGCCAATTCGTATGTACCATCGGAGTCTATGTCCTCCATGGAGAAGGACGCGGTATACTTATTGGCCAGTACTTCTATGTCCTCCCTTATATATGTGCTCGCGCCCCTCAATATTCTGAATGTTAGGCCAACACTAGAGACATTCGCAATCATAATATAGAAATCGCCATTCCTAAAATAGACCTGGGAAACCAACAGCTCACCCGTTATGTTGGTATAGTACGTAGCGTTAAAGGATGGGGAAAACACATATATCTCCCCATTACCCAGCACAACACAGACACGGTCACTCTCATTATCATAATCCCCAGCGATAGGATATTTCACATCCGTTATTTCCCCCCATACAAGGCCCCGGTCACGATCATACACAGAGAATGATCCTCCACGCCACACGACTATGAATCCATTCGTTGTCGGTATTGCATAGTCTATGAAGCCATCAAATATATACTCGTCAATCTCCTCGGGGTATATATCCACTACCCTCTTTGCCTGATAGAACACTATATGGTCATCCCCAATCCTATATCTCCACCCCGCATCTATGAATGTCTCATATGCACTATTCATCACTACATCATATGCCTCCCCATACGGCCCATAACACAAAACACGGCTATTCGGTGAAGAAAGACCTATCGGATTAACCAACTCCAAAGAACCCATAATCGATAAGCCATCATTAAGGGGCTCATAAAGCCTCACACTCCCCCCATAAAGCGTCAATACATAACCATCATTAATCGATACATCCTCAAAACTCGCCACCGCCTCATACCGCAACGCGTAGTCGGAGCCCTCCAAGACGTCCACAAGAGCCATCATTGAGCCATTATGTTGCACAAACTCTGGGAACCCATCCATATCCATATCATGGAGAAGTATCTCCCTACTAGAAAACACGAAACCACGCCAATCATCGGTATTGTTGATAGTGTATGTCTTCGATATTCCTCCAGTCGCCGATCTTATCTCACAGAGTTCCGCGGCATCAATAACCTTGTTATACCTTACACAATATATGGCCCCACCAGCCCTAACAAACGCCGAATATACACATATGGGATCTATTGAAGTAGCATTGGTAGCATTATATGTCCAACAATATAGGCAACTATCATAGGAATTCCTTGCCACTAGATACTCTCCTAGATGGCCCATCTGGGTTATGTTTAACCTCTCAACAGTAACGTTGAGGGAAACTCCACCAAGGTACTCACCAGTATAGTTATAGTAGGCCACGAAATTGGTATTGTTTTTCCAGCATATCACGAGGCCATAGTCTGGACTAGTTATATTTCCTATATATACGCGGTCAACATCACCATTCCTAGTGGCTATCCACATGAGGGTGGAGTCGTCGTCCACGGCATACAGTAGGTGGTCGGTAAGCACAACTACCTCGTCATAGCCATCCATATCTAGATCGCCGATAGCATAGTCTAGGATTGTATAATTTATCTGGATCGCATGACTGCTTCTATTGAAGGTAATGTAGTCGTCACCTATGATGACATAGTCTATGCCTCCGCTTACATTGGCGAGATCAACCATTCTTATTGGGCCTGGATACTTCCCAACCAAGCTAATGTTGCTTACAATGATATTTTCGTATCTCCCTTCCCCTACCGATTGTGTTGCAATGTTTGACCCGTTGTCTAGGAAACCTTCTTCGAAACTTTTTACATTAATGGGGCGGGTAGGGGCATTTATCGGTATTGCTGGCGGGAAACATATGGACAGAATTAGTGTTAGAATAAAAACCATGGAGCCCTTTCTATGCATTTTGTTTTCCACCATATCGTAGTAACAATATGACACTATCTATACCATATAGAAACCTATGTATTTTATATTCGAAGAAATAAGTTATGAGGATCCAGAGCAGTTTTTGTTCATACAAACTCGAGGAAGACCCTATCTCTGGGATTTTTCCAGAGGACTAATCCTCGTGGCAGTTAAATAAGGTTTATCTAGTATTCAGGGATAGCAGAGACGCTGAAATTCTACTCTAGTACCTCATATGACTCGCTTATTTTGATGCAAAAGAATGATTATTTTAGAGGTATGAGTCCCCAATATTACTTGGGGATTCCCAATATGGAGCTTTCGATCCAGCGCTCCTCCTCCAGCTTGTCTCTTAATTTTTCTGAGAAGATTCGAGTCTACCTTTTTTGAGGATTGCTATAAATATCTCCATTAATTTTTCGTATGAGATACAACTATTGGCCCAGCATCCATTATTGCTTCAAACCTAATTTCTTCCTCATCCAATCAATGCTCACCCACTTGCTCCTACGATTGTCTCTTTCTCTGAAAAACATTCTGGAGCATTCTCTCTGAGCCGTTCGATGCGCCTATCTATATCGGGAGCCTCCCCCTGATATGGACAGATTATAATCCTATCACCAGAAACAGAAATAACGACCTCCGGACCATTCACAAGCCCAAACATTCTCAGTATTTCTCTGGGAACCCCAATAGAGCCATTCTCAAGCCTCACTCTAAAGACCATGACCAAGCAACGCACCACATAGCCCTATATCTAAATACCACAGAGAATCTATAAGTTAGCAAAATTTGACAACGCCTTTTTACCTAGTACGCCGCCAGATAATAATCCTCCTAATTCATCATTCTTTTATTGGCTCCTTTTATCTAATACATTATAGTTATCCGGGTGATTTTGCTGGCCAGAATTACTATTGAGGTTGACGATCACTTGCTTAGGGACTTAAAAAAATCTCAGAGATAGAAGGAATAAATGAAGATGCACTACTTAGGGCTATTCTTGAAGAATCAATTCGAGGTTGGAAGTTGAAGTATGCGGTTAGGTTATATAGGGAGGGCAAGGTCTCGCTCTGGATGGCTGCCAGGATTGCTGGACTTAGCCTCTGGGAAATGATAGATGTGATTGGGGAATTGGGTATCGAACTACGTTTAGACCCTAGAGATCTTGAGGAATAATAGTTTGGTCGTGATAAATTCTACTCCACTCATTTATTTTGCCCAAAGTCGAAAAATTGGAATTGATATTTGATGTTCTTGGAAGAGTTCAGATTCCACCAGAGGTTTATCATGAAACTGCAATCGTTGGTAAAAGTCTTGGATATAAGGATGCATATGTTATTGATAGCTATGTAGGCAAGGGGTATATTATACTTCATGAACTTGATGAAGAAGCTATTAGGAGAGCCAAAAGAATTGCTTTATTGACTAGAATTGACTTCGGAGAAGCACAAGTTATAGTCTTAGCTCTACAGAAGAACGAAACAGTAGTTATAATGGATGATCCAAGAGCGAGGAATGTCGCAATGATATATGGTCTTAGACCAAGAGGAACACTATACATATTACATCAGGCAACAAGAATAGGCAAAATAAGCAGAAAAGAGGCACACAAGATATTGGATGAAATGATAGACAAAAACTTCAGAATAAGTGCAGACCTATACAAACGATTTCTGAAAAAACTATATGGTAACACAAATACCAAATGATGAATGAGAACTTCAAAATGATCTCATACGTGTTCTTTATCTTTCCTGCAAACCCTACAGCACACATAGAGTAGTAATCTCACAGCAATACCCTTGCTAAAACCATCAACAAATCTCTTAATGTTACGTCAGCATGCAATCTATGACCAAGAATCGCGATTTTCTCCGCGAATATAACATCCACACCACGCCTCCAAAGAAGTTTCCTGCCATCCGCTAGAACTTTGGATGACGCTACCAAGAAGCCCCTATAACCAGCCTCCCTCACCCGTGACAACACCTCCACATCCTTGTAGACATCCCTCTCACCAAAACCTCGAACACAATCCTCGAGTCTCCCCGAGCCCAAACAACATCATGCCTATGCCCTAACCCAATGTCCTTCCCGTCTCGACATTAGAACCCAATGCCCTACCTAACTTGGTCAGATCCTCCACTATTGCCTCCATCGTAATCTTAAGTCTCAATGGGCTCCTTTCCTCGTACCCCAGAACTAATTTCATCTTGTCTCTATCCGCAGTTCTACTCCTAATTCTTTTGCTATTGGTACTAGGCAGTTTTCTACGACGAAATTATTGTATAGTTTTGCTATGTTGGGTCTAGTTACCCCGAGTCCAAGCTTAGCCATGATACTTGTCCAAAAACTTCATTTCTCCGCCAAGTTTGTTGACTATATCTTCCACCGTTGCTTTTCCTTCCTTTTTGATAAGGCGTAGCATATGTTTAAGCGGTTTCCAACGATAGAGACGTTCAAAAATCAGCATTGTAATCTTTATATGACTTGATTTCTTTACGTGTTCAGCTAGTATTCTACCGTGTATGTTTAGCTTGTACTTACGAGGTGTTCCGGGGATTATATCAGCAAATCCAAGATACCATAATTAGTTGAGAAGTCCTATTGGAGAGATCCCCTTTCCCACGAATCTAAAACCACTTAGGACACCACTATCTCTTAGATCAGATGCACTACACGGCCTCCAATCGTATAAATAAAGCAAAGCCATCTTCAGAGCTTCAAAGTCAAGCCAATCGATGCCTCGCGCCTGGAAATAGACTTGAGTGGCGGATAGGAAGTCCATATGATTCACCAGAATCACCTTTTATAAGGAACACTCAATATTAGTATCATATAGATTCTTTAAATATTACAATGAAAGCACTTATGTTTGAGGTATTATTGCTAGAAAGACCTCCGATTCATGACACGTCATAGCATATGCAGATAAAAAATATTGAAGGCTATGTGAAAATTCTGCCCGCTCATTCAACCCTTCTTTTTGTATATTATGGTTACGGTTACAAGTCCTGCACAAACGGCTATCAGCAGTATACATATGAATTTTCCTATAGTCCATTTTGATGGATAATCTTGCGGATCTAGGGGATTTGTTCCGGCTTTGATCTCCTCATAGTCATTAAACCCATCACCATCAGTATCCATGTTGGTAGGATCTGTACCATATTGGTACTCCTCTAGATTTGATAGACCATCGCCATCCTCATCTTTATAGGAGTCATTATGTTTTGGGTCTAAGCCGTATTGAACCTCCCAGCCATCAGGCATACCATCGCTATCCGTGTCGTTGGATAGTGGACTAGTGAAATACTGGTAGATCTCATCGCCATCAGTGAGGCCATCATTATCAGTGTCTGGGTTAAATGGGTCCAAACCCAATTCGTTCTCTTCATTGTTTCCTAGGCCATCTCTGTCGGAATCAAAATCTACTTTATATATTACTGTATTTGCTTTTTCTTGACCAGAAATCGTTGCAATCGTATATACATAATCTTGAGCGCATATCGCACCACCGCTTGTAAAGTTATTCTCTGGAATAACTATTGATTTACTTAATGATCCATTTTTATCAAACTGAACAATGAAAATGTTACGCTCGTCTGTAGGATCATAGTATATGTCCCCAGTTATCAATAACGTATCGTTGTATAGTATCATATCTGAAGGTCTATCATCATAACTAGTTCCATATGTAGCCATCCACTCATACTCTCCGTCCAGCGAGAATTTTAGGAGAACCACCTCAAAGTATCCCTCGCCATACCCACACGACTCGGATAGAATGTAAATTCCATCAGAGTCTACACATATATCCTTGGTTTCGTCCCAACTTTTTCCTCTCCACGAACCATTAAAGATTTCATCGCCATTCATGTCGAATACTGCAAATATTACATCTTCCTGCAACCATTCGGATTCGTTAAATCCAGCAACATAGATTTTGTCTTCATAAATGTATATTCCTGAGGGCTCTTCATTCTCCCTTGTACCCCAGGTCTTGGCCCATATGATATCGCCTTCCTCGGATACTTTCAAGATTACAAAGTCGCCTTCCCCGGCACCAAAGCTCCATGTCCAACCTAAAACATACAGACTACCATTGTAGTAGAATAAGTCTCTTCCCTCGTCCCAGTCCGGGCCCCCCCAAGTTATATTCCACACCAGAAAACCATCTAGCGATATTTTGGCTATATAGATATCCCCATCCCCATTTCCATAGCTCTTAGTATAGCCTACAATATAAAGATATTCACTCGTGGACACCATAGAATAACATCTCTCCCCTTCGTCACCACCAAATGTTATATTCCATATAATCGATCCATTTTGCGCGATCTTAGCCACAAATATATTTCCCCCAAGCTCACCGCAACAATATACATAATCACCAAGAACCAGTATATCTCTCCCATGGGATCCCTGAGGAAAAACATAGACGAATCTATCCACAAGTACAAAACCTGTGGAACTGTCTTGTAGGGTAGAGATAAATCCAACATTTGATGCTACTGATAGAACAACTACAGTAATGAACAACAATCTATAGAGCATCAATGACACCTATGTTACATTTGTTATTGAGGAGCGATATGTTGTCATCTATCATATAAAATTTCCTTATTAATGGAAAAATGATCATTGAGAAATTCCAATTAATAATCAAATAATAGGAAATATATTTTTGTGAAAAGAACATTAATTTTTTCCCTCTATGAAAGATCAAACTTTATCGCCCCCAAATACAGGCTCTAGGTAAATCTTAATATATGCCTCTAATTCTAATTGATATTACTATTGCATCACTAACTTTTACATCCATAGTGCCCCCATTTTTTATTTTTACTTTCGTATAGACTTTGCTGGAGTATAGGGAATACTTAGGTTCTGCGGTCAAGATACGTGTGAAGTTTGATGTTGAGAAGCGCCATTTGCAGCCCTTGCCCTGAAATATAACTGTCTAATATGAAACCACGATGACGATCAAAAAGAAGAACAGAAAGTTGTGAATATTTTAACAAGAGAAATCATCAACAGCATAGATTAGTCCATTTTTTCCTCATGTCAATTTTTAGCTCCCTGTCATTTATTTGTATTGTTTTTCATGCCTTGGCCTATGCTGATTTAGGGGCATCCAAATGCGGAGAATGAAGACACATCATGAGGCTACTAGATCAAAAAATAAGGTACTGAGAAATTGACATGCAGTTTTCCAGTATTGTTGTACGAATAAGAGAAGAATTTAGCGTTGGCGGACTGAACTAAGATTTTTTATTGGGCTATTGATATTATTTTTGCTATATTACTTTTTCTTTTTTGACCACACAGACAGTCTACCTAAACATGC
>CAZWPQ010000019.1:0-39340 GCA_964636085.1 uncultured Nitrososphaerota archaeon
ATGTCACAGTAATAGTAGAATTGTTTTACAGTGCTTGTGCCTGATATTATTTCGAGTCTAAATGTGTATTCTCCGATACCATCTATTTGGAGATTTACCGTTGTTGTATCGCCGCTTGTTGCACCATTTATTGTGAAGGCATCTGTCTCACCCATTGGTTTTTCGGTGCCATCAACCATGGCATATAGCTTTACCTGTATTGTCTGTGTAGTATCTGAGTCTAGGTCTATTTTTAGTGCTAGGTTAGAGTCATAATATCCATCGCTATCCGAGTCATAGCCTTGGAATAGTATATCATATAGCCATATTCCTACAGTGTTCCCAGTTCTCTTCCTTAGAAATTCGTCCCATTGATGATGCTGGGACATTAGGACATTGTCATAGCTCGTATAGTATGATGATGGTATATTTATGCTTAATCCATGTGCATTTGGATGGGATGATAGGTGCCCGCCATATAGTATTGCTTGGTCTATAGCATTGATTGTTTGGTCTATCATGTTTATCAATGTTGAACTACTTACCTGACTCTTTATTAGCTCTAGAAAATGGATGAGATCCTTCTCGTTGGAGTAATAGAAGTCTTCGGCATTGTTAACTGCATAGTCGATAGCGTCTTTGTATGTATCATAGTTCCTTATTAGTTCTCCCACTAGCCTATTTAGATATGGAACTGCTGTCTCGACAAGTTCTTCTATATCTATAGCGGATTGGGTTGCCTCTCTGTCTGTACCTTGGCTTCCACCATTGTATGATTGGACATACTTCTCCGCTATTAACTCTGCAAATTGTGCGGGGGACATATCTGGGTTTGAGATTAGCGGGTTTAGTATATCATCATATGGCCATCCGTCACCAGCTTCTGTTTCTTGGGAGAATACAACATAGTTAACGTAATCTCTTAGTTGATATGCAACCTCGATCATTCCCATTAGACATGCATCAAATCCAACTATGTCGATCTTTCTCCCTATAGAATTGTATATCGCCTCAAACGCGTCCCTCAGCTCCACCAAGTTCAGGTTATCGTTTCCATTGTCGCCATCCCAACATACTCCGGAAAGCCCACCACCATGGTCCCATAGAATAACAGCATAATGCTCAGCTGGATAATTTTGGACGCCCCAAGATACAAAATCTACAAGTGTTTGGGGATCACCCATATTTTTCTCTCCCCAGTCCTCGAGAGCATTGTCTGGGTTCGGATCAAGGCCACTAGTTATATAGAATAATTTTGTGTCCTTCCAATCCCCGTAGGATGTGGAATAGTAATCTGTTCTATCTAACAAAACAATTATTGCTACATCATTTGTTGAGCCAACGCTCGACATTTCAAGGAAATCCTCCAACCCCGCGCTCTCTAGGTTATTATCCGCGTCTAAGTAGACCATAAATGTCCATTTTCTCCCTGTTTGCATTGGACGTATTGTCTTCCATGAAATCCTATCCCTTGTCTTTACTACTTGGAATATTCCTGGAATTATCTCTCTTTCCTGGTCAAAACTATTAGTTGAGCCAAATTTTATCGTATAGACAATTCTTTTTTGATTTTTCCTAATATTTGTACCAACAATATAGGCTAATGTGGATAGAGTCAACATTACGATAAGAATATATGTTCCTTTTCTCATCCTGATCATTTCTAATCCCCCAAAAGTTCAAAATATTCCTAGGTATTATTATATAGAATTCCTTTTAAAAAGACGAATAGCGAAAACACATATCTATTCGCTGAATTTGATGACTGTTATTATCTTGCCCAAGAGGCCGTTATTTTTCCTCGTGTTCCGCCTATTGTAATTATTTTGTAGTCCACAAAATTACATATTGTTCCAAGTATTCCCAGATTTGAGGCGAGGATTTTTTTCTTTTTCCTTCCATCCAGCTCCCAATCTTTGCCCCCAAATTTTTCTCCACTAGCCCGTCCACAAACCTTAGGACATATCTTACTTCTCCTCCCCTACCTAGTATCTCTGTCTTTATTGGATATACCCTCTATCTCTCTTATGACTGGTTTCTTGTTTGGCCTCAGCCTAGATATTCTTTCCTTCATCAGTACTTTCCTGAAATGGGTTTTACCAGAACCTATCGGGCCTATAAGGGCCACTCTAAGTCTATATGCAATGCTTTTCAATGCAAAGCTGGACAAAGATAACACCAATAATTAACGACACTCTTGATTAATGTTTAAAATTAGAAAAAATAGCAACCATATCTTCACATCATTGTTTTCTAGTAAAAATATCCTCTAAAGGAGCTATTTCTTAGGAGTTTTTTCTCGATATATATATGCTATAATGATTAGGGCGATTAGTGACAGTATAAACGATATCCAGAATATTGGGTATCTCTTGGGTACACCGGGGTCATTTGGATCCCAACCATTGAGAATCTCCATTCGATCATCAAAACCATCGCCATCTGTATCCTTCAAATATGGATTCGTCCCATATAGAACCATTTCCTCGTAATCCGTGAGAAGATCACCATCCCTATCATAATTGAGTGTATTGAATACCATGAGTTTGTTAACCCCATAACACTTCGATGACCCCAAGGCTTCCGTGGTAGCTTCATAATAAATAATGCCGGACGACACGACGACTATTTCCATCAACTCATCCCCATCAAAGTCTCCTGCAAATATCTCTGCATACTCACCTATTAGATTTGAAGCCACTGACATAATCTCATCTCCAGTTACCAGATTTCTGATGTATAGTTTTCCTGGGGTCGCAACCACTATGTCTTGGATCCAGTCTGAATCCATATCAATCACTGCGAATCCAGATACATCATCATCAAAACTAAGGGTTTTTACTTCTTCACCACAATGATCAAATATAGTTATATTGTTATCAAAGGCCACTATCTCCTCTAGGTACCCATCAGAGTCGAAATCTGTTACTAGCGGATAAGGGTAGTATTCAAGTAGCTCCTTAGACACGATAAATTCTATGGATCCATCAAGACCTATACATTTTAGCGCCCCACTATGGACTGTGAGGAACTCCGCGCCCCTATCCATATCTATGTCCCCAACTATCAGGGGATTCGTAGGGATTATCGGTATGTCAAACCTTCCTTCTATCTCTCCATCCATGGACAGTATATACATACTTCCCCCTTGCGAAACAGCAACTATCTCTAACTCTAAATCATTATCAACATCAAACACTGGTAGTGGTATCTCTACCAACGCTTCGCCGATATTCAGATTCCATGAGGTAGACCCATAAACAATGACTTTGTCTCCACAATTCATTATTATTTCATCAGTACCATCCCTATCTAAATCAGCTAGAGACACACCATAAACCGCCCCACTAACATTGGTTATAATATAGAACATATTCGCATCCACCACATATATTCTTGTCTCACCAATTTGGTAGTCCGTGATTATGCCCTCCTCATAGCCATCGCCATCCACATCACCATATACTGGCTGGGATAATAGGTTAAAGGGCCCATAATAGGTTAGGTCGCCATCTTGATCTCCTAACAATATCTTGCCGTTGGGTAACGGAATCAATACGCTTCCATTCCCATAGATCGTTGGGTGGAATCCTCCCCGGAGCCCCCCAATCAACCCAAAGTCCGTCACTTTATTCCATGTTAAAATGCCTACTATTTCAACATGTCCCGATAGGGTCACAACTATTGCTTCCTCTGAGGAGGACGAAAAACTTCCCGCTTCAAACGTGTAGATATACTCATTGGAGATTCCATATATTTTCTCTATTCCTGTGATGTTTGCGAGTACTAGGGATCCCTTACTATCTATATATAGGAATTCTATCCCGCCATCCGCATCGAAGTCATCTATCCTTACGTATCCATAGAAACCTTCGGCTATGCCTTCCGTTGATACATTCATTATGGTTTCATTGTCGGCATAGTCTAGCGCAAAATACCCAAGATCATACCCCACAAAAATATCTAGACGACCATCATTATCTATATCATAAAGATCAATAGCCTGCATTCTAACACTATAATTTAGCCTTTCAACGACCCCACTATCATCAACAATCACTAGACTTGAGACATAGCCCTGGCGTCTCAAAGGAGTAACCGGGATTATTATTTCATCCTTATTATCGCCATCTACATCACCAACCTTTGGATCAATATCGACATTTTCACCATGAGGCAATGATAATGAAACGTTCACTAGGAGCGATCCAGATAAATCGTATGATTCGACCCTACCAAATTTTGAGCATAGAACAATATCTATGTCACCGTCGCCATTGATATCCCCATCAATAATATATCCAGCCACAAAGTTAAGATTGAATTCTGTCACAATATTCAGAGCGCTATCAAAGACAATAATATGACTCTTGTCCCCCACAAGCATTGAGACAGTAATATTGCTTGCCCAGGAACCAATATTGTTTATGCCAGATATACCAAGGCTTGAACCTACACCATCCCTGTTGAAAATATATAGTTTATCGGAGACAGCCACATATATAGAATCTCCCAACACCACTGGATTTATCACCACTCTACCTATATGAGCTACCCAGCCTATACCACTGGCATCCATATAGACAAGCCCTAGCGATGTGCCTACAACAGCTCCATCTGGAGCCCCTGAAATTTTCACTATATCCGTTGTTGGTTCGCCATGGAACTCTAGCTCCCATAGCTTTGTTAGCAATACTTCATCCTGACCAGAAACCGTAGTTATGGTCATGCCTCTATAGTTCCAGCAAAGCAGGATAGTAGTAAGCAAGAAGAAAACCAAATATCTCCTCATACAGACACCCAATAAATTCATTTAACAACAAAAAAATAAGATTAAAACCGTGAACCCTTATGTGCTAAAGAATATGATAATCCTAGTGGAGAAAAAAATAGAAAAGATGAAACTATTTCCTCCTTCTCCTTATGGCCAAGCCAAGTGATACAAGCAACACAATTATCGGAGGATAAATTGCCGGGATTAATGGGTTGTCTGGATCGAGCAACGGTATGCTCTTCTCAACATTGTCACTTATTCCATCATTATCCGAGTCCAAAGACGCAGCAACAACCTCGCTCTTTTCGGGTTGCCCCGCAATAGACGCAACATTACTAGTGGACACAACCTCTATTGTTATCTCATAATTAGCACTACCAGAAGTACTATAATGATCAACAGCAATTATCCATGTACCAGTAGTATCTGCAGTGAACTCTAATACTTCTGGCTTATTGAGAGTATAAGCCCTCGCATAATAACTAGATCCACTCGCACCAGGCTTATATACATATAGATCTAGATCACTAGAGCTGTCCCAACTTAGTGTCATTCTGTACTTGACTCCAGATTGCAGGTTAATCGAATGCGTTGACCACGCGGAAGATGATGGATTATTGAAGTGTGGACCTCTACTACCATCACCACTAACTGTCCCAGAAATCGTTGTGAATCCTCCTCCACCTCCTCCTCCACCACCAGATATTAATTCTATGGTCACTTGATAATTAGCGCTTCCAGACCCACTATAGTGATCGACAGCGATTGTCCATGTTCCGCTCACATCAGCAGTAAATTCGATCACTTCTGGTTGGTTTGTTGTGTAGGCTCTCTTGTAATAGTTGGAGCCACTTGCACCTGGTTTATACAGGTATAAATCTAGATCGCTGGAGCTATCCCAGTTTAGTGTTATCTTATATGTATTACCAGCGGTAAGGTCTATTGTATGCTCAGACCAAGCTGGACTACTTGGATCATTGTAATGAGCACCTGTATGCCCATCGCCTTGAACTGAGCCAGTAAATGTCACGGGGAATCCTCCGCCACCGCCGCCACCTCCTCCACCGCCACTGCTCCCTCCTTCAGATATTATTTCTATAGTTATTTGGAAATTGGCGGATCCGCTCCCTGAATAATGATCAACGGCTATTGTCCATGTTCCAGTTATATCCGCTGTGTGCTCAATAACCTCGGGTTTATGCGTTGTATATGCCCTAGTTGCATAGTCGGATCCAGAGCCGTCCTCTGAGGGAGCTGTGTTTGGCTTATAGAGATACATGTCAAGATCACTTCCAGAGTCCCAATCCAACGTAAATCTATATTCCACACCACTAGATAGACTAACCTTAAATTCGCTCCAAGCTGAGCTATCTGGGCTATTATAGTGAGCGCCTGTTCTTCCATCACCACTCACTGTACCAGAAATTGTACATGGAGGCGTATATACGGTGCCTTCGCCGCCACCAGTACCACCTCCGCCTCCACCACCACTACTGCTTCCTGCTTGGATTGTTAGCGTAAATTGCCCTGCATTTTGGGTATCTGAAATCCCATCTAGGCTCCTATCTATCCACTTAACGACCACATAGTATTTTCCACTTTCAGAGGGTGTAAATGTCACGATTTCATCTCCACCAAGGGTCGCGCTAGTTCCGCTTTCAACAATGACTGGTTGTCCATACTGATCTGGGTATCCTCTATAAATATATAGGTCAAAATCAGCACCACTAGGAACATCTAGGGTGAATGTATATTCTTGTCCAGATTGTAGATATATGTATCCTGCCCACGCCCTTGGTGCATACCATTGGGCACTAGGGCTTGTAGATCCGAGATAGTATGTATATGATTGACCAACTTCTAACTGATTTAACACTGCCATTATCGCAGCGTCCGCATTTATTCTCCCATACCCCTCTATTTTATCTTTTTCTCCTCTATCCAGACTCGGACGCGGAACCTTACTTGGGTTCTCTGCACGAGTAAACTCTACAGCCGTCATCAGAATTATCATCTTTACTAGTAGAGCCTTCTGAGCAGAATAGTCCCATGCATCCCAACCACCCATAGCATCTATTATAAGGGCTGCTAGTCCCGCCACATGGGGTGTAGCCATGGAGGTTCCAGGCCAATCTACATAATTATTGGATCCTGCAGCATTTTGGGCATCATTAGAATCAACACTACCAATTTTGCCTTTGTATCCATTTCCATCCTCATCATCATCATTGGCGGCATGGTTTGTATTCCAACCACTACCTCCATTGGCAGTAACATCAGGCTTAATTGTATTTCCCGTTGATGAATCTCCGCTTGTGGAATACTCAGCCATTTCATTTAGGTCATTAACAGCGCCAACGGTTATGACTAGATCAGCACTTCCTGGACTCCCCACGTTGCTCCCATATGCACTATTTCCAGCAGCTACAACCGTGACGACGCCATGTTGGACAAGTTCATTCATGAGTTGGTTAAGCTGAGCGTCGTCCACTCCTCCCCATGAATTTGAGGACACAACTATATGATATGTCTGCGCATTGTCAATTATCCATTGCACGACTTCATATAGATCAGCATCAAAATTCCCGTTCATCTTGAATATAGCTAAACCAACAAGTTTTGCGTTTGGTGCAACACCCCTATGTGCATAGGCACCATATGGGTCACCAGAGTAGCCTTTTCCTGCCGCGATTCCTGCACAGTGAGAACCATGGCCATTACCATCGGCTGGTTCTGTTCTTCCATCGCTAGTGAAGTCTTTCCAATATATGATCTTTGCGTTCCAATCTATCCCTTCCCCGCTGGACTCTACATATTTCTTTACGGTTACTTGATAGCTTGTTGAGCTTGTGGTTGAAGAATAGTGATCCACAGCAATTACCCAATAGCCGCTAACATCAGCAGTAAAGGTTACTGATTCTGGTTTGTTAGTTGTATATGCTCTCGTGAAATAATCATCTCCTGTGCCATCTTGTGATGGAGCCTTCCCCGGTTTATAGACATATAAGTCGAGATCTTGGGATGTTGACCAGTCCAGGATAATATTATACTTCACACCCGACTGCAAATATATTTGATGTTCCCTCCATGCAGACGATGATGGATTATTGTAGTGTGACCCAGAGCTCCCAGTTCCACTCACACTTCCCGTGAATGTCTGTACTGTTTCCCAAGCCCCACTTGTTGGGCCTCCATATGGGCCTAGCTCTGGATGAGAATCATCCAGCCCTGTGTCCGTTATTGCTATTGCTGTGTTCGGATCGCCATATATGTTCTGGCCCCATGGCGTCCAACTAGGGGCTGGATATGAACTTGGTGGTACAGCCTTTGAGTCTAATGTACCTATCCTCTGCTGTGGTATTGATACTCTCAGGAATGGTACATAGTCCTTGTGGACGCTCTGTATCCATCCTATTTCTGGCATATTTGCTAGAATCTCAATTTTTTCAGCGGGTATTATCCCTCTAAAGCTTGCCGTTGCTGGGTATATCTTTATTACTCTCCCACCTAGACTCTCAAATGCATTTATTGCTGAGTCCAAATCCGCATATGCTGCAGCAACAATAACCTCTATGTCTTTTCCATTAGCATCCAGAATTTTTGTTTCGAGTAAATCCTCCATCTTGTTTAGGTTGGAGTCATATAGTGCTAGTGGTACTAGCCAGTGTTCCATTCCAGCATAGCTATTTGCCTTGTTTATGTATGGTGATTCTGGAGAGCTTCCTATCGTTCCCTTGATCACTATTATTTTGTGAGTCTCTCTACTCTTCGGGGCTGAATAGTTTACGTGGGCTATCGGATATATAAGAAATAGTACCAACAGTAAGGGAAGTATATAGATTTTTTTCATCGAAAAACACCATTGTATTCAAAATTTATTATAGTATTTCGCTAAAAATTAAAAATATTTCAACGCTTGGTTAGAATTTTTTATTTTGTGATAAACATAGTAAGGAACTTGAAGGGCTTAGGAAGTTCACGTTGTTCAATAATGTTCATTTTGAGTTATTATTATATCATAAAAGACCTATCGTTTTTATTTTTGTCCACGAAGACGGGGCCCCTTTTGATCATTCACTTGTTGGTATTCTGGCTATATGATGTCGATACTCTCCATCAGATCGAGTATCTAGTATAATTGATATGTTGTGTGTTAGTATGTTGCGAGGTATCCTTTTTTCTTTGCGTCCTTTATGACTCTCATTAGGTATAGATATCCCACAAGTAGGATTAGTATTGAGAGTGTTGAGACCAGTATCCATTCGAATTGGCTGGCCGAGAGTTTTGTATCCAGTATCGTGATTGTTGTTGGTACAAGCTCTGGTTCTATTCCCATTATTGATGTTCTCAATAGATCTATGGCATATGATAGGGGGATCATCCTTGATATCATCAATATTCTATGTGGTGCTGTCCTGAATGAATAGAAAACACCGCAAAAGAGTATTACTATCATTTCTATGGCGTTTATCAGTGCCCACCCACTCCTCTTCGCTTTGATGGCCCAACCCGCATATATTAGGGCGAGCCCATAAGCCATTATAAAGAATAAAAATCCCGCCAGCAGTCCTAGAAGTGGTTCTTTGATTATTATTGGTACTTTCATGAGTGTGGAAAACATAAGTATGGCAATCATGACAAGTAGCATATTTATTATCATCGTAAATCCAGCTAGCCCCAGCGGTAGAATCCAGGGGGATATTGGTGTTAGCATTATCTGTTCTAATGTTCCCCTCCTCTGGAGTCTAATTAGTCCAAAAGCAACCTCTCCGAAGAGCCCTTGAAATACTATGTATGCCGCAAAGCCCCACATTATTATATTCCCAATAACCTCCCCACCACTTGGATCTCTGCTAAGCATAAGGACGAGAATAGAAAATGAAAACAACCAGAAAAACATGTTAAAGAAAGCAGCCATATAGCTTATTGGGTATCGGGTCTCTATCTTTAGATTAAACTTCACTATTGCTTTTAGATGATCTATATGTTTTCGTATCCCCATTAGTGAGCACCTATAGAGCCCTTAGATTTTAGTTCAGATCTCACTCTCCTAAACATTAGCCCTCCAAATACAGGCCAGAAGATGGCATATGAAGCTAGAATGAGAATATCTATGGTTGAGTCAAAAATATAGTCTATATGCAATATTACTGCTCTGGAATCACATATCTGGATCGTGGCTGGAAAAGTCACGGCTACATATCTAGCCAATGGAGGCAGTACTGTGACTGGGTAAAATACCCCCGCTATGAATACCAGAAGGGCTGAGAGAAAATTAAAAAGCGCCCAAGGCTCCTTTATTTTGAGAACTATAGCTCCAAAAAACACAGCCATTCCCATGAGAGGTATAAATCCAAGGACTATTATGCCTATCGCAATAATAAATTCTACAGATAACAAATAATGGATATACCCGAATAGTGCGCTGGCCAATATGAGCCCCACAAATGATGTTATGAGGGAAATTACTAGTGTATACATGACTGCTCCCAATAGCAACTCTGATACCAACACTGGTGTTAATAATAGTTGCTCCAGTGTCCCAGCCTCCATTTCCTCATATAGCCACATACCGAAATCCCATAGAATGTTCACCGATATTGACCAAACGGTTGACCCGACGAGTATATAGAATATAAATTCAGGGGTGCCAGCATAAGTGTTAAATGCTTCACTAGCTGTTTGGATAGACCCCCCGACACTTACTGCTAGAAAAACAGGCATTAGCGTCATAAATATTGGGTATGCAAAGCTAAGAACAAACCAGCTTGGATATCTAGTATAGACCTTAAATCGTGCCTTAAATACCGAATATATCGCCTGAAATGATGGCCTCATCTCATTATTCCCTACTGGAGCAGTCTGCCAGTATAGTAAAGGAACACATCCTCCAGTGTTGGTTCTTCAGGCTTTATATAGTGTAACTTTGCACCATTTTCTAGTACTATATCTACAACTCTGGGTAAAACTTGCCGGGGGGAATCACAAAGCGCCCTAATTCTTGTTACATGCCCCCTCTCCGAACCGACAACCTTCCATGCCACTTTATGCACTCCATCTATGTTCCCAACTTTTTCTACCAAATTTTCTATGTCCTCAGATAGTACATCGACTTCTATCGCGCTTCTCCCTTTTAATGTAGCTTTTAGCTCTCCTGGAGTACCTATGGCAACAATTTTTCCATCATCAATTATGGCTACTCTATCACATAGTTCCTCCGCTTCTTGCATTATATGAGTCGTCAGAAAAATCGTTTTTCCCTCCTTCTTAAGCTCTAAGATTTTTCGCCTAATATCTAATGCCCTCCCCGGATCTAGTGCCACAGTTGGTTCATCGAGAAATATTATAGGAGCATCATTTATAAGTGCCTTTGCAAATGCCAACAATACCTTTTGACCACTACTATATGTTTCTACCAATCGATCAACAAACTCGCCTATGTCTAAAAAATCTATTATTTCCATTATCCGCGTTCTAAGTATATCTTTAGGCACTCTATATAATGCTCCAAAAAACTCTAGGTTCTCTCTCCCAGTTAATTTCCAGTATAATGCTCGCTCCCCCATTAGCATTACCCCCACCCTTTTCTTCACCTCATTTGGCCTCTTTACGACATCAAAGCCCATGACATAGGCCCGCCCAGCATCGGGCAATAGCAGGGTTGTCAAGATTTTTATCAAAGTGGTTTTGCCTGCCCCATTTGGCCCCAATAGTCCAAATATTTCAGAGTCCTCCACGCTGAAAGATACTCCCTTTAGGGCATATACCACCTTCTTCTTTTTCCTGAAAAGCCCACTTGGAATCTTTGTCTCATACTTCTTAACTATGTTTTTTGCAACTATGGCCTTGCTATATGTGTCCTCCAATTTAGGCCCCTCATACTCAGGAATTATTTATACATATACTCATTTACATCCATATAGTAGGGCTCTATATATATTCTATGTGTCCAAATACCCGAAGTTTGTCCCCCAGCGCTTTCAGAAATTCTTTTGGCCCTTCGGCATAACCGTACACTTTTATTGATTCAACCACGTCTGCATACTCTGGACTCACATCCTCATCTATTTCAAGATATCCAAATATGTATGCCTTTATTTTTTTCCCTACTTTTCTGGCATACTCGAAGTCTCCTTTTGTTAGCTTATGTTCGGAGTATATTCTGTATATTATTTTGTCACGTGTCTCCACTATACTCTTACCCCTTGTTATACCGCCTGTCTCAAATTTGAACCCAGATTCAAAGCCTCTGGGTTTAGCTATCTCTATCTTTGGGGACTTTGGATGCCTTGGGGGCCATATAAAGAAGAATCCATGGCTCATTTTTTCGATATTTTTGCCGTATTCCTCAATATATTCTCCTATCCTATTGATTGTCTCTCCAATAGCATTGAATGTCTTACTTAGGATTTTAGATATAACTTCAGGAGTTATCTTTACCCCCTTCTCAGCTAGCTCATTAATGCTTCTCATAACATCTTCCTTGGCCTTATCAATGGCCCTTCTTAGTTCGGAAGTTGTGTATCTGATCACACCAGCCCTTTCTTCGCTCCACTCTCCAAATTCTACCCCGCCCGCAATGTCGGCTATATCCTCCAGTACTCTACGTATTCTAGGCAACAGTATTTCCCTTATACAACCGGAGAGATCCTCCCGCGTGAGATGATATTCCCTACCAATATAATCTACCAGTCCCAATGAATGCAACTGTTCAAGGTATTTCCTAGCAGTTGTAGGGCTTATATTAAACTTCTCCGCAATCTCAGTCGTTGTGGATCTCTTGACCTTCTTTAAATATAAATAAATGTCTATTCCTAGATCCTTCACACCAAGCGAATATAGTACCCACCTAATTATCTTCTCCCTATCCGCCCTATCGAGGTCTATGTCTCTGAGCTTTCTAATTGTCCATTCAGCCAATACCTCAAAATCCTCACTCATTCTTCTCACCATTTAGAATACTAGCCAGATGCTCCAAAATCTCCACAACTCTTTGCGATGTTCTCTTTCTAATCGCTTTCGATAGAGGCATATTCACTATATATGCCTTACCCAGTTTATCTATGAGCCCTAAGCTGTACATATAATCTAATCTATCCAATACAGCCTCTATGTCTATCCCCATTGCATTCGAGAGTTCTTCTGGTGTAACCAGTTTCTTATTACACATATACTTGTATATTCTCACTCCCACATCATCCACAGCCAGCGAGGACAAAACTAGGCTAACTTTATCGACATTTTCCGACTTTGGCCTCAAATACCTTATCCTAGTTTCGAAAATAACCTCGAAGTCCCCTTCAGTCAATTATTATCACCTAATTTCAAATCAAAAAATTTTTACTCTGAGATAGAAAAATTTGTTAAGAGATATATAAAGATTTGTATATAAACAACCACATGGGTATCAACAAGACCACTAAAAAATTTCTATGCTAAAGAGATATCCCAGTATGCCGATACAGGTCATAATTAAACAAATTTTTAAAATTGTAATTTTGTGCTTTTTAAATGTAGTTTTTAGGATTAAGATGTTATGCGTACACTAATGTGATCCTTATGCAAGATAAGAAAAAGGACGAAAGTAAGAAAGATGAGGACATCGCGGAATGGGATGAGGCCTCAGACCTATGGGCCGATGAGATCTAGAGATGATACCAAATGAGAACAGAAAGGAGCGCCGGTGTAATAGTATTCCGGCGCCCCAACGATAGTGTCGTCTATCTTCTATTGAAGTATGGATGGGGGCATTGGGGGTTTATAAAGGGACACATAGAGCCCGGGGAGAGTGAGATTGAAACAGTGAAAAGAGAGGCCTTCGAGGAGGCAGGTATTTCTGACCTGAGATTTGTATTTGGTTTTCGTGAAAGAATTGAATATGACTATTTTCTCAAGGGTAGGAAAATTCATAAGGTTGTGCATTATTACCTTGCTGAGACTACACAGGTTGATGTAAGACTGTCTTATGAGCATAAAGCATTTGCTTGGCTCGATTTTGAGTCGGCACTTAGAAGGATAACATATGAAAATGATAGAGAGGTTCTAAGAAAAGCCCACTTGTACTTAATGAAGATGAAGATTATCTAGTCATCAATATGAGCTAGACCTACTAACCGATTTATGTGACTTAGGTTATTTTCTTTAAGATATCTCTCAATCCCCTGTAGAATCTCCCTAAAGACATTTAGCCCCTTTTCTCCAATTATACTTCCTATCTGCACGGCCCTCGCTCCCGCCAATATAAACTCTATAACATCTTCCCAAGACCAAGCCCCCCCAGAGGCTATTATGGGTATATCCAGTACTTCATATGCTTCGTATACACACGATACTGCAATTGGATGTATCGCTGGTCCCGATAATCCTCCATATTTATTGGATAGCACTGGCTTATGTATCCACACATCTATCCTCATGCTTCTTATCGTATTAATGATTACAACCCCATCAGCTCCAGCAATTTCGGCGAGCTTTAATAGATTCGTGAGACGTGGGCTATATCCAAATTTTGGGAATATTGGTATATCAACCTCCTCTTTTATGCTCCTGATCAATTTAACTACGAATGTTCCATCATGCCCCAGCTCCATACCCATTCCTCTTACATGCGGACATGATAGATTCAGCTCTATTGCATCAGCACCGCAATCTCTACTTTTCAAGGCCAATCTTAAAAATTCATCTATAGTCCTGCCCGCGATACTCACTATCGTCGCTATATTATTGCTCTTCAAGAATCTGACGACCTTCTCTATATATTCGATCCCGGGATTTTCAAGACCTACAGCATTGATGTATCCACAGGGAACACCAATAATAATCGGGGATATATTCCCCTCTCTCTTTTCAACAGTAAATGTTTTTGTTACTATAGCCCCCGCTCCTTCCTCCCAAGCCCTCCTATACAGAAGTGGATTCGACCCAACCACACCCGAGGCCAGCATAAGAGGATTCCTTAGCTTTATTCCCGCTATTTCTACATCTAACACTTTAGTCACCCAATATATTTACTCTTAATTATCTCGTGGCCTCCATACTTATACCATATTGCGCATGCGCCCTCTGAAGATACCATACATGGACCTATGGGTCTCTGTGGCGTACATGCCTTCCCGAAATATGGGCAATCTGTAGGCTTAGCAAGACCTAGAGTAATATCAGCACATTTGCATCCTGGTTTTGTGTCTATTGATTCTCCTATCTTCACATCGTATCTCTTTAATGCGTCCATATGGGCATATTCTTCTCTTAGTTCCCATACACTGTTGGGAACAATACCAATGCCTCTCCAGGGACCATCCACTACACAAAACGCTTTTCTCAAAAACTTTTGCGCTACGACATTTCCTTCCCAAGTCACAACCCTACTATATTCATTCACCAACTTTGGAGAATTATCACGTATTTGCTTGAGTATCTCGTAGATCGCGATCATTACATCCAATGGTTCAAATCCAGCAACGACTATGGGGACACCAAAGTCCTCAGCTACGAACCTCCATGCCTTAGCTCCAGTTATTGTTGATACATGACCAGGGGCGATAATGCCACCAATATCTCTTCTACCGGACTCTAGAATATACCTCATTATTGGTACTGTTATCCTATAACTCATCAACAATTTTAAGTTATCTGGAACCATCCTCCTGACTACATGTGAAGCAACAGTTGGAGCAGTTGTTTCGAACCCTACAGCAAAAAAGACAAAATCCCTATCCTTCTCCTTCCTTGAAATCTTTAATGCATCATAGAAACCATATACTACCCTAACATCGCCACCACTACTTCTAGCCTCTGCCAAGGAAATTTTTGTTCCAGGTACCTTATACATATCTCCATATGTCAGTATAGTGGCCATCCTTGAGATCTCCACTGCTATGTCTATGTTCCTAGCAGGAGTAACACATACTGGACATCCCGGCCCAGGGATTAATTCCAGTCCATCTGGCATTAGTGATCTTAGCCCATAATACGTTATTGTAAACTCATGCGTACCACAGAAATTCATTACTTTTAGTCCTCTTGGATGATTATTCCTTATTCTGCCCCACAGACGCTGTATTTTTTTGGCAATGCTTATTACTAGTCCCCTATCCCTGAGTCTCCCCAACATTTTCCCGATATCCATATCCACACCAACGATACATCACTTACTCCTACCGAATTCCATGAAATTGTATCCATAAATACATCATATAGCATTCCTCCACCAAGTACAAAACGCACTACTACTCAATAGAAACAATACTATATCAAAAGTGGGGCCGGCGGGATTTGAACCCACGACCACGGGAGCCCGAGTCCCGCATGCTGCCAAGCTACACTACGGCCCCAACTGACGCCCTAGCCATTAATTTGCTATCCTACCATATAACCCAATAAAATCTCCATTCTTAAAAAAGGTTATGTTTGACCTTAATAACTACTATTAGTCCCGTTCACGACGTTTTCCCTACATTAATAGTAGTTGGGTGAGCCATCAGGTCATTCTAATTAGTACTGCTATTAAAATAGCTCAAGATTTGGGTTATGGGCATAATCATGGACATTCGCTTTATCTGTGGCTAATATGTATACACGTGTATTTTCCTAAACATTTTTATTGCTTCTCCCCTTGCTTTTTTATACCACCTGTCTGACTTTATTTTCTTGGACAGAATATACTCTGCAAGGCGGTAGAGATTTTTCTTGATTATTTTATCGGCCCTTTCCTTGGCGATTTCTCCTTTGTCCATAGCGGCTAAGGCTTCTTGTATCTGTTCACGTATTTTATATGTTTCTTCTTCGGCATGGTTAATCGTTATTGGTGGGTCTAGGTATCCCTCAAATATGAACTTTCTTAGGGCCTCGTAGATTCTCCATGATACTGGATCTCTTATTGTTCTCCTAAAAATTTTTATCGCATATTCTCTCGTTTCATCCATTCTCCACTTAAGAGTTCTCTGCTCAACATCCTTGTAGCTTCCCCTTTTAGGATCTTTGAAGACAAAACCTTCCCATGCCTCTCCATGACATGTATGGAGAAAACCCTCCATTCTTTTAGCCAACAAATCTGGCTCTACCTCCCATTCGGTAGGAGAAAACATTATTCCATACTCATCCGCAATTCTTTGTACATGTCTTATGTCTAGAAACAACTGATGTTCGATGTCAAAAACGTCAAACAGGAGATATCCAATATCCCCACCAAGATATTTTCTCCAGTATTCCACACACAGATGGACAAGGCTTTTAGGGCCCACGAGCTCCCCAAATAGGACATATCTTCCTCCTCGAGTAGCTTCCAATAGCCTTTCCTTGAGCTTAGAATCGATTAGATAGGCATACGGTTTCCAATCTAACAAAAACCCTCCACGGCTAACCGCGATTAACACATCATTAATGCTATATATTCGTATGTTGCTCCCATTCGCTTTCCACTGAGCTATCCAATCCCTTGGGACATCTGGTTTTATTGTTTCCTCCCTGATAAGTTTGACGGGTTTTATCTCTGGGTATGGCGGAATCCTCACTTCTCTGTCATCGATCCTAATAATTAGCGTTCTTCCCATTCTCCCAATACTTATTTGCTCGATTCTTTGCTCAATATATTTCCACGTGTTCATATTCGAGGGGGTTATTGGAGAGCCCATATTGGGTCACTTTTCCTTACTACACAATTCGTTTCACAAAAAATAAAAACCAGCATGTATTGGATAAAAAGAGTTTTTTACTCTAATTTTCTATTACAAATACGGTGATATTGTTGGATCTCTTCGAGGCTATTAAGAATAGAAGAAGTATTCGGGCCTATAGGCCAGACACCATTCCTGAGGAAGACCTTAAAAAAATTTTGGAGGCCGCCACATTGGCACCATCTGCAGGGAACCTTCAACCATGGGAATTCATAATAATACGCAATTCAGACCGTAGGAGAAGGATAGCCAAAGCGGCATATGGACAGACATTTATCGCGGAGGCCCCAGTGGTTATTGTAGTATGTGCTAATTTGGATCGAACAGCATGGAGATATGGGAGGAGAGGGGAGACTCTATACTGCATTCAGGACACTGCTGCCGCCATTATGAATATGATGCTTGCAGCCTATGCACTTGGTTATGGTACATGTTGGGTTGGAGCATTTGATGAGGAGAAAGTAAGCAGAATAATTGAAGCTCCGGATCGTGTAAGGCCTGTTGCTATAATCCCCCTTGGGGTCCCGGCTGAGAGTCCTAGAATGCCTAGCAGGTTACCACTCAGTGAGGTCGTACATTTGGAGAAGTATGGTGCTAAATGGAAATAATGCTGAAGTTTTGTTGGGTATTTGTACTTGGGGTCTCTAGACGATTTTATAGATGCAAAACCAACTGATAAGTACCTTATTTTTGAGACGCCAGATAATGGAGAGATCGCAGAGTTTATCAGAACAAATTGGAGGAGATATGTCATCATCATTTTTGCGCATTCTAGGGTGCAATATGAGGGGCGGGCTAGATCAAAGCTTTCTTGGGATGACCACCTCATCATTCTTAAGCCTGATGGAACACTTCTCATCCATGGGCCTTCGAAGAGGGAGCCGATAAATTGGCAGCCGCCCGGATGTGTATTGACTAGCTATGTTAAGGATGAATATTTGATTATCAGAAGTAGAAGAGAAAGACCTAGAGAGATCGTTATAATCGAGTGCGATTGTGTATATGTGCTCCTAGCTGTCAATACAAAGAAGGGACTATTCCATATGTTTAAAACGGAGTCACAAATGGTAGATTATGTTATCAGGAATCCCGAATTCATAGAGGAGGGGTTTATACCTGTTGCCCGTGAATACCAAGCACGATTCGGATTGATTGATTTATTGGGCAGGGATAAGGATGGAAACATTGTTATCTGCGAATTTAAGAGAAGAACCGCGGAAGTACAACACGTTGCACAACTCGCATTGTATAGGGAGACATTCCCTAGAGCCAAGAATGTTAAGGTTAGGGGGATACTTATAGCTCCCGACATAACCGATAACGCTCTCATCGCATTAAGAGAGAAAGGATTGGAATTCAGAAGACTTGACCCCAACATGCTACGTGACTTCAAACCTAGAAAAAAATAGGTTTTTTGACCCCTAAAACAATCTTTAACTCTCTAAAATAGTTAGTTGATTAGGGGAATTTTACTGAAAGACTATGTCCAACATAAAATCAACTGGATGCTCGTATTATTACTTAATTATGAGTTTAAGCTACATGAAATTTGTTCTCCTTCTGCTGTTGTATTACTTTTTTTTGTCATACATTTTTTATATTACAAACATATATAGTATAAAGGGGTGATTACGTATGTCGATGGTGGTTGTGTCAGTTAGAATACCTAGAGAGCTGAAGATGAAAGCGAAGAGTTATGGTATTAAGATATCGGAGGTTCTACGTAGGGCTCTAGAAGAGGAGATTAGAAGATTGGAAATGGAAGAGATTAGGACTTTATTGAACAGGTTTAAGGAAGGAATGAAAGAAATTAGCAGGGAGGATATTGTTAGTGTTATTAGAGAATCTAGGGAGGAAAGAAGAAGTATCTGCTTGATGCAAGTGCGTTAGTGGAACTTTTTTTAAGTCTAGAAGCGAGGGAGTTGATTTATATATTGCGTGAATGTTGCATTTTGGACTTAACAATTTACGAGTTTTGTAATATCTTATGCTTAGACAAGTTATTCTAAAAAACCATAATTTGTGATTTCGGAAAAGGAATACACTGTAGAGCCAGTATATATCCTTTCATAAAGGATTTTGATTCTATGATTCATTCGAGCCTTTGGGTCGTGAGGCTATACTCAAGAATTCATCTACATGGAGGACATCAATCCCAAATACACTCTTGGCATTAGTATACATTCCCGGGTCTTCCGTCACCAGAACTAGATTTTTGCTCTCGGCTACATAGATATATGCAACATCATAAGCGTTCATGTAATGTTCTAGCGATTTCTTCATTCTGACTTCGAGACAGGTCCACTGGCCTATAATTCTGATTATGTTTCTAGAGATCATCTTCTCAAGAAGTTTTGCTCCAATAATAGCTGTCTCTTCGCTTATCTGTTTCCTTATCTTCACAAGTTTCCACAAGGATTTAGTATCCCTCTATAATCGCATAGATTACCCTCAATAGTAGTCACGTCTCACTATTTTTGTCCCCTGATACGCTCCATTTTCTGCTTTATCACATTCATCCTTCTCCTAATCTCATTCATTAGGCTTTTCGGTTTATATAGGGCTGCCACATCCCTAGCAATTCTCCCCTCCACAAAAAGAGATGTAACGGCACTTGCATAGATTACTGATTCTACTATATCTTGGCATTCTTGATACTTCACAAAAGTGATCGTTGTGAAGAAATCTCCCGCACCAGTTGGATCGCCCATAGCTGGATATGTAGGTACAAATATGTCATTCCCCCAGTACAGGATTCTGCTTCCCTCCGAACCATATGTTATTATTACTAGTGTATTAGGTATTTCTTTCATTACGCCGAGTTCTTCGGCGGACACATGTACTAGCCTTGCCTTGTCTAGGATTTTTATCAATCTATCCTCTGGTTCCCTTAAAAAGACCCTGTAATTCTCATCAGTCGACCTAATGAAGCCCTGTATATCCACGACGCACGGTATTTTTCTCAGTATTTTATCTACGACACAAAGGTCAAACTCATTAAATACTGGGCTTATTATACACGCAGTTATATCACTTGGAATTGCAATATCCACGATCTTGGTTGGTTTGGCCAATAGTTTCGATATTCTCCTATCCCCTATATACTCATGAGCAAATACTGGGCCATCTGCAATTATGAACTCCCCTCTTGGTTTATCCCACTCATACTCTCTGGGCATAACTCCATAGCAATAGTATTCTATGTCGAGAAACCTAGAGGCTATCGAACAATAAAGCGCAGGGCCGCCTGGTTTTTTTGTATGGTCTATATAATCGATTGTTAAGGAGCCCAGAATAAGTATCTTCATTTATCCGCCCCCTCCATAGCTAATGCCATATAGATTTGTCCTAGGGATAATCCCCCATCACCCGCAGGCACCATCCTATTTATTCTTACTTCTGCACCACTGCCCTCCCTTATCCCCCTCACGATATAATCATTAACACTGGCACCCCCTGATATAAAGACTACCTGATGATCGGTATATCCCAAATACTTTGATGCAATCTCCCCCAATTTTAGTCCCAAGTAGTATTGTATTGTCTTTGCAATTGAGCACCCATCAGCCTCCTTCTGGATAATCCACTCAAATATATCCCTAGTTTCTATGACCCAAGAACCATTGACCTTGCGTATTCCAATATCCAAGTCATCTAATATTTTTCCGCCCCTGCCATATGCCTCCAACTTTATGGCTGGTTCGCCTTCATATGTTCTCTCAAAACACACCCCAAGATAGGCCGACACACTGTCCAAAACCCTCCCAATGCTGGAGGTACGTACGCATCTATCATGTTTCGATAGCTTTATCACAATGTCGAGTTCTCTTGTATCTCTAAGTCCCCTAGTCAAATTGTTATTCAATATTATCCTCCTGATTTCGCCATCACTTAGAAATGTGCTTAGGATCCCTATAAGCATCCTGACGGGATACTTTGTGGCTTTATCACCACCAGGCATTGGTTGATATTCCAGATGGGCAACCCTCTCTAGTTCATGTGGTCTACCGAAAAATATTTCCCCTCCCCAAATATTGCCATCTTCCCCATAGCCAACGCCATCTATGGCTATACCAACAATTTTTTCTTCTGGCTTTACTCCGTTTTCGGCTATGACACTACCAATATGGGCCTTGTGATGCTGCACTAGTATTAGTTTCTGGCCATATCTCTTGCTCCATTCCTCCGCTATTCTTCTCGTTGTATATGTTGGATGAAGATCAGCCACAAATATTGTTTCCTCAAGTCTAATTCTGTAGGAACGTAGGAGAAATCCCAATGCCTCCTCGAGAAAGATGATATTGTCTAGATTATCCATGTCTCCTAGAAATTGCGTCAAAATAACCTTATCCTTGAATCCTAGCGCTGCCGTATTTTGTAGTTCAGCCCCAAACGCCACAATACTCTTACCAGTATTCAATGGGATTCTTATCCATTCTGGAGCGTATCCCCTGGCCCTTCTTATCATAGTTATTTTTCCATCTGTAAATCTAACAACACTGTCGTCCACACGGTTGATTATTTTTCTATTGTGAACAAGAAAATAGTCCACAAAATCTCCAATCTCTCTCATTGCACTCTCAATGGTGGTACATATGGGTTTATTTTTCCTATTCCCGCTCGTCATTATTAAAAACTTATCGTGAGTCGAATTCAACAACAAGTAGTGTATTCCTGAGTAGGCAATCATTACTCCTTGCTTGTCTAAGCCCGGTGCGACATACCCCGATATGCCACTATTCTCCTTCTCTGGAAGCAAAACTATCGGCCTTCGGGGAGATGTTAGTATTGATGCTGCATGGCTATTTATATATACGAGCTTATCAGCTATCTCTAAATTTAGAGCCATTATCGCAAAGGGTTTCTGGGGCCTTTTTTTCCTTTTTCTCAGCTTTAGCACTACCTCGTCATCGGTTGCGAGACTAGCGATATGAAAACCCCCTATACCCTTTATAGCGACTATATATCCCTCGTCTATTAGTTTGGCGGCTTCCACTATGGGGTTATTAGTATGTATAGACTCCCCATCGCTCGTAATCAGCCACATCTTTGGGCCACAGATTGGGCATGAAATTCCTTGTGCATGAAATCTTCTAATATTCTTTGGATCCCTATACTCATTAAGACAAAGCTCACAGAGGGGGAATTCATGCATCGACGTATTTTCTCTGTCATATGGTATCCTCTTCATTATTGAGAATCTTGGGCCGCACCAAGCACATGAATGGAAAGGATAGCTAAAAAATCGAGATTTTGTGTCCAAGATTTCCCTAAGACAATGATCACATATGGCAAAATCTGGAGGTATCTGGGAGTGTATTTTTGCCTCATAAGTACTAGGAAGTATATTAAACTTGTCGAAGTTTTTTATATCTGCGTCTTCTACGAACATATAGTCTATTCTAGCAGGTGGTGGTGCTTCCAAACGTATTTTTGATACAAACTCCTTAATAGCCTCATGTTTACCCTCAACATGAATTTCTACTTCTGAACCACCAAGATTTATAACGTATCCCTTCAGTCCGTATCTTTTCGCTAGCCTATATATGAAGGGTCTAAAACCCACGCCCTGTGTTATTCCAGCCACAATTATTCTCTTGGCATACATATTCTAAGCACTTAGCATATTCGGGGAGTCAGCTCCCCCGTCAACTTTTCCACAATCCTATATCCACCAACTAAAGTCTCCATTATAACATAGCCAGGTCTCTCCTTCTTAACTTCCCCTATTATAGTAGCGTCCTTATACCCTGCGTCTCTCAGAGCATTAACCATTTCCTCCGACTTATCAGGATCCACCACTAATACTACCCTCCCCTCACATGCCAGATAAATTGGATCCATACCCAACATCTCCATGAGAACCCTAACATTTTCGCGCACGGGAATATTGGACTCCCTAATCCATATAGACACCCCACTTTTCTCAGATATCTCATTCAGCGCCATAGCAAGCCCTCCTCTTGTAGGATCCTTGGCTGCATGTATACCACCTATTCTCTTAGCTATTCTCATTATTGGAAGGACTGATGCACAATCAGATATAAGCCCCTCTGAGTGTGGATCAAGCCCATATTGAAACGCTGTAATGACAGCACCATGATCCCCCACAGTACCACTAACTATAACATGATCACCTGGTTTTGCACCGCTATCAAGGATTGGGGGGCCGTCTAGAACTCCGAAAACAGTGGTGGTTATTACTACTCCATCAAGATGATCCTTCGGCATTACCTTGAAGTCCCCAGACACTATCCTTATATTCTCTGACTCAAATGTTTCGATCATTGACTTAACGATTCGCTTTAGATCCGTTATTGGAAAACCCTCTTCTACTATAATACTGTCCAATGCAAATTGGGGCATTCCCCCCATTACGGCAACATCGTTGATTGATCCTGCTGCTGCGAGTTTTCCTATGTCTCCTCCGGGGAAAAATATTGGTTTTACCGTATATGTGTCTGTTGAAATAACTATCGCATTATAGTTGCGCCTAATTATTGCCCCATCATCGAATTCCTTCAAACCTATTACGTCCTTATCATCAAACTTTGCATGAGAGAAAAGAGTATGTATGATTTCCAGCATTTCCTTTCCTCCCGACCCATGTGCAAGCGTTATCCTCATTCCTTATCCCCCTCTATTACGGCGGCCATCTCCTTATATACGGCTATCATCTCGTTAAATGTTTCTTCATCTATTTTTCCAATTATTGCCCCCGCATGTACAATTACAAGATCCCCTTCCCTAATATCTGGTGCCAAAAGTGCATCTACAATCCTAGTTACCCCACCAAAGTCCACTAGGGCCTCCATCTCTGATAATTTCTTCACCACCCTACCAGGTACACCAAGACACAAAAAGTATCACCAATAAGAAGTTGCTAATGGGGGCTAATAAATCTGGAATAAATATGATGAAAAATTATTGATCCAGTATTCTTTCTACCCCTATCTCTATACTATATTTTTCGATCCTCCACTTCTTCTTGTATCCTTTTGTCTCACCAAATATCATTTTCTTGGCCCTTGTCTCTCCCGCGATATAGTCTAGATGTGGCTTTATATAGGCTAAGAAGTCATCTGCAGCCGAAATATATACGTTTATGTATTCCTCTATGTGGAGATCCATCTCTTTCCTCATTTGCTGGATTCTACGCACGATGTCTCTAGCCAATCCCTCACCAATTAATTCTTCGTCAAGTGCTGTTTTTATCGCCACATAGCCATATTTGAATTCTGATCCCTCATATCCCTCCCCAAAGTGCACGATAATCTCGATGTCTTCTGGATAGATGTCTATTTTTTGGCCATCGATCTCGATTGCATATCTTCCCTCTTTCTCTAGAGTGGCCTTCACAGATTCTCCATCTATGCTTGCTAGTACATCAATTATCTTCTTGGCCAAAGACTTATACTTGGGCCCGATCTTATCTTTTTTAGGCTTAACTATATACATTCTTTCTATTTTTCCAATTCGGATATTCTTCGTGTTTGCAACACGTAGTAATAGATCCCTAAATGTCTCTACAGCATCCATCACTGTCCTGTCTTCACACTCAATTACTACTTCTCTTATAGGCCACCTAGCCTTTATCTTTGCCTTTGACCTAGCGGCGCCTACGGCACTAATAATTTCCTTCACTATATCCATCTTATGCTCCAAGTCTTCATCAATATACTCTGTTTCGGGCCAATCTAAATAAAATACGCTTTCTGAGAGCTTGGGGTCGAGTTCTCTGAGGAGTCCCTGATATATTTTCTCACTAACAAATGGGGCAAATAGCGCCATAACTGGTAAAATCTTCTTGAATACATTAAAAAGTGTGCAGTATGCAACAATCTTTACTGGATCTTCCTTCTCAATCCATAACCTCCACCTAATTATTTTTCCATACCACCTACTGAGGTCCTCTACAATAAAATCTATCAATTCACGCCCAGCCTTGGCAAAGTGACATTGCTCAAGGTAATTATCTATCTTCCTGACCACACTATTAACTCTAGATATTATCCATTTATCCTCAAGTAGGGAGTACTTCTCGAAGTAGTCTGGGCCATATTTAGATGGATCAAATTTATCGAGTTCCATATATGTTTTGGCCATTAGGTAGACATTCCACATAATGTTTAGTGCACTATATACCTCTTTTACATCATCCCAATTAAACCTAATGTCTTCCCACGGGGATACAACAGTCACCAAGTAAAGTCTCAGTGTATCTGCACCATATTTCTCAATCACATCCTCGGGCATAACTATGTTGCCCAATGATTTGGACATCTTCGATCCCGCAGCGTCTAGAACAAATCCATGCATTACAACTCTCTTATAGGGCACCCTCTCAAACATCACGACGCCTAAGACCTGTTGGGCATAAAACCATTTTAATACTTGATCTTGACCCTCTATTATTAGATCTGCTGGAAATAGCTTCTCCATTTCTTCTTTATTGTTTGGATATCCTAGGCTGGCCCATGAGCATATAGCCGAGTCAAACCATACATCCAGTACATCACGTATCCTTCGCATATCCCCCCCGCATTTTGGACACTTCAAAAAGATACTATCCACGAAAGGCCTATGCAGATCTATCTTATCTGGAAGCTTTGTCTTAGACTTCCTTCTTAATTCATCTATTGTCCCAACTACCTCCATAGTACCACATTTATCGCAAACCCATATCGGTATTGGTGTGTTCCAGAATCTCTGCCTTGATATTACCCAATCACCAACATTTGCGACTCCATCATGATATCTCTTCCTCACCCAAGATGGTATCCATTCGACGTCTCTCTTATCGCAGTTAATTATGAGATCCTTTATTTTCGATACCGCTAAAAACCACTGTTTTGTCGCCCTGAATAATAGGGGCGACTTGCATCTCCAACATGTAGGATACCTATGTAGTATTTTTCCAGAATAGACCAAAAGCCCCTTATCTTTTAGCCTTTCGATAATTAGTTTATCGGCTTCTTTTACATATATGCCTTCCCATTCTCCCTCAGTAAATTTGCCATCCTCCCCCACAGGACAATATATCGGTAGGCCATACTCTTTGCCTATTTGCCAGTCTTCCTGCCCGTGTCCAGGAGCGATATGAACAAACCCAGTACCCTCGGTTGTCCTAACAAATGGTCCTAGGACAATAGTATGTGCATTTTTGTAATCTTTATCAAATTCTTTCTGCCTAGGATACTCATCAAGTAGTGGATGTACATATTTTATTCCCAATAACTCCTCGCCCTTTTTCCTATCTACAATCCTATAATCAGAAATCCCTATTTCCTTCATCACCTCTTCTATTCTCTCATCCATTATCCAGTAAAACTCACTCTTTCCGTCAGCATCGACCTCGACTTTAACGTATATATACTCTGGATGAGCCAATACAGCCAAGTTTGCGGGGAGAGTCCAGGGGGTTGTTGTCCATATTAATATGTATGTGCTATCCTCCCCCACCACTCTAAACTTCACATATATTGATGGATCCTCTAGTTCTACATATTCAATTTCATGTTCAGCTAGAGCCGTTTCGCATCTCCTGCACCAGTGTACGACTCTAACATCTCGATATATCAGATTTTTCTCCCATGCGACCTTAAATGTGTACCACTCGCTCTCCATATAATGGGGGTCTATTGTCCTATACGGATTAGACCAATCCATAAATACGCCTAGACGCTTGAATTGTCTCTCCATAATCTCCAAATTCTTTAATGCGAGACTTTTACACTCCTCAATAAACTTGTCAACACCATACTTCTCTATATCCTTCTTCGTCCTAAAACCCAACTTTTTCTCCGTGAGAACCTCTATCGGAAGACCATGCATGTCCCACCCAGGCTGTGCACGTACGCTAAATCCCTTCAAAGTGAGATGCTTAATGGCTATATCCTTTAATACCTTATTCCATGCGGTTCCTAGATGTATGTAGCCACTGGTGTATGGGGGGCCGTCCAAGAAATAAAATGGCTTCCCGCGTTTTTTCTTTAGAAACATTTTCTCGGGTACTTTGTTTTCCCTCCAAAATTCCAAGATTTCCTCCTCCAGCCATGGCCCGTATATTTTCTGTTTCTGATTCATGCTCGTTCACCCCTAAAGGGTCGACCATATATGTTTCGCCAAATGAATTTATTAAAGTTTTTTTCAAAACTTTACATATAGCTAGCATTGTAGGGATCTAGCTTTTCCATATAACCCATATCCCCATAGTAGAGGAGGATAGCTACGTAATTATTATCGAACCGAACACTATTATGCAACATAATAAGTTATTGTCCTTGGGGGTGTGGTTGCATTGGTTTATGATGGTGCTATTCTGGAACATGCGGAGAGGCTAGAAATCGAAGATCAGGCGTTAGCTGAGATAAGCAATAATATCGTTGATTTTTTGATAAAAAACAAACTCCACTCGATCTCCCGTAGAAAAGGAATCAGCTCTACTCTAGCTATGGTTAAGGATCTAGCATTCTATGCTCCCCGTATCTCTATGTTGACTGCACATACGAATTTTGCAGTATACCTCCTAGATAAACTTTTCGAAATAAATGACGTTGAATCTATCGTTTCGTTAGGTTTGTTGGAACCTACATCTAGGTCTGTATCGTTATCATTCAATATTGATGATCTGGGTGATTGTTTATCCCTAACTGGCACTAAAATGTTTGCTTACCATGGGCTATCCGACTTAGCTATTATTATTGGACGCCGCAAAGAAAGATGCTACCTAGTATTGGTCAGGTTGGAAGATATACCAAAGCCGACGTATCATCTTGCCCTAAAAAGATTGGGGCTAGGACTCTCAATTATAAACTTTAAAGAGTCTAGAATATTTGGAAACTACAGGGTTGTCGAAATCAGCTCTAGCGTTGTTGAATTGATAAGAGTATTCTTGGATCTACTAGAACACCACATTCGAGGAATTAAAGAGCGATTATTGGAGGAAACAAGGCTTTACTCAGAAGAGGATAGAGATGGAGATATAATATCTTCTAAAAATAAGCATATAGAACGCTACTTAACTGACAATCAATTCGATGCCACAGAGATCCTCAACATTATGTATAAAACATTAAACAATTTTGGAGTCCTCTCCATTGTCGAGGGAACCTTAGTGAACCATTTTTTGATGTGCCTTGTGGAGGGGCTGGCCTATTATTATGATGTCAAAAAAATGGCCTTGGATCTCTATAATCTATTCGCTTAGTGTAGATATTAATCTACTAACAAAATCCTTAAGGTTCCTAACAAATATTATGCCTTTTTCTGAATCCATTCCATGGTAATTTATTCGTATTTTCAGCCTAGCTGTTTTGCCGAAGGGGAGGACTACTGGGGACAAATTTATCGTCACGAATTCATGGGGAGCTTGGGGTATACCATATGCATATGTCACTCCGAAAGGTCTAAAATCATTGATTTTTATTCCCTCTCTAATCCTAAACAATTTCGCCTTATCATGAAGGGAAAAAATCACCTCCTCCGCATTTTTAGTTAGAACTATAAGATCATATATACCCACTATTTCAGTCTGTATATACTCCACATAATCCATCATTGTCTCCTCATAGATCTCATAGGCCAAATTTATCAGGTCGAGAACATAGGACATGTCCCTCGAATCAACAACAAATCCTTTGCGAGATACTATTATTAAATCCCTAAGATATTTAGGTTCTGTCATAACATACTCCTTTAATGGCCCCTCAGGCGTAGTAATTATCCTCTCATTAGGCTTAAATTTCCTTTCAATAAGTTTTGTCTTGAAAAGCTCAAAGTTCAATTCGGGGCCCATTCTGATTAGATTCTTATATACCAATCTAGCATTCTCTATCATCTAAGCATCACCAATTCATATATCCTTAATATTTTGCTAAATAATCTGTCCCATGAAAATATTCTCGCAAAACGCCTTCCCCTCTCCCCCATCTCTCTACGCAGTTCTGGATTTCTTAATAATTTGAGTACTGCTGCGGCGAACTTTACTGTATCAAATCCTGTAATATATCCCAACTTATACTTCTCTATATATCTTCTTAGAGCCCCGCCAGAGGTAGCAACTACTGGCTTTCCCGACGCCATCCCCTCTAGCACGACGATCCCGAAGGATTCCCCTCCATATGATGGAAATATTAGAACATCACTAGCTGCAAAATACTTTCTTAATTTCTCTCTTGGAACAGGGCCGACAATTATAACGTTATTTTTTAGGCCCCACTTTTTTAAGAGATTATTTATGTGCCACATATAGGCCCTGTCGTATGGACCCACAATATATAGCTTCACGTCGGGCTCGGCAAGAATTATTAGTCTGAACGCATAAAGTGCAAACTCGAGGCCTTTTTTTGGAGCAAGCCTTCCCACAAACAATACAGTCTTGTCATCATCGCTTAAGCCTACATCCCTCTTTGTTGCTTGTATCGTAAAGAGGCTATTTTCGACTGGTGGGGGAATTACAAATATCCTACCCCTTGGATAATACACCCTAATGTACTCGGCAGCAAGTGTTGAAACCGCAATAATGGCATCATATTTGCGGATATTATATATGTCCTGATATAATAGGAATATTCTTGAGAAATAATTCCATAAAGCCTTAAATGATTCATACCCTATTGGTATGGAGTGATTTGTTAGAACTGAGGGAATCCCAAGCTTCTTAGCTACATGACTAGATGCTAGGCCCATCGGAGAAAATGCGTGGTGGGCATGAATAATGTCTGGCCTTATTTTTCTAAAAACCTTTTTCAGTCTGTTCTTTAAGCCCGACAGCGCAAACAATCCAGCATATCTGGGATATCTTATACGGATAACCCTTATTCCATCAATGTATTCGATCTTTCCGTGCTCTCCCACACTTGTGATGACGGTTACCTCGAAGCCCTTTTTTATGCTCATCCTTGCTAACTCATACACATGTGTCTGAATTCCCCCATATTCTGGCAAGAAGAAGTCTGTAGTGTAGCATATATGCATCTATCGCCCCCAACTTTCCAACAATTCTTCTGTTACCTTTAAAAACATTACAAATCTTCCTATAGAACTTAGTTCCCTCAACATCATAGTTATGAACTCTGCAAGCAATCCTCTTTGAATCCTGGCTCCAGCCGCAACTTTGTGCCCACCTCCTCCAAACATCTCCAGAATCTTTCTGGCATCAAAATTTGGGTCACTGGATCTTATAGAAACCCTAAAAAATCTATTGCTCATATTGCTGGTCAAAGACGGACAGTATTTATCCTGACCCTCCATCGTATTTATCAAAACTATAACTTTTCCACCTTCCTCAATGTATCTATGCATTATGTCACCCACACAAATCCTTGGAACACCAGACACCACCTGAAATATGAGATAGTAGATACCACACCTCTTTAATACGTAATCCGTAATCTCCTCAGCCATTCTCTTGCATATAGCAAATACCCCCCGTATTCTGTCTATCTCCTTCTGCAACCACTCATCCTTGTCAAAATTATCCGCATACATCGCGATGGCTGTAGCTATCTTATACATACTCTCTTTATCCCTAGAGTTACACTTAATAACCTTGTCGATAGTATATATTTTGTCATCAAACTGTCCTAGATCTGCTCTGTTTGCCATATCAACTATTTTCATTACATAGGGATCAGTATCAATCCCAAAATACTTGGCTACCAACATCGCCGCCGATGGAGCATTTGGATCTACCAAATCTTCTTTATTCAGCCTGCCCTCCGAGATTAGCTTCTCATAGTTCGTTTTGTGATGGTCTATATTAATGGCATTACCTATCTTTGGCAAATCAACAACTAAATCATACGACGCATGGGGATTAAGAGCCTCAGAAACTGTGAGGAAATCTATCTTCAATGAGGGCTTCAAAAGCAATAGAATAGCTGCAGAAGCAATCCCATCTAAGTCGCTACCATGTACAGCTACTCTAGAAATTTTTTCTAGGATAGCTCTCACTTCGGGCCTTATCTCAACTCTTAGTCTTGGAAAATTATCCATCTTAGACATCAAAAAAATGAAGTGTTAAAAATTATAGACCTCGCCAGGTTTGAGAACAACCAGTTGTGTGTCGACCTTCATTTCCTTCAAATAGCTCTTCAACTCTTCCGGGGATCCAGATATTACTGGGAATGTTTGATAATGCATTGGTATAACCACATCGGGTTTAAGCATCTTTATTGCCCATGCAGCCTCGTAGGGGCCCATGGTAAAGTGGCCACCAATCGGTAGTAACGCTATGTTTATTTTATACATCTCTCCAAAGAGTTCCATCTCACTGAATATGCCTGTGTCGCCAGCATGATATATCGTTTTCTCTTTACCCCTAATGATAACACCAGTAGGGGCACCAAGAGTCGAAGAATGCGTTGCTTGAACCAGAATGAACAATATGTCGCCTGCCTTGATAGGCCCACCAATATTGGCCCCTATTGTTTTTGCTCCCTTCCTAGATAGGTCATTAGCCAGCTCAAAGGTTGCTATTATTGGTGCCCCAAATTTCTTGGATATGTCTACAGCCTCGCCAAGATGATCCCCATGATCATGCGTAACGACAATATAATCAACTTTCTTCAACTCATCAATACTCTTGAGTGGGGATCTTGGGTTCGATATCCATGGGTCCACAAGAATTATTTTTCCATCTAGATCAATTTCAAATGCCGCATGACCGAGATACTTTATATGGCCCATGAGTCTCACCCAAGATTGCTGTGCTAAAATAAATACCATAAAAACCATAAAAACTATGATAGATATATAAAACACCAATGGATACAATAATAGAAAATGCACGGGGACAATGAATTATTAATCTCCTTTTGTCGTCTCGGTTTTCTATTTGGGCAAGAAATGGTTCTAAGTGAGACACTACGGGCCATAACGCAGGATAGATATTTGGTGGTATTGGTTGAGCCCATGAGGCTCTCCACACTATTATTGGAAATAGTTATGTTAATATATGAGGATTATTGTATTGCTTGATGTCTAGTAAGTGGCTGTGTTTTTTTGTAGCAGTGATATTGAAAACTCTTATTGGAGGGATATATCCCAAATTATGATCCATGGTGTTTGGAATGGGGCTTAATAGTGTCTGGGCTAAGAATGTCTGGAACGCATTATATCGCTACTTTCATGATATTCTAGATAAATTTGTGGTTGATTTTGCGAAAAATAATTTTGAGTTGCTTGTAGCCATAATTTTGAGCCAAAATACTACCGAGAGAAACGCCATAAGTGCTTTTATTAACCTTAAGGAAAAGGTTGGGTTAGATCCTAATGTTATCGCTGGTGCCCCCTTATCCGAGATTGAAAGAGCAATAAGGGTTGCTGGCCTATACAAACAAAAGGCTAGGACAATAAAAAGTCTCGCAATGAATGTACTAAAGGGCCTGGACTTAGACAAACTATTGTGCCTAGATTTAGAGGTCGCCAGAAAAAAACTCCTTAGTATTAAGGGGATAGGGAAGAAAACAGTGGATGTATTTTTGGCGATACATGGCAAAAAAATAATGGGTCTAGATACTCACGCTATAAGGATAGCTAGGAGATGGGGAATAGCATATTCGAATTCGTATGATGAAATCCAAAGAGCATATATCAGACTATTTGGCTTTCTAGACAACCTAGATAGGTTGCATAAGTTACTAATACTATTAGGAAAAAATATATGTACCGCAAAGAAGCCAAGATGCGAGATATGTCCAATAGAACAATATTGTCCTAAGAAACTTTAAATATATCTAGATGAGCCTATTAGAGAATGTTGCTAATGTCTTTAGGCTTGCTAGTGCGACAATTTTTTCGCCCCTAACTGCACGCTCTGACCCCCATGTATATGTCCAAGAGTCTTCCTTAAGTTCATCAGTAATTATGTGTACTATTGCCAATGAAACCTTTCTGTAATGGGCCACAGTCATGAGTGCTGTCGATTCCATATCAACTCCAATCACTTTCTGTTCTCTATATTTCCTAATTTTGTCGATTGTCTCTCTAAAGACCGCGTCGATGCTCCATATGCCTCCCTCCACAACATTGATATCCTCTAAATCTGTTTCAAGTATCATGTCCCTGAGTTTATCGGCGAGTTTTTTGTCAGGTTTTGGTATGTAATCTGGTGGCATATAGTGATAGCTTGTGCCCTCCTCTCTTATGCCCCATGTTGGAATAAATATATCTCCAATTCTTACATCTGGACGAATTGAGCCCGCAGCACCAATAACTATAATTTGTTTTGCTCCAGAGGCTATGAGTAACTCTAGTGCAAGAGTACTAGCTGGGGCTCCAATATTTAATGTGGCCACAAAAATTTTTCTTCCATGAAATTCGCCTAGGGTGGGATCATAGAGCGGAATTTTCATTGGAAATTGTTTATGGTTCTCCAAGTATGAGATTACTGTTTTTGTTGTCCTACTACCAAAGGTAAGAACACATTGGCTACATGGTAGCATAATCTCTTCCCGATAAGCAAAGTCTTGAGGATCAACTATGGATCTGCTATCCGAGTAAAACATAAGCCTACACCCCCATGACATGGCCTAAAAATCCCTCGCTAATTGTATTTTTACATAATCGTAAAAAATAATATTGTTACAATGTTAAAAAGGAAGAAAAATACTCTATGCTATGGAACAGCGTCCCTGATAATAAGGGAAATCAAACAAACTGCTCTATATCGCTTCGCGATATGGATACACCCCGTAAAAAATATTGCGTGGGTTATGGCTAGTTGTGTGGGTTGTTATTTTGACTGCTTTCTTTCGCTCGATGCCGTCTCTGTTTCCTTGGTGAGCGCGACATTTATGCTCCAAAATTCACCTAGCAAATTGGGCTGAGGCCACTATCAACGCTTCTTCTATCACTTCTAATTTGGGTGTTTCTGATTGTTGTATGCAAGGCTTACGGCGATAGCCTTGATGGTGGAATTATCAAATCTAGCTTGGTCTGAATGGACGTATTTTTTAGGGGAATACCAACAAAGATAGGCTCTATACCTATGGCCCTATTCCAGCTAAGGCCAGGTCAAGCAGCCCTGAAGAACAACCATCAAACAAACCTTATTCTTAAAACTTTTTTTTGAATGAATAATGTTGGTGATATCCTTGGAGGTCTCTGTAAGCTACGACAAGAATAACGATATTCTATTCATTAGGTTCATAACCAATAAGAAACAGGCAGATATAGATGAGCCTGTAGAGGGCGTAATTGTTTATCTAGCCCAAGATGGTACTGTTCTTGGATTTGAAATATGGGACGCCAAGAAGAGAGGAATAATAGATGCATTAAAGGAGGCTATTTCCGAATAAGGGGGATACACTATGGGCATTAGTGTGTCTGCTTGTCTTAGAAAAATTCATCATGACATCAACCCTAGGGATCTACAGAACGCTGTTACAAAGCCCGATGATACATATATGGATCCTAAATGCGAAAGATATTTCTACGTAAAGAAGCTTCTGGACAAGTGGATTGTTGTGGTTGCAAGGGGAGATAAAAAAATTGAGATAATCACAGCGTTTTATATATCAGACAGGAAAAAGAAGCGGTATATCGGTAGCAAACTGATCTCCAGAAAATGGAAAAAAGTTGGGCCCCGATTGCCTGTTTATACCGCAACTTTGTAAGTGTGAATCTGCAAGTCTGATGCTGTGAGCTTTATTCTATTTATGCGTTGTTGATTATTCATCTATCTTGGCCTTTTACAAGCATTAGATTCGGTAAAAGTCTAATCGGCATATGAATTATTCCATATGGTTCGCGTCGGTTTTTAGCTTAGGAGGAATATCCCGCCTCTAGATGAGGCTTGAAGTCTCTGAAGTCTTAGGTGTCATGAAACCTTCGTTGTTTGCTTCTAGGTAAAACCATCTGAGGAATCCATATAACTGTTTTTCTGAAGTTATTCTACAGAACAAAACACCTTTTGTAGTGGATTAGACATAATCTGCACAGAGTTGTTTCTTGTCTTGGAATATCGGTGATTCTGAAGTTAGTAAAGTTTCTGAAGATACTGAAGTTTTTGCTAGAGTTATACGATGTGTGATAAGCATTATTCTAGAAAGAACCTAAACCAATAAGCAAATTTGTGATTGCTCTATCTGAGGAATGAAGACACATTTAGTCTCCCCTTTTAAAGCGTGAATTCACAATTTTAATTCTAGTGATCAAGGCCATGGATAAAATGACTACCACAGATTTGAGGAGTCTATCGGAGAACTATCTCAAAAGAATAGTACAAGACCCAGAGATACTTGGTGGAAAACCAGTAATCGCGGGCACAAGAATCTCTGTCGAGCTCATATTAGAGAAACTAGCCGCTGGCTGGTCCATAAGCGAAATCCTCGAGAACTATCCAGAACTAACCATTGAGGACATCAGAGCTGCACTATATTTTGCAAAGAAAATTTTGGAAAAACTCTATGAGGTTGAGTAATAATTGCCACTAAGCTTCTTGCTGATGCAAATATTCCACAGAAAGCTGTCGATATTCTCCGCAGAAAAGGCATCGATATAGTGTCCATCCGTGAGATAAACCCTAGATTGAAGAACAGAGAGGTGGCTATCATAGCTTCTTCGCAGAATAGAATAATCGTCACAGCTGATAAAAATTTTCCTCGAGTTGTTTTTAAGGAAGGTATTAAGGTGCCTGGAATCTTGCTCTTGGTCGATATAGAGTTCCTTAAAGCCGCAGAAATTACTGAGACCATAATTATGGCTATTAGTAGTGGAGCTATTAAGTATGGTCATTTAGTGGTGTATTCACCATATGGTGTAAAGAAAAAACGCGAATTACTGGGGTACATTTAGAACACTAACTAGCATCTCTTTTATCTTTGATGTTGATATAACTTCGAAGCTTTGATATATATTATCTCCTTTAGGTATCAAATATTCTTTGTTTAGTTTTCGCGAGGAAACTTCAGTAGCTTCAGAATCACCGACATTTGAGAACTAGGCATTACCATGCACAGTTTAAGTCTAATTCACGACAAAAAAAGGTGCTTAGTTTCACAGAAAAGCTTCAGAGACTTCAAGCCTCATCTAGAGGCGGGATATTCCTCCTAAGCTAAAAACCGACGCGAACCATATGGAATAATTCATATGCCGATTAGACTTTTACCAAATCTAATGCCTGTAAGGCCCAAAAATAGAAGATTAATTAATAACACTTAGATAAAATAAAACTTATGACATTGAACTTACAAGTCTCTCATAGTCGGCATTCCTTTGTAGGAAATCTACTGTCCCGTTACTATGATTTGGTTTGATAATAGTGTTAATTCTAATCTGGCATATCCTTGGAGCTCACACACTACTACACTTTTATCATGAATATTTTATACATCATTTCTATTAGTTGTTGTTCTGTCATCATATCCACCACTTTTAGTGTTCCAGGTATTGTTTCCTCCATGGCATATAGAAATACCTGAAGCATCTCCGGTGACGCATTGAATATTGTCTGGAAGTGTTTATATACGAAATCAACCCTTCTAAGCTCGTCAAATAGTTTTCTGAATTTGTTGAAGACTTTCTCCTTTCCCTTATCTATCGCCAGTTTTATTAATCCTGCAACTAGGATAAATATCGATGTTGATATATCATCCACATTCTCCTCGGGCATAGCGCCCAAAATTCGCCGTATGTCTGTGGCCTCAAAGTCTTCTATCGCGAATCCAAATTCTCCTAGTTTCTCCAAATCAATCACTCCAGCGGAATATAATATACTGGCGACTGCCTTCCTCAGTTTATTCTCCATATGTATGAGTATCCTAATAAGATTAATGTTATCCCTAGCGATCTCCTCTATATCCCCCTCCGATATTCCATGTTTATATAATGCATACGAAATTATTCTTGGGGCTAGGATATTTGTCAGATGATACCCAGCACCCCCCCCTCTACAATGTATGTCTCCAGAAGACGAACTAACTCCTCCACATGTTCCACAAATTTTTCATCACATCTAAACTTGAAGACAAAATAGTTAGCAATGGACTCGTCAACAATTTTGTATAGTATCAACTCATCACCTAGGGGTTCTTCCACCACCCTATGCTTCTGCTCGAAATATATGTGCCCGACCTCATGCACAAAAGTCCTCAGGAATACATCCTCGAAATCCTCAACGTAGTAGAGGAGAACCATAGAGAGATTTTTGTCATATTTCCCCATTAGGGCGTGTGATGCCAAATAGACATGCGTGGGGCTTGTCGGTAGCCTAACCATAACATTGATATCCCCCCTCATAAGGGTCGATTTTAGAAAATCAGATATCTCTCTCGGGATCCCATCTAGATATTCCATACACTGCTTCTCTTGATACATATACATCTTATTTATCGGCGGATCAATCACGATGTTGAAAGGCAAAATTCAACACCCACCACTATTTTTTCCTGGTATCTACCGCATTATACCTATCCCCCTCCATTTGGTAGTTGGACAGAATAACTATTGTTCTCACCCGGGATATACAATATATGTGGCTATCCCTACCAATATCTCTACAAATAAAAACATTAGCCAGAAAACCATCTTTTTTACAGCACCTATGTCCTTATCTCCCCTCGGTCTTTTAGGTATTAAAACCAAGAGACCATATAATACGAATGGTGTTCCACCAAAAATCATCAAGAGCAATGGGCTAAGTATAATCCCCGACAATATTATCTCAAAGAAGAAGCCATGAAGGCCCGCCATAACAAGTATTTCATAATCCCGATAGTTATATTTCCGCATGTATTTTAACCATAGATACGCCATCGTTATAAATATAGGTATCGCTCTTACATAGTCCTCTACCAGGGACGTTGCTTCACCATGTAGCCCCCCACCTATATAGTATACTATTGTTTCCTCAATAATCACCAAAAATAATATTGTGGGCAGATATGGCCTCGGCTCCAATAGGTATAGATAAACATAAATAATAGGAATCACGACCACATAAAACGACAATCCATAATTCCCTTCGGTAACACCCAACAAAAAGAGAATCACAAAATCTGCCATTCCCCAGATGAATAGAATCTTACCAATATTAGAACCAAATATACCAAATTCTCTCATCCCGCTCCCCAAAAACTTATCAAGCCACCCATAACAAATTATCCCAAGAATTTGACAGAAATATCACGCCAACAATTCAAAAGCTGCTTTCAAAATCTGGAATATTGTAGCTAGATCTCAATCTTGTCAAATTTGGAGGCTATATTATCTATCACATCCCCCAGATCTACAATTCTATCATGTACTATTTTTCTCAAAATCCGGAATATTCTCCTCACACATATTAGCCCTCTTCGAATGGTATTTTCATCAGCCAAAAACCACTTATGATCTACCTCATTTCTAAGTGTGTATAGTGTTGATGCAACACTTAGTTCCCTCGCCTCTCTATCCCCCAGTCCCAAATCTCGCATAAAGTTTATTGTTTTCGCTATCACGGCCCCACTTCTGGATGGTATAGATTGCTTATAATAGTTTAGTATCGCTCTAAAGACGGCCTCTATCACAAACCAGAGAGCAGATATAGCTTTATTATAGCATGCATTATCGACATCAATCACTACCTCCCGTGCAAGGGTCTCCGCTTTTCTTAGATACTCTCTATACTTCATCGACCTCATCTACATGCACAATTATTGGCGCCTTTAGGTTGTTTTCTCTCTCGAAGCACCTAACGGCCTCTACAATCCTCTCCACAACATCCCAGTTCTTCTCCCTAACCACAACACGCACAGCTGGGCCATCATCAAGACTATCAACACGAACAATAATCTCTCCAAACAGATCCCTTAGATAGTTTGAGAGTTTAGTGAGTAGTCTAGGCTCCAAAAAGTAGTACTCATTACTAGAATATTCATCGACCTCATCTACATGCACAATTATTGGCGCCTTTAGGTTGTTTTCTCTC
>CAZWPQ010000019.1:39440-40344 GCA_964636085.1 uncultured Nitrososphaerota archaeon
CACGCACAGCTGGGCCATCATCAAGACTATCAACACGAACAATAATCTCTCCAAATTCAATAAATAGCTTTCGGGATAGACTAATTATAACGTCATCAAAAATTTCAAATTTTTTCCTCAACAATAGACTAACTGGCACGAAACACACCTAAATAATGAATTCGACCACAAAAACGTTAATTTCGCACAAATCACCTAGATAATTAAATATCAAAAATCATTAAACATTATGATAGTATTTTATCATATCTATGCAGATTTAGGATATAATACTATCGCAAAATAAAGACCAGACAGTCCAGCAAGCAAGAGTTCACAAGCTGTTTCAATCTTTTCTAGCCCGACCTTACCTCAAATTATCGTTTTTCAGATCCACACATAACTCTATCTTGACATATGATGCTATATCTTATCAGCTATTTCTACTATTTGTGGGCGAGGAAAATTGCTATCCATAATGCATAGCGGGATGCACATAAGATAAAACCCCACATAATACTCCCAAATAATCAGTTAGAACCCTAAATATTCCTATTTTGTATCTCCCAGTTTTTTATCGTATACAGATCTATATGACACATACAGGAACCAGCGACCAAATAATTCTGTTGCAGATCCATTACCATATTCTTATAATGAATCTAAAGCTGAAAGGATTCGTCGATCCAAGCCCCCAAGGGCACTCTATAACCAAGACATTACGGTATAAATAACACAATGAAATAATTATAATGGAGAGCAAAATGATAATCCTAGGAGTATCAATGGCAAAACCAAGAACCAGAAAAACTCACCAACAATAGGATGCACAAGCCCGTTCAGATAGAAAATTTGATTTTTCATGGAGGCTGTCCCTGTCTAATCTAGGCTTTGATGTTCTCTGTTCTGTCTGTCCCATAACCTT
>CAZWPQ010000020.1:0-2078 GCA_964636085.1 uncultured Nitrososphaerota archaeon
AACGACCAAGACCGAGGCTAATGAAACTAACATCAATCAATTTTTGGACACTTTCGGTGGAGGCGGAGGTGGAGGAGGAGGGGGAACAGTAATAGAAATATGTTCAACAAACAGCGAGTATGTCCTATTAAAAATGAACACTACAATATATAAGACATGGTTCCTTGAATCATTCTCCAATCCCACTCTTGCAGATACAGATGGTGATTTTATAAACGATGCAGAGGAGAGAAACTTAGGTCTTGACGGATATATTACCGACGCACTAGACAACGACACCGATGATGATGGACTACTAGACGGCGAGGAAAACATAAGCATATCCTTTGGAATTGGGAGAAGAGGTATTGGGGCATTCTTCGGCGTCTATCCATCCTACGCAGAGATAAACGAGTGTAACGACATAACACTTCACCTCAAACAAACCTTCCTTAGGAGGACATACATAATCAATATCCCCCAATCACCATACATGATAACAAGCAGAAATATAACATTTACACTAACAATATGGAACACATCCATAGGAGACAAATACAACGTCGAATACCTCCAAAACATATATAGGGACATAATGAACGCGGCGCTGACAAAGTATAGCATGGATACGGCGACAGAAATAGCAGAGAGTATAGTCAGCCTACTGAAAAGCAAACTAGAATGGATAAAATTCAGCAACGTGGTGGGATTCCACTTGGAAGTGTGGTCTGGAGAAACACTATACGAAAAAATTTACGAGAAGGACACCATAGGGAACAACATAACCATAAAAATAACCGCAAAATTATCTCCAGCAACATGGAAAATAATAATAACTCCCCTTGTGAAGAGCAATAACCATTGGATCCCACCGGAAAGCATAGTATATCAAATAGGGGACATAAATATAACATATGGGGATATAGTAATCGCTGTAAGCCAAGTAGTAGAGAACCCATCACAATCAGTACTAGAAAAAATAATAAACATAATAATGGACGCACTAAACAACCCAATACACTATACAGCACAAGCAACAAAAGAAAAATGGATGCTACGAGGAGCAAGAATGGATGGAATATTGGAGAGCGCAGTAGTATCAACAACAGCACAAATAAACCCTCTAAACCCCGACAGTGATGGGGATGGACTAAGTGATGGAACAGAACAAAAAGCACTAAATGGATGGCCAACATCACCAATATATGAAGATACGGACAGAGATGGTCTAAACGACCAATGGGAATTAAACCATGGATTATCACCAATATCTAGCGACACGGACGAGGACACATATACGGACAACATAGACAGAGAGCCTCTAGGAAACATACTGGTTAAGCTAAACGCGAGCTTTACTGGAACAATGACAGAGAACTACACAGAGGCAAAACTAGTCCTAATATCTAATGGAACATCCTACGTGATAGATCTACTAAACGGTAGCTGGGAAAACTACATCGATGTGGCCGACGATTTAGATACCGTCCAAATAGGTGTATTCTATGTACTAGTATACAACACATCAGAAAAAGTAGTAGTAATAATGCCACAACAATACCTAGAAATAACAAGCGAAGACCAAGCCAACAGGCTATCAGAAGAAATGGACGAATTCATAAAAAACAACACAATATGGTACACACTCAACCTAGCTACGGGAACAGCTACATGGACACCAATAAACGTAAACATGACCGTATCCTTCTTCGGAATAACACTAAACATAACACTATTCCTAACAATAACCGCAACAAAAATAGTCCAACACAAATCACCAACATACATACTATGGCACAACAACACAATAGACTGGACAGCACTAACAGAATCAAACATATACATCGTATACGTAGAAATGGGCGAAGAAGTAAGAACAATCATAATACCAGAAGAAATATGGGCAAACAACTACTTGGCGAGAGCAATAATGAGCGCTTCGTATCCCAGCTATATAGAGGACGCAAACATAAGCACAGTCTCAAGCACGGGAGAAGCAACAAGAATAGAGGCAATAATAGGCATAAAAGCGACACAGGGAACATGGAGCAGCCTCACAACAAATATAGAGAAAAACGCGACAGGACAAACAACATACA
>CAZWPQ010000020.1:2178-7018 GCA_964636085.1 uncultured Nitrososphaerota archaeon
TAGGATGCTTGTGGCTGGCATAATGGCCATGGCCAATTTTGTCGTAAACTTCTTCAGGGATATTGCTCTTCTCCTCTGGGAGTTTGGACAGTGGTTCATAGGAATGCTGAAACAGTTCGCTAATATGATAGCTCAAGTATTAAAGTTTATCCTTAAGATTATTGCTGAGATTATAGGCTACATCTTTAGAGCTATAGTTAGTGGTGTAAGAGCTCTGCTTGGATGCTTAGCTAAGCAGCGAGGTAGTGATAGTAGCCTTGTTAAAGTGTCCTTTGGGTTTGTTCATATTACTTCTGTTTTGTGTGTTGATTATTTGGACCCTGGCTTGGGAATTGATATACCTTTCTTAATTGCTTCGTTTAATGTATCTATGCTCGTTAATTCGATCCCACTAATGAGCTTTATCTTTATGCTCAAACTTTCGTCCCTACTGCGTGGGACAGAAATAACTTTTAATGTTGAAGCGAACCTCTTCGATTTGACAAATGAAACATCAACCACACCAATAGTACCAAGAGCTATATCCAATCTCATGACGAATAAAGAATTTTTAGGATCCCTATTTTCCACAGCAATTTCGCAGTTTCTGGCAGAAGCAGGTATTATTGGTGGTATAGAGGCGTCAACACTAATCGCTGGTTTGAGTAGCTGTTGGAATTTATTGGCAGGTGCTATGGTATATCTAGCTGGTTTTGGAGCATGGTATGTATCTTACGAGAATTCTTTACCTCCAGCCGATAAGTATTTTGAGAGCCTTGGAGCATCTATTGCCTGCATAATGGCCCTAATATATGGGCTATTTAAGTTGATTAATATGTTTAGGAGCCTATGGAGCGCTTTCAAAATGAATCGCGAACTTTTAACTCTGGATGACTACTTAAACAAGAATTGGAAAAAGTTAAGGGAATATGAAGACTCGTGGAAATTTGCGGCGGGAGCCATCTTTGCAACAAGTGTAGCTAGCATACTATTGACGATTTATCTTGCACCAACGAACTATTCATGGATTACTACTATTGTCGATATAGCATTATTCATATTTGAGAAAATTGTAGGGAACGTATTTGGTGCGTATATCGTCTTGTGGAAATGGCTAGGTTCTGTAGAGAGATTCGAGGAGCTACTAGAGATGGTAACGATTAAATATGGAAAGGGTGCATCAATTTTTGGTATTGCAGCCTGCGGTTCGGCGATAATAGCTCATATAGCATATTTAGTTATTGTCCTTATGCGGTTAAGCGAGGCATGGAATAAATACATCAACAGTTTATCTTAGTGGTTTTTTGATGCCTTCAAAAAACAGTTGTGTTTCCTTAGAAATCTTTTTTATTTTGTGGATTAGGTCAGGTCAGCTTGGTCGAAGCAAAAAACTTTTTTCAACGATCACGAAAACAAGAATATTTAAGCTCTATAAGGACCTAAGGAAGTGTCGCATTGGTAGATCCGACTTTGATGATCGATATGTTTTTGTTGTTCGTTTCAATGATCGTTTGGAAGTTGAGGAGACTGCTTGGTGTTTAAAGAAGGGGGATTGGCGTGTTGCTATCTACTATTTTTTTCTTCCATTGTTTCTCATGATTGTTATTGCTTTTGTTCTTGATCTTTTGGTTAAGTTGGGTCTTCCCTCTAGCATTGCACAATATCTTTTTTGCTTATATCTTTTTTACTTTCTATTCTCAATAGTTTATATGACTGAGTTTTATAAGGAGTACTATCTAGTGAAGTTGCGAATTACTGGTGATAAGAAGCTTGTTGCTTCTTTTATGAGAGATTTTGTCAGAATAGTTAAACGAAAGAATTTTTATCCCCCAAGAAAAATAGTGGAAAAAGTCAAGAGGATGTTTGGGGTTGATTTGTCCACGGAGTATTCAAAGTTTCTCTCATTATTAAGTGAGGCTAGGGGTGATTGAGTGGGGGTTCTCGTTGACGTTGCTGAGAGGCTTGACACGAGGATAGGGAGACTTCCTCTAATATTTATTGCCCTTCACATACCAACGTTAATACTCTCTTTATCCATACTATTAGCCTTCGAAAGTCTGAGTTTTTGGAGTATCTGTGTGCGGACGGATTATATATTCATTCGTGATATAATCTTTTGGCTCCTCATATGCGAATCCTCAGCATTCTTCTTTGCGAAAATCCTTGTGATCATCTACGAGCCCAATCTCGCAGTAGTCAAGCCTAACAAGCCTTTAAGTATTGGTAGTATAGCCACATCGTTGTTAATCCTAGCCTTAACAGTGTCATTCCCAGTAATCCTAGTTTTGGTGATACATATTGACTTTTTATCTTTCTTGGGCCTGTGGATTCTTAGTTATCTCACAATTGCAGTATCTGCTTTTACTCTCGGATTGTGGAAGACACTAATGGGCTATCCTAAGGAGAATTCTATCAAGATTTTTGAGGCCTGCTATGCGGTCTATAATGCTGGGCTAATATTGCTCCTCACCTCATGCATTACATCACTACTACTCTTTCCTCTTCCCTTACTAATAATCTTCTACTACATTTGTGCTAGGAAAGAGCGGTTAGTCTATGATGTTTGGTTAGGATTCATCACAAAACAGAGCGAACACGGTTACGTTGTCTATGACGATTTTCTCAAATTTATACACAAGGATTCTATGTCATTCGCCGAGTTTCTAGAGATACTTAGGTTTCTCGTTAGGCATATAGACTCACTAGACATAGACTTTTGCTTTGAGATTGGCTACGGGGAAAAGATCGAGAAGATCTGCGGATCACACACTCTCAGGGCGGAGGGAGAAGAAATTATTGGTATGCTCCAAAGACCCATAGCCTTCTATACAATCCACGAACTAAATAGAGAGCCCAAATACTTCAGACCGATAAAATTAAAAGTAAAATTCCATAGAGACTACCAGAGTAAAGGTACTACTAAACAAATCCCATCACATGGATGAAGATGAATAAGAAAGTAAAATTAAGAGTAAGGATATCTAAACACGAATTAAAACCAGTAGATATCTGGTGAGAGCAATAACGAGTGAAGTGTACCCGAGCCACGTGGAAAAAGCAAACATAAGCACGATCTCCAATGCGGGAGAAGCAACAAAGGTCAAGGCGATAATACGCATAAAAGCAACATCAGGAACTTGGAGCAGCCTCACAACAAATATAGAGAAAAACGCGACAGGACAAACAACATACAGCCTAGTCCAAATCCCAAGCCAGGACCTACCGAGGCTAACCCTAATAAGGAGCCTGATGAGGGCCGTGCCATGGGAACACATAGATCCGCCAGATCCGTGGGACATATTTGGGGCAATATCGGATATCTTCGAAACGATAACTAGGGTGCTTCAGGAGGTCTACAACGCTATTGTGAACGCGATTGCGGCGGCGATGAATACTGTGGTCAGTGTGTTGAGTAGTGTTGCGTCTGCGATAGTTGCTGGTGTTAGGATGCTTGTGGCTGGCATAATGGCCATGGCCAATTTTGTCGTAAACTTCTTCGAGGACATCGCTCTTCTCCTCTGGGAGTTTGGACAGTGGCTTATTGGTGTCCTAAAGCTTGTGTTCGAGAAGATAATCGATGTTCTCAAGAACATAATACTGTACTTCGCATCTTGGATCTAGGCAAAAGTGCAGATTTCCGTTATTTTGGTTATCAGAAAGATTGTGGAAAAGGTGTCGACGTTATTTGTGTGAATCTGAAGCTTGAGGGTGATGAGTCGCTACACCTTTCGCTACATTTGGCGATAAGTATCACCACGTTTGGTATAAACGCTGAGATTTTTGATACTAAGTGTTATATATAAGTAATTTGATAGAGGAAGAAAACCAGATCACCATGTACATATATATATATATCAGATTCGAAACTCCAAGAAGCAACAATATTATCCAAATATATAATAGCAACTGCCGACATCCATACACCGATAGGAATAAATTCTATTCCACCCCCACCATCGCGGAGATTTACAAATATCTGATCCCCTCAGCAAGGAATCACTTGCAGTCAATGACGCCATCATCCAAAACACTCACAATTATTGCCATAGCATGATCCCCCACAATCCCCTCAAGCATCAACCACAGCAAAAATAGAGGACTAGACAGGGCCAAATCATCACCCCCTAGCGAGTGCTAGCCCCCAGACCATACATCCTCTCCAACACCCACAGAAGAGAAACACAAAAAACAAAATACATTGCGGCGTAGACAGGCATAGCCACAAAAAACAGGGAGAGAAGCATCACAACCACCGAAAGGACAAAGACAAGCACCACCGGCAGGTATTGCCTACCATACACATAGTACTGCCGCACAATAAGCGGCATGAGTAGCAATGGCCAGAGGAGCGCCTGGAGCACATAGAATGACTCGAGGACACCAATGGCGAGCGAGACGAGGGAAACCTCATGAATGACGTGGAGCATGACGGAGACGGCGAATAGTGTCGGCACAAGGGAGAGGGCAATGCTATGCCACATGTGGAGGCGATATATGGCCCCAACACACATAAACATTAGGAACAGCCCAGCGACAAAAAGGACTATGGATGGCGCCGGGACGAGGATATACGCCAACATGGACGAAAAAATATGAAGGTGGCGTGGAGAGCCATTAGCCCCCTCATTTCCTCCGCCTCCCCCTATACCACGCGGAGACCCCCTCCATAATGACCAGGAGGAGGATCAGGGGGAGTAATGTCTCCAGGTAGAGCATGGGCACATTTATTATGTATGCGAAGATTATTGTTGTGAGCTCCGCGCCGTTGGCGAGGATGCGTATTGTCCCATGCCTCCAGAGGCCATAGCACCTAAGTATGAATATGCCTCCCTCAATGGCCTCTGGAGGCATGGGACAATAC
>CAZWPQ010000020.1:7028-36786 GCA_964636085.1 uncultured Nitrososphaerota archaeon
TGAGCTCGTTGATACGTATACTCTTCCCAGCCAGCACTATGTTGAGTGTGAAGCATCTCTGGAGTCTATCCCTGATCTTTATCCAGGGCACGTATGGCTTGCCGTTGAGCACGTAATAGTGCGATACTATGCCCCTCCCCTCCATCTTTCCGCCGATGTTCTGTGTCCATACCCTGGGGCCCCCATATCCCCGCGTCTGCGTGGTTGTTCCCTCGGGGGCGAGGCTATGTACGTATTCCGTCACGTCATATATCTCCCAGCGCGCATTCCCATACCAATCCACGACAACAATAATCATGTAGTACTTGCATTCGCCGTAGATGGGTACTCCATTAAAATCGAAGTATTTGGAGAACCTCACAATAATGTTATCATCGATATATTCTTTGTCAAGTTGCTCCATCTTTAACTCAGCTACAGCAACCAGCCCATCGTTGTCCTTGTCTGTGTTTGGGTCTATGTCCTTCAGGGGGATCACTACTTCGTAGGACATCCCGCTTATGTTATCGACTATGCTATCGAATGGCTCGCAGGTGGTGCTGATGGGATCGCTATCCTCGGGGGTTCTATATAGAGCTACCGTCGTGGCGAGTATCCTCGATTCTCCAGAGTAGGCATCGGACACGGTATAGTTGAAGTGTAGTCTGTCTTGCTGTTTATCCGTTCTAATGTTCCTCTCCGGGCTGAAATATATCGCTGGGGGCTGGAGATCAACCGTTTCCCTCATTGTGTCGGCTTCCTCCTCGATATGGACGCCTAATACGCTGGCGGACACGGCCAGATATGCCAGGCAGAAGACTATTCCCATATAGAACAAAAGCTCCCTCACGGCGCCTCCCTCATCTGGAATTATGGAAAAACCATAACCACTACCAGCAAATAAAAGGGAAAAAAATTTAAAGAGTGGGCTGTTTATGCCTATCCCAATAGCTGTAGCTACAAGGCTGATTATACCTTCAAATTCTTGTCTAGGGTGTATGTATACTGCGCTTAACCCCATCGCTAGAAGTGCGGCATCGGATATTATCTGCATCAGATATCCTAGCTTCAGAAGTGCGCCCCAAAACAATATCCTTTTAAGATAGGTTTCGAGGGATTCTGTTAGGGAGAAGAAATAGGTGAAGAGTGAAGCGAGCGAGGAGGCGAAAAAAGCGACGGTATATATGTTGTAGCTATTAACCATTAATGCTAAAGACACCGACATGAATGCATAGGGAATGAATATGTGGTATGCATATATATCCACAACACTCGGCGTCTTGCTCAAAAAGTCCATTATGGCATCAATGGCCTCACTGAAGAGATATTGGATCCTGTCCACTAGCAATAGAATAAAATGCATTGTTTCGAGGTAAGGATGCTCTTCTCGTTTTTCCGTTAGGTATCTCCACCCATTTTCGGCCCCCCTAAATATATACTGGCCACCTTTAACGAAATTGTTAAAAATTGCTTTCTAGGGTCTTGTTTAATAAGGATCTGTATATTGGTGTATTACTTAGATAAGCTTTAAATTTCTATTAGGTATATTCTAATATTATTAGGGTTGCCCTAAAAAGGTGTATTGGAGATGAACCTTACGAGGAAAGAGTCGATGGTGCTTAGGTTTATTTATGAGGTAACAAAGGATATACCATTGGTAACCGTGAAACAAGTTGCTGAGTTCTTGAGGATTTCTCCTCCCTCGGCCTTTGAGTTGCTGAATAGATTGGCTGAAGCTAAGGGATTACTCTTACGCATAGAGAGGAAAGGATATATACTTACTAGGTCAGGAAGGGCTGTGGCCCAGAAACTTGTGGCGGTTCACAGGATCTTGGAGACTGTGTTTTGTAGGATATTTGGGATGGATGCTGATTGTGCATGTGAGGTTGCCTCCCATGTTGATTTTATAATCGATATTGACCACGCATTAAGGGCCATGAAGATGCTTGGAAATCCTGAGGTTTGTCCCCATAACAAGAGGATTCCGATAGGTGAGGAGATTGATTAGATATGTGTTGATTATATTTATCATGTCTATGGTGTTGGCCAATGGGGGGCATGTCGGATTGACTGGCTCATTCGTTATTAATATTGTCTGTACTCTCGAGCCCTATGCGGGTATTGCCGAATATATTGGTGGGGGTCTAGTCAATGTCTCGTTTATAATACCTGAGGGTGCGAGTCCTCATGAATACTCGCTATCTCCAAGTGATTTGTCTAAGATAGAGAAGGCGGATATCCTTATTATGGTTAATAGTGAGTTTTTGTCGATTGAGTCAGAGATAAGGGAGAGCTTTAGTGATAAGACATATGTGGATTTTCCTGATTATGAGAAATATAATATTACGATATTGCCTGCTCCAGGAATAGAGCAAAATTATCATGGTTATTGGCTCTATCCCGATAACGCTATAGCTATTGCCAAGGCAATTTTTGAGGCATTGGCAAGTATCGATCCGACACACAGAGAGATCTTTGAGGCGAACCTTGCAAGGTTTATAGATAAGGTCAGCAATCTGAAAGACCTCATGATTAGTGTATCTATGGAGAGGGGGCTCTATGGCATTGGTGTATTATTAGCTGTGCCTGCAGTGGCGTATGTAGCTTATTCATTCGGTTTTTCCCCAAAGGCTATGATACTTAAGGCGCCGGGGAGCTTTGTATCTGGGTCTGAGCTAGTAAGGATAGAGGAGGAGATAGAGAATGGCGAGATATCTATGGCTCTATGCCCAGAGAGTCTGAAGAATGCGAAGCCTGGGCAGATTATGGAAGAGATAAGGAGGGAGACAAATGTATCCGTAGCCTATGTCAGGGTTTTTTCTCTACATGGCCTTAATGACTATATATCGTTACTCTCATATAATCTGGCGGTGATTTCAAATATCGGTCTCCAGAATACCTCTAGTAGATTTATGACCGAGACCTATATATACCTCCTTATAGGGTTTACATTGGCTACGGCGGTCGCTATTTTGGAATCAATAATCATATTTAGGTTTAGAAAAAAAGCGGAGGAGATATTGTATGAGTAAGCCATTGCTAAGAGTAAGGGGGCTTAGTGCTGGGTATGACAAGGAGCCAGTGATAAGAGATATATCATTTGATGTATATGAGTCCGAGATCTGTGTAATAATGGGCCCGAATGGTGCTGGAAAATCGACATTGCTAAGATCGATTATAGGTCTGGCAAGAGTCTATAGTGGAGAGATTGAGGTCTGTGGATACAGGATCCCGCATGATATAAAAAACATTAGAAGGATTATAGGGTATGTTCCCCAGAGAGAATATGTCTCCCAGAACATACCAGTAACAACAAAAGATGTTGTTCTTTCTGGCATAACACTTAGAAAAGGTCCATTATACATACCGACTAGGAAAGATATGTATACCGTACGCAGAGTCCTGGAGAGAGTAGGTATAGGGAGAGAGCTGTGGTTCAAAAAATTTAATGAGCTCTCGGGCGGACAACAACAGAAGGTGCTATTGGCAAGGGCTCTTGTGTTTCATCCTCGAATACTTTTATTGGATGAGCCATTCTCGGGCATAGACATAAAGTCTCTAAGGGAAATAATTGATTTTTTGGTCGAAATAAAGAAGTCGGAGAAACTAGGAATAGTAATTGTACTTCATGAAATTAGTGAGATTTTGGCCCATGTTGATCGAATAATGCTCCTTAACAAGAGAATGGTAGCATGTGGCGATGTACTATCGGTATTGACACCTGAAAACCTAAAGCAGACATACGGCGTGGACGTTGATGTTATTCCATACGGCGATAAGTGTCTACCTATCATAGGTGATAGACATGCCTAGTATTATAGGTCTCCTCCAGAATCCATTCATACTCAGGGCCATACTAGCAGTAGTACTAATAAGCGTGCTAGCGGCCACAGCAGGTAGTTTTACTATTTTCAGAGGCCTATCATTTTTAGTTGCTGGAATAGCCCATGCAGCATTCGCGGGAGCGGCCCTAGCATTAGTGTTGTATCAATATGGTTGTCTCAGCGGACTCGACCCATTATTTGTGGCGCTCTTGTTTGGAGTTATGATGGCTGTGGTTATTGGCCTTACTGAGAGGCCTGAGAGTATATCGAAGATAGAGGTGTCTATAGGCGTAGCTTTTGCATTTTCGATGAGTCTAGCAATACTATTTATTTCACTAATGAAGGAGTACTCTATTGAGGCCTGGGCCCTGATTCTGGGCGATATATTGCTATTGACGATTAATGATATAATCATATTGACCATAATAACGATTATTGACACATTCATTTTCGTGTTGTTTATGAGGATTTTTGTATTTCTATCCTTTGACCCAGAGGGTCTTAGGGCTATTGGTGTTAATGTCGATGTTTACCACATATTGATGCTTGTGCTGATAGCAAGTGCGACTGTTGTTCTCTTAAAGGGGGTTGGAGTCATATTAGTATATGCGGTTCTTGTTGTTCCATCAGCAATAGCAAACAAGATTGCTAATGATGTTTTGGGGGTGATGAAGTTATCGTTTGTAATAGCATTGTTATCGGGAGTATCTGGTGTGTTTATATCAACAGTTTTAGACATTGTTCCTAGTGCGCTTATAGGTCTAATATTAGTGTTTATATACTTTATTGTTTCTGCTCTGAAAAGATGACCTCCTCACAAATGGATAAAACGTATTACTTTACTTGTAAAATAGAATTCTTCTAGTATTTATAGCAAGATGGTGTTCGTTTATGTCTTCAAGAAAAAAATTCTCTTGTGGCAATGTGATGCCAGATTATAAGGTAATGGCGATTCTCATCTTGATGTTTATGTCTGCGATGGGATATACTATAATAAAATTTGTGGATGCGCAACAATCTGAGAGTTTTCCAGAAATAAAAATAACTGCCCCATATAATCCTCCCCCAAGGCCTCACAAAGACGGCGAAGTTATTGTTGGAAGAGAGTCATTCACTATAAGGGTCTATATAACCTTCAAGTGTAATGCTAGCAAAGTGGAGATAATTGGTGATGCCGAGGGCGTATGCATAGAACCCCCGAATACATCCGAAAGTTTCACACCAAGAGAAGTTGCAGGAAACCCAGATGCAGAGGCATATATTATTTCTCCTGATGGAAAGAGTGATGAAATCAAAGAACCAAAGCCCACGTTCACAACATATGAGAATAGGAGAGCAGTCTTATTCGTTTTACCTAATATATCCTCTGGATGGGTCTATGATGTTAGGTGGAGAATGAGTGCGCCAGAAGAACTGCCGAAGGGTGCTGACCATATAAAAATTAGGCTATCTATACTGATAAAACTATACATCCCAGGGGAAACAGAGCCCCTCCCAGTTGGGCCATACTACAAAGAAATAGATGTCATTAAGCCCCCTATTATTAAGTATATAGTAATTACACTTCTTGTAGTTGCTGGCTTCGCCATTTTGGTTCTAGCTGGCTATTTGGGATTTTTCAGAATATTCTCAACAATGGATCTTGTCACGATAGCAATAATCTCGGCAATGCAGGCGATATGGGTACATATCATAGGTAGACTTCTAGTATTTCAAATAGTTGATAGAGTACCCCTTGCCTATAATTTTGCCGTTGCGGACTTCCCATATATACTACTCCTCATTACGGCCGTTATCTTGGTTAGGAAGCCCGGTACTGTGAGCTTAACACTCTTTGTATATAACCTATCAAGCCAGATAATGGGATTCTATCCCTTTAACCCAGCATGGTGGAGCTATCCTATCAGCGAGGGGCTTGTTCCAGATCTATGGATCTTAGTCAGGGGCGACGCCATACTCACGGATAAAATCGCATTTTTTAGGAGGAATATCCCTCTAGAAGAGCTAGAGACGTATCCGTCAAATGTAATAATAAAGTATTTAGATGGGTTCATAATAGGCTTCTTTAGGGGTCTAACTATGCAATACCTTCTGCTTACGGTATTTATACCGTATTTCTATAGGATAAGCTACAGCATGGGCTATGTGATATATTGGCTGGTTATTCCTTGGTCCATTGGTAATGCTATAGAAGGAATAATCTCTATTCCTATTGCGGAGGAGATAAAGAAGTCAGCGGCTACCCTATAGAATATCTATATCTCTACCTCATTTTTCTTCTTTATTTTTGCTAGTGTCTTCTCCACCCTTTTTACTGCAACCTTTATATGTGGATCGGGCCTAAATATTTCTCTGATCTCTTCCTCGGTCAGATATTTCCTAATGGTATCATTACTTAGTACGAGCTCTATGAAGTTTCTTCCACTCTCATAGGCCTCCATGGCTATTCTCCTCACTAGTTCATGGGCATTCTGTCTTCCAAGCCCCCTCATAGCTAATCTTGTTACCAGTATATCGGAATATATCATGCCGCCTGTAAATTTTATGTTTCTCTCTATGTTCTTTATGTTTATTTTCAGGTTCCTAAGGATTTTTATCGCCCTAGATATTTGTTCGTCGACAAGCATAAATATTTCCGGGATAATTATTCTCTCAGATGCGCTATTTGTGAGATCCCTCTCATGCCACAAAACAATGTTTTCAAGAGCAGCAATAGCCAGCCCTCTTACGACTCGTGCAATAGAACATATATTTTCGGAGCTTATAGGGTTCCTTTTATGGGGCATTGCCGTAGATCCGACCTGGCTCGATAGAAATTGTTCCTCTAACTCACTTATCTCAGTTCTCTGTAGATTTCTGATTTCCGTGGCTAATTTTTCCAGCGATGAGGATATTAATGACATAAGTAAGAAAATTTCGGCAAATCTATCCCTAGATATTATTTGGGTAGCGCTCTCATCAACCCCCAGCCCCAATTCCTCAAGCACTTCCCTCTCAACAATCTCTCCGACCTCGCCTAGGCTACTATGGATACCTACAGAACCACTGATTTTACCAACAAATATTCTTTTTCGGGCATCATGTATCCTTTCTATGTGTCTAAGAAATTCATCGGCGAAAACAGCAAACTTTCTACCCAGCGTATATATAGATGCATGCATTCCATGAGTCCTAGCCACACATGGCAAATCTATGTATCTGGATGCTAGTTCTCCTAGACACTTAATTAGGAGTTTTAATTTAGATTCGATATGATCAAGAGCCTCTCTGAGGATAAGCACCTTAGCGGTATCTCTCAGATCTGCGGAGGTAAGTCCAATATGGATGTACTCTCCTAGCTCCCCCATGTGTCTAGCCAAAACATTTATAAGAGCCATTATGTCATGTCTTGTTATTTTTTCCTCCTCAAATATATCGTTCACATCAAGTTTTTCTATCGCCCTCCTCAGAGCCCCAGAGGTACCATCTGGTACTATTCCATGTTTTTCCTGTTTTTCAACAACAGCCAGTTCTACCATGGCCATTGTTCTATAGAAGTTCTCCACAGAGAATATTCTCCTTAACTCCTCACAGCCGTATCTATATTCAATTGGATGCACTTTCCTAGGGTCAATCATGGACATCATCTTCTATCTATTGTGTCCTTAACGTCTGGCCCAGTCCTTATAATCGTTACTGGAACTCCCAGTGTTCTTTCTATTTCCAATACGAATTCTTTGGCTTCTTGCGTAAGTTCGCTCCAGTCTCTTACATGAGCTACCTTAGGGTATAAGACATCCAGTTTCGTAAGTGCTATCTGGGTCGCACCATTAAGTCTCACCGCCCTTTTTGCTAACTCAAAGTTAAATGGCGCAGCTCTCCTCGGGCGACCAGTCACAGTTCCATACTCCACCCATCCTCTCTCTTTAATTTCTTCTATTGTCAATTCATTTGGCAAAGGTCCAGTACCAACACGAGTAACATATGATTTAAACACAACAATAACATCGTCAACATCTGTGGGTCCTATACCAACATCGCTACATATCGAGCCAGCAGTAACATCCTTTGATGTTACATAGGGATACGTACCATGAAACAGTGATAAAAATGTACCTTGAGTACCCTCAACAATTACTGTTTTTCTCGAATCTATAGCCCCCCATATCTCGGCCGGCACATCCGTAATAAAATCCTTAAGTAAATCTAGCTCAGCTGCAAGTCTAAGTCTTCTTTTAACCCTATCAACATTGGCCTCTCCACATCCAGTAAGAGTACTTCCAATTTTCTCCCTAAGGTGTGTAGATTGCCGTTCCCTATCAATATGAATATTCTCGATGATCCCCGTATTTTTATCTACACCCACTCTATCTCTATCAACACTATATCTATCAATCTCTCCTAATAGGACATCGGGATTAACCAAAACCCCCGGACCGATAAGTAGTCTACACTCCTTATTTATAAGGCCCGATGGGATTTGACGCAACTTATATTCCTGTCCATTATAAACAACAGTATGGCCAGCATTAGGGCCAACACCACCCCGCACACAAATTGATGGGTTGTCATTGATCGACAAATAGCCAACAACCCCGCCTTTGCCCTCATCACCAAAGAAGCCACCCACAACGACTATAACCACCATGAAGATTCACCCGCACATATAATATATGCTATTATGTTTCTTAAAATTGTACAACAATTACAGTTTCTCGGATTTTTCCTTTTCAAATGAACAACATTTCTATCTAGATTCTCTAAAATGGTCTCAGAAACTTGTAGTACGTCACAGAGAAATCAATGATTTGCAGTAACATTGAAGGAAATTGATCATTATCGATCAGTGTATTACATTAGAATATAAATATACTATGGCGTGTCTTTTGATCGTTCCCTTATACATCTACAAGCTGTCGGAGGGCTCTATAAATCATTTATGATATATAGTTGCCTAGCGGTGGCTATAATTTGGGATATGTAGCATATATATAAGGTTTTTTCTGCTGATAATATGGGGTGTCATTTTGGTGTAGCCTTGATGGAAACAGAAGAAACTCCTAGTGGTGCATATTGTCCCAGTTGTGGTAGATATATAGGTACATATGATGTATGTCCATATTGTGGTGCTAGGGTGAGATATAGACTGAAGATGAAAATATTGTTTATAATTGCGATCCTTCTATCAAGTCTTGGTATGTTCTCCCTCTATTATGCCTCTAGGCATTCGGAAACTCCCATCGTCTATATAAAGGACATAACTTCTGAAATGAACTATGCGCGTGTGAGGATAGTTGGGTATGCCTATACCTCGGCCACCTATGACGAGGTTCAGGGTAGGCTGTACTTTAGTATTGTTGATGAGAACTGGACGTATAATGAGGAATTCAAGACCCAAACAATAATGGTCTACGCGTATACTCCAACGAGTAGAGAGTTGATAGAGCAGAAAAGGGCTCCGGTCTCGGGGGATAAGATAGAGATTGTTGGGACTCTCAGGATAAGGGATTCAATATCATTGATTATAAACGATGCAGATGACCTCGTCATTAGTAGGGATCCACCGAAGGACTATAGCTTGGAGATAATACACTATAATTGGAAGAAGCTAAAAGGGCAACCCGTAAGGGTAACGGGATGGATAGTTGACCTCACAAACTATACGACATTTATGACTGGCAATATTAAGGACTATGCATATCCCGACTTTGAACTGAACATATATATACCAGAGATATCTATGAGAATTGGGCAAATGCCAGATGTATTTGTCGGAGACAAAATAGAGATCATTGGGAACCTATGGGAGTACAGGGGAGAGCCAGAGATAGTGCCCTGGAACGGCACCTGTATAAACATTGTGAATAAATTGTCAGTAACAAATCTTAGCGTTATTCTTAGCAATATAGCTGAATATGCAGAACAAGGCCGTATTGTGATGGTCAATGTAACTATTGTTGGCGTTGACAAAAACTACAGTAATAGGATATACATATATGATGAGTCGATAAGCCCTATATCGGCAATGACGCTCTGGATTGATTTCTCAGTGTGGGATGAATTGAATGATTCCATGAAAGAAGCCCTAAATACTCTCTACAATCATATACTATTAGTGGGTGAATGTAAAAAATTCAGTGGCAAATATGAGATCGCTGTACATCAGGATGATTGGATTCGTAAAGTGTGGTAGGGATTCATAATGGCGATACTAGCGTTATTTATCTATATAATTCTTGGAGTATTGGTCGGTAGTTTAATATCGATTCTCCCTTCATTGCACATATATAATGTAGCACCCATTTTTATTCTGCTTGCACCAGAATTAGGAATAGCCCCCGACATAATGTTGTTTTTCTTACTGGGCAATGTGATAGGCTTCGCTGTTATGAACTCTATTTCAACAATCTTCTTTTCCGCACCTGATGACACCACATTCTTAGTACTAATGCCAAGCCAAATAATGCTCCTCAATGGAAGGGGTTTCGAGGTGGCTCTCCTCATGGGTACTGGTTGCTTGATAGGCGCAATGATAATGGTTGCAATATCACCAATAATCATGTATATTCTTCCAAAAATGATGAGCCTTGTAATGCCTAACCTACACTGGATCCTAGCTATGTTCCTGTTCTATATACTCCTGTCAGAGTTCCCTAAGGATATAGGTGTGGGGACTAATAGGTGGGAACGATTTAAGAACGGATGGAAAAACCTAGCGGGAGGATATCTCACATTTGCATTAGCGTCGATTCTAGGCTTCATAATAATGTATGGAAACATAATGCCAGTAGAGGCTGCCTACTTTGGAATGTTGCCAGCCTTAATAGGAGTATTTGCGATTCCAAGTCTAATAATGAATATAATATCCAGAACAGAGGTTCCGAAGCAAAGGATACAGCGAAGTGTTGATGCTACTATTGTAGACATTGTGAAGGGAGGGCTGGCTGGTTTTTCAGGAGGATTTTTTGCCGCTATAGTCCCCGCTTTAACGGGAGGCATGGGTTCTGTGATTGCTGGACAAGCAACTGGACAAAGGGAAGAGTCACAATTCATAATTTCGATGGGCGCCAGCAGATTTGTATATTATGTGGGTGCATTTTTCCTACTATTTGTACCAAGATACACAGTAGTTAGGGGTGGCCTTGCAAACTTGGCCGCAACGCTCTACATACCCCAAGAATATCATGAGTTCTACATAGCCGTCGCTGGAATAGCGATAGGGTGTGTTGTTGCCTTCCTCCTTTTGGTGGTTGTTTCATACTTACTGGCTAAGGTTATTCATAAGGTTAGATATGATTATGTCTCAATAGCCATTATTGTAATTTTAGCCCTAATTACTTTTGCAACTACGGGGGTTATAGGTATAATCGTCATGATTGTAGCCACGGGTATAGGCCTAATTCCTTTGATCACGGGCTCTAGAAGACTGAATTGCATTGCGATAATCATATTTCCATTGATGCTCGGTATGGCTGGTTTATCTGGCGAGTTTGCATCCTTGATAGGTCTTAGGTGAATATTTATGAAGGGGGTTACACATTATTTCTTTGCAGCTGCGTTGGTCTCTCTAATACCATCAGTAATGGCAATGGCGGTATATGAAAGATCATTCATCATAGTACTGGGGGCGATTGCTGGAATCTTGCCTGATTATATCGATTTTAAGATCGTACGTTTCTTATGGCCTATTGACATAGAGATAATGCCAGATTGGCCTATTCCTGATGCACAAAAAATTGCTGAACAGGTATCAAAAATAATTGATGACGTGTGGGAGGAAAAGAAAACAATAACAGTTCAGTTTCATACGATAAAGACTGGCCCAAACACTTGGAGGCAATGGTTCATCTATCTTGACCCCGACAAGCAAATTGTAAAAGTCGGCGTTGGAGCTATACGTACATTTGGGGGCCGCATATATAGATCTACCATAGACGACATACCTAAGGAAAAAAGAGTTGGAGAAGCGCGGTTTGGAGCACCATTAATCTATGGATATAAGGACAGGACTATCAGAATGGAAATACTTAGTGGCCCTACAGTATCATTCGTGCCGACAGAAGAAGGAGTCGAGGTCGTCTTCCTTCCATGGCATAGATATATGAGCCATAGTATAACCCTTGGAGCCCTCTTGTCAGCAATAGTGATGATGATAGTATTGGCCCTTGGATGTACATTCTTAAGATCGCTCATATATTTTGCCGTATTCTTTGTTGGTTTTTCATCTCATATACTTGCAGATCAGTTTGGACATATGGGCTCGAATTTATTCTGGCCCTTTACAAAAAAGAGGGTTGAGGGGTTCAAGATAACGGAGTCTGCAGATCCCTACGCCAATTTTGGGCTGTTCTGGACATCCCTTGTCATTCTCTTCTGGCGAATGAATATGTCGATAGAACCAAGGCCAATAGAGTTGCCTTGGACATATACCCTAATGGGCATTGAGATAAGTCTATTTCTAGTGGCATACTTAATAATAGTACCCTGGTTAGCCCTCATCCTTTTAAGAATACAATTCTGGAGGCCCACTGGCGACCCATACCTAAGGGACATGCTTATGGAAGAAACAGCAGAATTGATGTGACTTAGAAAGAATTTAACTATACAATTTTTTGTTTCCCTAATTCATCAGCAGGGGGATGGGGACTTCTTTTATAGCAGTGGGGATAAGACCATCTACATTGTGATAAGACATAGGTTATACGCTTATTTATAAGCGATTTGGGAATATATTATTAGAAATTCATGCGGGGTTTAGTATGAGGAAATACCTTCTCAGTCTTTTCTCGATCTTCGTTATAGCATGTGCGGCATTTATCAATGTAAGCTACTCAAAAAATATCAAACCTAACAACACATACAATGTTACTACTGGCCATTCTAGCGAATGTAAAAAATTCACTAAGTCAACGATGACCGTCCCATACGAAATGAAGGTTCTTATTGAGGATAAGTACGCATACTATAGCTACAGCTCGGGGCGTCTTACTTACCTCGTGGAGTTCCTCCAAGAGGACTACGGCTTCACAGTAACGGAAACATCAGTCACATCGATCAGCTATAATAAGAACAACATAAGCAACTATTGGCTCTACATTCTCCCCAACCCCAGATATGGGAATCTCACGGCTACTGAGCGAGAAGCTGTACGATATTTCGTTAATAACTCTCGTGGATATGCTTGGATCTTAGGCTACAGCAACTACAATAGCTACCTAAACAACTATACTCTCAACAATATCTCAGAACCTTTTGGCATACACTTTATATGGGGTAGCGCTACAGACCCTGACAATAATACTGGTGCTGATTGGAGGCCACTCGTATATGTGTGGGCAAATACAACCCCAGCACAATATCTAAGTGAAAACGGAACATACGTACTTCACCACTGGAGCCCAACTGCAGTAGATTTTCCTGATCTTTCCTTAAATGGGACTTGGGTTACTTTCTATAGACTAGGTATTGGTGATGATAATACATCTGTTGATAGTGTAGCTACTGGCCCCAACGTAACCTATAATGCAATAGCAATAACGGAATCTGGAGGAATAATGTTCGCTAGCGGATGTTCTGCCTTTATATCAGACTATGATTTCTATGACTATGATAATGAGAAATTCATCTATAGGCTTGTGGAATACGGCTTAAGGAGAGATCTAGCAATTACTAAGCTTGAAGCACCCACAACAGATATGTTGGCTGGGCAGACGTTCTATGTCAATGTGACTGTAATAAATAATGCTGATAACTCGATCAGCAATGTGCATGTTGGCCTAGAGTTTAGTGGTGCCATTGAGCTGAAGAATACATCTAATATATATAATATATCATCCCTAAACCCGAGCGAGACTGCTGATGTATCATTTGAGTTTGTAGTTACTGGTACTAGTGAAGTATATATGGAGGTAAAGGTTTGGAGTGATAACTCATCTGTCATTGGTTATCAAAAGCGTGTTGAATTCAATACTAGGGGACTAATTCTAAGCTCTAATGTGGAACCAGAATTTATAGTATTATCAGACTTCAACTATACATATCTTCACGTGTATATAGAGAACCCTGCAGAGAATCCCATCGCTACTGATGTAAATGTAAGCATCATGCTCCCTAGCGAGCTCACAACAGATAACGATACCTTCTATCACTTCGAACAAATAATTAATGGCACTACTGAACACCTCATATTGATTATAGAGGCTCTAGAAGCTGGTAGATATAGAATCAATGTAAGCCTTATCAGTGATAATATGGGTACAGCATTCACTCATACATATGTCATTGTATACTCAAGGCCGTTTATACTGTTTGATCAGGGGCATGGACAGTACTATGACGCCGATAGAATGACTGGATTTGTTGATCTACTTAAACAATATGGAGAGCTGTACCTAAACAATGACACGATAACGAAGGATGAGCTAGGTAATGCTTCTCTCATAATAATTACAAATCCATCAGAAGATGATTTGCTTAGTGACGCTGAGATACAGCTTATCAAGAATTATATCGATAATGGTGGAAAGCTAATTATAATGGGTACATGGTTTAAATACATCGCGGATACAGCCGCCAACTTAAATAACATTACAATGGACTATGGAATTCGCTTCGAGGTTGGGGAGATAGCAGATAATATAAGCAATTATGGCGAGTACTATCTACCCATCTTGTATAATCTAGCTAAGCACCCATTATGTTCAGATGTAGATCATGTATTCACTCCTGGCACAACATATCTATCACTTTCACGCGACGCCAAGGCTGTGGTGAAAGGAAATCCAACCAGCTATGGACTCGAGAATTATTCAACCCATAGTGGCGTGGACAATGGGGCTCTAGTAGCTGTAGCTACAGTTGAGTTGGACGGAGGAGGTAAAATTGTTGCTTTGGGAGGCGGTGGGATACTAGCTGATTCCTATTATGGAACTTCCGTATCGCCAATAGATGATAATATGCAGTTTGCTAGGAATTTGCTGATGTGGATTCTAGGGGATACGATTCCTCCAACAGTCACAATAACTTGTGTAAATCTTGATACATCCGTTCTTGTTACGGTCACGGTAGTTGATAACTTAGCAATAGATAATGTAAATATCTCTGATAATGATACGATAATCAAATCTGAAACTGGAATAACATCTCATCAATATGTTTATGTCTTCGATATAACTGAAGCTGGAATCCACGTTATAAGGGTTATCGCTATCGACTATGCGGGTCTAGCTGGCTTTGCCGAAGAGACTGTGGAGGTGGTTTCTCCACCAGCTACCGAGACTACAACCCCAACTGAGAAAGGAGTCCCTATGTGGCTTGTGGGAACGGCGGCTGCTGTTGCTGTGGGTATTGTAGTAATAGTAATGATCTTGCTTAGGAAAAAGAAAGAGTAGTTTTTTCTATCTTTTCCTTTTTTTGGTTTTTGGTGTTCTGTTTCTCCAGATAGCAATATTGTTGCTTAGGTTTTAAATGTTATTACTTATATGTTATGGTGAAAAGTTTTGCTATTATCAAGAATTATCTCGGAAGAAATTGACTGTAGCAGCATAGTTAGGTATATTAGGCACATCTGTAACTTCCATAGGGTAGCCGTAACTGATGGATATGAGCAAGCTTGTGACTATGTTGAAAATGTTCTCAGATCGGAGGGCCTAGAGGTTGAGAGGATATATTTTCCCGCTAGGGAGGATGTGGAGTTTCTTGGTTATAGGTCTATAAAAAAATGGATTGTTAGATCGGCCAGATTAGAAATAATATATCCGGGCCCAGAAAGACTGGAGGAGTTTGGTCTTGGCCCAATATTGGCGGATTATAAAATCGAACCATTGTCTATTGTGCAGAGAAGCGCGCCCACCAATGGTTGGGTGGAGTGTGAACTTATCAATATCGACGATTGTTATGATCCCGAATCATACGGTTCCAGAGTAAGGGGAAATATTGTGCTTGTTGATGGGGAGGCGGATAAGGTAAGGGCACTAGCGGTTGAGAAATTTGGGGCATTGGGCATAGTTACAGACAAGACAGAATCGTCATCTATAAGGAGAGATCCAGATCTTTCTGATGCTAGAGTATATCAGTCTTTTTGGTGGTTTGGGGGAGAGAAAAAAACTTTTGGTTTTGTTGTGACTCCCAGACAGGGAAGAGCGTTGAGGAGACTACTGAAAGAGTCAAAAGTTATTGTTAGAGCCTTTGTTGACTCTAAATTCGTTGATGATGTATTCTCCATAGTTACTGCCAAGATCAGTGGTCTAGAGGATGAGGAAATATGGGTTATATCCCATATAGATCATCCAAAACCGGGAGCTGAGGACAATGCCTCTGGTGTAGCCGTCTCTATGGAGATAGCTAGGATATTGAATAGTCTTCTTAGGGATGGGAAAATTCCAGAGTTTAGGAGATCCATAAGATTTATATATACTACTGAGTTCATGGGAACTGCTGCATATTCCGCGTTTAGATACAGTGATATTCGTGATGGTAAGGTAATTGGTGCCATAAATTTAGATATGGTTGCGTCCAGTGAGGAACATGGTGGGGCATTACTTATTATCGAGCCCCCTTATGAGACTGGTGGTTATGTAGCACCATTAATGAGATGGCTTATGAATTATCTCATATCAACAGATGTGGATTTTGCGGGTCAAGAGGATATTGCGATGTTTAAATGGGGGATATCAAAGTTCTCCACTGGCAGCGACTACTACATACTATCCGACCCAATTATTGGTATTGGAACTGTAGGCATAAACAGGTGGCCATATAAGTACTATCACACTAACAAGGATACACCAGACAAGATCGATCCAATAGTTGCTAAAAGGGTTTGCGTTCTGGCAGCAGTATTTCTATGTATACTAGCAACTATCGAACAAGAGGCTGTGGATTGGCTTTCTGAGATAACAAAAAATTATTATACAGAACTTATGTTAAACCTTACCATGGAGACCTGGACAAGGGTCCTAGGTGACCGTAGAACAACGATATTTAAGACAGAGGGGTATCCCTATCGTGAGACGTTTTCGAGGTCTGTCGGCTTAATGAACCTGATTATGAACGCTGGAAAAAAATCTCTAGAATTGTTGAGGAAAAGTATCGGTGAGTGGTGGGACTATGAGAGCGATTTGGTAGAGTTGGAGAAAAAGGCTATGGAATCTATGAAGAAGATTAAGGATGTATTTGGTCTTTATGCTAATGAGGGTCTTGAGCACCCTCTCAAAGTAGATGATGACCTATCAAAAATAATACCAGTGAGAACAGGAAAACTTTTTGACCTTGAGGGTCAAATAGCCCCACTAACATATGAAAAACTTAGAGAGTGGAGGGAAATAAGATCAATGATACCCAAATACAAGTATTATCCCATCCTAGACATCACCCTTTTTAAAGCTGACGGTAAAAAAACATTAGATCGAATCATCAGGGAGATATACTATGAATTTGGCATATGGGCTCCACAAGGAATAAAAAAATTCTTCAAATTCCTAGAAAGACTAGGCGTGGTAAAATTGATGGAGGTCCCAAAAAAGGATTAAACACTGTTGCTTGAGAGTGTTTTTATAAGCTTTTTTTTGGCAGTTTTGTATATGGTATTTCCTTTTGTAGAGGACTTTTTTTGTGTGTTTATCTGGGTCTATATGTTGATCTCATGAATAGAACTCTGAATTCTCTATCTGGGTAGGAATATTTAGAGTAGTGTTGTGTATAAGTATAGACTTGACCTGTCACCCTTTATATGTTTGTTGCTCTATGCCTTGGTGCATAGATCTAAAGCCATCGTGTTGAGGTCATCCCCTACATGGATCCTAGATACTGTTGGGGCAATTAAGAAAACATGAATCCAACGGAAATTGCGAGCACAAGTGGTGTTGCTGAAAAAATGGGTCGCATAGCATATAAAAATTTGAGGCTTGTAAGGAGGCCTGATAAAGAACAATTTCTGTGGCCTATATGATGGTGATAATGTTGGCATTTAAATACTAGAATTCCAATATTATTAATGTTGGAAATATTATATTTTTTTCCAATGGTGTGTTTTATGGTAGAAATTGTGATAAAAAACTTGGACAAGTTGGGACGTATTGTTATTCCTAAGAAATGGAGGGAAAAAATTGGTGATAGTGTCATATTAATATGGGAAAAACCCATAATCAAGATTGTGCCGATGAGGGATTTCAGATTAACGGATCTTTTTGATAGTATAGAGTTTTCGGGGAATATTGAAGATTGGGCCTATGTAAAGAAGCTGAAGAGGAGGCTTCTAGATGAAATTTCTGGACTCTAATGTTGTGTTGTATGCATATCTTAAACCCAAGAGGAAACTAGAGCTCCCCGAGAGAATCAAATGGAGAAAAAAGAAAAGTAAGGAAATCATAGAATTGGTTGAGAATGGCTCCGAAGAAGTTCTAATTTCGACGGTACATTTAGGCGAAATATTAAATATCCTGTCAAAAAAACACAGTATTGCTGTGGCTACAATGTTTCTAGCAAAAGTTTTGAAAATGAACAACATAAATATAGCAGAAGTCAATAGAGCAATTTATGAGGACTCTCTATCCCTCTCAATTACCGAGAATATAGAGCCAAATGATGCTCTGGCAATAGTTGTTATGCAAAAATATAATTGCAGGGAAATTCTAACGTTTGATTACGATTTTTATAATGTTAAACATATAGAGAAGCCTCTCCTCAAGGAAGAGATTAAAATCTTTGGGAAACCAGGTGATCTGAAATAACGAGATATTTTACCTCTCACCCGTATTTATCTCTTCATCCAATAGGCTATTTTTGGAAATGAGGGAAATCTTCGATAGATATAGATATACATGTATTGATAGAAAATATCAAGGTTATGTTAATAGAGCTCTTGGATATAATTAAGAATAACAACATATTTTTTAACCCCTGTTTTTCCAAATTTACAAAAAGTTTTGTGTTTGTATATGGAGTTACCATTAGTTTATGTGATGAGGCTCTATGGCAGAGATTTTAATAAGGGAGATTGGAAGAGACGATATTCCTGATATTATTGAGGCCCTTAAGACTGCCAAGTATGATTTTCCTTGGGGGTATCTCTATAATGTATATAGGATAGATAGGGAAGAAGTATGGGCTAGTTTAGGTGGATATGATGACTATAGAACGCTTGTTGCCGAGTACGATGGACGTGTTGTTGCTTTATTAGAGTATTATCCTCATTGGGAGGAGAAAAATAATCTTTATATTGAATTTATCTTGACGCATAGAGATTATCGTGGGCTTGGCATAGGGACTATGCTCATAAAGCATTGTCTTAAGTTAGCGATCGATAAAAAGTTTGATATGCTTAGTCTCCACACGTGGGCAACTAATAGAGCTGTTAGGCTGTATCGTAGGACTGGTTTCTGCTGGATGCCTGGGACATATGTCTATATGAAGAATTTCGCTCCTAGGCTTTTCAAATATGTGAAAATGAAGAAAATTTTTAGAGTCCCTGAAAATCTCATCGATTGCCTAGCTGGGCCTCCTAGAGAAGAGTTTATAAAGGGTCATAGAGCTTGGAGATATCTATGGAGAATAGATGATTCATGTGTTGAGGCCCTATTTGATTCAAATACTGGTCTCCTATTAGGGTTGAGATGGAGTGATGAATATATATTGCTTGAACCCCCCGGAGATGTTGAATATCTAGCCGGCTCCAATACATCGGTGAATATTAGGACATCTATGCCGATTTCTGCATACATTGATGAGAAAATATACAATCTGAAGCCCCAGGAGAATAGGTTATGTTTGGAGGCTAAGAAAGATAATAGGTTTCTAATAGGGCAGTTCGAGTTTGGATATAGACTAAAGGTTCTTGATACCATTAATATCGAGGTTGAACCAGATTACCTAATAAGTCCATGTGTTTTTAGGATAATGTTATCTAATAATAGTGACTCTACTGTATCTGGAAATCTTGTGGTTGTTCCTAGTTGCGGCCTGGAGATATATGTGAAGGAGAAAAATATAGAGTTGTCGCCTAAGGGATTTAGAGAGGTAGACGCCTATGCATTGGGTGAGGGGAAATGTAAAATATATTTTGGTGGGGTAGAGAAGAATATCGTGGTCTTCAAGAAGGACTACATAGACAGGGATAAATGCAGGGTTACTTCACGACACTGGATTCTTGATACGAAGGAGGAGATGATCAAATGTAATGAGATCAATGACTTGGTGATATGGTGGATGTCCATTCTTAATAACGAGAGGCTAAAATTTCATAACCCTATGGGCGATGGATTTATATCTAAGACCAAATCTGCAACTATAAAACTTACCCCAACGTTTACTGGCAATGAGTTATCCTTAGAGTTTGACATCACAGCGAATAGAGATATTGATGATTACCTAATTATGCAGTTTTGGCTATGGATGGAAAAACCCCATGAAGACAGGTTCTTTATCGTTCCTATTGGTGACTATTTTGTAAGGGAAAAACCAGTATACCCGTTCTTCCCAATGGGATACGAGTTCATCCGGGAGGAGTTAGTGCATAGAATTTTTGGTTATGACATTGATAGAAGGCGTATCCTTATTGAGTTCAGCCCAGACGGCCTTTTTACGATGCGTAATCCACATAACATAAGGATATACTATAAAGTTCGACTAAAGGCAGGTGATAAAATAAAGAAAAGGCTATGTTTTAGGCTTAGTAACCAAGAACGATGGATCAGTGGTAAGCCGATAAAGAGGGCTATCGAAACATTTATTATCGGGGATAGCCTTTATGTTAAAAATAATTGGCATAGAGCATTAGACATAACTATAAGGCATAATGGAGAAGACATTAAGGTAAAACTCGATCCCAAGGAGGAAAAGAAAATCATCCCCAATTTATGTGGGCTCGGAATTTTAAGTGTTGACATCGGCATTGCTGGATATTTTGAGAAAAGAACAATACCATATACAGTCCCCACTAGGGTCAATTGGAGCGACAAACGTGCAGAGTACGGTAATATATCCATTACACTCGATGAACATGGCGGATCAATAAGAAGCCTAGTAATCAACGGGAAGGAAATTCTTAAGTGGAGCGACTCACCATTCTACACACCCTACCAGATTGCTAAGACCTACGGAGGATGCGCTCTTCTTATCCGTGTTGACGGGGAGGATAAAGAATTATATCTCAAAGAATGGAGATATGTCGAGAAGGGAAAATTTAGGATTAATATTGGTGACATTGAGGTTTATAGGCAAACATACTTTCTAGATAAAACAACAATTATGGAGGAAGTAACAGTAAGAAATATTGGTAGTAAACCGAGGAAGATATCCGCTACATACATGATATTCCTCTCAAAACGCATAGGCAGAGCTGGGACGAGAGGCCTTACATCTGGCGGGGAGGACGTGTTTTCTATCTCGTCCTCGAATCATGGATGGGTAGAAATTGGCGATGTAAAAATCGGGGTACTTCTTATTGCCTCAAAAAATCAGGGAGTTTTGATTAATCAACTGATCGGCGAAAATGGCTCGATTTCTTCACTATGGGACTGGAAAATTAAGCCAAATGAAGAAAAAACTGCCAGAATTATAATTACCGAAAACATTAAGGCCATCGAAAAATTTAGATCCTAGGACAACATCTAAGCATTCATATCCGCATTAATGCATTGCTTATGCATTAAATAGAGTCTCATCCTAGAGGAATCCTTTTTAAATAATATTATTCTAATTATGTATATAGATAATAAGTAGCATCTACAGGAATATAAATTCAGCCTGAATGAAGATTTATTGATGGAGGGTCTATTTTGATAAAAAATTTTCAACTAGTTGCATTATTGGGTGGGAGCAATGAGGTTGGCCCCAATAATGCTCTTGGCTATCTTTTTTGTGTGTATATATTCTCCAACATTGTTATATGGCTATCAGCCTCATGAGGATGACTTAGTTAGGATTAGTGTCATAATTAATGGCGAGAGATATGTATACTATGTCAAGAGTGGACATGAATATTCCTCGCATCTTGCCGGTCGCATTAGGATAAATTTGAGGGGAGTTATCGAGACGCCTACTTTTAGTAGGGAGGATGGTGTCTGGCCAGTTATCCTTAATGGTTCTCAACTGCCAGAGCTTGTGGGTCTGTCCTATGGCAACATACGGGTATTGTATTACAATGCTACTACCCAAGAATGGGTCGAGGTTCCATACCAGATAGATGAAAGGGGCTATAGCTACGAAATTGTTGATTATGACTCGTCCCCAGTATATGATTGGGTGTTTACATATATAAGATGGGGCGCCCAAGAGTTAGGTCCTGGCGGCTCAGCAGATCCTAATCAAATGTCTAGAAAATTCGATAATGATGATGAGATTGTTTTCTATGTATATAATGGCTCTAGGGTTGACGAGTCTACGTGGTGGAATACTTCTTATCCATATAGGATTGAGGTAAAGATCATCGATCCTGTGGATAATGGCCAGTGTTGGATGTATATCTATTACAATAATGAATCAGCCATAGTTGAGCCAAACCCTTACGAGGATACTGATATGGATTATGTTGACTGGTTCTATAATAACTTGACTGTTAGAACACCATATTATGTTATGGCCATCAATACATCAAATCCAGATCTTATCAGCTATGTTAGGCCTCTCAGCGCTCCAAGCAACTTTATGAAGGAGGGATTAAAAGACTGGTTGACGGTTAATGGTACATATAATACTGGAGTTACACAACTAAATTTTGAGAAGGACTGTAATAGGGAGGGTACATGGGATGCATACTATACTGAGGTCAAGACAAATGTGGGGTATCTCAATGGACAAGATATAAGGAACGAGGCTGTTGGTAATGGTACAGCAATATCTGATGGCCCAGTACGTGTAATTGTTAATACTTCTAGCTTCATTAACGTAACCACGAGCGTAGGGACATATACAATAACAAAGACCGAGGTTCTGCACAATATCTACTTCTTTTACAAGAAATTTAGGGGCTATCCATATAAAATAAAGATAGAGGAGAGTGAGGATCCAAATGTGCAAAATGAAAAGGTCAAATATGTATTCTCTGATGTCAATCACTTCGCGCAAGCAATGATAGGTTCGACAAGAATGTACCTAGGAAATTATACACAGGGAGGATACTTTGGTGTGAACATATTAGATGGTGATGGGACTGATGACTACTATACATCGGGTGGAGACCCATGGACACCAAATCTCGCCCCCATTAGGAACAATGACGATATACCTGAGTGGATAGTAATCAATAATAGCTTTATGTTAGAGTTCATATATTTCCCCTACCTTATACTACTGGATATAAAGCAGAATGCGAGTGGGGTATACATGTATTGGAAAGATGAACCCACAATAACAGAGTTTGGTGTGGTCGTGGAGGCGTTGGATATTCCAGTAAACACAATGACGGTATTTATTGCGGATGCTATCACAAAATTAGAGGGGGCAACATCCACAACAGAGATAAATAATATGGGGCAGAAATGGTTCCAGTATTTCAACGAGACAAAACTCTATCTGAGGGATGAAGAAACCCTGACATCCGACATTGTTTTTCTTTCAACGGAAACAACATCTCAGTCCACACCGCAGGACACAAACCCTCCAGTAGTCACAATCGACGAACCCGAGAACAATAGTATTGTTGGTGGAAGTACGGTGATTCAAGTTTCCTCGAGTGATGAGAATCCCGATACAACATGGCTTACAATCGATGGAAATACCGTTGCCACATGGAGTGGTGCTGGAACATTCACATATGACTGGGATACGACAGGTTATTCTGATGGAGAGCATCAAATAGTAGCATATGCAAACGATACGGCTGGAAATATCGGAAGCTATAGTATAATAGTTACTGTTGATAATATGCCTCCATCAGTAACAATAGATCAACCCCAGGATGGGAGTTATGTTAAGGGCACTATTACAATTCAGGTAACATCGGATGATTCGCATCCCAATACTACATGGCTTGAGATTGATGGTAATATTGTTGATTCTTGGAGCGGCTCTGGCACATTCGCATATTCTTGGGATACAACATCGGTCGACGATGGTACACACCAAATAGTAGCGTATGCTAATGATAGTGTTGGAAATTTAGCAAACCAAAGTATTGTTGTAACCGTAGATAATACTCCTCCCGATGTATCGATAACAGATCCCCAGAATAATAGTTTGGTAAGTGGAACCGTGAATATTCATGTTAATTCGAGCGATCAAAATCCCGACACTACCTGGCTGGAGATTAATGGTACTGTTGTGCAGACTTGGGGTGGAGAGGGAACATTTACATATAGCTGGGATACAACAAGCTACTCTGATGGAGTATATGAAATCGTGGCATATGCAAATGATTCGGCTGGAAATATTAAGAGTTACAAAATATATGTTGAGGTGGACAATACCCCACCATCAGTAACCATAGATTCTCCAGCAAATAATAGTGTCGTAAGTGGTGTTGTTGATGTAATAGTTGCGTCTAATGACCCTCATAATGACACTACTTGGTTGACAATCAATGGTACTATTGTCCAGACATGGTCTGGAGCTGGCACATTTACATATTCTTGGAACACTACGGCGTATGAAAATGGTTATTATGAGTTGGTAGCCTATGCCAACGATACATTAGGGAATATGGATAGCTATAGGATAATTATAGAAGTTGCGAATGAGGCCTTATCTGTCTCAATAACTACCCCTAGTAACAATAGTGTTGTGGGCGGAATAATAAATATCACGGTTACATCTTCAAGTGCAAATACAACTTGGCTCGTTATAGATGGTACATCCAGACAATATTGGTCAGATTCTGGAACATTTATATATCAATGGAACACCACAATTGAGAGTGAGGGTCAACATGAAATAGTTGCATATGCAAATGATACTGAGGGTAATATTGCCAGCTATAGGATACTAGTAGTCGTAGATAATACTCCTCCAAATGTCATCATTAATACTCCTGCAAACGAAAGTTTGTTAAGCGGGATAGTTACAATATCGATATCGTCTAGTGATTCTCATGCAGACACTACATGGCTAGAGATAAACAGTTCGGCCGTACAATACTGGCCCGGTGATGGCACCTTTTCCTATTCTTGGGACACGGGCACTTATTCTGACGGTGATTATGAAATTCGGGCCTATGCCAATGATACCGCTGGTAATACAGCGTATTATAGTATAATAGTAACTGTTGATAATACTCCCCCGCAAGTAACAATATCTAACCCAACAAATAACTCTGTGGTTGGTGGTGTTGTTGTCATAGAAATAGTTTCTAGCGATGCTCATCCAAACATAACGTGGCTTGAAATAAACGGTTCGTTGGTTCAATACTGGCCTGGTGATGGTACATTTACGTATTCTTGGGACACAGAATCTGTTTCGGATGGGACATATAAGATTGCTGCCTTTGCTAATGATACGCTGGGCAATATTGCCAGCTATACCATATTTGTTGATGTGGATAATTCGCCACCTAGTGTTGTGATAAACGCCCCTGTCAATAATAGTGTTGTTGGTGGAGTAGTGACAATAGAGCTCTCTTCTGACGACCCTCACGGAGATAATACTTGGTTAATTATTGATGACGCATTAGTGCAGACCTGGTCTGGATGTGGAACATATACATATGATTGGAACTCGAATAGTGTGGCTGACGGTAATCATGAAATAAAGGCACATGCCAATGACACTGTGGGAAATACTGCCTATTATAGAATAATTGTAGAGGTAGATAATACCCAGCCAAACGTAGTTATAAATTCTCCCCAGAATAATAGTATTGTTAATGGAACAATAACAATAGAATTGTCATCGAGCGATCTTCATCCCGATAAGACATGGCTAGACATTGATGATGCAACAGTTAGTATTTGGGATGGATCTGGAACATTTACATACCAATGGGACACAACAAGTGTTACTGACGGTAACCACGAAATAGTGGCATATGCCAATGATACCGTTGGGAATGTTGGTACCTACAGCATTATAGTGACTGTGGATAATACTCCTCCATCAGTTACAATAACCTCCCCTGATAACGATTCTACTGTAGGAACTACGTTTGACGTTACTTGGGACGCTAGCGATCAGGCTACTGATATAGAGAAAGTCGAAGTATATCTTAATGGTACCCTAGAAGCAACATACGTTAAGGATGTAAATATGACAAACACACATACATTCGAGAATTTGGAGGCAGGAAAGGACTACTTGGTAAACATAACAGTATATGATAGTGCTGGATGGTCCTCCAGCGATGAAATTTTAGTTCATACTTCTGGGTTCTTCATATCAATACTTTCACCTAGTAACTGGGATGCCTTTAATACTACTTGGGTAGTTGTCGAGTGGGATTATGGTCAGATAGATACCGTCACAATTCTCCTAAATGGCACGCCCCATGCTACCGTTCCCGCTAGTACGCGTTCTTATAATATTACAAATCTATATGAGAGTGTATGGAATATAACGCTTGTTGGTACAAATGCGACAACCCTAGAGCAGACATCAGATACTGTTATGATATATATCGATATGACTCCACCCTATGTGAATATCTTAACTCCTAAGGATGACGAACTATTAAATACTAGCGATGTATATGTGGAATGGGAGGGGTACGACCAAGAAACCAGTGGCTCCTCAGGAATTGATCATTATGAGGTAAGAGCGGATGATGGTGCTTGGATTAATGTTGGTACAGCAACGAGTTATACGATAACATTAACGGAGGGATCCCATAGGATATATGTTAGGGTATACGATAGGGCTGGTAATGTGGCCCTAGACTATGTCGATATAACCGTGGATACGACTCCACCAAGTATAGCGATAACTTCTCCAAACAACAACTCTTACATTGCGAGTAACAATATAGCGATAGGTTGGGACGCAAGTGATAATTATGGCATTGACCACTTCGAGATAAAATGGGACAGTGGAGCGAGGAGCGACATAGGTCTTCGTTTTTCATATACAATCCAAGGACTAGTCGAGGGTGAACATAATATTACTGTTTATGCCATAGACAAAGCTGGCAATGTTGCATTCTCTACGATAACAATATATGTAGACATGACACATCCAACAATAACGATAACATCCCCCTCATCAACACTAATAACGAATCAAACATCCATAACAATAGAATGGACTGGGAGTGATAACCTTGGGATAGATCATTACGAGCTACGAATAGATAGGGGGGCATGGATAGACATCGGATCATCAACAAGCCATACAGTAGTATTGTCGGAGGGAGAACATGTGGTATGCATTAGGGCGGTAGATCATGCTGGCCTATGTGTCCAAAGGTATGTGTATATAATAGTGGACATAACCCCCCCAATAATAAGCTTAGAATCCCCAGAAAATAACTCCTACATAAATAGCCCCAACGTAACCATACACTGGAATGTATCAGATAATTATGCGTATCGATCATCCAGCATAAGAATTAATGGTGGCGAATGGATAAACATTGGAAGAGAAGTATCGTACTACTTGACGAATTTGGATGAGGGAGAGCATGTGTTAGAGATAGTCGCGAGAGACTATGCAGGAAATGCGGCAAAAATAATATTGATATTCACCATAGATTTAACAGACCCACAACTCCAAATCCTTACCCCCATAGATGGATCCATACTAACCTCTGAAAACATCACTGTTGAGTGGAATGGTAGTGATAATGTTGGGCTTGATTACTATGAAATCAGGCTATCCAATGGCGACTGGATAAACGTTGGGCTCTCCACAGAATATACCTTCACTGGGTTAGACTCCGGTGTCTATGTAATATACCTAATGGCGGTCGACAAGGCCAAAAATAAGGCCACAGCATATATAACCGTAAGAGTCCAAGCGTCTAATAAAGCAAAGAAACTTATCCCTAATAATGAAACGAACATAGAACACGTATTATTCTGCGAATATGGGAACAGAGAAATCGAGAATAAATCAAGTACCCACATATCTTTAAGAGTCAAAAACAATGTATCCATGACAATAATAGACCATCAAAATAGAGAACCAATACCTCAACCATGTCACAACAAATGGAGCACTATAGAAAACTTTCTAGTAGATCCAGTAGCTACAATTCTAAAGCCAACCATAGATCCAGCCCCCTACGCTCCACGGCAAAAATCCTTAATATCCCCAAGGTTGATACAATTCCACACATAACCGAGACCTTTATGCCTCCAAGCCCACATCTAGTACCACGAAAAAAGCTAATATTATTTGAAAATATGTGTTGGAGAACCCGCTTTATCCTCATTGGGCTAGCATCACCATATGAACTCGAGTATAGAGCATTCAGAAGACTCACTAGAGTCCCTACTCTTCCTGACCAGACTTTTGTGCCCATACTAGGGGGCATATGAGGGCAATAAAACTATTACTTTTGTGGCTGTCCTTTATTGACATCTTTTTTAAGAAAAATTCCCTATTTTTATATATGTGTCAAAGATTTTTTAGCTGCTTGTATGGGGGGCAAAATGAAGCGTGGGGGATATCTGCTGACATTAATTCTTCTACTTGGAGTGTTACTCGTCTTTCTCGATGATAACTCGATCATAATCAATAATGCTTCAAGCCTCAAAGTAGGCGACATGGCAAATATGGAATACGGAAAGATAAATGCTATACATGGTGCCTATGATAATCACATAAAAATTAAATTGAAAACCACACCAACCCTTGAGTGGAAATATTCCACCAATGGCGACGTGGATTCTTCTCCCGCTATTGCTGATGTTGATGGTGATGGCGAATTAGAGATCGTCGTAGGTAGCGATGATTACTATCTATATTGCCTCAATAGTAGTGGTGGCCTAGAATGGTCATATTATCTTAGTGGCACTGTATATTCCTCCTCTGCTATTGGTGATGTTGATGGTGATGGCGAATTAGAGATCGTCGTAGGTAGCTACGATAATAACCTATATTGTCTTAGTGGTAGTGGTAGCCTAGAATGGAACTATCCAACAGGAGGCGATATAGCCTCTTCTCCCGCTATAGCCGATATTGATAATGATGGGGGATTAGAGATAATATTTGCAAGTGATGATTACTTCATATATTGCTTGAATGGGTCTGGTGGCTTAGAATGGAAATACGAGGCCAGTTATTATTTCTATGATGCATCTCCTGCAATTGGGGATGTGGATTATGACGGCTACCTAGAGGTTCTAATTGCCTCCTGTGATTGTAGGCTTTATTGTTTAAATCATGATGGTTCACTACAATGGACATTTAGTGCACCTGGCCAACTTGACGAATCTCCTGCTATTGGGGACATTAATGGTGATGGATTTGTGGAGATAATCATGCCAGGCGATGCAAATAACGCGATATACTGCTTAAACGGATCAACGGGTACTTTGATTTGGGAGTATACGACCAACAATGATGTATATTCAACCCCCGCATTGGGGGATGTTGATGGTGATGGAGAATTCGAGATTATTGTAGGATCCTATGATTGTTATCTATATTGCATTGGATCCGATGGGGAACTAGATTGGAAGTGCTTACTTGGGGGTGAGGTATATTCTTCCCCTGCATTGGGGGATGTTAATGGTGACGGAAAGCTAGAAATCATTGTCGGATGTACTGACGGTTACTTATACTGTATAAGAGGCGATGGAAGCATTGAGTGGGAGTACCCTACTGGGGACATGATAGAGTCTTCTCCAGCACTGGCAGATATTGACGGCGATGAAGAACTTGAAATAATCGTGGGAAGCGAAGATAATTATATTTATTGTCTAAGTGCGACTGGATATCGCATATACTGGCAAGGATTCTGTGGACACTTTAGCTCAACTGGCTACTTCAGAACAAGAAACATTAAGTTTCTTGACCCAGATGAGGACTTCCTATCATCATACTCAGAAGCCATAATTGGTACTGACCCTACTAGTAGTGATACTGATGGTGATGGTTTGCCTGATGGTTGG
>CAZWPQ010000021.1:0-25488 GCA_964636085.1 uncultured Nitrososphaerota archaeon
GAGTTAAGCCAGACCATTTTTGTGGTGTTTTATATTCGTGTATATCATCAATTCTCGAGTACAAGCGGAGGATATGGTGTCTATCAAGAATTAAAAGGCGTTTTAAAAAATTCTTAAATTCATTGACGGATGGTTTTAAGCTTAGAATTATCCAGAGTACAACAAACCGCTTATTGACATCTGACTGGCGGGAAGCACTTAAATCTATTTTGGAGAATCTAAGCGTCAAATCTGGAAGTAGCACTGGTATTGGGATCTGTAAAAGGATGCTTAAGATCGTAGATAAAATGGCAAAAGAATTGGAACAATGGGCCAGAATTAACAATGAAATCGCGGTTAAATGGCCGCAAATATATGAACTAATATATCGCCGATTTAACAAAAGGTCGAGACGTAGGATCTCAGAACTTATAAGATTATATGAACTAGGGGACAAGCAAACAAGGAATGAGATAAGATATATTTGTGGTAAAGTTCTAAAGGGATTTATCGAGACAATGAACAAACTTAAAATTAGGTATGACGCTTTTGATTGGGAGAGCGATCTAATTTGGGACGGTACTGTTAGGGATGTTCTTACAAGGCTGGGTAAATCGGGCTATCTGAAAACTCATCCTGGGGATTCATCAAAGTTTCTGGATATAAGGGGTGCTGCCAAGGACAATAAGAATATTCTCGATATAATATTCGAGGGTGGAAAGGGAGATATAGATGAGATAAAAAATCCTGTTCTTATCAGGAAGGATGGCTCAACTTTGTATACATTGCGGGATATAGCTTATGCTCTACATAAGTTAAATAGACTTAAAGCTGACAGAGTTTTAAATGTCATTGGTGTTGACCAAAAACTGGAACAAAAACACGTAATAATAGCTTTGATGTTGCTAGGCGAGAAAGATGTAACAAATAGATACGTTCATGTAGCCTATGAGCTGGTGCGTCTGCCTGGCGTGAGAATGTCATCTAGAAAAGGCCAGTATATTACTCTTGATGCCTTAATAAATGAGGTAGTGAATAGGGCTTATAATGAGGTAACCAAGCGCTATCCAGAAATGAGGGAAGAGCCCAAGCAGACGATATCAAGGGAGATAGGGATAGGTGCACTGAAATATGCTCTCCTAAGTTCAATGCCATCTAAGGTGATTACATTTGAGTGGGATAGAGTCCTAGATTTTGAACAGAATTCAGGCCCGTTCATACAATATGCACATGCTAGGGCTGCATCAATTTTGAGAAAGATAGGCTGGGATTTGCCCACAAAGGCTGATTTTTCAAGACTCACCAGCGAAGAGGAGTTTGAGCTTGTATATAAATTATCTATGTTCCCAGAGATAATTGAAGACGTCATGGAAACGCTTAGGCCAGACTTGCTATGTACATATGCTAACGAATTAGCGATATTATTTAATAAATTCTATCAAAAACATCCAGTACTGAAAGCTGAGGATGGTATCAAAGAAGCCCGCATACTTCTAGTTGAAGCATTCAGAAGAGTAATCGCACAATCCATGAAGCTTCTAGGAATAACACCACTATACAAAATGTAAGATGTAAGTTGAGTAAAGAAAAACTACAGAATGCCTAATTGCGACGCAAGGTCGAATGCGGAATATTCTTCCCTTAGTTTTACAATGGCTTTTTTCTCACCTAGCGGGGTTATTAGCGTCCAGACTTTTTCAACCCTAACATCAAATAATTCTTCCACTGCCTTCTTTATCAAAGACTTACTTGCTTTCCTATCGACTATAAAGGCGAGTTTATTTTCCCTTTGGATAAGATCTATTGCTTTTTCGGATACTACAGCCCTAATAATAATTTTAGTAAGATCTATTGTTTCATCATGTTGAACTGGTTTTAATGGGGTTCTTCTTCTAGGCATTTCTCTCACCTCTTAGTTTTTTCCACCGCTCTATAATTATATTCTGAAGGGAAGCTATAGAATTCTGGGACCAAATTACCAACCTTGCGGGCCACCCCCCTGGCGCGAGGTGTATGACGGATATATTGGCCACATATTTGACATCTACACCCTCGAGATTTCTTGCAGATTTGAATAATGGCACATTGGGGGATGATACAACGATTAATGGGCCTTTTTTCCTCTTATATCTTCTCCCCCTCATTTTTCCTATGCCAGATCGTATTCGCCTACCTTTTTCAACTCTTTCAAGCTCTTGTGAAAGACCCAAGTTTATTAGTACTCTTCGTACTTCCTTGGTCTTGTTTATTGATTCAATATCATTTATGACTATAATGGGGAGCTCTTTAACGGAGTCTAGCCTATGCCCCCTAAATTGGACAAGCACAGGATCCGCAGTTGCCGCAAGCGCCGATTCTAGTGCTCTTAGCTTTTCCTTTTTGTTTATGAATCTAACTAGTCGTTTGTATGGTCTAGGTGCGCGGATCCTTAGTCCTTCTATCACATTTCCAGCCATGGCGGCTCTACCAAAACCATCAATTCTACGAATTCTCGCTATGTCATAGCCTTTTCCAACATTCCAAGCAACAGCTCTGTGGCCAGCCATAGGAGATTTTCCATAGGGAGTAAATTTTTTGCTTATAGCAGCTAAGAAGGTTCTCCTAATGATGTCGGGTCTTATAGGGGTACTAAATACAGGTGGCAACTCTATTTCAGAGACTTTTTTTCCTTCTAGGTCATATACACCCACTAACATTTTTATTCACCAACGGATAGTGCCTCAAACATCAGATCGATTTTTTCTTTATCGAAAAGTTCCTCCCCGCCATAATATACAGCCCTAAGATCTACATCTTTTTTAATTTTGTCTGTTCGAACAGGCCATCTAAGGAAAACTAAACGCTTAGGCGGTCCCTGACAACTTCCCCGTATGATAACTGCATCATTCCTAATAATGCCATAATGTGGCCATCCTCCTTTTGGATTTAATAATTTTGCTGGTGGATCTATTATTTCATGTTTTTCTTCTTCTTGGGTAGATTTTTTGATAGTTAGCTTATCTTTGATTGATACTTTGTATGGTTCGTCGGGAGAAGTGAAATCATATCTAAACTCGTAGCTTGAAAGAACCAATGACAGTATCTGTTTATTGTACTCCGTTCTTCTGAAAAAGCCCAATTGTCCAGGTCTAGGCACGGTCCACATAACTCTTCCAGGAGTCCATGGACCTAATGATCCAAGTCTTCTATAGCCCTTTTTCGATTTGGGCGGCAAAAGTTTTACTCCAAATCTCTTTACCACGCCTTGAAAACCTTTACCTTTTGTAACTCCAATCACATCAACAAACATGCCAGGTTCGAATACGTCGCAAACTCTTATAAATTTTCCTAGGTTATCCAATCCCCATTTAAATGCGTCATTTATTGGTCCAGAGATCTTAATTTCCATGACTTCGGGCTTCTTTTTACCAATTGTTGTAAGTTCGGGACATGTTCTGACGATTGCTCTTATCTCCAATACTTCATTGTTGGATATAAGATCGTTAATTTTCTCTACTTTATTATCCAACTGCTTCTTTGCCTCCTCTATAGTCTTTTTAGGTAGTTGGAACTTTCTGCTGAGGTATTTTCTCTCGAACTTACTAAAGTAGGGGCATAACAGATCATCAATTGCTCTAAGCCCATTAGTGTCCATACCATATGCGCGCAAGCCTATTATCCTAATTGGTGGCGCCTCAAGGACGGTTGCAGCAATAGTACGTTCAAGGCCGTACCACATAGCTCTTTCACTAACAAGAACATTTCGCTCATAAACCGATATCATCCCCACCTTGTATGCTGGATATCCCAATAGTCGAAGTTCATTAACGTTGGACGGCCATGTAGATATCCGGGGGTAGATTCTCTTTGCTCTTTTTCTCCTGAATCCAAGCGATCCGCGTCTAGGTGCATGAAACTTGACCATGTTTTTGCACCAGGAATCATTTTGTATACCGTATCCTTGATTAAATTTAATTAGTATATTAATTAAGAATTACTAACCACCTGGATTTGGTGTACACCTATGCTTAAGATAGATGATATTTCTGATGAGCATGGAGAATTCTTGGTGAGATTGGCTAGAGCGGCAATAGAGAAATATGTGGTAGAGGGCAAGAAGATAGATCCTCCGGTGGACGCCCCCTCTATTCTTAGAGAAAAAGCGGGAGTTTTTGTTACATTGAATAAAAGAATTAATGGTGAGGAGGAGTTGCGGGGGTGCATAGGATATATATTGCCATATCTTCCACTTGTTGATGCAGTGATAGATGCAGCGATATCAGCGGCAACTAGGGATCCTAGATTTGATCCAGTATTGGAATACGAGCTAGATAATATAATTGTAGAGGTGACAGTTCTTACACCACCAGAAGAGATCAATATAAAAAGCCCAGATGAATATCTCAAGGTAATCAAGATAGGCAGAGATGGATTGTTGCTAAGCTGGCATGGGTTTGGTGGGACACTATTACCCCAAGTTCCTGTGGAGTATGGGTGGGATGTAAAAACATTTCTAGAACACCTATGTTTAAAGGCAGGTCTGCCTAAAGACTGTTGGCAATGGAAGGAAGTCAAGATATTGAGGTATCAAGGAGTGATATTTAAGGAGGAGGAGCCTAGAGGCAAGGTAATAAGGGTAATGTTAGAGAAGAAGTAGGGAGTCGCTATGAAACTTGCGGATAAACCGATTTTTGAAGGAAAACTCTACCATATTCAAATAGCTCCTGGAATGCTTCCCAGATATGTCTTATTGCCCGGCGATCCTAAGAGGACGGAATTGATTGCTAGTCTATGGGAGAAAGCTGAAGAGGTGGCATTTTATAGGCAGTACAGGTCTTTTCGAGGCATATATAAGGGAGCTCCAATCTCTGTATTATCCACAGGGATTGGCGGCCCTGCGACAGAGATAGCCATAGTGGAACTAATATATGCGGAATGCGATACATTTATCCGTGTTGGATCTACCGGAGCGATTCACGAGCACATAAATGTTGGAGACATAATAATAAATACTGGAGCAGTGAGACTAGACGGAGCCTCCAAAAACTATGCTCCCATCGAATATCCAGCAATGGCATCGTTAGACGTGACGTTAGCTCTTATAATGGCTGCAGAGACGCTAGGCTATCGCTATCATGTAGGTATAGTAGCATCAACCGACTCATTTTATTGTGGTCAGGAAAGGCCTATAGATGGTTATCTTCCTAATTTCCAGAAAGGTCTGACAGAACAATTAAGAAAGCTTGGTGTATTGAACTATGAGATGGAGTGTGCAACCTTATTTACCATATCTCGAATACTTGGAGCGCGGTGTGGTGCGGTAAATGCTGTCTTTGCTAATAGAGTCACGGGTGAATTTGAGAAAAAAGGTGAAAAAGAAGCAGCAAAAGTGGCTTCGGAGGCTGTAAGAATTCTATATGAATGGGACAATGAGAGGGAGGAATCACAGTTGAGTTATTGGCATCCAATTGTCAAAAATTTTGTTAAATGATGCTAAATAGCAATTCTTCTCCTTTTTTGCATATGTCTTTTAATAGTTTCTAATTAGATTGATGAGGAATAGGGCCTCTCGGTGAATATTATTGTCTGGTATTGGGTATGAAGAGCTCGTACGTGAGATTGTTAGAGAGATACAGAAAAATCCCTCAATCACATTGGGCGAGTTGGAACATATAAAGTTAAGGGTAGCGAGAAAATTCGGATCCAAGTACATCCCAAGGAACTATGAAATCTTTAAGCGATTAGATGATGCACTAAAGAAAAAACTAATGATCTGGGTTTCAAAACCAGTAAGAAGTATTTCTGGTATTGTTGTGGTCTCGGTATTTACACGGCCAGCACCGTGTCCAGGCAAGTGCATATATTGCCCAGGAGGCACAGATACACCAATACCAAGCCCTAAATCATATTCGGGACACGAACCTGCTGCGAGACGGGCCTCACAACTTAATTATGATCCCTATCTCCAAGTAACGCGTAGAATCGATCATTTAAGGAGATTGGGTCATCCAGTGGACAAAGTAAGTCTAATTGTTATGGGCGGGACATTCCTCTACTTGGGAAAAGAATACCGCGATTGGTTTATCAAGGGGGTCTACGAGGGAATATTGGGAAATAGGCATCCCAATGAAGGGTTAAGAGAACTTCAAAGAAGGCTGGAAAAATCAAAAATACGGTTGGTCGAGCTAACTTTTGAAACACGTCCCGACTATTGCACTGAGAAATATGTAGATGAGATGTTGCATTATGGCGCTACACGAGTTGAGATTGGTGTACAAACATTAAGGGATGATGTTCTAGACTTTGTTCAACGAGGTCATGATGTCGATGCTGTGAGGAGGGCATTTAGAATAGCTAAGGATTCTGGATTAAAGATAGTCGCACATATGATGCCGAATTTGCCCCCCAATCCCAGTGTTGAGAAGGACTTTAAAGATTTTGTGAAGCTATTCCAGGATCCAGATTTTAGGCCAGATATGCTAAAGATATATCCTACAGCAGTTGTTAAGGGCACTAAGCTATATGACATGTGGCTTCGTGGCGAGTATGAGCCATACGATGAGTCTAAGTTGATAGATTTGTTAGCTAGGGTTAAAAAATTAATACCGCCTTGGGTTAGGATTCAGCGTCTTCAAAGGGATATTCCGACATATCTGGTAGAGGCGGGGTATAAATCCGGAAACCTAAGGCAATTAGTGATTAACTATATGAAAAAAAGGGGATGGAGATGTAGATGCATCCGATGTAGGGAGATTGGTCATAGGATTCTAAAGGAAGGCATAAGTGTTGATCCTGAGGATATCAAACTTGTAGAGAGAAAATATAAAGCATCGGATGGAATTGAGATATTTCTATCCTTTGAAGATATAAAGAGGGACATTATAGTCGGTCTGTTACGTCTTAGAAAGCTCTCTGAAAGGGCCCATAGGCCAGAGGTGGATAATAATACTATGATAATAAGAGAACTTCATGTTTATGGCCCAATGGTCCCGTTGGGAGAGAGATATATGCATGCTTTTCAGCATAAGGGGTATGGATCACGTTTACTACTAGAGGCAGAGAGAGTAGCCGTGGATGAATTTGACGCCAGAAAAATGTTGATTATAAGTGGCATCGGTGTTAGAGAATATTATCGGAGATTTGGGTATAGGTTAGAGGGCCCATATATGTCTAAGTGTTTGCGTTAGAATTTTAATTGAGAAATGATGAAAATGCTTTATGAGAATCGCTTTAAAACAGGGCTTTTTTTTGATGACTTCGGGGGGCTACCATTAGGATTTGTTATACACGTATGTGGCAAATCTGGTACAGGCAAATCGTTGATATCTCTTTATTTAGCCATGAAATTTCTAGAGGGATTTAACTCTGGCACCGTAATTTACTTTGATGCGGATAGGAACATAGACAAGATTGATATGGAGAAACTACTAGATACAAATATAATGGATCGCAATATTATTGACAGGCTAGTTATATCCATACCAAAGAATTGGAGAGATGTATTAGATGAGGTTGGAAGTGTAATCCGGGGGAGTAAGGGGAACGAGGTTATGATTATTGTAGACTCTCTTCCCAGCATTTTTTTAGGAGAACAAAGACTACTGCTCAAGGATTTAGAAACAATGAGAAAAAAGAAAGTCGAAGAATTCACTGGTAATATTATATCATTCATGATGGGATTACGTCATATATTGAGGCTGCATAACAACGCTATATTTATTTTGTTAAACCAATTAAGGGGGAGAGTACGATGTATTGATAAATCTTTCTGGGCATCAAAAGGGTACATCCCAGCATTCTGGAATCTCATTCAGGGCTATACGGATGCATGCATATTATTAGAAAAAATTAGGAGGGGGCTTTTATACGTCCGTGTAATTTTCTCGTACTTTATGCCAGAGGTTCTCGGGATTATAAAAATGGCTGAGGATCTAAAAATCTCATAGCTAAGATTTGAAGAGGATTACGAACAACACTTATAATGAAAATATGTGTCTTATATATCTAAAAGAAACGAGGGAACAAAAATGTCGGACGATATTAGGGCCGCCAGATCAGAAATAGAGCAAATATTAAAGGGTATTTGCGACGCAGATGGATATGCAATCGGGGCAGTCTTAGTAGATGTAAGAAGCGATTTAATAGTTATGAAATACATAAAACCAACACGCGTGTCAGATGTCGGCCCCGTGGGCGAGATAGAGACAAGCGGGGGAATACTGGGCAAGCTCATACCTGCACTAAAAGACCTATGTTCACAAGCCAGACTAAATCTAGGTAATCCCCTATTCACAATTGTAATTGCTAATAAGGGCACAGCAGTAATCCATATAGTCAGAGAGGACTCGGTGATACTATTTTTCGGTGTTAGGGGGATGAATATATCCTACATAGCACAGCAACTCGCAAACATGCATACACGTCTCCAATCCCTCATAGAAAAAGCCGGACTAATTACCACCGAGGAAGAATGGGGATTCTAGTTGGAGTTCATAAAATATCTAAGAAAGAGAATACACGACGATCCAGACATAAGAATAGGAAAAAGAGGCATCCATGAAAACATAATCGAAGCCACCAATGAACTCTTAAAGAAGAGGAAAGGTGTCATAAAAATAAGAGTGCTAAGAAACCTTGCACAGAATCGAGACGACATAAGAAGAATAGCCCAAGAACTTTCACATATACTAAGGGCAGACATTGTAAAGATAATTGGAAGAAGCATAATTATAGGAAGAATAAAAGATTACAAAACCTCTAGAACCTTACCCCTAAGCAAACATTTAAAATACCATAAGTATACATAACATATTATGACATATTATAGATTAAAGAAATATAGGGGGCCGTGGCGTAGCCAGGTTTAACGCGGCCGGCTCCAGGCAACAAAGAGGGCGACACCGGTCGATTCGGGATCACCGAGCGGCAACCGGGGTTCAAATCCCCGCGGCCCCATAACTTCAATGCTAGGCAAACTGTTGGGCTGTGATATACAACACAGCCCAAACATTAGTTTCTACTTAATCCATATTCGTTTTATGTGCTTGATTTTGTCGAAATTTCATGTTTCTTGTATCCTTTCTATAAATGCCAGTAGTGTGGTTATTTCGTCTTTGTATATCTCTTTAAGCGGTTTTATTGTTTCGTTGATTATGCTTTGTGCAAATTTTTTATCTATCTGGGCGAGGATTAGGAAAAAGCTTGTAATTTCGTCAAGGCTCATCTTATTTAACTTATGGATAAAATTATACCTAATTTCCTCTGCATGTTGTTCTAGTAGGCTTTTTGTCATGTTTTTATCGATTTTGGATATGTACCCGATTAGTGTGATCAGTATGTCTAGAGGGACCCCCTCTTTTAGAAATCTTGATATTGACGCATCTATTTCTGGTTGTATAGAGCCTAATATGTGTTGTGATGCTTGAGGATCCAACATCCCTAGGTGCGCCAAAAAGTCACATATTTCAATGATGGTGGCATTCCTAATTATGCCTTTTATCCTAGCTATGCTCTCCTCTATGATTACTCCTTTTAATCCCGCTAGAGTCGCTCCAGATAAGAATGCACCAAGCTCATCCAAGTCTGACTGGGAGATTAGCGACAAAATTTTTTGAAGGAAATTACTTGGTAGATTAGAAAACTGGGTGCAAAGATCTCGGCTAATATTGCATATTATATAGAGGAACTCTCCAATATCCTCAAGACTGGCCTTGGAGAGTTGTTCTGTAAAGAATCGAAAAATAGTTAGTTTGTTATCAAGGAGGATTTGTTCGAGCCGTCGTAAGTCTTGTGCGATATATTTTTGTAAAATAGATATGAATGTCCTTAAAGATGCCTTCTCTATAAACTTCCAAAAATTTTTCTGGAAATCATCTAGGCTTTTCATAAGGAAATCACCGAACAAAGCGTACAGACATTGCTGTGGAGCGACTTCTCTTTGGGGTCAAAATTATAAAAAGAGAAAGAGTAACTATAAATTTAAAAGAAACAGGTATTACAATCCTCCATTTTTGATGAATCACATTTTAATATAATTTATTAAGATAGTGGTTATAGCCACAAGCTAAGACTTTGATAAGGGAGGACTATGTATTCTGAACGATATATCAGAGCCAAGGCCGTCGTTATTGGCGACTATGGTGTTGGGAAAACAACCCTCATTAAAAGTTTCTTAAAAGGAAAACCTATCTCTGACATATCATATAAACCTACTATAGGAGTGGATGTATACAAGAAGGAAATAAAATATGTCACCGATCACGGCGAGACAATAACATTAATGTGGGATATTTGGGATCTCTCTGGTCAGGTGGGATTCCAGAAGATATGCCATGTATACCTAAAGGGTGCAATATGCGGAATAGCAGTATTTGATGTATCCAGAAAAAGAACGTTAGAAAACATATCAAAATGGATAGACTATTACATAAAATATGCAGGTAAGCACCCCCTCCTAGTCGTTGGAAACAAAATAGATCTACGAGGCAAACCAGAAATTACATGCATCACCTACGAAGAGGGCATAACACATGTAAGGAAAATATCCCAAAAAGTCGGACTAGAAATACCATACATAGAAACATCCGCGCTCCACAACATAAATGTGGAAGAGGCATTCGACAAGTTGGCTAGACTAACAATAAAACGACAAGTCTCCACAGAAGAGTAGCAACAAAACTATAGACTTAAAAAAAGCGGTAATGACCATGCACGGACCAAAATTATTTTACATATCTAATATGCGCATATCCTCATATAATCCAGCATAGCAGAATTCTGTTTTTTCTCAAGAATCAAACAAGTCTCTACCATTAAACACAAAGATTGCTCATAAAATATGATCAAGACCATAATCATAGAAGAGGAGCCAGAAGTCATATATATTTAAAATCCCGAAAACTCGAAAGTTTAAAATTCCTGTAATATGTTAACAAATTAGAAACAAATGGTGATTAAGCCTGTCTAATGAATTAATCCTTACCCTCTTAGAAGCTGAGGAGGAAGAAGAGGAGGAAGAAGAATACATCCTAACACTGTTTGAGGTAGAAGATAATGCTAAAACTGAAACTGATGGTAAAAAGGATGGATCTTAAAATAGAGAAAGAGATAATAGCCGTCGCGAATAGCGGATTTGTTGGAGCTAGACCACAACTCTTAATCCCTAAGAACATAGCAAGAGAATTTAAACTAGGGGAAATACTGGAGCCAACTGTAGTGAATAAGAAAACAGCCATACCAAATAATATCGCAATAATGTCTGGAATTATCAGACGAATGACACTACAAGAGGATAAATACACAATCCAAAATACAAAACAGCCCCTAAGAACAACATAACTAACCCACATACATAGCCAAAATGACTCAGGTCACTAACTAAAAATAAGTCCCCATAGAACAATGATAAACAAACACACAGAACATACAAACATACAAAACATAGCCAACCCAAAAATCATAGAATAACTACAGAAACACAACAGTACAATGCATAACGAACACTAAAAGCGTCAAATTCCATCATTAGAAACTAGAAGATAATTACTTGGGTACAATTAACTAAAAGAAAGATGGTCCCGGGGGAGGGATTTGAACCCTCGACCTACCGGTTTCCATTAAACGCAGATGTTTGAGCGACGGCTATGCCACGCCACTGGGGAGTTTCACTCCCCAGCACTACAGCCGGCCGCTCTAATCCGCTGAGCTACCCCGGGTTACGTTGATGTATAATTGACCATGTTGATTTTCAGCGGGTTAATCCATACTTTTCTCTACTATGCTATATCCTATTTTTTCCCGGCTTTTTAAAATTTTGTTTTTCTTTGAGTTGCTCACTGATTAGATTTATACCTGAGATTGATTAGAGCTAACTTGGGAGGTTTGACTTAAAGGTAAATCTATCTATTTCAGCGGACGGTCTTTTTTCTGAAACTCAATATTAAGGAATAGAACTCATAATACGTGAAGAAGAAAAAGAAAAAACCGAAGTTAATTTTGGATGCCTGAGAGGAAACTATCAGTCCTGTCCTTGCCTATAGCGAGAAATGAAAAAGTTTTAAATTTTCTCGTCCCGCACGCTAATGTAAAAATTAAAATGAGGATGATTGAAATGAGATTGTGCAACGAAAAATCTCAAAGCGCGATGAATATTGATGAATGAGAATCAAGCTTGACCAAGAATGATTAACTTCTTCGTGGTTGGGCTTTTTAAGTTTTGCTTGAGGCTGCTGATTGGGGGGAATTGATCTATTTTGGTGGAGTTTCCTCGAGTTAAGTTACATTGGCTTTTAGTAAGGATCATGCCAGTGGTGGTCTTGCACATGGATTTTTCTGTGCATATTTGACGATAATTATCGGGAAGCGTTCTGATGACTAATAAACTTGGATGAACATTGTTTTTGGTTGTTGTAGTTTTCAGATTGGATGTGCTGTTTTTTTGGGTTTTTTGTTTGGACTTGTGGGTATTGTGGTAGATTTGATTTAAATGTTTTTTTGTAGTTTCTCTTGGTGCCTTGGGTGTTGCTATGGGTAGGTTAGAGGTGGATCTAAGTAGGTGTTCTGGCTGTTTGGTATGTATGCAGGTTTGTGCCCTAGTCCATTTTAGGGAGCAAAATACAACGAAGAGCGCGATAAAGGTAATAACAGAATACCTTCCTGACTCTATAAAGAGAATCTACGTTATTTGCCACCAGTGTGGTGAGAATGCTCCATGTATTCTGGCATGTCCTACTGGTGCGCTTTCATGGAAAGATGGCTACATAAGCTTAGATAAAGAGAAGTGTAATGGGTGCAAAAATTGTGCAACTGCGTGTCCCTATGGTGCCGTTATTTTTAATCCAGATTATGAGTACCCTATAATATGTGATCTTTGTTCTACTGTCTCCGATGTACCGCAGTGCGTGAAGTACTGTCCCATGGGCGCAATAAGAATAATTAAGTAGGTAAGTTATATGTATTTGGGGGGAGTTATATGAGTTGGTCAGGTGGCTGGGTAGGTAAGATTTTAATTGTTGATCTATCCAAAAAGACATATCAGGCTAAGGAACTCACAAAAGAGTGGGCTCTTGAGTGGATAGGAGGAAGAGGTTGGGCCATTAAATGGCTCTATGAGAATTTGAGGCCAAATACAGATTCATTATCTCCATTGAATGATATTGTGGTTGCTACAGGCCCCCTCACTGGTCTACTGGTACCGAGCAGTGGGAAAGTAGTTATAGCCGCGAAGAGTCCTCTTACAAATGGATATGGCGATGGAAATATAGGTAGTCACTTTGGCTATCAACTCAAACAGGCGGGCTACGATGCTGTAATTATAAGAGGAAGGTCAAAGTCCCCCGCATATCTCTACATAACCCCTAATGGAGTAGAATTCAGACCCGCGGATCATCTATGGGGAAAGGGTGTTTTTGAAACAGAGTACATAGTCAGGAAGGAAACGGAGAAAGAGGCAGGGACATTAATAATAGGCCCTGGAGGAGAGAATATGGTTAAATTTGCCACTGTGATGTCTGAGCATGGCCGTGCTGGTGGTCGCACGGGTATGGGGGCGGTTTTTGGTTCCAAAAATTTAAAGGCTCTAGTCGCATATGGATGGAAAACGATTCCTGTGGCGGACCCTGAGGGGTTATTAGAGCTATACTGGGAGTCTAGGGTTAAAATAATGAAGGCCGATGGATACAAAAAGTGGATAGATCAGGGCACAGTAATGACTGTGGAGTGGTGTCAAGAGGTCGGTACATTTCCGACTTTTAATTTCTCTGAAGGGGTTTTTGATGATGCATATAAAATTGGGGGCGAGGCCATGGTTAAGGACTTTAAGATTTTTAGGAAGGGGTGTATGAGTTGTCCAATGCCGTGTGGAAATGTTCTTGTGTCCAAATCTGATAAATGGAAAGGGTTTGCCGAAATGGATTATGAGAATGTGGCATTATTGGGCTCGAATTTAGGTATTGGGGACTACAATGCGATTATAGCTCTAAATATGTTTGCCGATGATATGGGTGTTGACACGATATCCCTAGGAAATGTTATTGGTTTTGCTATGGAATGTTATGAGAAGGGACTCATAACCAGTAAGGATACAAAGGGCGTCGAGTTAAAGTTTGGAAACGCTGACGCGGCGTTGAAGATGGCGGAGATGATCGTACGGAGAGAGGGCATTGGGGATCTATTGGCGGAGGGCGTTAAGGCGGCTTCCGAAAAAATTGGTAAGGGGGCCCAGAAATTAGCGGTTCATGTTAAGGGGTTGGAGGTTTCTGGTTATGACTGTCATGGCGCTCCTGCTATGGCTCTTGCATATGGAACAAGTGAGATAGGTGCGCATCATAAAAGTGCTTGGGTGATTGCTTGGGAAATGCGCTATGGCAGGGAAAAAGTAGATAAAGCTAAACCTGATAAGGTTATAGAATTTCAGAGAATACGTGGCGGGATGTTTGAGATGCTAACGACCTGTAGACTACCATGGATAGAGTTGGGATATCCGTTAGAATATTATCCAAAATTCCTAAAGGTTGCAACTGGTATAGAATTCACTTTGGATCAAATATACACAATTGCGGATAAGGTCTATGCTTTGATCAGGGCATTTTGGATACGTGAATATGGACATTGGAAGAGGGAGTATGATTACCCTCCCGCAAAATGGTTTGAGACGGCTCCCACGAGGGGACCATCTGCGGGTATGAAGCTAAGTAAAGAAGTATATGATAACTTGCTAGATATGTATTATGAATCACGTGGCTGGGACAAGAATGGTATACCCAGAAAATCGACTTTGAGAAAATATGGGCTAGAAAATGTGATAGCTGATTTAGAAAAAATTGGAATTACCTTATCCGAATAATTCAAAATTTTTTATACGTTTATTAGGAACATCCTTCCAAATATTTCTTTTCCTTCAATATGTACTCTCATAGGTTCTACACCATAGACGTGGTCTAGCCATAGACCATTGAAGATGAATGACAATTTTTTGGAGATTTCCTCATCTATGGAGGGTATGTAAAATGGGTACTGCTTGTATGTTGTTTTGTGTCTGTGAATGTAGAGAATGGCTGGGAAAACCATTCTAAATGCCTTTATAAATCTCATGAGATAGTCGGGGGAGATGGGTGGTATTGAGAATACATCTCTAAGGTTATACATAACTCTAAGGGCGTAGCCCCCCTGGGGCTCATTCCATCCTAATTTCCCTTCAAGGGCCTGATACATGATATATTCGCAGAATGCCTCCTCTCTTTTTGAATCATGGATCACTGAGTACTGATCCATATTGTTGATTTCGTACCATGTAGATACATCCTCAAGTACGTGATGTGCCATAACATGCATATAAACAGATTCCAGATACATGGCAATTATTAGACCATTAAAAAGCGATGGATGCTTAAGTATGGCCTCGATCTCATGTTTATCTACGCTAGATACTCTTAACCTTTCGTAGAAATGCTTGTCGGATAGTAATTGATATGCAAGCTTTAACAAGTTATGAGCATCCTCTCTTAATTGTTGATCGCGAAAGTAAATCCCATAGAGCTCGGGTATGTGGTAGTGATAGGGCATATACATCATGAATGGATCCACAACATATATAAATTTGGTGTATCTGTGCCCCATTGGGATATTTAGTGATATGTCCTCTCTACCCCCTGTACTATGATAGAACTTTAATGCATCATCGAGAATTTTGTGGAAGGATTTATCAATATCGCCTGGTAAATCTGCCACCTCTATCTTGATGAAACGCATTAGTGCATCCCTAGGAATAACAAGGTATTCACCGAAAGGAAAAGCATTTTCCTCAAAAACAGATTTATAGACCTCTTTTTTCTCTGGTTTTGCATAGCCCATGGTCTAACACCATATACTATCTGGAGAACTGGTAACAAAAAACACTAGTTTACCGAATTTTTAAAATGAATAAATTATAAAATAATCACGGGCAAAAAACTATTAGGTGAACTACATGGCTGAAGGTAGTGTAAAACAATTTTCCAGTGGGTTTGTCACTGCGGCTGGCTATGCGTATAAGGTACGTAGAACCCTTTTGGCTCAGACGAAATCATTAGGAATAGATCCTAAGGAGGCTGTTCGTGTTTCTGCTCTAATAAATCAGCATTTGTTTAATGTGTTTAGGGAGAAGGGGGTCGATAAGTCTGATGTTGTAAGGATACGATTTGAATACAGAATTCAGGATAATAGCATTGATGTGGATTGGTCTACGCTACGGATTGAACATTACAAAAAGTATGCCGTTATTGAGAAAATTCCTCCACCAGAGCATGGTCTAGAAGAAGTCGTTGAACATATGCGAGAATTGCCATGGGATGAGGAGATAATTAAAGCATTGAAGTCAAAGAGCGAAGAATTTAAGAAAGAGGACAGCAAGATTAGAATAAAGGGTAAAAATTGGAGTGCAGAAGCTATGGAGGGAGAAAGAATAGTAATCAGATTTCAAGGCACGGCTGGGGAATTTGGAGATTGGTTGAGAAATATTATGGGATGGAAGGAGTAGGTGATGCCAGTGAGTGAGAAGGAGATATCAAAAGATGAGGCTATAAGTCTAATTAAGGAGGCCCTTGTAAAGACTGGGATTGTGATAAAAACTGCCGACTATATTTATGCATTGTATGAAAAGGAGCCAGACAGATGGGTTAACGTATCCATAGTTTTTGGGGAAGAGAATGGTTGGAAGTCGGAAGTCAGCACGAAGAGAGCAATACTCTTGTTGATGGATGAGGTTGCAAAGTCCCTCCCGCAATATAAAACAGAATGGAAACCTATCCTAAGCGAGGATGAATTAGAAGCAATACTGAGTCAGGCATAATTTTTTTTAGAGCATTTATTTTCTATGCCTCATTACCCCCATTATTTTATTCTTCCTCTAGATCCCTAATGCCATCGTAGGCAATTCTAAATACACATTCGCTTTCTGGTAGACATGGAGAATCCTCTATTCTCGCAACTCTTTTATCCCCTCTTGACTTCCTGAGATTCACTCTCGTTGTTACATGGTGGGCCACTATATGGCCACCTATAGCACTCATCTGAGGGCCCAAGAATGATGCTGGGTTTGCAACAACTTGGTTGGTTACTACTACAGCTATATTAAATGCCCATGCTAAGCGGGCGAGATCATGTAAATGGACATTTAGCTTTTGTTGCCTCACCGCTAGCTGATCTATACCTACATATTCGGATCTAAATAGCGCAGTAAGACTGTCCTCTACTATAAGTTTTATGTTCTCTTTTTGTATTATCCTTCGGGCATCTCTAACTGCTTTTATTTGTTGTTCTGTGGAGAAAACTCTGGCAACGATTATATTGTCAAGTGCCGTATCTGGATCTATACCGAACCGTTGTGCGATTGGTATTATTCTCTCAGGCCTAAAGGTGCCTTCAGTATCGATAAAGAGACATTTTCCATTGAGCCCCCCTTTTTCCTCTGGTAGCTGAACAGTTATTGCTATGGTAAAGGCGATTTGAGTTTTCCCGACCCTATATTCGCCATAGAACTCTGTTATTGCTTGGGTTTCGATGCCTCCTCCAAGCAAATCGTCGAGAGATTTTGAACCCGTAGTCAATCTTTTTACATTTCTGCGTAATGAAAGAAATTCTCGCGCACTTATGAATCCTAGCCCTATCTTCTGTCTGGCAGCGTCTACAATTTTATTTGCCAAGTTACTAGATATATTTGCTTCTTCTTCTAGAGTCCTTGGTGGGGTTACAGCGATAAGCTCGAGACTTGTATATCCGCTCTCAATAAGTTTTTGTGCTGTTGCTTTTCCTACACCACTAAGAGACATAATTGTTTTTAGTATTTCATCTTCTGCTTTTTTTGAAGTTGTTTTTCTCCTTGTTCTCTGCGACATTATTATCACTATTTATTTTTCATAGAGTCTTCAAAATATTGAAAATTATAGATGAAAATAAAAAACTGATTTTATGGTATTATCGAAGTATCAGATTATTTGAGTTGCTATTTTTCCAACATTAGGGAACCTACGAGCAGCCTCTTTCGCTACAGGCCCCTTTATTAGCGATCCCTTGGGGTTCCCTTCCTCGTCAATTATGACAGCGGCATTATCCTCAAATTGTATCCAACTTCCATCCTTCCTTCTATATGGTTTTCTCTGCCGGATTATCACTGCGCGATATATTTGATGCTTAGTATCAGGCGTGCCCTCCTTTACAACAACAACGACGACATCGCCAACTCCGGCCTTAGGGTATCTCCTTTTTCTGCCTTTATACCCCAAAACAGCGATAACTTGGGCTATTCGAGCACCACTGTTATCGGCGATTTCTAGTTTTGTTCCTGTGACAATGCCATACGAAGTTTTTATTCTAGGTAATTTCACTGCCTTTCTCTTAGGCATTAGTTACACCAAGTTTCTAAAATATAATTGTTATTTTTTTATATGGGGTTATATCGATAATTAAAGTTATTGCGTTGGATAGGGGATGCCTAGAACTATGACGGATGGTGATATTTCTTGATACCCAAAAAACTATCTGAGATAATATTTGGAATAATGTCGCCAGATGAAATTATAAAAATGAGTGTGGTATCAATTAACTCTGCGGAGCTTTATTCTTCGGAAGGAAATCCGATGAAGGGAGGGCCTCTGGATCCAAGATTAGGGCCTGCTACAAATGAGCAATGTATAACGTGTGGTTTAAAAAGAAGGCAAGGTAGATTTGGATGCGTGGGGCATTTTGGGTATATCGAGCTTGCTATGCCTGTTTATCACTTAGCATTTATTAAGTGGATTCAGAAGGTTTTAAACGCCATCTGTGATAGGTGTGGCAGATTAACTCTCCCTCCGCAGGACAGAGAGAAGGCATGGAAGCGTATGAGGAAATTCTTAAATGTATATGGTCACCCTAAAATAGAACTGGCTAAAAAAATCTTAGACAAGGCTGCACAGATAAAAGTTTGTCCCTATTGTGGCCATAAGCGTCAAGCACCATTTCGTTTTGATAGTCAGCTAATGACCTTTGTTAGGCTCATAGAGATAAATGCTGAGGATGTTAAGAGATATGAGGAGCAGAATGCGCGTATTATAAAAAAGGTGAAGGGAGGAAAACTTAGGTATTACTATCAAAGGAAGTATGAGCCTGAGGAAATAAGAGAGATTCTGGCCAGTATATATAGTCAATATGAGCATCTAGAAAATGAAGAATCTGAGGAACGTAGAAAGGATCTGATTCTAATGGGCTTTCATCCAGAAAGAAGCAGACCTGAGTGGACAATTTTGAGGGTTTTTCCGGTACCGCCGTTGACTATAAGACCTCCGGCGATACCAGCTTCTGGAGAAAGACAGGAAGACCAACTGACACTGGTACTTAGGGATCTCATAAGGGAAAATAATAAGCTAAAAGATAAATTGGAGGGTGGACCAAGGAAAGTAATGGAGCAATATTGGCTCCGTATACAACATTTAATTGAAATATTTTTCGGTCTTAAAAAACGTTCAAGAGTACGAAAGGAACCCAAGGGAATATTCCATAGGCTACATGGTAAGGAAGGGATCTTTAGGAAATACCTTAGTGGTAAGCGTGTAGATTATAGTGCAAGAGCTGTTATATCGCCTGACCCATATATTTCAGTGGATGAGGTAGGTGTTCCCAAAAAAGTAGCTAAAAACTTTTTGGTAGCTGAGGTTGTCAATAAATATAACATAGATTCATTAAGAGAACTTATCAGAAGGGGCCCCTGGAGATATCCTGGAGCAGTGTATATCCACAAAAGAATGCCTGATGGAACATTTCATAAAATCATGCTAGAGCCTCTTAGTAGTGACCTCCTAGAAAAACATGCCAATGAATTACAGCCAGGGGATATTGTTGAGAGGCATCTGATGGATGGTGATGTAGTGGTTTTTAATAGGCAGCCAACTCTACATAGGATCTCTATGATGGGACATTATGCGAGGATACTGCCCCATAATACCTTCCGTATAAATCTACTAACATGCACACCCTACAACGCTGACTTTGATGGGGACGAAATGAATCTTCATTTAGCTCGTTTCTATGAGACTAGAGCGGAGCTTTCTATTTTGATGGAAGTAAAGAAACACATAATAACGCCCAGGTATGGTGGGCCGATAATAGGCCCTAAGCAAGACTATATAACTAGTGCTTTTTTGCTTACAAAACCAGGAACGTATCTAGCAAAGGATGAGGTATATCAGTTGCTCTATTACGTTGGAATAACAGAGCCAATTCCACCTACAAAAATTATTGATGGAAAAGAGTTATGGAGCGGTAGAGATGTTTTTTCGACAATAATACCGCCAGGGATTTTTTATAAGGGCAAAATTAAAGGTCTGCCTTTGGGAATTCGCGACAGGACTTTGACTATAAGAATATGGGATGGTAGAATTATAGAGGGCTTTATTGATAAAAATTCAATAGGTGCCGAAAAACCTGAGAATCTTATACAGAAATTAGTTGAGAAGTATGGATATGATGCAGCGAGGGACTTTCTTAATAAACTTTCGGCTATGCTTATAAGACACATTACGGATCGCGGATTCAGTATAACCCTTTGGGATGTATATGTTCCTTATGAGGTTAGAAAGAAGATAAGGAAGATACTTGATAAGTACATAAAAAAGGCTAATGAGCTTGTGGATAAGTATCTTAGGAATGAATTGGAACCTGAGGCTGGTTTGAGTGCTAGAGAAACTCTAGAGGATAAGTTAATAGAATTATTTGAAGCCGCGCGGGGAGAGGCAGGTAATGAGATTGTTAAACATATGCCTACGGACAGTCAGTTTATGATAATGACGCTTACTGGTGCAAGAGGTGGCGACTTAAATATACAACAAGTTCTTGCAACTGTTGGTCTGGCATTAGTGCGTGGCAAGAGACTTTCAAGGGGATATATAGATAGAACACTCCCGCACTTCAAGAAGGGAGATATTGGACATGCTGCTGGAGGGTTTGTTATTAAAAATTTTGTAGAGGGTCTAGATCCAATCGAATATTTCTTCCATAATGCCTCGGGTCGTGATTCCTTGGTGGATACAGCCATAAGAACGGCGGACTCGGGGTATTTCTATAGGCGTCTTGTTAATGCTCTACAGGATATTAGAATAGAGTACGATGGCAGTGCTAGGACTATTGATGGAAGGATAATACAATTCAAGTATGGAGGTGATTGCATACATACAGGTAAATCATATCATGGAAAACTAACGGACATAGAGACTCTGCTAGAAGAGATAATAATGGATAGGGCAAGGAAAAAGATCCCTGGTGTACCAAAATCTCAATGGCCGAAGTATTATGATAAAATTATTGAGCTTATCAGAGAGAATATCTCAAAGGCTACTGCAGACGACTTATATGAGGTTCTGAGAGATTACTACAACAGGAATATTGTTTTCTCGGAGGAAGAATTAAAGAAACTCTACAGTGACATATACAATAGGTATTTGAGATCTATTGTTGATCCAGGTGAGTCTATAGGCGTAGTGGCTAGTCAGTCCTTGTCTGAACCAGCAACACAGCTTACACTACGTACATTCCACTGGGCGGGAGCAGTCGCCATTACTAGGGGGCTGCCGAGATTAAAAGAAATATTTGATGCTGTAAGGAGATTGAAGAGGCCGATGATTAGGGCATATCTAGAGAAACAATATAGACACAATGAAAAGAAGGCTAGAAAAGTTTTGAACGAGATTAAGGGTATAAGGCTGGAGGATGTTGTTAATAGTATAACTCTAGATCCAGAAGGTAGGCAGATAATCGTAGAAGTGGATGTATCTAAGCTAAAGAGAATTGGGTTAAAATTCAATGATATTGTGGAGAAGTTGGAGTCCAGCAAAAAAATAAATGTGGATGTAGAGGGACGGTTCATATATATATCACTTGTAGATGAAAAGAAGAAAACTAGGACAGCCCGGAGGCTTTCCCTTGGAGAATTATACATAAAAATAAGGAATTTTGTGATAAAGGGGATAGCCGATTACTGGGATGCTAAAATTGGGAGGGAAGAGATCGATAAGAAGAAGGCCATATATGAATATTATATAAACATAGCGGCGAACGATATTTCGTACCTGTTGTATCAAGAAGGAATAGACCTATCTAGATTGGAGACAAACAATATAAGGGAGTTTGCAAGGATATATGGTATAGAAGCGGCGAGGTTGCTTGCAATAAAAGAGACGATTGACGTATTAGATGATTATTCTCTTGATGTTGATACGAGACATATAACGCTCGCTGTCGACACGCAAGTCTGGAGCGGTAAAGTTGTTGCTATAGGTAGGTATGGGCTCATTAGGGCGAAACCTTCGGTCCTAGCTCGTGCGGCGTTTGAGGAGGTTAAGAAGCATATAGTTGCTGCTGCGATATGTGGGGAAGTAGATCATATAGCTGGAATATCTGAGAGCGTTGTAACTGGCCAGCAAATACCGGTGGGCACGGGCATGGTTAAGATTCTGTATGGTTCACCAAGCCAACTAAGAAAGCGTGGGAGAGAAAGTAAGTAGGGGGTTGCCTATAAAATTACATATTATACTAAGATAGACTAGGGGGTTGACATGGGTAGGATTAAGCCTAGGTTCGTTAAAAACATCGCTAGGTACATCGTTGCTAACTACTTTAATCTGCTGAAAAGTGTTTGGGATAAGTCTATTGAGTTGCAACAACTGACAGGTAACAACAAACTTGCGGGGGAGTTCAGGTTTAATGCTTATAAGAATATTGTCGATAAATTGACGAATATAAAATCAAAGAGAATACGGAATAAGGTGGCGGGGGCTATTGTTAGGTTAATGAAGCAGATATTAATTCTGGAGAGGATCTCGCTTGAGGAGCTCAGGGCTAAATACCATTTAAAGCCTAGGGAAGAAATTATAAGTGAAGGGGTAGAACATGCGGAATTATACTCTGAGGGATGAACAGGCATATATGTATTGGTGGTAAAGTGTCTAGATTTGATGGGTTATGTAGAACGTAACAAGGTATTTCTTATCCTTCACAAATTTAAGTTTTCAATAATTATAATATCTATAGTGATCCTAGCTAGCTTAAGCCCTCTTTATCTACATACGAGTAGGATCATAAGGCCACTGTCTATTGATCTCATTTACATTGGGGATGGATATTCATCGCTCTTAACGTACTCCTTTGCATATCTGGCAGTGGGTTTTATTGGTACAATCCAGTTATTTTTTGACACATTATTAATGTTGATCTTGCTGCCTAGAGCCGAGAGAATATTCGGTGTATGGACGGCAATAAGCTTTTTCCTAGGTAATTTGCTTGGAGGTATATTTGTGATTCATTTTGATGTTTTCTTGGGGATAAAGAGGCCTTATGTTGGATGCTATCCAGGGATCATGTCAGTTTTTATTCTATATGTCCTGTATAGGCCGAGGATAAAACAGTTGCTATTCATAGTTTTTCCTGGCGGGTTCGCTCTCCCATATCGAAGTAGATTAAGAAGTATTGCATTAATGAATCTAGGAGTTTCGATATGCAGTATTTACTATAGGATCATACCAATAAACTACATATGCTTTGAATCGTACCTAGTCAGCATTATTTTATCTTTTATCATATATAAATTTGTGTTAGCAAGGTGTCTATATAAGGACAAGTTCGGTTCAATGAGGATGCTCAAGTTGAGTGATCAAAATGATTGACTTTTTGGTTATTGGCGGAGGAATGGCTGGTATACTAGGCGCATCCTACTTATCGGATGACTACAAAACAACAGTGATTGAGAGATTACCTATTGAGCAAGTGGGCGAGAATATCTGGGGGATAATGAATGAAAAAGCGTTTAGAGGAATAGTTCGCGAGTTTGGAATGGAGGATATAGATAGGGCATTATTCTTCGATTACATTCAAATACATGACTGTGATGGAAGAGTATTAGTAGAGTATAATCTACCATTAGTCGCTGTAAAAGTGGGCTATATTCACAAGGCGATGCTAAAAACTTTCGATGGGTTTTGCCTGAGAGAAAAAATATCAGCTACAAAACTTATTGAGAAAGGTGGTATAGTCATAAAGGTTGGTCTGGAAGGAAAGAAGCACGAAGCAGCAACCTTCCGACATCTTATTGACGCATCTGGCTTCTCTTTATTCACCAGCAAAAAGAATATGATAAGAGAAAGACATTATTTATTTGGTCACAACATCTATAAGTTTTTTCAGTCTAGTATTAGAGATATCCATACAGATGTAGATAAGGCAATGCTTCATCTAGTTATGTGCGATGTATACACTCCTGGTGGTTTTTCTGTAACATTCTTTAACAAAAATAACGCTATTGTATGTGGGTTCTACAATGAATATATGTCAAAAATACCTGCGAGTGAGAGAGTCAATTACATAAAAAATAGTCTAGGCATCTTAGGTATTTTATATGAAACCCATATGTGGCGTATACCAATGTGCCACCCCCTAGTTGATGTCGCATACGGGAATATCTTTTTATTAGGAGCGTCCACATTATCGATTTATCCAAAATTTACATCTGGTGTTGTGCACAATATGGACTTAACGAAGGGTATGATCACACAATTAATTAGAATTATAAACGAGCAAGACGATATAAGTCATGCTGGCTACGTTTATACGCAATCTTATATATACAATCATATATATAGAGGCCTAGTAAATGATATCATACGGCTTCTTCTACTAACAATGAGATCATCAGAGATAGAGGAAGTCATGAATATCGTGATCGGCTTCATAAAAGATCTGTCAAAAGAGAAAGTGAGTATACTTGATATACCAAATATGGCAACTTTTGCATCGAAATTTTTGGGGAGACCAAATGTTGCTCGAATAATACAGAAGCTTATGAACACGATTATTCAACTATACCTACTATTAAAAGACTTCCCCAAGGATAAAAATAATCTTGTCGAATGGTCTAGGGAGTATAATGAGAATTACTTCAGTAGGGTCAAAGACATCGTAAACTCAAGATTACTGTCGAGGGTACCTATAAGCGATTTAACAAAATAAATAAAACTTGTTTTGGTGATTTAAAAAACGCGTCTTTTTTTAAGAACAAGAATCAATAGTAAGATTGTTACGGGTATAGCAAAGAGAGCTATATATGAGATAAGCTTCCATCCTCCCCCTGCTGGAGTTGTTGTATATACAATTGTGGAAGATGGTGGTGTAGTTGGGGCGACAGAGGGATAGTCATTAGGGTCATTTGGATCAGTATTATAGCTAAGTTCATCACCATCGCTCCACCCGTCGCCATCAGTATCGGGATTAGCAGGATCCGTTCCCAGGTAATACTCGTCTATATTATTTATGCCATCGCTATCGAGATCGCCAGTAGAATCATTAACTGTTGGATTAAGAGCATGTTCGGCTTCCCATCCATCCGGCATTCCATCATTATCTGTATCGTTATCATAGGGATCAGTCCCACAAAGAAACTCCTCAACAGTTGTTAATCCGTCTGTGTCATTATCAAATAATGCGTCTGAGCTGTTGAGTGGGTCGAAATTGTATTCTACTTCCCATCCGTCGGGT
>CAZWPQ010000021.1:25588-34393 GCA_964636085.1 uncultured Nitrososphaerota archaeon
TGAGTGGGTCTAGATTATATTCTACTTCCCATCCGTCGGGTATTTGGTCGTCGTCGCTGTCCCAGTCTATCGGGCTTGTGTTAGTTTTTGTTTCGTTATAATTGGGTAAGCCGTCGCCATCCCAGTCAAAGGTTGAGTAGAATGGTGTTGCGAGTGGATAGTGGTCTATACTGTCGGCGTCTATAAGGTAATGCTCATCCAATATCCCATCCATATCGCTGTCATTGGCGATGAATCCGCTCCAATAGTTTCCTATGGTATATCTATCATACTTACCCTCGAATGAGTTATTTTTATCGTCATATGCATGTATTTGGTTGTCAATAAAGTTGTTTATGAAAACTGTAACATTGGTGGAATTTGTTAAGAAGAGACCGTATTCCTTATTCTTTAGAAATATATTGTTCTTAATTGTTATGTTTGAAGAGTTGCTTATAAACATTCCATGGTTGCAGTTTGCGAGGGTATTGTTAAAAATATATGTCATGTTAGTTCCGATCATGTAGATGCCGTATTGCGATTTGGTGATAGTAATGTTGATGATACTTATGTTATAAGAGTACGCTATTTCGGCCCCCATATTTGCAGATGTGATATTAGTGATATTTGCAACGGTTATGTTTGTTGAGTCAACGATAATTATCTGTCCAGCTTCTATAATGGTTAGGTTTGATTCATTGTATATAAATATGATTGGGCGCATGTTTATTGTATTGTTAGTTATGGTATTGTCAAAGAATGGGAGTGTTCCAAATATGGTTATTCCCCCCTCTATCATTGTGTTATTTATTATTGAGTTATTCTTGGAGGAGTTTAAAATGATCCCTGATTTACTGATGATATTATTATCCTTGATAGTATTATTGGACGAATTATATAGATACAGACCAAATGTGGGTGATGAAATATTGTTGTTCATGATTACACTGTGATATGAACTGTTAAGCAGTATGCCACCTGTTTGGATGAAAACACTATTTTCTATTTTTGAGCTATTACACTTCAGATGTATACTGGGGATTGTAGTAGACCCTGCGTATTTGAGGATGCTATTGACCATCTTGAATGTTGCTTGTTCATGTATGTTTATATAGAAACCGCAAATCTCATTGTAAGAGCTTACTGTGGAGTTGATAAGTGTTAAATTTCCTCCATCAAGTACCTGGATAACGAACTCTAATTCGCTCTGGGAGTTTATATAAATTGTAGAGTTTACCAATACTAGGGCTCCACCATCATATATGCAGATACTACCGTTTATGATGATTGTTTCATTTTGAAGGATCACTGTTTCTGTAATATTCCAAGTTCCATTAGTGGGAATGTTTGGTTCATTTTTTACGGCCGTATAGACCACAGGACTACGGGTATTTTGGTCGAGAGAATATATGTCGTAAATAGTCGATATGCCGAACATAACAACCAATATTATAAGCGACAATAGCATCGGCTTTTTCAACATTTGATCACCGATAGACTAGCAAAACAAAGATGTCATAATTTATTCAAAATAGAAAGGTGTTTTTGGTGAATCTGATCATTTTTGTCCAAACTTTTTAGCTCGTTCCACAAGAAATCTTCTAGAGATAAGTCTAGAATACTTCCAGCGAACCAATATATAGCAAATGTATACGATTACCACTACGGGAATAAGAACGGATAACGGCCTTACATATATTCTCTTCTTATGGGCGGGGGATATTGTGTCTATGATTAGTGTCAATAACGATTGATTGTTGGTAGTTCTAAGGATGTCTATTCTAATTCTGTCAGCTTGTTCGACTTTGAATGATAGGTAATATGTAGTATTATGGCTAGTGATTGGGGCAATGATGGATATATTTTCTGTTGTATTGTCAGTATAATTTATAAACGTGACATTAGCGAATAGACTGACATTAGCAAGACTTTTCTGTGTTTCGTTGCATATTAAACTAAAGTTAGCATAGTAAAACTCGCCAGTAATTGCAGCATGCGGGAATTTAAGATTCGTAATGGATATATCTCCCCGGATAGGTATTTCTAGTGACGCATTAGCCCAGCTTCCATTGTAGTTTATTAAGATCCATATGGTGAAATTATAGTCGCCGATGGGCATGTTGGGATCAATGTAAATCTCCCCCGAATACATTGATGTATTAACATCAAATTTGAATTTCCCAGAGAACCATGTTGTATTGGGGTCTGTTATTGTAACATTCACAGTAGCGTTGTATATGTAGCATGAAACGAATTTGTCGATAGGTTTGCTGGATATATTGGCCGCATGTATAATGCTGAACATGAACCGGTATTTTTCTCCTATATAGACACTCGTAGGCGAAATAGAGGTGTTATCGAATCTTAGGATGGATAAATTATGGATGAAGAACTTATGCACTTTAATTGTTGCATTGAATAAGGTGTATGTCTTTGTTCCCATAGTTGTCTCGTCCCATTGTATCTCAAATTTAATGGTGATGTTATTATCATGGGGAATTACGGGTGGTATCTGAATACAGATATTTACGTTAACGAGATTTTCATTTTTAGCCCAGCTAGCGTTTCCCTTTTTGAACATTGTGCCATTGCTATAATATAGCATGGCCGACAAGTTAGCTGTTGTTGGTATGGGCGATTTGGAATAATTATATGTCAGGTTAGTCAGTGTTACAATTATTTCTTCTCCAACGTAATATTCGCTTCTGTATTTTCCGAGATCGAAATTGATATGGTCACTTACGAACATTAATATGTAGGCAAAGGTGTGATTAAAACCGTGACTATCATTCACCGTCATACTGATCCTATATTGCCCTAAACTAATATTTCCAGGCAATTTATAGCTTAGATTTAGAGTTGATCCATTTAAGTTATAGGTAGCATTAATAATTGTTATATTGGGTGGGCCGCCAACAATTATTATGAGCTGACTATTGTTTGCATATGTACCGTTATCAAATGTTACGTCTATGGATATGGTTATATTTTCACCGGGTCTAGCTGTGGCTGGTTTAATGGATGTAGCGATTTTATATCCTACCCTGAAGTTTATGTGGGCTTCAAATAACAATGAGTTAAGGGTAAGATTGTTCCAGAGGGAGACGTTCAGATAATAGTTCCCGAAGGTTAGATTGGTTACATCAGATATTACGATAGTGTATTCTGAATTGTTTTCTTGCATGGTGCCGTTTATAGAATTATTGGATGCGGTGATTGTGTTTGTAAGTATGAAAAATGTTTTTAGTTTTGAGATTCTTTGATTAAATACCTCTACACGAACTGTGGCTTTTACCGTAGCATTGTAGTCTACGGCTATTTGCTCCTCGGGCTTAATAGTAGTTGTGATTTTTGATAGTTTTTGTATGCGGTTACATGCTATATATGCTACGATTGCTCCAAATGCATGGAATATATTTACTTCATCAGAATCTGGGTTTCTTTTTATCCCTCCATTGGAAGCTTGACTCTGGTTTATAAAAGACGTCAAATTGTACCAGAACTTGTCCGAATGTATAAGCTCTCTGAAATTATTTGTTTGGGTTCTTTTAGATAGCCATACTAGTATATCGGCGGCCAGCCCCGTTTCTAGTACACTAGGATTACTTGTATTCCAACCAAAACCACAATAGCTCTCATTTGTATCATTGACATAGAATCTCTCCATAAGGGAATATATTATTTGGGTTGCTAAAGAGTCATGGATAAGGGTAGAGTTATAAGAAGCTAATGCTCTGATGCAGATGTATGTTTGGTAAATAGGGCTCAATTTAATGGAACCGTCAACAAAAAGGCCGATGCTGTCGTCGAAATAACTAAATAGAGTATCTGTTAGTATGCAAAATATGTCTTCATAGCAAGATGCATTTATGGACGACCTATAGACGGAGAGAACGTGAAGTAATAGTGCTGATGTTATGAGGTCAAGGTGGGACACATATGTCTCATTTAAGTATTTGTCGATGAATTCTAGTGTAGTGTTTAGGTTGAAATCCGTTGGTTTTAATCCAACATCATTAGCAAGTAATAGCCCCCATAGGGTACCTACAAGGGAAGGTTCATCGCCAAGCCAGTTTCTGAACCCTCCTGTTTCTTCGTCATACGAGTAATCTAGCCAACTAGTTATATTGTGAGTTTTGTCTATATCAAGGCCGCCTAGAACGTATAAAGTTACTGCTCCAAAGTATGTTGCGTTTATGTATCCATCTCCTTTGGTCTCTAGTGGGAATCCCCCAAATCTTGTCATTAAGTTATCAAGAATGTAGCCTCTTAATTTTTTGAAATCTAGTAATTTGCTATTAGCGTCATTTTTTAGTCCCAAAATATCAAGATTTCTATCGATGCTAGATGATGCATTTTTAGGGGGAAAATTACCTCTATCCTCTTGCCTATAACTATAACTATTATTATGGTATAGTATGGGGACTCTGAAAGGTGTGCACAATATTATCATTAGTAGGGTTATAGCTACGCGCCATGTACCCTTAAGCATATTTGACCCCTAGTGCTAATATGCTCTTTAATAATTTTCCATAACTGATTTTAATTAATAATTGCAGGGGGTGTAGTGATTTCAATGACCAAAAAGCAATTAAAATTAGCCGTATTGGATTCATTGGCTCGAGATGTCGGCAGATTCAGGGTGAGAACTACAAAAATAGTAATGAACGAACTGAATATTGCTACAGGAGAAATCTTGGCAATTAAGGGGCCCAGAGGCATAGTGGCGGCCTATGTGTGGCCAGATAGAGAGCAAGGTCAGGGAAACCCCTACTATATTAAAATGGATAGATTCCTAAGAGAAAACGTTGGTGCTAAAATAGGGGGATATGTATATGTTTATCGCCTGCCAAACTATCCTCCTCCAAAGGCCATGAGAATACATCTTGTACCAAAGACAGGTAGTTCTGTATTGAAGTATGTATCGATTAAGATCGATGATGTGAAGATGATGTTAAACAATGCGCCGTTGCTTGAGAATAACGTTGTGTATTTAGATGTTCTGGGGCAAAAAATGCCATTTGTTGTGGTGAAGACTGAGCCCAAGGGCGTCGTTGTTGTGACTGACGAAACTGAGATTGAAATTACGAAAGAAACTACGCAACAACTAAAGTTGAGACTAGTTAGGTATGATGACATTGGGGGATTAGATTATGCAATCGAAAAAATAAGAGAACTCGTCGAGCTCCCATTAAAACATCCTGAACTATTTGAGAGACTAAATCTTGATCCGCCTAAAGGAATATTGCTATATGGCCCTCCGGGAACAGGTAAAACGCTCCTGGCGAGGGCTGTAGCTAATGAATCAGATGCATATTTTATATCGATTTCAGGTCCAGCAGTTGTATCAAAATTCTATGGAGAGAGCGAAGAAAGATTGCGAAGAATATTTGATGAGGCACGCAGGAATGCTCCAGCGATAATATTTATTGATGAGATCGATGCTATAGCACCAAAGAGAAGTGAGGTTGTAGGGGAGGTTGAAAAACGCATAGTTTCCCAATTATTGGCCCTAATGGATGGCCTTCAGCCTAGAGAAAATGTCATAGTCATAGCTGCTACAAATAGAATAGATGCTATAGACCCTGCGTTAAGACGCCCAGGGAGATTCGATCGTGAGATAGAACTAAGGGTTCCCGATGAAAAAGGAAGGTACGAAATATTAAAAATTCATACAAGAGGCACTCCACTAGCACCCGATGTAGATCTAAGAAAAATAGCCAATGAGACGTATGGTTACGTAGGTGCAGACATAGCCGCATTGGTGAGAGAGGCAGCGATGCATGCTCTTAGAAGATTCATAAAAGGATTTGGTATAGATATAAGATCTCCTGAGTCCATACCGCCAGAAGTTCTTCAAAAATTAGAGATAACAATGGATGATTTTAAAAATGCAATGAAAGAAATAAGGCCGTCTGCTCTAAGGGAAGTATTGGTCGAAATACCAAATGTAAGATGGTCAGATATAGGTGGTCTTGAAAATGTAAAGCAAGCTCTGAGAGAGATGGTTGAGTGGCCACTTAAGTATCCTGATGCTTTTGAGAGGATGGGGATAGAGCCTCCCAAAGGGCTACTTTTGTATGGCCCCCCTGGTTGTGGAAAGACGCTTTTAGCAAAAGCAGTTGCCACGGAGAGCAAAGCTAATTTCATTGGTGTTAAGGGTCCTGAGCTACTTAGTAAGTGGTATGGAGAAAGTGAGAAAAGGATAAGAGAAGTATTTGCGAAGGCACGGCAGACATCGCCGTGCATAATATTTTTTGATGAGATTGATTCCATAGCGCCCCGAAGGGGTCTCTATGGGGGAGACTCTGGGGCTACAGAGAGAGTTATATCACAATTACTTACAGAGCTTGATGGGCTTATTGGCAGAGGGGAGGTATTCATAATTGCTGCTACTAACAGGCCAGATCTATTAGACCCAGCCTTTCTGAGGCCTGGAAGGATTGATAGAGTGTTGTATGTGCCTCCTCCAGACTACAAGGCAAGACTTGAGATATTTAAAGTCCATACACGCAAGATGCCACTAGCAGATAATATAAACCTAAATGAACTAGCAGACGCAACGAAAGGTTTTTCTGGTGCAGATATTGCTGCAGTATGTCGAGAAGCTGCACTGTCCGCGTTGCGTCGTTCGGGGCTAAAACCGACGAAGGTAACTATTGAGGATTTTGAATATGCATTATCGATAACGAGACCATCAATAACACCAGAGCTGTTGAATTATTATAAAGAATTTGAGGCATCAATGAAGAAACAAACAGTGCAGATAGTTAGAGGAACAGAATATTATGAACTTACATAGTGTAGTTGCATTAGCCGTATTTGTAATATCTGAATAGCACTTGGTAATCTCGAATGATATTAGCATGAGTTTATGCTCTAGATACGCACCATAAAGAGAAATTAAGCTCATATTAAAACATTTAAAAAGCCCATAACATTCTTTATTTAACATATTGGATAAACACATAAAAACTCCAATAATCTGTATGTATCTACACGAAAAAACACCGTGGATGCCCGGGTAGCGCAGCGGTTATGCGCGCTCCCCTGGTAAGGGAGAGGTCGCGGGTTCGATTCCCGCCCCGGGCTCTTTCAAAAGCCCTGGGGGGTTAGTCTAGCTTGGTAGGATGCTGGCCTGGGGCGCCAGTGGTCGTGGGTTCGAATCCCACACCCCCCACTTTTTACATACAGGCCCGTGGTGTAGAGGTCAAGCATGGGGGCCTTTGGAGTCCGAAGAGAGCCCCTGACGCCGGTTCGAATCCGGCCGGGCCTATTTTTGTTTTCTTTTATTGGTGCTAGCTAAAATATTATTTTGAATCTGGTTTATAGGGGTGTTTGTGTGTTCTCAGATAAGTTTTGATATTGAGAATATAGTTGACCGATTTATGGATAATGAGAATGGTTTTATAATAATCAGCTCAGATAAGGGATGGATATATATTTGTAATTTCATAGCTGACATACTGCGTGGGGGTGATGTTAGGGATTCGGTGTTAGGGAATAGGGAGATATTGTCGGAGATTTCTGGTATAATTGAGTCTTTGGGTAGAAGGCGTCATGAAGAGATCTCTAGTGTTGACGGACACTTAGTAAGTCGTTTGAAAGATATTGTCGCTAAGTTTAGTTCTGATGAAGGAATATATTACCTATGCTTGGCATATATAAGATTTCATAGGATGGGCTTAGAGGAGTATAACATCGTAATAAAATTGGTAAGCGAAATTTTGGAGTGTAAGTATGACAAGATGTTTACTATATGCATAAAAAGAAAAAACAAGGTAGGCGTGCTTTTTGTCCCTATTGTTCGCAATGAAAACATTATCTTTAAATGCTTTTTGCCAGTTCTACTAAACCTATATTCAAAATTTGAAAATGCAAAAATTGGTTTTGTTGCCACAAGATTTATAGGGGATTTGTTGCGAAATTTGATACTATTTGGAAAGGCGCCTTCGTATATTTTTTTCAATAATAGTGTATCGATTGCTAGGTTATTGAAACATCTATTAACAAAGTGCATTCCTAGAGACATATATGCAGAAGGCCCAAAAATAGTAATGGAAAAAGTAAGACTAGGAGAAAAAGTAGGCCAACCACGAGGTTACATGAAGAAATCAAGTGTTATAAATGGGCTGAAAACAGGGAAGGCAGGGAGTTTGCATTCACCTAGTTTTGTCACTGAGTACATGGAAAATAACATGGTTACGCTAAGGAGAGAAACTAACGGAGTATTTGTTTTAAAAGATCCATTGTTTGGGGATATAAAAGAATATATGCTCCAAGAAATGCTAGCTCTGATATCACTATTAAAAGAATGCAGCATGCATAGTTTATCCGGAGAGGCTTAGAATTGATAAGTCAATTTACAAAAATTTTTTGTCTCACTAAATGGTGATAAGGATGATTGTACTTCATCCTTCATATATAGTTACAATGGACAAAAATAATAGGATACTAGAGGACCATTATATTGGGATAGAGAACGGCATAATAGCATACCTTGGTAAAGAAAAACCAAGTGAAGGTGACATAGTGGAACTACCCAAAAGAATACTAATCCCAGGTTTCATAAACGCTCATACTCATGTAGCCATGACTATACTTCGTGGATTAAAAGATGATGTTGACCTACAAACATGGCTAAATAAGTACATACTGCCTCTAGAGAAGCTATTGAAACCTCGGGACGTATATTATGGCGCGCTATACGGTATCGCGGAAATGTTATCAAATGGCATCACATGTTTTCTGGATATGTATTACCACGAAATAGAGGTGGCCAGAGCTGTTGTAGATGCTGGAATAAGAGCGGTATTATCATATGGG
>CAZWPQ010000022.1:0-11222 GCA_964636085.1 uncultured Nitrososphaerota archaeon
GAAATTCTAGAGGAGTACATACGTGTCATACATTACCCAAAAATCGTGAGGAAAATATCTCTAAATGATGCATACTCAATAATAGACGCAATGTATAAGAAGGCTGAATACGCCGCATATGAGGACAAAATACATGTCTGTAGGGACCCAGAAGACGACAAGTTTGTTGAACTCTCAGCAGAAAAATCAGCACCACTTATAACACTAGACAATGATATACTCGACCTACGAGACGAAGAAAAACTACTCAAAGTAAATACAAAACAAATAAGGATACTAAGACCAGAAGAATTCCTGCAGAACTACAGCGGCGATTAGATAACATAAGCGAGAATATTCAAACAGAAAAACACCAAATCTTCACATAAACCATTGATCCCCCTCAGAGAATAAACTATTGTGGTTACAATACTGTGATAATTGCTACCTTATAGATAAACCAGTTAACGTTTTCCTGGCAATTTTATAGTATTTCGAAAAATAAATGCAAAACAGGACACCCACAACGCCAAATGACTCAGACAACCAAACTGAGCCCACTATTAGATATTTATTCGGGATTTTTTGGTATAGTATTGGCGAAAAGGTTGCCGAGGAAAATGAAATCAAACAGCACCTACCACCAGAGGAAGTGAGAAGACTATACAAGAAGGAGAAGGACAAGAAAAGACCATATGCCTTTTAGTAATATACCATCTAATGAAAGGAAAGACACCGGAGGAACTGACAGAACTGCCGCAAGTGAGCACATCGACTATATACAGGCTTATACAGAACAGGATATGAAGCAAACGAATTTTCCATACCCAGCAGTGAGCAAAGAAAGTACGCATAAAGGTCGAAAACTCAAACATTCAATGTTGGTGTCCCTACGAAATGAAACATGAAAAATCGTTGGACACTCTTGGTAAGCCCATGTTATCTTTTGACACCACCGCCTATAGGCACATCGTCTACATGCACCACAACTAATGATGCTGATTGTTTTATGCCTGTCACATATGGGACACCCACACGAAGCCTGAGGTGGAAAGCGTTTCAGATTCATTACATAAATTTCATTGCTGGATGTTAGATTGAATAGAGACATTATCCTCGATACATTGCTTTTAATCATATATTATGTTTAGTATGCTTTATTATCATTCGTCTGTTGTTAGGCGTTTCGTGAAATGGGGCATGTGGAGAGTCACTGGATGGACAGAACAAAGAGTATCGAAGCCTAGATTTAACAGGGACAGCCTCCCCGAAAGATCAAATTTCCTATCTGACGTACAGTATTAGTACTAACGAGGCATATACGCCGAAAAGTAGAAAGGTTGATTTTATTAAAAAAATCTATAGTGGGCAAAGAGGCCTTCATAAGCTCTAGCTAGGATTATTTTAGTGAGTTATAACATCAAAAAATGGGCTATGGATCCTTTGAAAATTTTGTGCGAGGGATTATCAATATAGTATAGGAACTACGGGAGAATACGGGGCCTGTATTCATCATCCAAAGATCACTTAACAGTCTATACGCGATATGGTGAACCAATAGAATAAAAAGTGAAGGACAAGAATTATTATCCGAGTTCCCAGCCTTATCAAATGCCCTAATGTATATCGTATGCTTTCCATCGGTTTAGTACTCGAATAAGCAATAGTTCGATGATGTAATAATCCACTAGCCATTATCTAGCCCAATCTCGTAATGGTCTATCTCATTATCATTAGCAATGTTCCATGATACTAGGACTTTAGATTGCACATAGCTACAATTCTCTGGACTTACATCAATAAATTCTGGTGGTATTAGGTCAACAATCACTAATACTGATGACACATTCTCATTCCCTGCGACATCAACAGCTTTCACATCAATTATGCATTCTCCATAACTAAGATTGGTGAATAGTCACTTTTATACGCCAGAAATAGAGCACTGTAATTCGATACTTGTACAACGACCGCCGTGAGAGAGTAGTATATTTATGCATCTTGCCTAAAAAATTTTGGTTATATAGGTTACCGCTAGCCTTTTCTACTGATTTGACCAAGCGAAAAAAGCGAGAAATAGAGTCCAAATAAAAATGATATGAATGAAACAACTAGTAATAATACTACCTCTCCCTCATAAAATAGGAAAAATACGAAGGGAGTATCCTCAATCATTTTAATTAGAGACACCACAAAGGCAATAACATCCCCCATCGCAGAGTCAATTCGTGGTGTCTCAGTTAAATATATTATGCCACCTAAAACAAATATAATGCTTGATAAAATTAAGGTTAGTACGAAAACGCTTTCGGATCCAACAACCCCTGCAATAATAATACCAAATAGCTCTATGAGAATGGATAAGAAAAGTATATATACCCCTCTTGAGATCTTAGCACCCGCCATAGTAGATGGAACATACCCCCAAGACATTACTTTCACCGTCTCTTAAAGATTGTAAAATCTAAAAAATTGAAGGATGTATATAAATTATATAAATTTAAATATGATTATTGTTATGGATTACGCATGCTTGTTAGGATGCGTCTAGGTTGATTGAAATTTAGATTTTCATCCAATAGCTATGAGATAACCCTATTTTTATCCAATGTTAGAAACTTGTGGTTATCTTTGATATTCATGTTTGTCACAATATGATGAAGAGTTAGAGGATATATGCATTCCACATAAAATATGTTTTATTTTAGCCTAATCAGACAAGCAGGCGTTCTCTCCATAGGAATAAACGAGGATATGTATGGGAGGGCCGATGGGGCGAGGTGGGAAGGGCTTATCGTTATGTTCCATCATCGTCGCTATCCTTATCACAGTCTTTGTAGGGGTTTCTGCTACATATATAGCCCTAATGATATCGGCGCTTCCTTGGCCTATAATGTTATCGGTTGTAATGGCGTTTTCATCTTTCAAATTCATCGATATACTCAGGAGGAAGAAACATTCAATTCACGAGGTAAATGTGGCGCAGGCTGGTGGCAGTATAGGTGGCCTTATTGCGGCTGGGGCAGTTTTTACATTACCAGCATTTTGGTATCTAAGCGAGATTCATGGTCTAGAATTTGTCTTTCCATCAATCTATCAAATGATATTAGTGGCGATAGCTGGGGGGCTCCTTGGGGTTGCTCTCTCAATACCTGTACGCAGAATAACAATAGATGAGGAAGATCTACCATATCCAAGTGGTTATGCTGGTGCGCAAGCACTCATAGCGGCTGAGGAGGGAGGCATCAAGGGAGATATAGTTTTGATGTTTGGGATACTTGCCGCAGTATTCTCGTGCTTAATGAATGGGATATTTAGAATAGGTCTAGTGCGATTGTTCATTGGGATAAAGGGGCTTAATATTCTCTTATGCGTGGGGTCTGCAGAGCGTCTAGTGGCATTAGGGGCTATTATTATTCCCCTATTTCTCCTACCGCTCCTCGTGGGTGTCGGGGCAGGATATATTATTGGGAAAAATATAGCTTTTTCGTGGTTTCTAGGGGCTCTCCTAGGATGGAGTATATTGATGCCAGTCCTACAAATATATGGATGGGCAGATTTTATCACGCCCATACAAAATTTGGGGATGGGCATAGTCTTCGGATCAGGGTTGGCGTTCTTCTTTCTTAAGGCTCTACCAAGCTCAGGAAAGATGTATAGGGCTTTTCTGCGTCCAGCACATCATAATGTTGATCGTGTAAATCTAAATATGCTGGTTTTAATATCTGTGATCGCTTTTCTATGTCTAATCGCTATAGGTATTAGTCCAGTAGTGGCATTACTTGGTATAGCAGGTGCATGGATAATGTCTACTATAGCGGGAAAAACGACAGGGGAGACGAATATAGATCCTCTAGAGCAATTTGGCCTTATGGTGGGCCTTTTTATTATGTTCTTTCTTGGACTATTTAGAATGGAGGTAGCAATACCTGATGCTATACTAATCGTATCCTTTGTATCCATCGCATCTGCTGTCGCGGGGGATATAGGCCATGACTATAAGAGCGCAAAAATAATCGGTACGGAACCTATGGATATTTTCTATGTGGATGCCATAGCATGTATAATTGGTGGTATAATCGCCCCAATAGCGATGATGGTTGTTCTCTCTGTATATTATCGGTTTATAATATATACGCCTGGTGTGGCGCTCCAAATGAAGCTTGTGGCGGAGGCGCTATATGGTTTTAAAGAGCCACTATTCTTCCTAGCGGGCCTTATCTTTGGCTTTATTGGAGAATCCATAGCCTATAGACTGGAGAAAATGGATAGGGCCAGCATAAGTATTATGCCCTTTGGTATAGGTATGTTTCTTGGATTCGCGCTAGCCATACCTATACTGATAGGTGGGCTAATAAGAGTGTATGTGGCTAAAAGAAAACCAAAATATGAGGAACTTGGCATATTGGCCTTCAGCGGATTGATGGGTGGGGAGGGAATAATGGGCTTCACATTAGGTCTCTTAGTGGTAGGGGGGGTAAATATAAAATTAGCATCGATGATAATCATAACAATTTTAACAATTCCAATAATGCTGCTATTATATAAATACAGAAGATAATCCCACCAAGCTTGTTATGGCATTTTTACTCCCAAGTTTCTACTTTTTTGGGATGTTGGCTATGTATGGAGAATAGTTTTATCCTAGATATTACTAAGTATAGTGGTGAATAGTGTTGAGGTGGAGACTAATAAAGAGTGGGCCGCTGGATCCGATTACTATTCATGCCATTTATGAGGCTATAGCTGAGAGTGTATCAAGGGGCGAAAGCCCGAATACGCTCCATATTTGCTGGCCGGAGAAACCGTATGTGTGTATTGGTATTCATCAGATTCTAGACTTTGAAGTGAATGTAAGGAAATGTAGAGAGCTTGGTATTCCAATACTGAGGAGACAAGTTGGGGGAGGTGCAACATATTTGGATTCAAACCAATTCTTCTATCACATCATAGTACGAAAAGAGGATGCTCCAATAAACAAGTCTGAGCTCTTCAGGAGGTATTTAGCCCCCACTATATGTACATATAGAAGATTTGGGATAAACGCGGTGTATAGGCCCCTAAATGATGTAGTTGTGGATGGAAAGAAGGTATCTGGCAATGGTGCTGGAACATTTGGCAATGCAGTCGTCGTTATAGGAAATGTGATACTTGACTTTAACCCAGAAATGTTTGTTTCCGTTCTTAGAATCCCAAGTGAAAAAATGAGGGACAAGATGGTCAACACGATAGATCAATGGGTATCTTCACTAAAGAAAGAACTGGGATATAAACCAAGTATGGATAAGGTTATGGAGACATATATATCATGCTTCGAGGAAGAATTCGGAGTCAAGTTTGTAGAATCTGGACTAACTAATGCGGAAAAAGCACTACTAGATAAGTTAAGGAAGAAATATACATGCGAAAAGTGGATGTATAGGTATAAGAACAAACATCACAGACTGCTCGGGAATCTAAGACCAGAGGACAGAATAATAAAAATCCTAGGAAACCACTATATAATTCAAATTGTCGAGAAACCAGAGAAACTTATGAGGATAATAATGGAGGTAAAAGATGGCGCTATAAGGGATATAGTGATCACGGGTGATTTCTTTATAGACCCGATATTGGTCGCCAAAATGGAGAATTTTCTAAAAGATATGGACCTAAGAGAGGTCTTGTCTATGGATACCAACGCTATATTGTCGCAATTGGAAATAGAGAAACATCAGCGAGAAGCAATACCATTCATAGAAAATTTCCTCAAGGCGTTTTCAAAGCTAAGGGATATTAAAGAAATTAAAAAACCCCTCTAGACCCAGTTTTTCTACGAATATAGTAAAGTGATACTATAGTAAATATAAACGTAGCAATAAATGATGTTGGTAGCATTCTCTTGGCATAACAAACCTCAGAAAAATCCCAATACTCCGCCGCAAAGTCTACTATACCGGTTAATGGATAGTCTATAAGCATTTTTATAATCGATATAAATAGTACAATAATATCGCTTATGTACATGTCTGAATGCTTTGACTCTACAGCATATATGATACCTCCAATTGTATATATTATTGTGGATGCAATCCATGATAATATATATGGATCGTTGTCTCGAGCCAAGCCTGAAGCGTAGGCACCTAAGATGAGGATGATTAGTGATGCTATTACTATATATACACCCCTCGAGATTGCTGAGGCATAACCAGTTGGTCTATATTCCCACGCCATTCGGCTCGCCATTTAGATATTATAACATTCCTATAAAATAACATAATATACATAAAAATTGAATAGTTCTGTAATCATGGGTTCTTTAGAAGTTAGGAGTTCGTTGCTGGATAAATTTCTTTTTTGTTGAGTATTGCGAGGAGGTCTTTGTTTCTGCTGAGTTTAATTGCTCTTAATATTTCTTCCTCCGACCTGTATTTCCATTCTGGAACCCATATGCGGAAGACAAGGGCCTCGTAGGTCTCAAGCATCCTTATTGGAGGGTGAGTCTCCGATATTTTCTCCAATTCTCCGGGCAGTTTACCACTGAAAAGTTTCCTCAAGAGCCTTATCGTAGATATACAGATAATTTTTGTCGTATACATGGCCGTTACTAGTTTTCTCCAAGAATCAATGTAGCTTTCTTTGTCTGCGGAATAAAGTGTATCAAGCGTTATTAACGAGGCCTCCTCTAGAAGTCCTAACCACCATTCATCTGCACCAAGCTTATTTAGTATTTCAATTCTATCCTTAAGAGAGGCTGAAGGAGGGATGTCAACTCCAAATATCTTAAGTAGCACATCTATATATGCATTTATTGTGGTTTTCATATCGATCATCTTGAATGATCGATGGAAGAATCTGTATGTGGACCCCACTTCATGTATGTAAAAATGTTCCTTCTTTCTTATTTTCCGGAACATCTCTATTGCTCTATCAAGCGAATTCCTGTTAATTCTTTTGAAAAATTCCTTCAGATCCATACAGTAGACCTCTTGGGTGCTCAATTTTACTCATTTTTTGTATTATGATTTAAAAGCCAATAGATAAAAATATAATTGTAGAGATACCGTATTATGAATTAGTATATTTAAGCGTTTCTGCGTAACTAAAGAATTTATATATGTAAATTCTTTTAATTGTATTTTTCGCTATCATATCATAGAGAATATATAGACACTTCGGTGAGAATTAATGATACTTAAGTCTTATCCATCTGTTGTAGTGCTCATAGATAGAAGTGGTATGCCGCTTCTAACGCTTCCAAGTGAAGAAAAGTTTGTATTAGTTAGTGGCCTCACATCAACAGTAATAGCCTTAACTCAAAGATTGCCGAGAAGTGAAATTGATTATATTAAAACTGAATCAGGGGTGCTTTTCGTAAAGCCAATAGATGAGAAGGGTGGATTATTGATGCTTTTCGAGAACGTGAAAGGACCCGACGAGATACAATGGATTGTTAGCTTATTTTTAAATGAGGTGAGAGATGCGCTAGGTTTTATAACTCAGGGTCTCATCACAGAGGCGGACATGGAGGGGATGAAAACAATATACTCTAACTTTATTTCAAGATTAACGGAGATATTTCAACTGGCCACGGAGATTGAGGAAAAATACAAAGTCCTCAGGGAGATAGTTGGGTCGATGGCGCAGGCTTTAATAAGGAATTGTTCAGATGAGATCCTAAAAGAAGTCGACGGAGAACTTATGGTTGATATAAATTGCGTTAGATGCAAAAAAGTTACCTCAAACCTAATGTTAGAAATTATGAAGAGGTGTCTGAATGATATCACCAACCGAATAAAACAAATATTATAGGGATTGTCTTATGCTAGGAGTAGTGGCATCAATCATGATGTTAATTGGGGTTACCCTAAGCATACGTTTTCTATTTCAGGTAAAGATCTTCAAAATATACAGGTACCTAATAACTATCTATATCCTACATTTTGTGATTGGTGTATTATGGTCAATTGTGACACTGTCTCTGGTTCTTAGTAAAGAGTTATATAGAAACCTTTGGCCTGTGATATTTCTAGCATCTGTAGTTCTAATGCTCGAGGTTACCGTGTTCACACATGGCAACATCAGGGAGGTATTAAGAAAAGTTTTGCCAGGAACAACGGCGTTTGTACCATTATCATTCCTAGCATATTTAATTATAGGTAGTGATCCTATCTATTTAACACCGGGCACATCAATTGCTATAGCTACATGTGGCTTTATTGTAGCTCTCATTCTCGAGCTTATATATGTTACATCGAAAATATATTCGATAATGCGTGGGGGCAAGTTATTCTATTTCTGGAGGAGATTACTGATCATGACGATCTATTACATGGTCTACGGTCTAGTATATTCGATCTCAGGAGTTCTAGTCATGTTAAAACTAATCAGTTATGGATTGGGAAATGCGCTTGTAGCAACCGTATATCTTGGAAAAACACTAATGATGCATCTCGTTACGGATTACTACAATAAGAATCTAAAACCAATAATCGAGAAGATATCAATATAGCGTTTTTTCTCCTTAACAATTTCTAATTACCTAGACTCGATGTATCTCTATTCCTTTATAAGTACTTTTTGGAATTTGTGTTCATATCCATATAGTGAACATGGGGGTAAAGAGAATATGTTGCCCACAAAAATCATGGCTAAGGTAGCGCATCTGGGGTCGATGAATATTTTTTGGTCTGCCCCAAATAGGGCTAGATACATCGTATAAGTGGGTAAACATACTCTTTCCCCTAGTTCTCTACGTGGATAAAAATACTAGGTGAAAAAATTGACCAGAAGGAAAATAGGATGCATATTTGTGATATTATTCATCGTATCTGCCTTTGGAGATTTGTTTTCGCTAAACTACTCTGTGAAAAAAGTTAATAGTGGCGAAGATTATGGCGATATGGCCTATGGTGAAGGGCTATACAGATCTAAAAGCATAGTATTGTTCAGGAATATTAGCAGTAATCTGGGAAAGGACAAGGTAAAACGTAACATGAAATTCCGTGCAAGAACGGTTATTGGGAGTCAACCACCTAAAACTGGGACATGGATAATAAATGAGACAACAATAGTTTATTATTCGGATTTAATAATAAATGGGAGCATCATGGTTGAGGAGAACGGATCGCTGATCCTCACCCATAGTAGGTTATATATAAACCTGAGTTTTGATGGTGAATATTGGATAGAAGTAAACGAGGGTGGAAACCTAACACTTAGGTATTCAACAATAACAGCATACAATACCACCAACAATTACTACATAAAGATAAACTATGGAGCATATTTCCTTGCAAATGGAAGCGAAATAAGCTATGCTGGATATAGTAGCACGGCAGAAACATCAGGGATATGGATAAACAATAATGGTTCTAAAATTATAAACTGTTCCATGCACCATAACTACTATGGGGTATACTTCGGCTATAACTCGACAGATGGGGTGGTGATGAATAGCGACATCACGGATATATCCGTGGAGGGAATATACCTAAACGGATTCAACATAACCGTCGAAAACAACAATGTTAATTCATCAACAGTTGGAATACGGGCAGAGAACGACAACCATATTGTAACCAATAACACAGTAATGGCCGAGACGGCGATATACCTGTTAGGGGCCATAAATATATCTATAACAAAAAACACATTAATTAACTCCGGTGTAGGGATCCACATCCAAGACACTAATGCCTCAACAATAAAGGAAAACACGATACGAAATATGGCACAAGAAGCAATTAGGATAGAGGGCATATCATCGGGAAACATAATCTACTTCAACAACATAATCAGCACCAATGGCGTATATGACGAGGGAATAATAACGATGTACACCAATGGGACATATGGGAACTATTGGGATGACTACTACGGTGTGGACAGCGACGGTGACTGGATAGGGGACACACCATACATAATAGACAACGACAGCGAGGACGATTTACCCCTCATATATCCATATCAAGTCTACTATCCTAATGATGACTATGATAAAGACGGACTAATAAATACCCAAGAACATACTATTGGAACAGATCCAACCAACAATGACACGGACAGTGACGGTCTCCTTGATGGCGATGAAGCAAATATATACGCTACAGATCCTCTTAATCCAGATACAGATGAGGATGGTCTCCTTGATGGCGATGAAATCTCCCAAAATACGGATCCTTTTGATGACGATACCGACGATGATGGTCTCTTTGATGGCGACGAGGTCAATGATTTTGGCACGGATCCTCTCAACAATGATACTGATGCTGACGGGTTGCTTGATGGTGATGAGGTAGGGATCTATGGTACAGATCCTCTTAACAATGATACCGATACTGATGGTCTTATAGATGGTGAAGAAGTTTCTTATGGCACTGATCCATCGAACGATGATACCGATGATGATGGTCTTCTTGATGGTGATGAATTGGAGATCTATGGGACGGATCCATTGAATGATGATACTGATGCTGACGGGTTGCTTGATGGTGATGAATTATCCTATGGTACTGATCCCCTGAACTCGGATAGTGACGATGATGATCTCATGGATGGAGATGAAGTGTATGCATATGGCACAGATCCTCTTGATAATGATACTGATGATGATGGCCTTATTGATGGTGATGAGGTTGCTATACATTGTACTGATCCAAACGATCCAGACACAGATGACGATGGCCTTATAGATAGTAGCGAAGTATATTTGTATAACACTGATCCATTAAACGATGATACCGATACAGATGGACTCCTAGACGGCGAGGAAATAAACATCTACAACACGGATCCTCTAGATCCGGATAGTGATTTTGATAATCTTCTTGATGGCGAAGAAATTACTTATGGTACCGATCCACTAAACAATGATACTGATGATGATGGTCTTCTTGATGGTGATGAAGTGAACAATTACAATACAAACCCGCTTGATAATGATACTGATGATGATGGTCTTCTTGATGGTGATGAGGCTTATCTATATTATACCGATCCCCTTAGCAATGATACTGATGATGACTGTATGCCTGATGGTTGGGAGGTCGATAATGGGCTTGATCCAAACTCTAATGATTCCGATCAGGATCCAGACAACGATGGATTATTGAATCTAGAAGAATATTATAATGGCACAAATCCACGAAACAATGATACCGACAATGACGGTCTTCTTGATGGTTATGAAGTATATTCGCACAACACCGATCCCCTTAGCAATGATACTGATGATGACTGTATGCCTGATGGTTGGGAGG
>CAZWPQ010000022.1:11322-34357 GCA_964636085.1 uncultured Nitrososphaerota archaeon
CTGATGGTGATGGTTTGTCTAATCTTGGTGAGTATTGGAATGGTACTGATCCTCTTGATGGCGATAGTGATGATGACTGTATGCCTGATGGTTGGGAGGTCGATAATGGGCTTGATCCTTTGAATGATAGTGATGCCTGTCTTGATGCTGATGGTGATGGTTTGTCTAATCTTGGTGAGTATTGGAATGGTACTGATCCTCTCAATAGTGATACTGATGGCGATGGTTTTGAGGACGGGCTAGAGGTGAGTGAAGGTACAGATCCTCTTGATCCGAATGATTATCCAGTTATGACGTCTTCCACTACAAAGGAGAATATTGGATTTGTTCTAGCTGGGTTTGTAGCCATAGTTTGCGTGATTTTACTGTCTATGATATTGTTGTTGAGAAGAAGGCTGTCTAAGTAGCGCCATTATATGTCGCTAGAATCTAATCTTTTTCTTTTTCATCATTTTACAAGTATCAAAGAATTACACATGAACATATTAATGGATTAGTAACTAAAGGGGGTTATGAATACAACCATGTATACTCTTAATCAAGGGGCTGGTTTTATCTAAACAAAACTTCTATAGTACTAATCTTGTCAAGAAATTCTGCATCTTCAAAATAATGATCCCTCATGGAATGTAAAATCTATTTTGCTAGAAAACCATTAGAATGCATATCTAAAGTCTAGAGAGGTGTAATAGAAGATTATCTTATGTACCTTTCGGCGCCCTAACCCTCCATATAATCGTCATACATGTTGTTTTTAGTTCCTTTTTAAAAGAAAATAATCCTATTCTTAATCTTCATCAAGACATGTGTCAAAAATGAATATCTGCAATCCAAAAATACTGGCCGCTACCACAGTGGCCTTGTTAGCCTTGGGTTTTGTGACTGGGTATTTGATTAGGTATCCCGAAGTTAGGGATCTTAATTCTTCACTGGAACAGACACAGCAACAAATAGAGTCCATTGAAAGTGTACCTTATGCCATGGAGATCTATGCTACCTCGCCGCATGTCGCTAATGGTACCGATTATTCACACGTCAGAATAAATCTATGGAACATATTCAATGAGAGTCTACCAAGGAAAAACATAACTCTCCTAATATATGGGGGTGAGGATATAAAAATACCATTCGACGTTACGGATCTCGGTAATGGAACATACACAGCGGAGGTAAACTCGACACTAAGCGGAATATTCGAATTGGTTGCAATCACGGAAGGAGGGGTCAGTGCACATACATATATAGAATTTCATCCCGGACCTGTCGTAACTGTTGAACCATTCGGGTTTGTTCACCCATTTGAGGAGAGGCCGGAGGCTCTGGCAACCATTAAATTTGTTGCTAGAGACGAATTTAACAATACGGTTGAGCCACCAGAATCAAACATAACGATTGTATCCGATAAGGGAGAATTGTTGAATGTGTCTGGAGATAGCTATGGGGTGTTTACCTCCTATATAATGCTGACTGACATAGGCAACTATACAATAACAGCCACCGATGAGTTTAGCGGTGTAGAGGGAGAGATGAAATTCGAAATACCAAGAGTCTATATTTCTGTTCCAGATACGATTCACGTGAACTCTACAATGGAACTTGGCGTCATAGTATTTGTGCCATATAACGAGTCTCCACTAGGATACTTTGATTTCAACATAACCTTCAATGATAGTGGTATAGAACTATTGGGGTGGCATGATAGGAACCCATATGACTCAATTCCAACACCAAATATAGGGCTTATTGGCATGAACTCTATAAGGATATTCCAAAACCTCTCGGAGATGTGTATAGAGGCCATGGGTGTGATAGACATAGTAAATATATCATTCTTCGTTACAGATCCTGGAACATTACTATTCAGCGTAAAAGTGACTAATAATGATCCGAATAACTTCGTGGACAACAGTGGGAAACCATATAAGGCAACACCAATAAACAAAGAGAAGAGAACAAATGTATCTGCTAATGTTGTCAAACTAAAGATAAAAGTATGGAAAGTGGAGGGGCAAGTAACAGATAAAAAGGTAGATGACGATATCAAGAAACTTAAGGAGATACTAAAGCAATGCGAGCATCTATGTGGAACTAAGATAGAGATAGAAGTAAAAGAAAATACTATATCAAAGAATGATTGGAAGAACATAGACAAGGATAATGATGGCTATCTGGACGAGTTTGAAAAAAGTGGAGAGCCAACAGATGAAGAAAAAGCACTTCTCGACAATCACCTTGAGCCGGGGTATCTCAATGTATATTACATTAAGGAGTTTGATAAGGGGGACAACAAGGGCAGTAAGACTACTGGAGAATTTCTAGAGTATCCTCAAAAGAACAAGAAGGGAGTGGTTGTAGATAGTGACGATTCGTCCAAGAATACGCTAGCGCACGAAATTGGACATTATCTTGGATTGGGCCACGTGAATGATAAGGATAACTTAATGTATCCCTATAAGCGTGAAACAAAACATAAGTTAACCAAGGAACAATGCCAAAAGATGGTATCAAACATAAAGATGATTAGGATATATGTCGAGGAGAGCGGCATACTCAGCAACCAAGCTTCACAGATAGAAAATATGGATATTATTCAAAATATAGATGGAGCTCTATTCCAAACAATAATCCGTGGTCAGTTTGTAGCACTTATACACAGATAAGACATATAATAAAAAGCCTAGTGGCACGAGGATTATGTAGGCGATTATCATAACGAGGGCTCCTAGGTGTATCCCCGATAGGTACTGAATTGCGAATAAAGCGGTTCCTATGGGTGGGATCAATAGTGGGCCGCTCACAATAATCTTCTTTTTTGATGGCTCATTTTTTAGGATGTTATGAATAGCATCATATAACGTTTCTGTTTTCTCTGTGTGTACTCTATATGTGGTGATCTTCGCAGAATACTTCTTTAAGATGTATAGTGTGAACAGAACTAAGGGAGTCCAGATAACTAAAATATATACAAACACGAGCACTAGGCAGGCATATATAATTCCAAAGAGGGATATTAGGAAGTATTTTTCTGGTCTGCTTATCGAAAATTTATCAGGTATTGTTCTCAGGAATGTATAGTAACCAAGACTGATCAATACTGAGCATATAGATATAAACATGAAAAATTCAGTAATCGTTGGGAGATATCCTAATTCTATTATCCAAAAGGTAGATAACAATCCCCAGAAAACCCCTACAGAGGCAAATAAGAGGCATAGTCTCTTTATATTTCCCGTTCTGATGACACCAAATACATTATAGAAACCTATAAGAATTGTTATGCCCGCATGCCATGCCAAAGCTGTCCAAGATATGGATAAAGGAATAGCCTCATACATTGTCTGTACAATAAATCCCTCTATGATCCATCCATAGATCGCACCAATGAGGAATACTCCCCATTTATCGTAGACTTGGGACCAGTATAGTAGGTAGAGAAAAACGTAGGATAATAATACATATACGAGATATGTGGCCAGATACTCTTCTATTGGTGTTCCATGTCTATAAAAACACCAGAACATCTCCTCAGAATAAACAAAAAACACTGCCCCAAGCGGTAGAGCTGAAACTATGCGGAGGACAGGGCTTATCAGGGACATTTGACCCATCGACCTAGAAAAATTTTATTCAAGTATTAGTCTCTAATTTTATCGAAAACTCTACTGTGTTGAGGAACCCAACAATTTCCTTAATATGGGTATGCATATCTTACCACACGGCCGTTATGCTAATCCCAAAACACGATTTGCATATTTTGTAAGATATATTGGCTCTATTCATTGGGTGAGTAAGAAAAACAATGGCATAAGATACGGGTGTATAGTTTAAAATGTGAGATGACCACCACTGCTAATCTTTTTGGATATGTTAATCAATGTGAGTATTGACGTGATTACTCCAATAGCAAACGCGAAAAGTGAAATAATTTGGTAAGGCCTTTCTGCATAATACTTCCATAACCAATAATGTGTGGTCTGAATAAGCACCACGTCTATACATAGGAAAAGCGCAATAACATCCCAAATTACTGACCTCATACCAAGGGACTCAATTATATATGTGAGGCCGCCCAAGATAAACATTATGGACCAAATAACATATATGGTCTTATAAGTACTATAGGACCACTCATGAATATTATTGAGTGTGTGGGTAATCAAAGCGAAAAAGATTATGAATACACCTATGCATATTCTTGAACTTGGTCCGGGCTCATAACCAAATGACATTTTAGCACACCGGCTATACACTATTAATTTTGTATTTTAAACAAGAATGCTTATGACGCAATCATATTCACTAAAAAAACATAAGAATGCTTGTATGTCTGGGAGAAGATTTCTGGAGCTGGAGCTAGCTTTTCAACTTCTCATGATTTTGGAGCTAGCTGATATCTTGTCTTTTTCTGCGTTCAAGAATTCGCTTTAGAACTCTTCTAAGTGTTGTTTCTGGAAAATTGAGTAGTTCTCTGAGTTCCTTTATTGTTCTTTTGCCGAGTACGAAGTATGCATATTCGACCATGTGCTCTAGAGTTATGGTTACTAGTCTCCGTTTTGCCCTTATTTTTATTCCTAGGTCTTTTTCTATCTGTTCGACTATCCCCAGTATGCCAAGGCAGTAATGTTTGTCGAGTAGTTTTTCTTGCCGTAGCATCTCGTCTATTACGATGCGCCAATTTATCATGGTTTTTTTGAGTATTCTCTCAATATCCAGTATATCCCTTATTCTACCGGCGATCATTTTGATCAATACGAGATCCTCATTGCTCGGCATAAATACTGTTAGCTTCCCATAAATCCTTTTTTCGGCCCGATCAATCATACTATTAGTCAATACAAATTTTCTAGGTATTCCCCCCACATATAGATCTACTTTTGGTAGATTTTCATGCTCCATATGTATTTCGCAGTGATCTCCCGAAACCTTTTTATATTCTAAGGATGCTAGGGCACGTACTAGGCGCTGCATGTCGTCATGACTTGGGGCTACGATATCTATATCTTTTGTTCGGCCCTTAAGCCCTCTTATTACCATGACGGCGCCGCCAATAAGGTATATTGTAATTGGCTCATCTATTTTTTCGCCTAGGTCCTGGAGGAAATCTTCACTGAATGTTCTTACTAGGAACTTTTTGATATTGATGTTGTATACTTTCGCTAGGTTTTCGAATTCTTCAAAGGGGAGCAGAGACATATTGGCTGGTTCGGCCCCGTGGATATATGCATCTATTTTTACGAGTCTGTCCAGCACTCCATATCTTACGGATTTTTCCTTAAGTTTTTCCATGTCGATGACATCATAGTTTTTTGCTATAAATATGGCTACAAGTGTCATCTTATAAGGATCATCGGAAAGTATTATGGAGTGTATAATGATATCCTCTAAAGAAAGCTCCATTTTCGGTATGACGTAGAAATCATTTGGAAATTCGACTGAAACACCATATTTATCAAATACAGAAAATGCTGTTAGGCTACCATTAACCTCTATATTTCTTGGTGCCTCAACAAGCTTTATTAAGCCCCTAGCCCACCTGACGTTTAGTCTCTTATCTATGCTCCATAAATTCGACCGGATGGCTCTAAAGAATACATTAATTGTTGATTCACTAGTCAGCTCATAGAAACCGTTAAGTCTTCTTACAATACCCATCTCCAATAGTCTACCAAGTATGCGTCTTACTGTTTTCTCGGACAGGCCCGAGCCCATGACGATATCCGTCAATGTCTGAGGCTCGATAAGTAGGGTAAGTATTTTTACCGATTTCTTATCTAATAGAAACTCAATGTCATATTTATCCATAATATTTCTCATAATGGATCCAAGGAAGGAGGATATGCGGAAATATTTTCCGTCAAAATCCACGATGCCTATCCTAACCAAGTAATCTAGAATTCTTTTAAGCGTGGATTTTGGAATGCTAGTATTTCTTGAAATATTTGCAAGCCACGCTACTGGGTTATCCAAGAGGTACCTAAGTATTCTCTCGATTCTCCCCTTCAACGGACTACACCATAATTTATCGTTAGAAAAAAATGGAACAATATTTAAAAAATTTGGCCATTTTTTTCCAAATGAATTGTTGCGGTGTTATCAAATGCCAAAAATCTAGAGAATATGCATAAGAAGTACATGAGTGATTAGGTGCCCCCAATTGCTAATAATGATTTTTTAATCAATACTAATAGGTGCTCAGCAATATGCATGAGGGAAAAATAATTCTCCAACACACTGGCGAGGTTATTGGCGTTGCCTATTCTCCCGATGGAAATTATGTTGCGAGTATCGCCATGGATAAATATCTTGTGATTTACAGCATGTCGGATGGAAAGATACGCTCCATTAGGATGAGTCCTCAAATATCCCCAACATGCATGTGTTGGTCTGCTTCTCCCAACTTTTTAGCTGTCGGTATGGAGGATCTCATAATCTATATATGGGACATCATGAGTGGCAAAATAATCAAAAAACTCTTAGGTCATTCATCACGTATCAATTGTCTATCATGGAGAAAATATCTCGCAAGCGGGGACGATGCCAGGAACATAATGATATGGGATCCCCAGAAGGAAGAATGTATCACAAGTCTTCATTCCACTGGTAGCATTCTCGATATTGATTGGAGTTGGGATGGGGAATATCTGGTAAGCGGGGGAAGCGACAAGAGAATTATGGTATGGAGGATGCTCCAAGAAAAACCCATCGTCACGCTGACTGGACACATGGATGCGGTGGTCTCGGTAGTGTTCAGCAGAGATGGAAAACTCATTGCTAGCTGTGGTGCTGATGGGATATTGAGGATCTGGAGGTTTGGGATATGGAAACCCGTAAAATCAATCAGGTTAAACTCGGCACCAAACTCGATGGATTGGAGTCCAGATCAGAAAACAATCGCTATAGCTCAGGAAGATGGGAAATTAGTATTAATAAATGCGGATACGTGGAAGTTAAGAAGTATTTATGCTCATAGGGAAGGCCTAACAACGGTGGCATGGAGCCCAGATTCTAGAACAATTGTAAGTGGCGGGAAAGATGGAATAGTAAAACTATGGAGAATATAATTGTCTAAGAGAAACATGAACATACAAAAATTATCATTTACTACGAATCTTAGATCGGAATAATGGATAGAAATAAAGTAAATAACAATATAAAAGTTAGGTAATTAGATTCTCCTCTATTGGTGTTCTATGCCTATAAAAGCACTAAAACATCTCCTCAGAATGAATAAAAAACATGGCTCTAGGCGATGGGGCCAAGATCATATGACCAAGTAGATCTTTTTAAGTAGCACTTAATCCATCGACTTTGAATAAGGGACATGTATAGCATATTTATTATGATCTCCTCGAATAGTTTATATTACTTATTGCATATTCTCGTAACTGTGCAGATCCGAGCTCATTTTTTGCTTTTCTTGTGTTGGCAGAAATTTTTGTCTTATACTTCTCGGAAATGGATATACTCTTGTTTTTCTTGTCTGTATTTCCTCGGGTTTTATCTCCCTTATTTTTCTAGCTGGAGAACCTACCCAGACTCCATTATCCAGTTCACTATTTTTCGGAACTATAGAATAAGCACCAAGTATGACATAGTCACCGATTTTTGATCCAGGCATTATTAACGCACCATAGCCTACTAGGCAATATTTGCCTATTCTTACGCGTCTAAACATAATCCTCCCAGGTTTATCGGCGATATGTGTAAATATTTTGGCTCGATCCCCCACAACTGTATAATCGCCTACATCCAGAAAGTATGGCTCCGTAACATGTCCTTGGAAATAGACATTCCTTCCAATTTTGCCACCAAAGAGTCTTATTACAAGTCCCCGTGTAATATGAGATACTCTCCCAACGATCATTGATATTTTATATAGACCCAAGGAAAGATACCATTTATATACGTCTCTATTAAGCGGCGTCAAATCATATTCGCCCTCTTTAGGTCTTATTCTAAATATCCTGAATATCAACGCGGGTATAAATATAAATGTAGCCATGTTCATGGATACTATCACAAGCATATAGTAAAACAGCTTAACTAGAAACACTGGTACATAATCGGTAATAGATAGGCTAACATACTTTATAGCATATACTAGCGAGGGTATTAAACATAGAAACAATACGAAAAACGATATGACGCCAAGGGATATAAATGACAATATCTCTCTAATCAACATCAATCATCACGATACAAGAAAATAAATACTAAATATAATGGGATAAAGTGGTTTTATGGATTTGATGTTATGAGTCTCACTTAATTTAAGTGCCATTAATTGGCCCTCTATTTTAAGCTTATATAGATTCCGTAGTAACCATGACCAGATAATTTATATATCTCATTATGGAAGATATGAAGCAATAAATCATAAACCACTTCCCTACTTATTCGAAGACTTGTGTATAACAAAGAGGGTTTTTAGCGGCGATTATTTGTCAAATGGCGAAGGAAAAATACTAATTGAACAAACTCCACACAGTATACACAGATAGGATCTGTTATCCATTTTCTTAAAGACTCTTCGACCAAAATGTAAAATGGTATAGGAATCTAAACGTTTATCCTATATAAAGCTTATTACGATTATCCTTCTTTGTTCTATAAAAAAATTCTACATGGTTTCTCGATCACTGATACAAGCCGTATATAAGGGTCCTTTAATCTACTAGTCGCATCCTTTTTATTGTTTTTTTCTTTTTCCTTTATTAATGCCTTTCCTCTAGGATTAAGGTGGGAGGTTATGAGGTGTACAAAAACATTCTTAATTCTATTGTTGTTACTTGGTGTCGCCTATAGCGATGTCAGGTTTGTAAATACTTCACGTGGGGCTAGATACAACAACCCAAGGACACACACAGCGAATGCATTTAGTGAATGGGGTCCTAGTAAGCATACTGATCAGCTTCATACGGGATATGATCGCGTTAATCATCACAATATACATTTTGATCGGCTAGCTAAGCTGGATTCTTGGATTGAATCGCGGGCCATGGAAGTGGATAAGAGGTTAGAGATTCTAAGAAGGGGGTCTCTCAAGGAACTATATACATCTTGGGTAAGATATGGTGATGATAACGCGGAGGAATCCAAGATAAATAAGGTCTTCGGTAGAAGTCCTACGCCACCCTCTAGTGGCGACTGGATTATAGGGGATGAAGTAGTGGTTGTTGAGGATACAACATACATAATTAATGGTAGTATCCTAATATTGGATAATGGAACACTCGTTCTGAAGAACTCGACCATAATCATGAACTTGTCGAGTGATGGTCAATATAGGATAGAGGTTAATCGGGGAGGAAATCTGACATTGATTAATAGCACAATTACAGCATATAATCCTGCGTATAATTACTATATAAAGGCTGATCTGGGATCAGTATTGTATATCGATGGTAGTGAGATAAGTCATGCCGGATATGCCTATGGTATAAATGGCGACAGGACAGGGCTATGGATCGGTACTCATAATGTCACAATCAGGGGCTCCTATATCCATGATAACTACTTTGGTATTTATATGTATGCCGCGGAAAATGTCACGCTTGAAGACGTTTCTATTGATGGGATTAATACGCCATATGGCATTATGATCGATCATACAATAAACGCTACATTATTGAACTGTGAACTATATAACTGTGGAATTGTAATTGATGGAGCAAACAAGAGAGAATTTTTCAGCCACGACATTACTGGTTGTCTAGTGGATGGAGACCCAGTATACTATATTGTGAACCAGACAACCCCCTCACTAGTAGCAGACTTTGGTGAATACATAATAGTTAATTGTATGGATGTATCAATGGATGGTTTCCTCGTGGAGGGAAAACCAATAGCCATAGAAGTTGCCTATACGTGGATAAATATCTCCAACACAGAGTTTGTAAATAATACATACTCAATAATTTCACGTAATTCAGACAATGTCATTGTCCATAAGTCAAGATTCCTAAATTGTAGTAGCGCCATCTATTCTAAAAACACGACCCTCGAAATACGCTATGGAGTATTCAACAACAGCTATATGCGCCTATACAATACGACAGTACTTCTAGCCAACAGCACAATCAACATTATTACGCCAAACGAGAAAAACCTAATAGCCGTATATACAGATCACGAAACACGCCTTATGATTCTTAATCTGTCTGTAAACCTTAATGCTGATAGCCAGCAGGTATGTGTGTTCGAAATAGATGGCTCATTGATAAATATCTCCAACCTACATGTAAATGCTACTGCCAGCAATACATCTGAAGTGTTCATTCTCTATATAGTCAATACCAAGAGTCCCTCACTCAATAATATAAATGCGTGGGGACACTCCTTCAATGGGAGTACTCTAGCAATTGTAAATGCCAGTAGCGTTCAGGGATCCCTAAATGTAAATAATTCAGTATTTTATATATCATGTATGGACTATAACTCGGACACATATGCCGCGGGCCTGAGGATTTATGACACGAATACGATAATCCACAATTCTAGCTTTCATATCCATGCCACGGGAATGCCTACATCCTATGGTTACTGTGAGGCTATATATGCCAGTACCGCATCGAATGTGCTTGTGGAGAACTGTTCATTCGATGGTCTTTCCGAGAAAATGTCTTATTATGTGTTTGTCTATAGTGATTTCGTTAACAATCTCACAGTGAAGAATTCTATCATCAACATGTGGGCCTATGAGGGTACCTACTGGACTACTGCTTTTGATTGTTTTTTGACATCATTCTATATGGATAACGTGACAATCTATGGAGATTTCTATGGCTTTGCTCCTCCAGATCTGTATGATACATACTATAGCTCTTACTTTGGCTTAGTAGGCTTCCTCCACATGTCGGAGATATCCATAACCAATACAAAGATCGATGTCTTAACTAGGGGGTTTGCATTGCAGATACTCCTGTTCAATGTTGATGGAGATATGAGCCTCGAAAATATCACATTGGACAATAAGCTTTATGATGATGGATTCTCCGTGGGTATATTTGACAATTATGCGGTGACAACAATCGACAGACTCAATGTGAGTGTTCGTATGTTTAATGACTCATTCACATATATTATCTATAGCAACTATAATTCCAGTGTTTATGTAGGCAACACTACTGCTACAGGCGAGATGTACAATAATTCATACTTGATATTCATGGCTACGGCAAGGAAGTCCAACGACTCGGTGACTAATGTGGTTCTTAACTTAACGCTATATAACATATCGGTTGTTCAAATATTTAGACCAGCGGGTGGCTACATAAATATTAGACAGTGTTGGGCCACATTACATACATATGACCTAGCTAGCCCCTACTTTGTGTACACACTCATTAGCTATAAGCCATGGTCGCCAACGTACTTTGGTCCATCTCAAATAATTATATATGATACTGTTGTCGAAAATACTGGGCCGAAATGGGGTACCGGAATAGTGGTTCTTAATGATTCCAGGATAGTTCTCAATAATACATACATAGAAGGCTTTGATAGGGGTCTATACATCTATAACTGTAACTCCTGTGTGATTTCATATAATGGATTTGTTGATGTTGCCGTATCCTCAGTAGTCTTGGAATCATGTCTGAACATATCACTTGAGAATAATATTATAAATGGTAGCCTATTCGGGGTAATACTGGATTCCTCAGTCGATATTACGCTAGATGCCAACAAGCTTTGGAACACTGGAATCATTCTCTATGGAGAAGATGCCGAGCATTTTGCTTCTCATACAATTACAACCAGTAACAAAGTGAATGGAAAAATAGTATACTATGTCGCCAATATGAATGGGTACAGCGTCCCAATCGCAGCTGGCCAAGTAATAATAGCAAACTCATCAAGCATAACAGTCTCTGGTGTCGACATATCAAACACAACAGTAGCGGTTGAGGTAGCATACAGTACAGATATAACTGTCATGGACTCTAAATTCAGCAATAGCATGATAGGACTATACCTCGTATATACAAACGACACGACAGTTACAAATAACGAATTTACGCGATGTGGGATATTCGTGATGTACTCATTCAACAACTCTGTTGATAACAATAAAGTAAACTCCAAGCCCCTATTATATGTTGAAAACGCTAGGAGATTGGACATAACAGGAGAATATGGCCAAATAATAGTCGTCAACTCAAAATACATTACAGTAAGAGATACGATGATTGCAAATACTACCATTGGGATAGAATTCTTCGGTGTCGATAATTCCTCAATACTGGACTCCAGCATTAGCAATACAACATTATATGGCATTGGCATAATCTCGTCAATAGGTTCTGATACTATAAACAATATCATTAAGGGAGATCGGCTACATAGCGCGGGGATATATATGGAAAATTCAATCGACTGTAGTGTCGTCTCTAACGATATAAGATACACGGAGAGGGGTATCGATATTAGGGGGTCGTCAAACACAGAAGTCTCTAATAATAATATTGACTCATGTAGACTGAGCGGAATATATATTGAGCAGGCAAATAAAACTAGAATCAGCGAAAACATCATCATAGGTAGTAGGAACAACATCTACATCTATGGATCCCAAAACAATATTATTATCAAAAACCGTGTTGAGAACGCTGGAGTGAATGGTTTATACATATACATGAGTCCATATATCAACATAACGCATAATGTATTAACAATGAATAAGTATAGAGGAGCCTCCATATCATTCTCTGGAAATCTAACAATTATTAAGAACAACATAACATATAATGGCGCCCCATGGACCACCTCATGCGGTATAGCGATCCGTAATTCCGAAGATGCGAGGATATACCTGAATAACTTTATCGGAAACTCCAAACATGTAACAGCCAATTCAGGAAAATTTGATGATGGATTCATAGGTAACTACTGGGACGACTATGTAGATGTTGACTCCGATAGTGATGGTATTTGGGATAACCCCTACAACGTATATAAAGACATCTATGATAACTACTCGCTAGTTAATCCCGTTGTCAATACTCCAAAATTTGATGAACTGATAGAGACCCCTCTGAGTAATAGAAGTGTAAAAATACAGGCAAGGGTCAGCGATCCCCACGGCATAGAGGCTGTGGTTCTAAGGTACTATAATGGGAGCTCATGGATAACATTAGCTATGACGTATAACTCATCATCCGGGTACTACGAAGCCACAATCCCCCCACTGGATATTGGAACAAATGTAGCAGTAAAAGTATATGCGAGAAGTGCGATGGACTACTGGAATATGAGTAATATCTTCACATATGAGGTCAAGGAGGATATGTCGCCGCCAACATTTTATGAGATTCTAAGACAACCAGAACAACCCACAGATGAGGAATCCGTCACAATACTTGTAGACGTTGATGATGAAAGTGGCGTATCCAACATAATCCTGAGCTACAATGATGGGTCAGCATGGATAAATGTAAGCATGACCTATGTTCCCACAATAAGATACTATAAAGCGGTAATTCCAACATATCCAGCAGGAACAATAATATTCTACAAGGTCTATGCGTGTGATACATATGAAAACTGGGCTGTGAGTAGCACGTATAACTACACCGTTATTGAAAGAAACTTACCAGAAATACTATATGTTGAAAGATCCATAGAAAACCCCTCGGATGTAGACACGGTCAGGATAATTGCGGATATAGTCGATGAGAGCGGCGTATCAGAAGCCATTCTTAGCTACAATGACGGGGCATTCTGGAAAAACATTACAATGGTATATAACACATCAACGGGCCTCTATGAAGCAACAATACCTCCATACCCAGCGGGGACAACGATAAGGTATATGATCTACGCGGTGGATATCTACGAAAATTGGGCCATTAGCGACATATATGAGTATACAGTCATAGAGACTAGGCCCCCAGTAATATACGAGGTACAAAGACTTGTTGAGACACCTACGGATGTTGATCCGGTCAAAATTATTGTAAATGCTACTGACGACAGTGCTATATCAGAAGTAATACTCTGTTACTTTGATGGTTACTATTGGAACAATATTACAATGGTATATAACACAAGTACGGGACTATATGAGGCTACTATTCCACCACAATCATCTGGCACCCATGTATTCTACAAGGTTTATGCTATTGATATATATGGCAACACTGCTACTAGTAGCGAATATAATTATATGGTTATAGAACTTAGGCCTCCCGCAATACTTAGTGTTTTAAGAGACATTGAGAGGCCTAGCGATAACGATGTGGTCATCATTATGGCAAATGTTACTGATGATAGTGGAATATCGGAGGTCATTCTTTGCTACTATAATGGTAGCGACTGGATAAATGTCTCAATGGTTTACAACTCAACAACGGGTTATTATGAGGCTACAATTCCACAACTCCCCGCGGGAACATACGTGGAGTACTATGTCTATGCAACCGATATCTATGGAAACTCTGCAAAGAGTACAACATATTGGTATACGGTGATAGAGCTTAATCCCCCCGTAATCCATAACGTTACGAGAAGCATAGAGGAACCAACGGAGGGCGAGTCTGTGGAAATATATGTAAGTGCTGAAGATGATAGCGGCATAGCATATGTAATCCTAAGCTATTCTGATGGACACAGTTGGTACAATATAACGATGACATACAACAATACAACCCAACTCTATGAGGCATTGATCCCTAGATATCCAGCAGGAACAACAATAGAGTACTGTGTCTATGTCTATGACATATACGGAAACTATGTTGTGAGCGATTTAAGTAGCTACACTGTTAAGACTATGACAGAAACAACGAAGGCGGCCCTACCACTACCGCCAATCATTATTGCGATTTCCGCAATAGCAGCTCTGGTCATAGTTGCCGCAATACTATTCTTACGCAAAAAGAAGACACCTCAGACAGAGTAAACATTTCTTTTATTTTCCTTTTTGAGCTCGGATATGACTATATACACTTATAGCCGAATTGTTGTTTCATTGTTATTTATTTTCCTAGGAGTTGTTTTATCAGGCTATATGCGCTTTTTGCCATCTCTAAGAATGTGTCGTATCTTTCATCTTTCTTTGTTGCTAATGCTCTAACAACGATCTGATCCACATCTTTTGGAAGGTTTCTATTCACATTGCTGGGTAATACAAAGCGACCCAGAATTTTCTGGTTAATTATCTCTACAGGACTCCCAACAAAGGGGGGCCTGCCAGTCAATAATTCATAAAGTATTACTCCTACTTGGTATATGTCTGTTCTCTCATCTGGCTGTCCAAAATATCTACTATCGATCTGTTCGGGTGCTGCATAGATTAGGGTAATTGCTGGGACCGATGATGTGGTTGATAGGAGCTCAATTTTTGCTGTGCCGAAATCTCCAATCTTGGGCATCCCATTTAGGTCTAGCAGTATATTTTCAGGCTTTAAGTCGAAATGTCTTATACCTAACATGTGGACTTGGTGCATTGTTTTTGATACATAATATACGAGACTGAGTGAATGAATAACATTATAGCGCCCGATATATTTTCTCAGGCTTCCCCCAGCCACGTATTCCATCACAAACCATGGAAATGGCTCGAAGCTGTACTCAACAATATTGACTATGCCCTTGATATTCTTCTTAGATAATAAAGCCCATATCTCTATCTCTCTTTTGTATTTTTCCAATAATTCGAAGCTTACTGTCTGTAGCGTATTTACGAATTTGGGGATTTTAAGGGCATAATACTTGTTGTTTTTTATGACTTTATAGACGATGCTAAAACCACCCTCTCCTATAACCCCGATCACGTCGTAGTCTCTGAACTTTTTATCTTTAATATAGAAAACATCAGCCACAGGGGCTAGTGGTGCGGATTTGTATAGGTCCTCATGCGCTTTTTTAAGTTCTTTTCTTAGGTAGACTGTATCGAAGACATCTCGTTGTGGTTTATATTGGATATCAGCCACAGGTTTTTCCTCAGCACCGGATATTATGCCCCTGCCTAAGTCTATTTTGACGTCTATAAGTCCCATATCCATAGCATCTTCTATTAGATCGAGAACCATGTTTTTTCCGATTTGGAATTTTTCTGCTAGATATTCTAAGGTTAGGTTGCTGTATTTCGACAATAGATTTCTTAGCTTCTTTGCAAATTCATCTATATCTGGCTTAGCTATCTCAAATTCGAGGCTAAAATCATTCTCAAATCTTCTACCACCCACGTTATAGGTAATACTACCAGAAATCATCGACGGGCCAAATTTTTTTGGAATTATCTGGATTTTCACATCCTTCTTAGAATCCTTCCCAATAGAGCCGAGGCTTATCCTAGTTGTGTCTACATCATATGAAGCGGATCCATCAATATGAAGAGTAACATCAGACACATCGACAGGCGAATGCAATGACAATACAAGGAACTGTTCGCTCCCAGCATGGAATGTCTTAGTAGCGATATCAACGCTAAGAGATGGTGCCAAGATCTCTGAAGGAATGTGGACTTTAATAGTATCCCTTGCGTCATCGAAATATCTTATATAAAAATAGGCGTAGGGGTCTGAAACACTAAGAAAGTCACATATCCCGCTTGTATAAACCTTTACTATGTCCTTGTGTAGAATTATCCTACTAAATGATCTGGATACTCCTAGGAAGGGTATCTCCACGCGCTCTAAGATTCCAGTACCTCCACGAACCTCAAAGCTTATTGTGAAACTATAATTCTTACCAAGAGTAAACCTGACTGTGGATGGCCGAACCAGTCTTATGGTTGGTTTCCTGTAATTATACTTTAGCGCCGATTTACCGATAGTAAAACTGGTTATGTATTCAGACTTACCACTTCCGATCCTATAGACATTAAATTTAAATGTTTTGTCCCTCCAGTATATATAACCAAAAATCGTTCTCAAAACAGCCACAGCTACTCCCACACGAGGAGAGATGTCACTATCCAACTTTAGGTTCATATCTAGGGCATATTCATAGAACTCCTCCTCCTTGTAGGGATCAAAAATGTTTCCGGTTCTGACATGTCGAGTCCTCCTAATCCGCTTACCACCAACCTCTTTCATTATATCATTAATTAATTCTTCATCGATGTCTGAGCTATTAATAATTGTATCCTCTCCAATAGCCCCTATGTTTGCACTTAGATTTAAACTGGAGAATAGTATATCCTTTAATTCGTTCATTGCGCCATTAGGAAAAACAATATGATATTTAGCGGCTCTAAAAGGCTCAGATGACAAATTGAATCCCCTATATTTATATGTAAAAATAAAAAATTTAAGTTAAAGCTATCATTTGTTTTAGATCGGTGTTTTTTAGCGTCTAAAGTTATTGTATTCGGCTTCTTAGATCCGTTGGTGGTTTAGAAATGCTCATGTATCCACAGTGTTTTTTGTCAAATCCATGCCCTTATATATTGTTGGAGTCTTTCTTCTTTTAGGCGTCTTAAATGGTAGAAAGGGTTGTAAAATTTGACCGCACAACCGAGAGGTTTGATCGCGGAAAAATCGTAAGGAGCATAATGAGTGCCGGGGGCTCTAGAACACTCGCAGAGAGAATTGCCTATGTTGTAGAAGAGAGGCTTAGAGACAAACCGGAAGCAACTACGATGCATATAAGAAGAATCGTATTAACAGAGCTTGGGAGACTAGATAACGATGTGAAGGACTCATTTCTATTCTATGATAGGGTAATGAAAGGGAGAATAACATATGAAACAGGGAAATTCTTTATTGTCAGGGACGGGGACCTTATCCTTGGGGGGAGTACTCAGAAAACTAGACCGAGAAAAATCGCTCATATTGACGATGTTCGCTGTCTAATAGAAGAACTTAGCGAAGATTTATGGATCGGTGGAATTAGTAGGAAGAACGCAGAAAGGAGAAGCAAGATACTTATTGATGCGATTAGAGATAGTACGATGAGCAAGGACGACAAGGAATACGCAATAAGACTCGTGACGGATTTTAGACAAGGTTTATTTAGAGAGTAGATAAAAAGTCCTGTGGGGATAAAGTTCCCCTTCTTTTTCTATGCTGGATGCTATAGATAGGGAATTTAGATATAAAGAAAAAATCTTGGTTCTTAGTAGACCGCAAGGGGTTGCGGTACGTTGTTTTTTCAAAATTGGGGAGAGTTTGCGTTATGCGGGGAGGTAATTAGATGTAATTTGTCAGATAAAGGATAAAAATATGAACATTCCCAAGATGGCCATAGTGATATATTAGATCAACGTTCCTCTCTCCCCAGACAAAATTTTTAATGCTTTCGACGCAAGATATGGGATCACAAAAATTATTATCATGGGTATGACGACTACTAAACCTATAGCATAGTATTGCAGAAGCTTTGTAGTAGTTATTATCGTGGCTCCAATTATAACGAGAAATACTAAGAATTTTGTCCTAATTGAATCCGTAAGTTTGGTGATGTTGTATTCTTTTTCTTTAGTTATGACTTGTTCGGCTGTCTCATGCTCTCTCATATACTTAACTTTGTTGACTACTTTGTTGCTTTCTCTATATATGTTAATGACGATGACCACGTACGAGCCAATGTAGGTTCCAAGGATGCTTAGAAGTAGTTTTGGGAATGAGTACCCCCCAATTGATATTATGTCCTCAACAATGTGTACGTAGAACCATTCTATATGACTACCAATGTAGAATATCATGTATAGAAGGACTGGTACCAATAGTAGGTGCCATAAGCCTAGAAGCATACCGCTTTTATGGAACCTTTCCAGTAGGATGTTTTTGTTGATGTCTCTGTATATCCATAGTGCTGAGAGTAGTATTGTGAGTAGTAGACATAGAACTATACCTAGCAATGCGGCCCCATGATGATCTAGGCTATATTGGCTATACGAATAGAACATCGAAATGCCAAGCATAACGAGAACGGCTATATAGAGTTTATTCATAATCTTTATACTTTTTCCTACAGCCTCTTCTTTTTTCATTCTAAGGATCCTGGTAAGTCTATAGTACATGAGCAATCCTACGATCGATATTATAAAGGATATTGCCAGCAGTGCGATGAAGTCCCTATACGTTATGCTTAGCTCAGGAAGTTTTACATCAACATAGATACGTATCGTGTATGTCTTTTGAATATAGTTTTGTCCTGTTACAATAACCTTTAGGTCGTAGTATCCGTGATGTAGGCCATACAGGGATATATTCGCATAGTACAATCCAGCCTCTTCATCAGACTCCCAAGCTTCGTATGTTCTATTTGCAAGCGAAACAAGTACGTTTAATCCAGTTGCAGGGTAATCATATTTATCACTTACCGCGATCTCGGCGAGCCGGTATGTATCCTGTACTATTGCCCCCTCGCCCATGTATAAGTCAACTCTCGGATAACCGAGTATATATAGACTCAAATTCTTCTCGATTAAACCTATAATTGGATGTGATATGGAAATAAAGCACTTGTGAACGCCCGCATGTACATTTTCCGAGGATATCATCGCTGAATATGTGCCGTTATTGTAGGAATAAAATCCATAAAATCTGCCATAGAATAGTGCTGAAACGGTAGCATCGATAAGTGGATATCCATATCCATCAAATAGATTGACCCTCACTGGTATATTCTCGCCCTGGACCACAGCGCTTTCCCTATCTAGTCCCCTACCAGTTATTTCTACATTTACTTCTCCCGTTACAAGAATGTTTATTGTTTCTAATTTTGGCTCCGCATATGGGTTGTATATCTCTAGTATGGCTTGGTATTCTCCTATTGGTAATATGGAAGTATCGATCTGTATAGCATATGTATTATTGCCCAAGTTTTGAGCTATTAATGTTTCTCCATTAAATATCAAGTATACCTCGTTGTTATATACCGGGTTTAAGTTTTCATCGTACACATCTATTATAACTATGAGGTGCTCCCCCTGGCTAACAATATAGGGATACGAGACAATAGGCTCTAGCTTTCCATATACAATTATTGAATATCTGTATTCCCGAGCATGATATCTAGTGTGCGAAAAGGAAATACTTATGTTCACGATACCTATACCCCAATTATTGACAGGGATATCCAATTTATACATGCCATGGCCTATGTTTAGGAGAACATATGTGAAGGAGCCTACTCTTGATGTAACATTTAACAAACATTGTGCATCCTCGATTGGTTTTCCAAAAAAGTCGATTGCTGAGACGTTTATCCTCAAGGTTTGATCCTGCATTAAGGAATGAGATGATAGGTTAATATCGATTAAGGGAATGTAGTATGTTGCGATATCGATCATATAATATAGGTCTATGGAGTAACCTCCCGTTTCCTCCTCCCTATAGAAAAGCCCGATTATACCTTTGTATTGCGATTCGGGAATCATATAAAGTGGTTTATAATCTATGACTAGGCCCTTAAGGTCGAATCCTCTTATTTGCTGCCCTAGGGGATCAATAATTATCAGTGTGGATGTAGTCTCATAACGCAACATTGTTGCTAATTCTTCTTCTCCATCATCGTTCCAGTCAAATTTATGGACGAATTCAAACTGCGTTCCAATGTTCTTCTTAAAGATCCTTGAGAATGTCCCATTATAGATTATAATATTATAGTCCATATCGCATATAACTATGTCTTCTAGTCCATCCTCATCAAAATCAAATGCCCCTTTGAGCTCTATATTGTTCTGCATAAGTTGACTAGTGACAGATCTATCTGCTAGATCATAAATAAGTATGCTCCTCTCTTCATATGCCCCCTCCGAGTATATGAGTAGTTCATTGCTATTCAAAAAAGACCCGTATTTTACCTCTCCTCGATAGCCAGTATTTATTTCTCCCATCAAGGAAAAATTCTCTATAATGATGTCAAAATATTCTTGAATTCCTTCAACAACATTGTAGATCATTATATAGATACCCGTAAAGTTGCTCGTCAGAATCGCCAGCTCACCAAGAATATCTTCTCGGTCTATGCAAATGACATAGTCTACAGAGTCAATGTTCACAATCATTGTACCATTCGAATAGAATACGCCATTCTCTGTACCTATGATTACCTCAAGTCTATGCTCTAAGGTCGCAAACCCCAAAGAAGTAATATTCCCAACTCCCGTAATCTCATATGATTCTATGATAGGTGTAGTGTTTGTTCCATAAACATATATAAGCTCGACAGATGATTCATTTTCTAACACACCAATTATGTCTGGATAGCCATCATAGTTTATATCTGCAGTCTTGAATAAAGACCTTGTCATATTATAGAATTTGTGAATATACATAAATTCCAAACTCCAGCAATCATTAAGCCCTAGAATTGATATATTAAGAACATCATTTTCATAGATCAATATGACCGTCTCATCATAACCATCACCATCCATATCGAGAATATCAAGATAGTAAGTATAGAATGATACATTCGAGCTTATTTGGACATCTTCATACACAACACCATGTATATTGAAAAGAACTACCTTGGATCCATTAAGCGATGCTGTATTGCCAAAAGAATCCTTTACTGTCACGTTTACTACGTAAGATCCATACATTAGGCCTGTGATAAATGTTTCCCATACATATATGTTACCTATAACTTCCTTTGGGAATAGTGGCCAGTCTGTATAGAAAGGAGAACCGAGGCCATAAATAAGGGCATACGCAGAAATAAGTGTTGAATTATCGGCCGTTATTACATTGATTGTAATAGCATCATCCGTAGTTGCATCCATAGGATTCACGTCTATGTATATTATCTCTGGTGGTGTGGCATCAGCAATATATGTCCTTACATCTCTAGTCGACACAAAACAAACATCATTTCTGTTGTCTTTATTATGGTCATAAGTGAATGCATAAATAGCTGAGTAGTAGGGATAATTGGTTTCCATTACCTCAAAGAACGGCTGTATTGAGTAGCAGTATATACTTTGCTCGGATATTATCAGTGCTGCTGGTGTTGTGAAGTTTGTATACCCACTAGCCAAGAATAGAAAATACGTAATTTCGACATCAGATATGATTTCTGAATCAAAATACATGCCTCTCCAGTCAATAGAGACTCTGTAGAGGTTACTCTTATCTGTTATTAAGATGAAGATAAATTCAAATCTGTCATTATCCACAGAATAATAGTAATTATTTAACATGGGAATGTTCTGGTCTATGTCGCCCTCAGTAACCAAAAGTGTGTCCCTAATTTCTATATTTTCCCTACCCTGTATTAGGAATAATACGTCATTTCCTATGTTGTTCTCCCCCATGGCTACAATATCACTATACCCATCAAAATTATAGTCGTCAGAATAGAGTCCATATGGCAGATCTATGTTGAGGGAGATATTTCCTAGTATTGAATAGTTAAAGCCGCTATAGGCGATTACATGAGATTCTAGCGCAGTTTGGCTTAGGACAATAATGTCATTAAAACCATCACAATTAATATCTCCAAAGGCTACATTAGAAATGGCTTCTCCAACATCTATGACTTGTATGATAAAGCATAATGTAGTATCTATCACATAGATATAGCTACTCGCAATAACGATGATCTCTGAAATTCCATCCATATTTAAATCATGGCTGGCTATTTCCGTACCCGTAACATAAACACTGCCCTCTAGAGCACCATTCTCATCATATATGGATAGCAGTGTAGAATTGAAAAATGCGACCTCATCATAACTGTCTATGTCATAGTTGCCTATATCTAAGGAATTGCCATAATATGTATATCCAACATCGAGGGATAGGTATACTAGCTGACCTTCAAGATCGACGAATGATAGATAGTATTTGGAGTCTGTATCATTATAACTTACGACAACAAGGACATCTCCCCTAGAAAATCTTGCATATCGACCATCACATATCCATCCAAGATCGGTTAAATCAGAAACAATGTGCTCTGAACTAAATACCGAAGCAGATGGTGGGGTTGGTGGTGTGCCATTTAATCCGCTTTGATATCTAGAATTTCCTACATCCAGATGATCCATATTATGTAGTCCGCTGGTAGATCCGATGGAAGAACCTACCAGCGGACTACATAATATGGATCATCTGGATGTAGGAAATTCTAGATATCA
>CAZWPQ010000023.1:0-34140 GCA_964636085.1 uncultured Nitrososphaerota archaeon
GCATTGGGTCTAAGCGGAATAAGTCTTGTCGCCTCGATCGTCGCTTCTACTAATATATCCCTCACCCTCGACATTTTTATTGGAAATTCATCACCTATCTCGACAATATAACTTAAGAGCCCGGTATCTTGACATATCGGCAATTTGTGTTCCCGCGCAGCTTTTATATTCTCTAAAATAGCTCCAAGTTGAGCTCTACCAACCTCGCTCTCCTCGGTCTCGTAAGCTCTTCTGATCACTTCCTCAACGTCGGGAGGTATCGATGTCTCGGCCAAGGTTATAGCCTCTATTACTTTCTTCCTTAGGAGATTTTCTAGGTCCCCCACTAGAAACACCCATCTCGCACTATAGGGGTAAACTAAAATGGAATTATAGAGTTAGGATATATATAACCTCTCAAGAAATCAGGAGGTATGGTGGGCTATGTTACGTTTTTCACCTATGAAGAAGAACATCACTTCACACCATGTACGATTGGTACTTCTTTTTCATCCATCGCTTGAGAGAGTACAGCTATCTTCTTCAGTACCCTATCCCAGCTCTCCTTAGCATATATGCAACCCGGATCGGATGCTAGATAATCTCCAAAATAATTGTATGCTCGTGCCCTACAACCACCACAAATGTACTTATATTTACATGTTGAGCATTCTCCCCTTAGTAAATCTCTATTGCGAAGTTCCTCCAACAGCTTATTTTCTTTCCATAATCTCTCAAAGTCGTCTTGCAGGATATTACCAATTTTCTTTCTAAAGAATACACATGGGTATATGTCACCATTAGGTTCAAGCGCAAGATAAACCCGCCCAGCGCCACAGCCCCCAAGAAACTCTAACATACTCCCAAATCTACTCGATCTTATATCTATTGTGTAGAAGTGCCCAGCCAATTTAGGTCGCTCCCCAATACTCATGGCATATTCGAATGCAACAACGGCATATTGTGGTGCTGTAGATGCCGAGGCAAAACCGTTATATAATTCCCTAGATAGATATGTTAGTGCCTCCCATCTCTCCTCAGGGGTTAGATCCCAATCAAGTATACCTCTGCCCCTACCTGTTGGTATAAAGTTGAAAGCCATAAACAAATCCGCCCCTAGTTTTTCCTTAACGAACTTTATCATGTCTGGTATTGTACGATAATTCTTTTTCGTAATAGTCATGGATACCTCTACCTTTATTCCATATTTCTTTAGATTTTTTATCCCCCTTACAGTCCTTTCCCATGCCCCCTTAACCCCTCTAAACTCATCATGAAATTCAGGGCTCGGAGAGTCCAGACTAACCTGTGCAAAGATCAGACCATATTTCGAAAGCTTTTCTGCAACATCCTCGGTAATTAGAGTACCATTAGTGGCCATGGCCGTATAAAGCCCATAATCACTACTCATTCTTAGCACCTCCCAGAATCCGGGGCCTAGTAATGGTTCCCCACCAGACAATGCTAACATAGCAACACCAGCATCTACCATTGTTTCCAAGGCACGTATTCTCTCTTCTACGCTCATCTCGGGCAGGCTTACTCCAGCTGATGCATAGCAATGCTTGCACCTAAGATTACAGCGATAGGTAAAGTCCCATACCACAAGAATTGGGGCGCCTGAAGTAAAGGGTACTCTCAAGCCAAAATTCTTAAATCCTTTCAATAAACTCGCTATTATCTTCTTTGCGTAGGGGGTTTCTAGAATGTCCAAAAATTCCCTTTTCTCCACACCAAAAGATCGGAGCAGATTATCCATATACCACCTGAACGGGGGATATATTAGCCTGACAAGCATCGGATAATTATTCTTCTCGCCTCTGTATCTCGCAAGTAGATGTTCTATATATGTATGTTTCCTTTTATCCTTCCTTAGAAGAAAAGACAATACAGCCCTAGCCAGTGGGCTATCGGCAAATTTTTTAAGGCCTTTAGAGACCTCCCCCGCGGTCGCTACCCTCCCAATTGTGGGTATTTTCTCATGTATGTTTGCCAAAACAATCACCAGTGATACTAAAGAGCCGACATCATTACAATCACTTTTATTGTGTATTTAAATCAATAACCAAAGTTAATGACCGATGATACCTTCGTTAATGGTGTATTCTTGCTACAGAACTTTCGTTGTTGACGAATACCCACATTTTTTATATTCCAAAATAATCAGAACGGAAAGTGCTGAAAGAAAAATATTATGCCCTAGGAATAATTTCCATGCGTCTTTGTGATATCTTCTTTAAGGTTGTATGATTTTTCTCAAATGTTTATTATATTTTTTTATCTATACTGATAATGACTAACTATAACTATCATATGGGCAGTGGCTAGGAGTCCCAAATGGCTTTCCAACAAGGGCACCTTGTACGTGTCAAAGTCGTGTTTATCGGTAATGATGCCGTTGGTAAGACCTCTATAGCTAAGAGGTATCTTGGTCATGGTTTCGATGTTAAATATAAGAGTACCATCGGTGCTGACTTCTACATAAAAAAAGATAGCTATAGTTTTTCCAAGTTTGGGACATATCAGATTGAGTGGATGATATGGGATCTGGCTGGGCAGGAGTATTTCAATGTTATCCGCCCGATATACTACCATAAGGCCCGAGCCGCTATTCTTGTTTTTGATGTCTCTAGACCAGATACCTTCAGATCTTTACCCAAATGGATTAAGGAGTTCTGGAAGTACTCTGGGGGGATCTACCCCTTCATAATAGTGGGGAATAAGATAGATCTTCGCAATGAGGTTCCCTGCTTGACACCTGAGTATGGTAAAAAGTACTCGGAGACATTATCCAGGCAGTTAGGTTTTCCGATCCCATATGTTGAGACCTCAGCCAAGACGGGACACAATATAGATAAAGCTTTCTATACGCTTGCACATACCATAATCCAATACGCTATTTCTAAGACCCGTCAGGCTGGTTCTTCCTTATAGCTTTTTTGGCTTTTCTTGTGGTATTAATGGATAAAGCCATTCTCGTACGATTGGCGGGAGAGATAACATTAAAGGCACCAAGTGTTGTGGGACATTGGATTTCTATCCTTATAAACAACATTAAGAAATATGCTAGAAGAAAAAATATCGGTATTGACTCTATAGCATATAGGGAAGGGAGAATTATAATAGAATCCAGCAACCCAAACAAACTATGTGCTGAGCTAAAAAAAGTATTTGGGATACAGGAGGCGGTCGTATGTTGTCGCGTGGATAATGATATTGAAACTATATCCGCAATAGCGATTAAGCTAAGTAAGAACTGGAGCGGTACATTTGCTGTAAGAACAAATAGGGTGTACAAAGATTTTCCATATACTAGTCTCCAAGTCAATTCAATAGTGGGGGAGAGAATTCTCAGAGCAAATAAGGATCTAAAAGTTGACCTATCCAATCCACAAAACCTACTATTCATCGAAATAAGACGAGAGGGAACCTATATTTACTTAGACAGAATCCATGGATGGGGCGGACTTCCTTATGGAGTTTCTGGTCGTGGAGTAGCACTTGTATCAGGCGGCATAGATAGCACATTGGCGGCGTGGATGATGATGAAAAGAGGTGCCAAAATAATAGCACTTCACATTGATATGTCTCCCTTTTATAGCCGAGAGGCTAAGAGTAGATTTATGGAAGTCATAAACTGGCTAGCCGATTGGGCCCCAGAGGGCCATATAAGGGCATATATTGTCCCCCTCGGCAAGATCCACTCAAAGTTAAGACTTCCTGACGAGAAATATAGATGCATATTTTGCAAAATGCTGATGCTTAAAACCGCAGAGTTTATAGCAAATAGGGAGAGAGCAACCTTCATAATAACTGGCGAAGTATTATCACAAGTAGCATCTCAGACCCCCGAAAATTTAGTGGTTATAGATTCTATTGCTAGTATACCTATACTAAGGCCACTTATCAGTATGGATAAGGCCGAGATAGATGACATGGCGAGAAGAATTAACGTATATAATATCGTTGCAAAGAACGTTGGAAAATGCAAACTTGTACCGAAAAAACCAGCGGTCAGAACCCCCGCCAGTATTGAGGAAAAACTGAAAAAGATTATTGAAGAAATAGACCTATCAAAAGTCATTGAGGATTCCACAGTATTATAGTACTAAGACAAAGTCCATACGATTTATACATAAACGTGAATATGAGACATGTTCCCATTTTACTATAAAATGGGAAGATGGACACGCAACCGACCCTCAAAATATGATGAATCAAAAGTGCTTTACTCCGGAATATTAGAGAAGCTAAAGGGGGTTTTGTCTTCGTGGATTGGGGAAGATTTCTACTTATGTTGTTGAGGAGTATGAGAAATTCTCAAGAGAAAGAGCATTTAAGTAGCTTATGGATGTTGGAATTCAGGAAAAATTATAAAATTTTATATTTTTATAATTTTATGGATTTATAATGGTGATATGGGTGAGTGTGACTACCGTGGCTGTGTCTCGGGATTTGAAGGCTAAGCTTATGGAGCTAAAGATCTCAGAGAATGCCAAATCACTTGACGAGCTATTGAGGAGAATGCTCATCATATATAAAAAGTATAGGTTCCTAGAAGCAAGCATGAAAGTTAGAAAAAGAATGCATGAGCTAGGGATAAGTCTAGAGGAACTCATAGAATGACTAGGATATTTGTGATAATCGATACAAACGTCATATTTTCTGCCCTATATAAGCCAGAATCAAATCCTGGGCTAATACTACTTTTGGGGATACTTGACAAACTCGAATTAGTTGCACCAATGACCGTCCGCAGAGAAATATATGAGAAGCTTGTCGAGAAATTAGGATTCAGCAACCAAGAAGCACTAGACATAATCTCAGCACTACCAATCCGATGGATTGAAGACGAAGTAATTCAGGATATCCTTCCCAACGCATTAGAAATCGTAAGAGATAAAGATGACGCCCCAATGGTGGCCCTCCAAATCCTTGCTGGATACCCCATAATAACAGGGGATAGTGAGCTATTAGGGAATAAAAATATCCACACGTACTCACCACGTCATTTCCTAGAAACACTTATTAAAAGCGGCATAATAAGTAGTAGGGATCTTGATAAACTAAAGAAAGATATCAAACTAATAGAAGCACTAATAAAAACCTAGAATAGCGAGGTACCGTTGGACATCTCTTAAATCTCTAGATATATTAGAGGTAGCTTAAAAGTGGCAAGAAATAATATTAACTCTACCTCCAAAAAACGACACATTAACCAATAAACAATATACATGAGACAAAATATTAAACAAACGAATTTCCATCTCAAGCTATGAGCGGAGAAAGCACACATATAGGCTGAAAACCCAAACACCCAATGTTGGTGTCCCAACAAGATGAAATATGAAAAGTCGTGGGAAGCGTGCCAGATAAAAATGTATTTTTCATCACTGTTGTTTATAAACACATAAGATACATACAATATAACAAGTAATGCTGACGGTTTCAGGTCTGTCCTGTGTAGGACACTACACGAACCCTCATGTAAAAAGCGTTTCAAATATCTGACACAAATTTTATTGCTGAGGGTTAGGTGGGATAGAGACACTATCTTCGGTACACCTACTTTTAGTCATATGCTATGTTTAGTATGCGTTATTATCGCTCGCTCATTGTTGAGCGTTTTGTTGAATAGGACAGATGGATAAGCATGAGACAGACAGAACAAACAGCATCTAGATTTAGATTGAACAGAGATAACCTCCATGAAGGACTAAATTTTCTATCTGACGTAAGTAAAAAATGGTACTTAAAAACTGACGTGTAGAAAAAATGAAGGTGCTAGGCTAGAAAAAGTATCCGTGTTCTTCTCTTGGTCTTCTTAAATAATAAATTATTAATACAGCCACAACGGCGCAGACGACAACAATAACTACTGTTATATTTATTTTTCCCTCTCCAGGAGCCGCGGTATCAACTATGACTGTGGTTGTAGTTGGATAATCCTGAGGATCGCTTGGATCTGTGCCATACTCTACCTCTTCATAATCACTCCATCCATCGTCATCGGTGTCATTGTCCGTTGGATCTATACCATGATTTACCTCCCATCCATCCGCTAATCCATCATTGTCTGTGTCATAGTCCATTGGATTCGTGCTCTGTTGATATTCCTCAAGGTTAGTTAGCCCATCGCCATCGTTGTCGTCTGAGGAATCGTCCATAGAGGGATTCAAACCATGTTCCACCTCCCAACCGTCGGGAATTCCATCGTGATCCGTATCGCTACTCGTGGCATCTGTTCCTAGCGCCTCCTCAAAGAGGTCATGTAGCCCATCTGCATCGCTATCTTCTATGTCATACAACGAGATGCGATCTATTAATGGTCTAGTATCATTAACGCATGTGTCGGTGTATGGTGTTTCTCCTACGCCATCATGATCGCTATCACTACCAGTATAGTCGTCCCAGTAGTTGCCTAGTTTGTTTATATGAATGTATCCTCCGTATGTATATCTTATGTCGTTGATCGAGATCCATCGGTTAACCTCGCTACGATAACAATAGTATTGTTGGGAGTTGTCAATAAAGTTGTTGAAGGATATTCTATTATCTTCAGAGTATTCACTCAATTGTATACCCTCATCACCATTATTTCGTATAGTGTTACCATATATCCTGTTATACTTAGCAAAGACGTCACAACATATGCCGTCTCCATCATTGCTATAGATATTATTCCCGTAAATAATGTTGTAGTCTCCAGCGTATATGTATATACCATCATCACCATTATATCGTATAGTATTGTTGAGTATGTAGTTGTAGGATCCTCTTATATCCATGCCGCGTCCATAGTTTTCTTGGATGGTGTTGTCGCAGATATAGTTGTACATCCCACCTAGTATGAGTAATCCATCGATGTTATTATACTCGAATGTATTTCCGCAAATAAAATCATAATTACTATAGGTGCCAATATATATTCCGTAGTAGTTATGGTGAATCTTCGCGTTTATTATGACTGCATAGCTCGTGTTTATCCATAGGCCTGTTTTATCGCCAAAGTCACCCTCTGTGTATCCAGCATAGCTTATTTCGCTATTCTCAATGTGTAGTTTTGCACCATAAAACACCCTGATATAATAGTTGTATTCCGTATTGTATGCCGTTATCTTAGATTCTACTATTGTTATATTTCCATATACATCGATCCTATATTGTCCATCGCTATCTAGATTCATGTATATCTCGCTATTCAACAGGATTAGTTCCCCCGTGCTCGTGACTATTATGCTTCCATTCACGATTAACGTATCATCTTTAATTATTGTCTTTTCATCTATTATCCAGTCCCCAGAAACTGGTGGTGCACTAGAGATATGAGAATTCTCGTATATACTTGGAATCCCAGAGACGGAAATTTCCACCCCTATGTGTTTATAATGAGTACCATCATTGGGATAAGTTGACAAGAAAAGGATCATGGCCATAAGAATAGTAATACATCGACCCATATATAAGCACCATGCTCTATCTACTGAGAGTCCAGGAAGGAATCATCAGACTTGGAGGATACAACGATGTACCCTCCACAAATTTCGATTATATTGAAATAAATATATATAATATATATATCAGAATACCAAAGCCTATGGGAACAATGAGTGATAATTCGTGCATCGACCGGGCTTCTACGGAATCTAATGCACATAAAACTTAAGACGGAGAACCAATTTATAGCACTTAGATAAAATAAGACTTTTGGTATAAAACCTACAAAGTCGCCGAATGGCGGTGGAAGGTTGCATTAGAAATCCCACCGATATCACGCATGACAAAGTTTTTTGATGTATAGAAAAGTTCTTCTAGTAGTACCAAAAAATGCTTAGGAGGCATCATTCTCTATTTCCAAATACCTTAGCAATACTTAGAGATAGCTTGTCTAGGTATTGTGTTTTTGCATCTATTAGTTCTGCGTGATGAATCATTATTTTTCGTTTTAGCTTCTGTATCCTGAGAAAACTTTCGAGTGCTTCTCTAAGGTCTACTTTTTCTGCCATTTTGACTATTTGTTCTAGCTCTCTAAGCAATATTTTCACATCACTAATGATGAGCTCTCTTATTTCCTCGAACGATGTGATCCCCTCATAGAAGTCTAGTATATGGATCCTATACGCAAGCTTATCATATAGATCAAGCACCCTCTTTTTATTTATGTTTCTTAGAAAATCAAAAAACAGGGGTAGGCCTATATTTACTGTTTTCGCATATTGATATGGTATTTTTGCGGCTACTAAGACTGCTTTTCGCATGGTCTCTACCGCACGCCAAGCTTTTTCAGCGGTGTCATAATAATCTTCATGCTCGAGGAGCTCCAGAGCTTTCTCAAAACTCGCTTTAGCATCAGCGATAAGGTCGCTAACATTAGGATAATCATTATTAATCATGGATTACACCTACAAATATAACATCGCATAGGTATTTTATAACTGTTTGAATTGTCTTTATGTTTAAAGAAGTGTTGAGTTTTTATTTCTCAGTGTTGTTTTGTGTCATCATTTGGTTCAGATGACCCTCTTCTCATCCTCGATAATTATATGAAAATTCATAGTATTAAATCTAGTTGGAAGTCGAAGTCTGAGTTCATGTCTATGGATTTCATTGGGAGTAGCGTGAGGAGGAATTTCAATATCTGGCTTGGGTCAAAACTGTATAATAGTCTTCTTAGTAGCATCATGAAGCCAATGTTGGTTCCGAAAGTTCTCCTCCAGATAGCATCATAGTTTTTCAGTGGAAACCCACATTCTAGGTGTTTCTTTATGACATTTGCAAGAATTGCGGCTGATAATCCCCCTATAATGACCCCTCCACCTGTGGTTGGCTTTGTTTGTCCAACGGCATCTCCAACACCAACTATATTTCCAAATGTAAACTTCTTGTAGGGACCATTAACGTGGACGAGTCCACCAAATTTTTTGACTTCCCTGATTCTATGGAAGTACCTTCGCGCGAGAGATCTAAGAAAACGATATTTGTTTCTTATGAGTTTGCTGGCAACTCCAATTCTTGCAGTTGAATGATTCAGCGGGATTATCCAGGAGAAAAAATCGGGAACATTAAAAAATATGTCGACGGTATCGATATCCCCAATTTCTCCCACATTAATGTCCATCTGCATTGCTGGTATAGATTCCAAAATTTTGTCCCCGACAAAGTTTCTCAAGAGTACTCTCTTGGCCCCTTCAGCATCTATAATAACCTTTGCGTCTTCATACTCGGTATTTATCTTGACCCCATTTATCAGTAATTTTTGGACTTTCTTTCCTAGGACAAAGGATGCACCTTTATCCATAGCCTTGCCAGCAATTAAATTGTCTAACCCTGGCCGGTCGATTACCCCGACTATTGTGCTCCTAATGTTGAATATCCTTGATTTTCCCCCAGCATGTACTCTGGCTCGTCTTATCTTATTTACGACAAGCCCTTCTCTTCTTACATAGTCGAGTATTCCTAATCTTCTCAGACCAGAAAAACTTATAAGTCCAGCACAGTGTTCTGGATAACCAATATTTTTGTCCTCCTCAATAACTCTTGCTGATACCCCGTATCTAGATAAGAGATATGCTACGAAGGAGCCGACAAAACCAGCCCCAACAATGATTACTTCATACAAAAAAACCACAAAATCATACTTAACCATACATCATTTTGATGCGTTCTTTTATTTCATCCTCGGACATGTGTTCGGGGACATACTTGCCGAGTTCCCTTATTTTTTTAAGCAGATCACTAAAGAGGTCTCTCAGTTTTCCCTTGAGATCCGTCACCGTTATTCTCTCGTCCTCGTGGAGTATCTCTGGAACCCTAAACGTGGCGTCAAGCTTGGCATATGTCTTGCCAATATCCTCTATGAGTTCTCTCATTCCATCGATTACCTTCTCCTTCACATCCCTCCACAACTTAGTGTCTATAGTAACCACCTCAATAAAGTCTGTATTTGAATATATGGCACTAAACTTAAAGTCAACAAGCCTGACAATAGTCTCGATAACAGAGAGATCTATAGACTTGAACTCCTTCTTGGAAAGTATTAGAGTGGCATTCTCAGCCAACGCAGCTATCTCGCTCAACCTGTTCTGTATATCCGCAATAACCTTATCTCTCTGAGCAAAGAACTCCTTTACCTTGTCCTCCAACATCATCAAAACCCCATGTTAATCATGATACACAATAAAAAATTTTTATATTATGAAGCAAATACGCACATAACTATGAGGAGGATTTGTCCTAGGTATATGTCGCTATTATCTCGATATTTCATTTCTTTATAAAATGTCCTCATCGAATTCTTCTTGAGGAGATATATATGGAGCGCTTCATGAAGATCATCTTCATGGGGCTTCCAGCCAAATATAGGGATCTTCACGATCTTGACCCTGATGAGTTTGTTGAATTGATGCGTAGTCTTATGTCACGAAAATTCAGAATGATGAAAACTCCAAAGAGATTAAGGTTACAGGTTAACGGAAACCAACGTTTTGTGGGATATAAGACTATTATGAAAGCAAGCATGTTGCTCGATAGGATCTTGGACTATATCAGGAAGTATGGGTATAGACCCGACAAGATTTTGAGACTTCTTAGTGGTTGTTAGTGGTGTTGTTGATCGATTTTTTTAAAGATAGACAATACAGTATTTATGTCCCTCGTTTCTTTATAGCGAATTGAGGCATGCTTTATTTTCTCTGTCTCCATTATTGCCTCCAACTTCTTTTTTATTGAATCGTTGTGGCATAATTTTGCTAGTAGTCCTAGAAATTGTGTTATTGTTGATTTGGGGCTATATCTGGCTCTTTCTAGATCTATTATGTAAGGCTTCCTGTTTCTTATGACTACGTTTCTATAGAGTGAAGAGAACTCTTCTATATATATTCCCAAATCCTCAACTTTCTTAAGTATTGTTAGTATATTCAATAGTGCCGCTCTGAGCTCATCTTCGTTGCACCTATCTATAAACTCATCAAAGAATTCTCCCTCTATATATTCCCTCACTAAAATCACTGAGTTTTCGGTGACTATTAGCTCTATTGGTCGTGGCACATATATGCCGTTTGAGTATAATATTTTCAGTATATCGTATTCCCTTCTAGCGTTGGCCTCAAATGCTTTCGGGAAAATCTTGAAGTTGATATTTTCCCTCGGAAACATTATATTTATTGACCGCCTTCCAAATTCAATCTTCACTTGGTTTCCCATAGCTCCTTACGGCGAGCCTCGAGCATGTTTATTGGAACACCCAAGTACTCAGCGGCCGTCAGAAATCTGTTAATTTTGCTTAGGGCCCCCCTATAATTTAAGTCGCGGAGAAGGTGGTGATCTATTATAAATTTCTCCACATCAGTCTCCTTGAGCACCCTCATCATGTTATTTATGCTGACCTCCATTAGTTCCTTAGGCATTTTTCTTTCCCCGAGATAGATAGGGGGCCCGTCTAAGTAGACAATTTTTGGGTTCATATTGAGTATAAAATGAACTTGACTCTCATCTAATAGACCTTCTACATCCGATGAAAACAGAAAATTCTGTGTATTGTGACCTATAAAGACTTCTAGGACATACCCCAATTTCGTATCAGGTTCCCCATGGGGAACAGGCTTTGAGAAACAAATTCTTGTATCCCCCACGAAGAATTCTTTTCCATCGGCAATCACTATTTTGCTCGGCAGGCCCTTGATCTTATTTAGGAAGGCTCTCGCCCTCCAACGTTGACTATCATTAATACTATTTTCTGGATCCTTAATTAACAGAATTTTTCCCTTGTATATCTCTACGTTTCTCTTTCTACTATGATGATCATAGTGATAGTGAGTTATAATTATTATTTCTGCATCATCTGCAGCCTCGACTATATTTTTCCATGAATCCTCCAACGCCTCAAGCTCCAATCTATGTGGCCTCAATCCAAATCTCCTTGGGCCTAGTGCGGCGGCGGGATCTATAAGAATCGACGTATCTTTTGTTACCACTAGTGTAGCCATTGAGCGCACTCCCAACGAGTCGGCTGCTAATGGTTTTATCTTCATCTTCTCTCCCCCATTTGCCGTATTATGTCTTCATATGTTAGGTATGTCCAGCAATATGAGCACCTAAGCTTTATTGGATTTCGTGATACTACCTCGAATACGCTTTCTACTACCTCTCCTGAATTTGTTATGCACGTTGGATTCACACACTTTAGTAGGCCCACGATTTTATCGGGTAGCTCAACCTTATATTTTTTGACAACCATGAAGTCCCTAACGATATTTATCGTAGCGGTCGGGGCTATCAATGCGATCAGATTTACCTCGCTTTCTGTAAGTTCCCTATTTTCTATTTTTACAATATCCTTCCTACCCAATTTTTTTGAGTCTACATTCATAATGAGCGCTATTATATTGTCCTCCTCGCCAGTAATACCAAGAATCCTAAGAACAATTAGACTTCTACCGTGTGGGATATGGTCTATGACTGTCCCATTTTTTATCTTACGAACCCTTAGCTCACTATTCAACTTTTTTCTCCCATATAAGGACATGACAAATAGACACATAAAAAGTGTGTAACACGTGAAAAAAGAGTAATTTCTCTACTCTGAAGCATCCTTATGTCTTGGATTCTTCGGTTGCTATTTTAAGTATTGTTTCCTTTTTCGATCCCCCCTTCGTTTCTTTCGTAACCTTGCCCTCCTCACGCATTTCTATTTCCTCTTCTAATAACTTCGAGATAGCTGGCGGAACCTCTGTTAATATATATACCTCCTCTCTGACGCCCTCTTTTTCCTCTACTTCAGGTTTCATTTTTTCCACGGGAAACTCAAATTGAGGGAAATCTGAGAATCTAGTTCTTATGATAGCCACGTTTTCCCCAGCCGCCGTAGTATATACGCGTTCTACATAGCCTACATACTTTCCACTAGTAGTCACTACACGCTTCCCCTCAGCTTTTTTACGCTCCATAACCATCTGGAGTTTTATGGGAATATTCTTAAGGATATAAACTTCTTCTTGGGATCCACCAACTTGTCTAATCTCAGGCTTGAGCTGTGTTATTAGAACCTCAAATCTAGGGAATTCTGAGTATCTTGTCTTGATCACCGCGGTGTGTGTCCCAAACTCCGATACATACACCCTCTCAATCTCACCAATACAAAGACCATCCCTAGTTAGAACTTTTTTGCCTTCGGGAAAGCGTATTATCGACAAAATCTCACACCGGAAAAGCTACTAATCAATATAATAAAAGATATAGATTATTTAACTTAAACTAATACTACATAGTATACTATCATTGGACTTACTAAACAATTGATTTAAACTAGCGGGTCAACATTGAGAAAGTATGGTGTAGTAGAACTCAAATTACATGGTGGCAAGGCACCACCATGGCTTGTTTCAAGAATGCGAAAACTGGCAAAACCTATACTCCAGATAATAATTTCTGAATATGGAACATTAGAACTATTGAAAAGACTTGCAGACCCACTATGGTTTCAGGCACTCAGTTATGTTTTGGGTTATGATTGGGACTCATCTGGGGTAACCACGGTCACCGCGGGGGTACTCAGAGAAGTCCTGTCTCCAGACATGGGTATACTTATGGCGGGGGGAAAAGGCAAGAGAAGTCTTAAAGCTCCAGAAGACATTGTTAAAATTGGCAATAAGTTTGATTTTTCTGAGAAAAAAGTTGCAGAACTTGTTAGGGCTAGTAGACTTGTCGCTAAGGTAGATAATGCCGTTCTTCAGGATGATCATCAAATATATCACCATGCCTTCTTTATTGATAAGTGGGGAAATTGGGTAGCTATACAGCAAGGAATGTGTGTAAAATTAAAGACGGCTAGAAGATATCATTGGATCTCTAAGGGGCTTGAAAGTTTTGTTGTAGATCCCCACGAAATTATGGGAGAAATACGGATGCCTTTTGTCATCAATATGGCCACGAAGGAATCCCTAGAAGCGCAAAAAATATCTGTTGACTTGGTTAAGGAAGGATCTCTTTCTTTCAAAAAAGATTATAATAACTTGCTAAGAATTGTTAGGAGGAATTTATCGCTTGACTATTTTATTTCGAATACTCTCACACCTAAAAATATTAATATCAAGCCTATCCACATCAAAATCCTTCCATCCAAAATAAACTGGGATGCTCTAAACACAGCTTACGAACTTCAACCAAAGAATTATGAAGAACTTATAGAGATAAGGGGTTTAGGACCTAGCACTATTCGCGCCCTTGCACTAGTAGCCGAACTAATTTATAATGCAGAACTATCCTGGCGCGACCCCATCAGATATACATATGCACATGGCGGGAAAGATGGTGTGCCTTATCCAGTCAACGTTAAACGCATGGAGAAAGTAGCGGAATTCCTCATGGATATTGTTGAGGACCTTCGCCTAGGGAGGAAAGAGAAAACAGAGATCCTTAAAAGGCTATCTAGACTTGTCCCCCGCATCTCCAGTACTGAATAATCTATTTTTGCAGGGCTCCTATAATATTGTCCACAATCCCTTCTATGGCCTTGGCCGCCCTTGTCTGGGTTATTAGGTCAGCTTTGCCATAGGACGATTCTAACTGTTGATCCACTGGTATATTTCCTAGATGTTTAATATCATATTCCCTCGCTAGTCTCTCCACATGGTTTAAACCCTCAATCTTCATGTTTTCAATGATGCCAATGATGTCATATCCATGATCGATGAGAAACCTTAGGAGCCTCGAGACTGTTGAGATAGATAATATGGAACTCGTTGTAATTATCAAATGCCTTGCTTGGGGGAAATATCTAACAACATCCAGGAAAACGTCGCCCATTCCAGGTGGCATATCTATCACGAGAACGTGTAGATCCCCCCAATTTATGATAGCTAAAAATTCTATCAATGCATTAGATAGAGCCTTCCCTCTCATGGCTATATATTTATCCCCCACAAAGGGATATACTGAAGCAAATAGTATGTTGTCGTGGCGGTAGGGCCTTATCCCATCCTCCTCCTCATATTGAAACCTTGGAATGCCCAATATTAGATGACATGTCGGGCCATGGAAATCAAGATCTAACAGGCCTACCCCATCAAATCTCTTGCTCAATATCAGGCTTAGAATCGAGGCTATTGTTGATTTTCCGACGCCTCCCTTGCCAGAATCAACACATATTATGTTCCTTATACTACTCAGTTTTCTCTTTATTCCATATTCCCTATAATCCCTCATTTCTCAACCCTTATTGACTTTATATAGACTCCCCTTCCCGCCACAATTTCGTAATCACTCCCACCACAATTTGGGCATCTTACAAAAGCATGCACAAGCTCTGGGATAAAATGTATGGACTCTATCTCATTTTCATTAAGGATATCATCGAGTTTATCCAGACCCCATTCATGCCCACATAGGTTACACCTAAATCTCATTTTCTCACTCTCAAAATTTATGGCTGCATCTCTAGCTATCGTATCCTTCTTTATATTCTCCAGAGCAACTCTTAGTATTTCCTTATCTATTGTTTGAAGCTCACCCAAAACTATGTTTATCTCTACAATCCTCCTAGCATCCTCCCTTGTCGCAACATCTACTGCGGCATCAATTATTGCCTGCGCAAGGGCCCATTCATGCATTTTGTTTCCCCACATGGAAAGATTAAAACTAAAATATAGCAACAGCGATAAATGATGATTTATTCATTCTTTTTTGTCCACATATATATAAAGCACACATCAATTATTTTAAATACATAGGAAACCGTAAAGGGGGGCGAATTAAATACCATGGTCTAGATGAGTTAGAAGTTTACGAGGTTCAAATGATATATTATCAACTATCAACGAATTTAGATATGTTGCAACATCTGTAAATGGCGAGATAGACGAGGGCTACAAAAAACCACCTGAATCCCATCGAAATTTCGGTTTTTCTCATTTCTTAGAATATAATACCCGCGAACTGTTAAGTTAACAGGTACTTGTAATATCTTTTCTCACTTCCTATCGTGGTCTCCTCCCCATGTCCAGGAAGAACTCTAAAGTTGTCCGAAAACATTGTAAATATTTTCCTGAGCGAGTCAAATATTTTTTGGGGGTCACCACCAGGGAGGTCTGTACGTCCATATGCCCCCCTAAATAATGTGTCTCCTGTTAATAGTATCTGGTCTTCATAAATATACATGCATATGCTTCCCGGCGTATGCCCGGGGGTATGAATAATCTCTATTCTCTTCGATCCTAAATATATTGTGTCCCCTTCTTCTAGAAAACTGTCTGGCTTTGGTGTCTCATTGAGCATGTAGCTACCGAATAATTCTAATGTCTCTAAATCTGACTTATGAAGCATGAATGGTGCGCCAAGTTTCCTTTTGAGGTATGGTACCCCCAAGACATGGTCAAAGTGGCCATGTGTAGCTACTATCGCCCTTATCTTCAGGTTTTTTATCGCATCTAGTATCTTGTCGTGGTTCCCGCCGGGGTCTACTATTATTGCCTCGTCTTCATGGATTAGAATATAACAATTTGTGCGTAGTGGACCAACAACTAGTTTCTTTACTGTAATCATAGACAATTCCCTATGATGTCTTCTTAATTAGTTTCTGGACCTCAGGATATGAGCTTGTTCTTTTATGCATACTCATCTGCATTAGTTCTATTATCCTATCCACCTCACTAGGCGATACACCACCAATCTTTTTTAGATCATCCGGCAGGATATTAAGCTCAACTAAGGCGTATAAAATTGAATCAATCCTATCGTAGCTCATACCTATCTCCTCCTCTGCCTTATGACCACGCCAAAGGCCAGGGCTTGATGGCTTAGCAATTATCTTATCAGGGACGCCTAGTTCTTTAGCTATTATCCTAACCTGTGTTTTATAGAGATCAACTATTGGGAAAATATCGGCGGCAGCATCGCCCCACTTTGTGAAATATCCAATCAGTTTTTCGCTCTTATCACTTGTGCCCAATACAATCCCATTCATACTATTAGAGAACGCATATAGTGTTATCATTCTGGTTCTCGCGATAATATTTCCATATGGTTTCGTACCAACATCTACATAGGGTACTAGCTTTTGCTTTATTAGACCACATACATCGGCTAGTTCTATAGTGATGCACTCTACACCAAATTTATCCGCAACCATATATGCGTCCTCGATGTCGGCTTTTTCAGTTATACCATAGTGTGGCATAACCAGCGCCAAGACATTATCTGGACCAACCGCGTCTACAGCAAGCTTTAGTGTCGTTGAGGAGTCGATGCCCCCAGAGAGCCCTATGATAAGTTTCTTTGTTTTTGTTTCCTCGAAATATTTCTTGATGAATTGCTCTATCTCCATTATCACCAATTTCGTGTCGAAGTTTAACATTTGCTTTTTTATATCCTCTATTCTTCCTAGAATCATTCTACAGACTCCCCAATTAGTTTCTCTATGGCGCGTTTGACACTCGTATATACCTCGTCCAACACATCAATATTTTCCATCATTGTCTTTATCTCCGTTATTGTCATCGACGCGCTCTTATGCATAATTATGTTTCTGAGGTCTACGAGTATTTTTAGTTTTTCCATGAACTTCTTTGGTATTATTTTTGCCATAACAAGCATCTGTACGGATTCCATATAGTCCTTGGGCACGCCAAGTTTCTTCTTTACAACAATATAATTTGAAAGTGTAAGTATGGACTGCACCACTACCAGAAAGCCGTAGTTCATAGCCATTAACTTTTTGGGGTCGGAGAGTATCATCTCCGGCGATAGATGCTTCGTCTTCTTTATATAGTTTATCATCTCGTCGCTTCTTTCAAATATCTTGCCTAATACCTCATGGGTCAATATGAATGACATTTTGGTCAACCCAATTTCTTTCTAATTTTCTCCAAGAATTTTTCTCTATTAACAATATATCTCTCATGCTTTCCCTGCCCTATTAATTCATCCTTCCAGAACGCCATTACTTCAAAGAGTAATTTTCTGCCCTCTTGCTCTATCAATCTTGCCTTTACCCTTATCTTCGCACCTTTCGGCGCGGGTTTAAGATGCCTCACATCTACATGCGTGCCTACAGTAGTCAGCCCCTTTGGGAGTATTTCTTCTACAGACAACCTAGCAGTATTTTCCATAAACAATATCATGGAGGGCGTGGATAATACCTCCACATCCCCAGAACCCAAAAATTTTGCTGTATGTTTATCAGTCACAATATATTCTCTTTCAAATTCTAGGCCCTCCGATATCCTAGGAACATCCATACGAAACCCCTCTCTATAATGTGTTTAAGATAAACATAGATAAAAGTAACATATAGAGATTATTACCCAAGTGGTTTTCCCCTAATGCTCCAGTAGTCCATCCATATGGCTCCACTTATTATTGGATACATTGAAAGAAAATACATGGCCGCCATTATTAATAATAGCATGCTTAGGGGGGCGGCCAGCTTTTTATCAGCCTTATCTAGCGCTATAGCCAGCATTATATACATCGATGGCAATAAATGATATACGTAAAAAATGTAGTGAAGCCTACCTTCCTTGAATAGCCTATATACAATATGACTGACCATATCCATAACCACGTTGCTTCCTTCGTTATAGTAATAATAGAACCAATGTGCAAGAGCGGAAGGAATTAATGCAAGCCATGTCAGAAAGCCCCAGAGGAAAATGAGGGAATATGGGTCAAGACTTTTCTTTATAGCCTTTAGGTCATCAAGGATCCTGGATTTCTTGTGGAGAATCTTCTCTACAGAAATTCCATAGGAATATAAGACAATGATCACAGATGCATATACTACACCTAGAGTAAGAATAAGTAGTAGCCCTAGGAACCATGTGACCGGCTCTGCTAGGAGTATAACCATCGTAGCGATGTATGTTCCAAGCTGAAACACATATATAACTTTTGTATAACATCTAATAGGCTTCCACCCATATATCCAGTCCCAGGGGTGGGATTCTATTGTTGGTTGTGTATCGGGCAATCTTGAATACACCCCAAACATTATACCAACAATCTCCATGACCCAGAGGGGGAATAGGATAGCCAACAGGAACTTTGTGTAGGCATCAAGTATTAAGCCTTGTTGTTCTAACTTCCAAATGGCCATAATGTAGAGAGGTACGTATGTTATACATAGCACTATCGTGGGGATTATCAAGAGAGCGAAAATCATTTTTAGTATGTCATGTTTACCCTTGGGAAATGGAACAAATGTCAAAACGACTAGAATCGCCATGAGTGCAACCATCTTGGATGATATGGCCAGCCCCAAGAACAGACCAGTTATATATAGCCATCTTGTCTTTTCCCCCTTCGTTGAGGAGTACTTTGTTGCGGAGGCCATACCCAAGGAAGCAAAACCAAGAGAAGGCCCATCAAGCATAGCTAGTCTTGAAAGACTGAAATAAAGGGGATCTGTAAGTAATAATAGGGTGGCTATCATGGATACTTTTTCCGAACCCGTTATCTGTTGTGCCATATAGTAGACTGCAGGAACGACAAGTGCGGAGAAAGGTACAATCAATATTCTCCAACCCAACGAGTTATCCCCCAATAGCATTATGCCTATGGCTATTAGATACTTAACTAGAGGTGGATGCTCGAATCGGGGGTCTGTACCTTCCTTCAGTATCTCCTCAGCGGCAGTTACGTAATGCCACTCGTCAAAAACTTTTTCGGGGGGCTCACCGATCTTGTAAAAGAGCAATAATAAAGTGGCTAAGTATAGCAGAATTAGCTTGACTATTCTCCTCGAAAATAGTCTAGCTAATAGATTCCTTATTGATCCAATAAACCCAAGTATTTCACGGTAGTTTAGGTCTGGAGTTATTTTTTCGAGAAACATCTTTTCTTGACTCACTAACATCAGCACTATCCAGGCAACTATAAGGACTATCATAGCTTTGTACATCAATATACCCTCTATGTCTCCTATATAGAGACTAACCGAATAGATGCCATCTACAACAAGTATTGCTGAGGTGTTCAGCCTTGTGTTAAATAGCACGAGTAAAAACGCTATATGTATTGGTAGTGATAACATAAGAACCAACGTGTGGGGCATTATCGCCTCCAGCTCCAATAGTTGTATCAACAGTAGTATCATTACTCTCTCCTCTGGATCCCCGATAAAGTTTGCGATATACCATCCCAACAATGCACCAATGGCCCCAGCAACCACAATGAAGAACAGTAGAATGGGGCTCCCAAATATACTATTGAATGTTGAAGCTAACGCTTCCTTCAATACTGGCAGACTATAATTTCCTATCCCACTAATAATAAAAGTAATCCCAATGCTATAAGTGTAGTAGTATATGTACCATAACGCCAAAATATTTGGTACAGATATTAACACGATTGCTCTTATCTTGCTCTTTGATGCTATTAGATATGGAGGAATCAACAAAAAAAATGCCCAGTTCATCATGATTGCAATTCCTAATAGAAATGTCGCGGAGTCTATTTTATTGTCCATTAGGGCAACAATGGATAGGAGCATTATTACTGTAGGCACGATATATGGATCCATTATAAACATGATTATAGAGGGCAAGAATACAAATGCTATAGCATAAATACCCACCTTAGGGTATGTCTTTGTTATAATATATAAGAAACTCACTATGACTAGTGCAAAACATAGATATACAAAGGGCTGGAGCCCAATAAGCCCACATATTGCGTAGATGTGCATAAAATATCCAGGGGACAACCCCTTGATATAGCAGTAGTATAGAGTATAGTGAAGACTTATCGACTCTAACAAACCCCACCACTTATGGATATTTATGATCATCGAAACAGTAAGAACAGCCGCCACGAGACAGTATATATATAGCGTTTCCCATGACTTCATTTAAGGACCCTCAACACATGTGCAAGGACTACTATGATACTAATCCAAGACCCCACAGTATCAGAATTCAAAACCCATAAATAAAGGAAAAAAGATTTTACATTCGTTGTCTATGAGTATTTTTAGGTACCGTATTGTCTGACAGAATACGATTACATTTTATAGTGGAGAGTAAACAAGGGAGGGAGTAGAACTAGAAAGATTCTTATTTGTTGCACAGAGGCTAGTTACTTCTAAGGGATCTTCTTCCCCTTCTCATACAGGACTTTATTAGTGCCTTTTCTACATCTGTCAAGTACTTCATTATGACTGGTAGTATCTCTCTTATAGTTATTGGCGTTGTCTGGAATATGTCCGATATATCAAACTGCCTTAATTTGATTCTGCGGTTATCTGGCAGTACAAGAATAGTTGCCACATATGTCAGAGCTGTCGCTATAGATTTTGCAGTTTTTCCTAGTTTTAATAAATCATTCTTCGCTTTCTTCCACAACTCATTAACTTTCTGTATTATGGCTCCTTCATATCCCTGTATAATTTTCACCTTTCTAAGTTTGCCTCTATAGATCTCAAGTAGTTTTATTGGCTGATCCTCTTCCCTTATTAAATAAGCCGTTGTCCTGATCTTAAGCAGATCAGCTATAATCCTTCTCTTAGACCTAATTTGCTTCGCCAACCTCCTGATTTTTGTCTCACTATAGCTATTCATTGAATGCAACAATGTTTCTTCAGTTATGGCATAGCCATGCATCCTTGCTGCCAGCAAGAATGCCGCGTATGCCGAAACCTCCAGGTTATCACTCCTAGTCTTTTGGTGCTTTAGATATCTCGCAAATATATCAATTGCGCTCTTCACAATAGGACTATTCTCGGAGAACCCTATAGCGATTGCCGCCCTCTTTATATATGAGGTGGCATCACTGAGATGCCTTCTCCTTATGGTACTCTCAATCGAATAAATATCATGCGGCATCAATTTCCTATGAATCTGTATATCCTCCTCCTCGGGCTCCGGCCGAGCATACTTAACCTCTGCGTGGGGCTTCACGAAGGTATCGTATACTCTTCCACATACGGGACAGAAGACTTCATCGGTATCTTCGTTATAATCCAACGCAACCCTACATATAGGACAATATCCATAAGGGGTCTCAACGACCATTTTTTCTTCTATTTGTAAGGGTATAAATTGACCTGGAATATCCACTATTTCACCTTTTTCGTGCCTTTTAACTAGTGTCTCCATCGCATACACCCGATAAAACTCTCATGTTAAGATTTTGCAACAAATATATATATTTTTTATTACACTTAAAAAATTTTGCTTTTCATCGAGATAATCTAGATTCAATGAGTACAATTTTACTTGTGTTTTTATGGACCAACCAGAATTATTATAGAGTAAAATATGACTAAAATCTAAAAAAACTTACAAAAAGTCTTTCTCTCCAAGTATCACAAAATATCCATTAGCATAAGAACATCCTTGGACCCGAATTTCTTAATTTAAAATCTACGAAAACAGAAAAAACAAACACCAAAAAAAGATATATTAGAGGAGGCCCGGAAGTCTATTTGGTGATCTGGATTTCTCCAGTACGCTTTAGGATGATCTCTATAGTACTGACGCGATTTACGCGTCCAGGCTGGTTTGGATTCTCAAGTTCCTCAGTACCTGTCCTTATGTCCTCGATCTCAATGATTCCTGGCAGATAACGTGTTTTGAGCATCTCTGCAACATCTACAGCCTTGCTTATCATCCTTCCACGCGCACTAATGCGTAGCTTTTCGGGCCTTTCGTTTAGGAGTATGGAGATGGCGGCCATCATGTATCTGATGAGGGGTTTCTTACCGATGTAGATTGTTGGGATTTCGCTTTCGGACATTTTTTCTCACCTAGGTATTTTGGTGTGTTTGCTATGTGTGAAATAGTAAATGTGGTATTTAAAGGTTTACCTATATCGCAGGGTCTATGGATGCTGTTTTTGTGGTATTATTTTCCTGTATTACGCTGTTTCTGTAGTATTACTATACTAACTATATTACTCCTTCCTAATCGATACATTTCATCATGGCTGTATTCAGTCGCGAAACTAGTTTCGTTGGCTAATTTTTATGGCTTATAGCACACAACAATTAGCACTGGAGAGATCAGATTAGCGATCAGCGTCGAGGAAAAAGAGAAACAGAGACAACCAACAGATGAGAAGCTTCCCATTCCAGTTCTCAGACACATGAAACCAATGTTTCAGTTTTGTTTCAGTTGTTTCACCTTGTTTCAGTTTCTCGCAGGATACATCCGATACTTCTTGCCCTGCACTGCGTCCTGTACATTCGAGAAATCACATATATTTTGTGTCGCTTTGCGTTCTATGCATTCAAGTTGTTCTATGTTTTTGTTTCGGGGTTTAGACTGGTAACTCTTCCCTCTAGGATGCTTCTCCTTCTTCTTCTGTCAGCCCCATTATTGCCTCTATTATTCCTCCTATTTCTCCCCTGTTCTGAATACTTGTCAGCAAGTTTTATATCCCCACCAACAATGCTTGTTTGATACATTCTATCCACGTTCATTCTTGTTGAGAGTTTTAATTAATTATAATTTATTATAATGAAATTTAATTAAATATAATTAAAAGTGGTGATCTAGAAATGCTATTCGAATTTGCATTTAGCATCGGGATAGCCATCATAATAATGGCATTTCTAGCAGAATATGTTGATTCGACACTAGGCATGGGCTATGGAACGGCTTTGACTCCACTCTTAATAATCCTCGGCTTCGAACCACTGCAAGTTATCCCAGCAGTTTTACTGTCCCAGCTTATTGCTGGCATACTAGCGGGTCTATTCCATCATTTTGCAGGCAATGTCAATTTTAAGCCGAAAACCATTGATGTGAAGGTAATCATGAGGAAGGTAAAGGAGCTCGGCATTGTTGAAAGCTTTAGGCGAGGCGTTCCTCTGCCCCTCAAGGTCGCCATTATATTGGCCCTATGTGGAATAATTGGTTCTCTAATTGCTGTGTTTGTGGCGATAAGTCTGCCAAAGCTCTACCTTAGAATATATATAGGGATATTGATTTTTATAACAGGAATAATAATATTGGCCACAAGAAATAGGCAATATAGTTTTTCTTGGAAAAAATTAACGCTCCTAGGAATGGTAGCCTCATTTAATAAAGGTATGAGTGGCGGTGGGTATGGGGCCGTCGTTACATGTGGCCAGATGCTCTCAGGTCTCAACGAAAAGACCGCCATAGCTATTACATCGTTGGCTGAGGGGCTAACATGCTTCGTTGGGGTAACAGCCTATGTACTCATTGGGGGGATAGTTGACTGGACACTAGCACTATACTTGATAGTTGGTGTTGTTCCTTCGGTACCGCTATCAGCCTATACCGTAAAGAAAACAGGAACTAGGAAACTTAGGATGGCTGTTGGCATATTCACGGTGCTTTTAGGAGCAATCACAATTGTTAAAATTTTTCTGTAAACATTGAATCCATTATTACTCGTAACGACAAAACCATCCACGCCTCTATTATTCCTCCTATTTCTCCCCTGCTCTGAGTATTGGTCAGTGAGTTTTTAGTTGTTTTTGTTTCTGTTTCTCTTTTTCCTCGACGCTGATCGCTAATCTGATCTCTCCAGTGCTAATTGTTGTGTGCTATAAGCCATAAAAATTAGCCAACGAAACTAGTTTCACGATATTACAGATCTCTGTCAGTCTGGTCATGTAATTTGCTATTGCTTCTAGTATCGCAATATAGTTTGTCGGATCCCTTAACTCCTCTCTAAGCAGTTCTTTTGCATCCCTAAATAGAAAGGAAGAGCTATCAAAAATATAAAGAATTTCTGCGTAATCATGTACATAATTGCTTACAAGCCAAAAGGTGTTTAGAAAAAATCTGCAACACTTAATTGAGGTAGTTTGACACAAAAAGTTTTCGGCTTAAATATAGCTGGTTAGATCCATGTAAATGTTTCTAGTATCTCCTTGAACTCGGTTTGTAATTGGCTAAAGTTGGAGACCTCCCCGTAGCATATAATTACTCCAGTTCTTGAGAGTTCTCTTATGTATGTAACGAAGCAATCTAGTTGGAGTGTTATTTTTTCGGTTGGAGACATATCAGTGTAACTATCCATTCGCATTGTTACTTTTATGTATTGTGTATTGTTTAGCTTTATTGGTCCTGTTGTATTTATTGTTGCTATTATTTCTATGTCCTCTCCCCTTACTTTTTGTGGTCTAAGCCATGCGACGAACTGCAATATGATTAATCTTCTCAGTGTTATGTTATCTATATACCCCTTGTCCACATCCACTATATCCTTCCCTTGTATGAGATAGAAGTTTATTCCCGCTTGATACCATATACTCCCTTTCTCATAGTGGCCCGTACTTGGGTATGTAACGAATACAACTCCAGATGCCCCTATCGGGGACCATATATATGACATCCTCATTCCGTTTATTGACCATTCCTCAGGTAGTGCAGCCTCAATTCTTTCCCGTACACGTCTCTCTATCCCCATTGTTCTAGTAGCAATATACGTAGGAACTGGTAGGAGAATAACTAGTAGCAGTGCTAGACCTATAAATCTTCTTTTATCACTTATCTTTCCCTTGGTTTCTCTTAGGATTGTCTGAAGGTCCAACGCCAACCATATTATTCCAAATAATAGTAGTGGGCCAGCGCTATCTATTATCAACAGTGCTAGTGTTCTTCTAAAGGCCTCAAACCACTGCTGAGAGAGTATGTTTGTTATCATTATTGAATAAAGCGTAATGTCCATCATTACCAATAGAAATGGTGCGAGTATTATGGCTACAAATCCTACAAACCTCATCGATAGTCTATATTTAAAGATAAATGGAGCAAAGTACATCAAGCACAACAAAACACCAAAGCTCATTACTGATAGGCCCATCATTATGAAAATAATATAGCCAGATATGATCAGTATTATGCCAGTAACTATGAATAGCGATGCTATGAAGAGCTGATATAGCGCTGGCCTTTTTAACTCCCCCATTAGACTACTAAACGCTATATGCAGAAAAAGAGCGTAGATTACGTAGGAAGGTATTTTCCATGCTATTAACGGATCACGAAATACCAGTGATAACGATGCTGGTGTCAATATGGCCACTATAAAAGTAGTATAAATATCGCAGAGGCCTGCCATAAATACTATCCCAACCTTATCCAATACAGTGTATCCAAAATATTCACCAATAATCCCTAATAGCGTGTTAATTAGGGTGGCTACTACGCTTACCATTACCTTATTTATCCTATTTAGCATGAATATCCACATACGCTTGGCTTGTCAAAAAATGCGGAAAGCATCCAATGTTCGATAAAGATTCAATCCTTTAGAACCCCCAAAATTCGTAATTTATTTTTACAGTTATCACAAAAATCTGGGGGTTTCCTATCTAGCTCCCACAGTGAGTTAGCAAACCTCATTACACACGCTTCTCTACAATGTGATAAACCAAAAACATGACCCAACTCATGCTTGACTGTTTTAGATAGACGATTCCGAAAATCTCTGGGATCCCCTCCATATCTAAATCTTTCTAGACCAATAACCGCTCCTCCTCCACATTGCGCTACTCCAAAAACAAAGTTAAGTCCCTCCACATATATGTCATCATTAACGATAACTAATATTGGTCTCTCCTTGTTTTCCATCAAGCAACGATTTAATATTTCCTCTGCATCATACTGGCGACGCAATCCATTCCATGCATACCCCACCTCGATCGGTTCATCGGCTATGTAGGGATACAGATTAAATGTTTTTTGAATAGTATCCATAACGATGTCTAGGGATTCTCTATCCACTCTCCTTGTCCAGATAATTTTAATCTTCTTCACTCGCAAACAACTTTAGTAATATCATATTAAGATCAGTTCCAGGATAGAATTCGATAACTCTTGATTTAAGGCCTATAGATATTTTTGTGATTTTATCTGCAATTTTAGGAGCCATGACATTTATCGTTTGGAAAACTTGATGAAGGAGCTCTGCAAAAACCGCTCCAATGTTTTCTAGGAGTTCTGTCTTCTCCTTTATATACGGATATGCCCCCACCACAAGTCCTTTATCGTCCGTTAGCACTACGAGTCTCACATCCTTTCTACTTTCTACTAGCTGCTTAAGAATTCCACTAATTTTTTCCTGTACCGACATTACTACCCCCACCTAGAAAAAGGACTAAAACCATATTTTAACTAAACTTTACTTTAATGGCGCCTCTTGGACAGGCCTCTAGACACCTTAGGCACAATATGCATAGTGGGCTACGTATGTGGCCATCATTTATATAATCTAATATTGGCACCTCCATTGGACATACTTTTTCACAGATCTTACATTCATTACATAGCGCCTTATCAATATATAAATGCAAGAAAGAATATTGTGCACCCATCCCCATGATTGCCCCAAGTGGACATAAAGCCCTACAATATAGTCGCGGGATGTAGTAGATCCCAATTAGGATTATCACCAGAAAGAAGATACGCCAATATAGGTATTTTGGAAGGTAGAATATATCTACGAATTCTTTTGGCCACAAGTCATGATATGTATACCAGAATAACAGACCGAAGAGCGTGGTTACGGGGTCTATAAATGTTGAGGGAGCGTAGCCAAATTCGCCAAATGAGGAACGTATGCTGGAGTCTCTCAACTCGTTATAGAATATTGAGACATCAATTATCAAAAAGAGCGCAACTATAAACAAGGCAAATTTCCACATAGTGATGCTGTTCCTTGGAGATATTCTTTTTTTCTTGCCAAATTTTCCCACGACATCATTTATGAATCCAAATGGACATACCCACCCGCATAATGCCCTGCCAGTGAATAATGAGAATAGGCTTATAGCCGCGATCGCAGCGAGGGGTACGATCGCCAATGTGAGCATTACCTCCAATAGTACCCATGCATCCGCCACTATTAAGTATGGATTGCTTAGGCCGGTACGTATTGGTAACACGATTGCTGTTGCGGCATAGCCAATTATCCCACCGAATATCACTATAAATGAGAGTATTTGTATAGTTGTGCGGATAACATCAACTTTATATGGCTTACCAAAAAGCTTTCTCTTAGAATGTTTTGACTTCTTATTTTGTGTGGACATCGCCATTACCTATATCCCGCTAGTTCATATTTATTAAACTTTGAAAGCATTTCTATGATCATATCCCACTGGCTCAATTTTATTGCAAATATTAGAGCTATTATACCCACTATCAACATTAACACTCTCGCACTTCCAGACCTATGCCCCATTTCGTATCCCCCTACCCGCCTAGGAATTGCTCTAATATATCGAATCCACCTATAGCAAACCTCATCCACAATATTGTTACTTTGCGCACGAATACTTCGGACTCATGAACAGGGGGGAGTTCCTCCAATTTGTTGAGAATCCCTTCATAGCCAACAACTCCTGGGACACCCTTGAGCATGGCTACGGATAATTTATTCACATGCTCCTCGCTTACAAGAAACTTGTTATATGCCCCCCTCCATGCGCTTAGTAGTATCAGATTATTTATGCCCGCATTAGTAATCACACTGCTCTTTATGGCTTCTAGAAAATGAGATATTATCTTATTACATTTTCTTATTGCTGGCCCAAAGAACCTCGGGGCAAATTTACTACTAGCTAATTCATATAACGGAATTCTTATAAGATGCTCCCGTACATAATCCGCGAATTTTGGCACTACAAGCTCCTTTCTGCTCGAAATCGCATTATTATATATTGGCATCTCCATTAATACACCATGTATTGGCAACGAATATATGGTGGATTCCTGCGCTCTCTCGGGTATAAATTCACAAACATATGCACCAATCCCGAATAACCCAACACACTCTTCTCCACTAAGTAGCTTATATATGAATAAATCTTTTACTGATGGTATTAAAAGTGCAACAGAAGACCATAATATGTTTTTAACAACCCTACCCTCGAACATTCCTAGATATACTGCACCAATGAGCTCTCTCCATTTTGGAAATATCCACAGCTCCATGTCTTTAAGTATGTCCGCAGATTTTTGTCGGTATAATCCCTCCTGCTCCCTCAGAAAGCTAGTTATTGACGACTTTGAAGGCTTTTTGCCTACTTTTAGCTCAGGGAAGTTATCCCATAAGAATTTTATATCATCCATAGACAAACCATATTTCTCGTGGAGCGACCTAGCATCGAACTCATTATTATCAATGGCCACCATAAGAGCACTTATTATGTTCATCCTTCTCCATATCCCGAGGATCTCATCATATCCAAAAGCCCTCAGATATTCCTTCAATCCACCGCCACCATCGAATGTATGCGTTATCTACAGTGACTATACCTCAAACGCCAACTCGCCCCCCATTTTTTTATGAAGACGAGCCCATCTGAGATGGTTTATTGCTTGCTGATATATCTTCGGAAACCTAGTTAACTTTAACATTTCCGTATAGGCATAATAATGATTCCTATTGATCCTATCTAGGGTCTTTGCTATAATAATAATACTCTGCTCACCAGTCCCATTCTTTCTTATCCAGTTATCTATAACTATAACAATCTGTCTAAGAATAGCAGCCCTAGCCGAGTGGTGGCTGGGATGCAAATTACTCAGTTTTTGTATAAGCATTTCTACCCCAGGTACCGTCATGTCCATCTGCAACACCGTAGTAATCACCATTAAAAAACATATTTATAAAAAACCACAAGAAAAATGATCCCTAGGTCTTTTTGAGTTCTAGGACATAGAAGCCTAGTCCTAGCTCCTCGAGTACATCGAGAAGCCTTTCCTTATTCTCTATTCTAAATAAATGACTGGGGCATCTACAATCGGAACATCCAAAATTCTCAATCATTTCCAAACCATTTTCCGCCAACTTTCCCGCAATAAAGCACTCAAGTTTTTTATTACTCTCAATAATTATCACTTCATCGACAGTAGATTTCTCTAGGAGATAATCTACATGCCAAAATTTTTTCTTCTCTTTTCTCAAATGCCTTAGTATCCTTGCCCTCAAACCACCAGGCCCAAGGGCAGAACCAACATATGCATATAGACCTTTCTTGAACGACTTTCTCCCCTTTTTCCCTATTTGTATACTCATGTTACGGGGTACGCTTACCACAAGGATGTATGTTCCTTTTTTATTCTTAAGTGTCCCGACTATTTTATCTCATCCATTTAGATTCTCTCTTTTGATAGTATAGAGGCCAATACCGCTTTAGCGGAGTGCAGCCTATTCTCGGCCTGATCGAACACTACACTATGATCTGACTCAAAGACGTCATCCGTTACCTCCTCGCCCCTATGTCGAGGGAGACAATGCATAAATATATAATTACTGTCCGCATGTTTAACGATATCATCGTTGACTTGATATGGCTTAAAAACCCTTATTCTTTCTTCTCTTTCTTTTTCTTGACCCATCGACACCCACACATCCGTGTATATGACATTTACCCCTCTAATCCCCTCCACAGGCTTATCAGTTATATGCACAGACCCTCCCGATTCGCTTGCTATGGATTTAATTCTGGATATGAACTCGCTATCTGGCCAATATTCCTTTGGCCCAGCCAATCTTATCTCTAGACCCAGCTTGACTGCACCTACTGCTAGTGATCTTGCAACGTTATTGCCAACGTCCCCTATAAAACATATCGCTAGGTTTCTTAGTCTCCCGAATTTTTCATATATCGTCATGAAATCGGCCAATGCTTGTAATGGATGATACAGATCACTCAATGCATTAATCACAGGAGCTTTTGAATACTCTGACATTAACTCTAACGTTTTGTGAGAATATACTCTAGCCGCTATTAGATCCACATATCTATCTACTACCCTCGCGAAGTCTTCTATTGGTTCTCCCCGAGCTATTTGGGTAGTCGTTGCGACTATATATATCGGGCTCAGGCCCAACTGATGACAAGCGACCTCTAATGAGAGCCGGGTGCGAGTGGATGGTTTCTCAAAGAATAGTGCTGCAGTTTTGCCTCTAATATCACTAAGTTTTGAGTATTCTATGTCTTTATTCTTAAACTTTACCGAAAGTTCTATCAGATATGTTATTTCTTCTTTCGTAAAATCCAACAGTGTCAAGAAATCCCTACCATATATCATTGTTACTCCCCCATTTCTATTTTTTTCGCTAATTATAAAGGTTCTATATTGGTACTGAAAACTTTAGATATTATACTAGTCGTCGTTTAGGGATATATTATACATCCAGCGAGGGAAGCATCATGAAAGTATTTGCCCATATATTCCCCCTCCCAGTTAAAAAACAACTCAAGATATGCTTGGAGTTCTCGATTGGTTGTATGGTAACAATTTCAACGCCAGTCCTACTATCGCTCAATCAGGATATTATACAGTTAATAAAAATGGCAAGTAGAGAAATCCCAATTGCCATTCATGGCCCATATCATGATTTATACCCTGGCTCAATAGACCCCTTCATACGCTCCGTGGCCCTGAGAAGGTATAACCAAGTTTTGGAATTAACCAAGAGTATGGAAATTAAATTCATAACCCTCCACCTAAATTATCTCGAGAATATCCATGGACACCATAGAGTAGAATGGTTATCTAATGCTTCCCAGACATTCAGCAAACTCCAATACATCGACACGCCTATCCACATTGAAAATACAAAAGAGAGCGACCCTGACATTTTTCTATCTGTCCTCTCTAACATTACTAGACCAAATGTTGGTATGTGTCTTGATATTGGACATGTTGTTGCATACTCCACAAGGAGCCTAAGAGTGTGGATAAAAAAGCTTTCGAGGTATATCAATGAGCTACATATTCATGAATGCTCTCCTGGTAGAGACATACATGAGCCGCTTGGAAGCGGTTTAATGGATTGGAACGAAATATTTTGCAGCCTTAATAGTGCGGGTATTAACATATCAAAAGTTTTTCTGACCTTGGAGCCAAGGACAGCTGATGAGCTTCGTCAGGATCTACATTATTTGTCCCATGAGCTTGGTTATGATATTCATTAATAGAAACTCTCCAGTATTTCCACAGTAGCCTTTTTTATTACTTCTTTACAACACAATTTTGGCTTCCAACCCAGTCCTTTTAATTTGGATATATCTAATAACATGAGTTTAACATCGCCGACCCAACCTCTACCTCCCTCAACACCACCCGTAAACACTAGCTTGGGGCTTAATCCCATCACGTTGCATACGATTTCAGCTATTTCTTTTACTGTTATCCAATCCTCATTCCCCACATTGTATATGCCTACTAGATTATCCGAACCCAAAAATGCCTCGAATGCATGTGCTGTCGCATTTATTGCGTCAGATATATGCAGATAACTTTTTCTCTGTGTTCCATCGCCCAATATCTCTAGGATCTCTGGATTTCTTTTTAGTTTTGCTATGAAGTCATATATCACGCCATGTTTAAGCCTAGAACCTACAATATTTGCATATCTAAGTATCAATGCTCTAATTTTAAATGTATGGGCATAACCAGATATTAATGCCTCCCCTGCGAGCTTTGAGGCCCCATATATTGATATTGGCTCAAGCTTCGAGTTTTCTGGCGTTGGGATATTCACCTGATCCCCATATACTGTTGATGATGACGCAAAAACAATCAGTTTTACGTTGTTTCTTCGCATGGCTTCTAGAACATTATATGTAGCGACGATATTGTTGTCCCATATATCCTCAGGTCTCTGGCTTCCTACCCTAACCTCGGAATTTGCGGCATAGTGAAAAACAGCGTCGATATTTCTGAATAGACCTATATACGTATCGAGGTTTACTAAATCAGCCTGATGAAACTTAAATCGTGGATTGTCAATCCATCTTTTTATATTCTCCATAGAGCCTGTTGATAGATTATCTATAACAACAACCTCATGGCCCTTCTCCATAAAATAATCGACTAGATGAGAGCCAATAAAGCCAGCCCCACCAGTAACGATTATACGCATGTTATTCCCACCTACTCTTTCTAATAAATCTCCCGAGTAAAAATATGCATACCAAAGGTAATAAAATCGTTATTCCTATGGCTATGGGATAGCCACAGATTGCGCCCTCAGGGGGGTAGGGCCTCGGTTTTTTTCTAACCTCTATCCTTGCACCATTTACCTCAATTTTGGTCTCTGCAATAATTTCGCCCTTTACCTGCGTAAAAGTGATAATGCTGGATTCTATCTTATATGTGCCATTTTTATTGAACCTAAGTGTAATCCAGTGTATAAATTTTGATGACATATTTATACGTTTAATGGATATAGAGAAATTACAGTATTCCTCGCCTCTCGTTTCGTATTCAGTTGTCACTCCCGACTCATTTAAGTAATCAACAACATCTACCCCCACAAAGGGTCTCAAAACTAGAAAGCAGGATATATTATACAGCACCCATGTTCCGGGGTTATCTATGATTGTATATATTTTAACGGCCTCGCCTTCATATATCTCGGTAGTATTTAATACCCTAATAACAGTAACATTTTCTGTTGTCTCCGCGATTATGTGTCTAACACCACGGTTATAGTTATATGTCTGTATGCCTCTCGATGAGGCACATGTGGACGCAATTAAAAACAACACAAGTATTGTTAGGCTCCCCTTCACCATACTTAACCACATCCAAATCCCATTTTTGGGTTCATATTAGGGCGATATTAATTTATCCGAATTTGTTGTAAAAAAGCCATCACCCATATATAGTACGTGCTTGGCCTTCGAAGGGTCAAATATTCTGTCTTTTAGATATCCCCTATCCACCCATACTACTAGTACTTTCCCAACAAAAAATTCATGATCACCAACAGTAAAACTGTCTACAACTTTGCATTCCAAAGCAGCTAATGATTCTTCTATCAATGGCGCATTGATCTTCCCTGGCTTTTTTATGGTTAGCCCATACTTCTCGAATTTGTTTATAGTCCTTCCAGAAACGCTTCCAACACCAAGAACGCTAGAGACTTTAGAGATAGGCAAGAAACAGACTCCAAAGTCACCATACTTTCTTATAAGTTCATATGTATAGCGCTTAGGAGATATAGCCACGCCAAAGAGCGGGGGCCTAACACTAAGAGGTGTTACCCAGGATGCTGCCATCGCGTTTGGTTTATCCGTAGTACCGCTCGTAATAACTGGTGTTATTGCTGGATATGTAAGATAGTGAAATTTTGATATATCGTCGGATTCGACAAGCATTCATAACCCCTCGAAACCCAATACAAAAAATTTGTTTATTATTCATCGAACTTTAGGGCCTGCTCATACAT
>CAZWPQ010000024.1:0-34105 GCA_964636085.1 uncultured Nitrososphaerota archaeon
GTATATTCTTGGTTGGATTTAAAAATTTTTTCTTTTTCTGTGATTTTTTCTTTTTTGTGTGTCCTTTTTTCTTTGCTCAAGAAGTATTATTCCAATCTGGGCTTATAAGTGTTGTTGTGTAGTTTATTCGTTTGCGATACATCATCATTGTTTTATGAGAAGTTATAGGTGTGGAATTAAAAGGTTTTAATATTTTTTTATTTGGGATTCGTAGGGGTAATGTATGAGTGAGGACGAATCGTTGGGTTTTTTCGATAAGATCAAAAGATTTTTCGACAAAATATTTAGGATCGGGGAGAATGATATAGTTATTCTTATTGATGGGCCAAATACTCTTAGAAAAATCGATGGGAAGCGTGTATCCTTGAAGAATATTTTGGAGGAATCCAAGAAATATGGCAGGATTCGTGCCGCCAAGGCCGTTATAACTACTGATGCTCCCTCCTCACTTGTCAAAGCATTGCAAACTAGTGGTTTTGAGATAATACTGGCTAAGGAGGAAAACATATATGTAACTTTAGCTGTCGAAACAATAAAGGCCATATATGAGTATCAGCCCGATATTATTGTTGTTGTTAGTAGAGATAGCAGATGTCTTCCAATAGTTCACAGGATCAAAGAAAGAGGAATAAAAGCTTTCGTTGCTGGATTCCAACCTGGCTTCTCTACTGCACTTAAAAATGCGGCAGATGAAGTAATTACATTAGAGCTTCAGGGGGAGCAGTGAGTTAAATTGACAGCGGGAGATAAACTATTTGCATATGGTATCTCTCTAGTTTTGCAGGGATGCATACTCTATGGGTTATCTCCCTGGATATATTTTCCCACGTTAGATGCGATATTTTGTGGCATTATACTATGCCTCGCGGCGTTGAGTCTTGCCTATCCCATTTATACCTTAGCGTCATATATAAGGGATAGAATCGTAATAAGGAGCCCATTGGAACCATTACTGCTCTCTGTTAGTATACTTGTACCATTGTACATGATTATGGTACATGGACTTATAAGGGTTCTAATACCCTATGTCTTCGATAAGATAGATATACTAGAGTTATACACACTCGCCACAATAATTCCCACAATCATTATCATTGTTTCGATTTATATTGTGAGCTCATAATAATAAATTAGTACAGTGGTGATGATGAATGAATATACGGAATTATAGGATAACAGCTAAGTATAACATACAACATAAAGAGATGGTTTTCCAGAAGGACATAAGAGCCTTGGACAAAAAAAGAGCCCTAGAAAAATTCTACAGTATACTCGGATCTCAGAAGATCAAAAGAAGCCAAATTAGAATTATCGAAATCAAAGAAATCCAACCCGATGAAATCAAAAGCAGAAAACTGCAAAAGATCGCTCTCAGCGACAATCCAGCTTTATACGTTGAGTAGATATGCAAAGAAAAACACTAAGTAAACAAGAAATAAGAAGAGTACTCCAAGAAAAAATCGCACGATACTTGAATCTACAACAAACAGTAAGGGCCTATCAGCTTGTCTATGAGGTTCAGCGGAACCAATTAGAAGAACTTCTAGTCACAAAGGATGCGCTAAAAAACATCAAGAAAAACAACATTCGACGCCTTGAAGGATTTACTTCACTGGGATCTGGAGTTTTTATATATGTATGCGGAGATATTGGTGAAAAAATATTAGTGAATGTTGGAGCAAACATAGGAGTCTACATGCCTATAGACGAGGCAATAAGTGTATTAGAAAGTAGAGAAGAAAAACTTAAAAGCAACATCGAGAACACGGCAAGAACACTACATGAGCTCATAACAATTATGACAAAACTTGAGCAAGAAATCGCAGCCCTTCAGCAATACCTCTCAACGGTTTAGCGGACATAAAATACAACTAAAGATTTAAAAGCACCTAATTGATCTAATAAGATATTAGAAGGAGGACACCATCTAGTAGCGGGCTCAGACACGCCGGGGTTCACGAGCTAGGTACGTGGCCTGCCTGGAGCATACCAGATAGCAGGTGGCGGTTCCGCCTCGCGGGTTCAAGTCCCGCCCCCGGCACTATTTCTAACAAATTTGCGATGTAGGTGAAGTAAATGGAGAAAATTGCCGATGATAGACTATCATCGTTGGATTTGATGGTCCTAGTGGACAATTATAAAAGGCTGTTGGTTGGATCATACATCGCGAATGTATATGGATATAGGGATCTGATAGCTATAAAATTGAGGGGCATCTCAGGTAGGAGATTTCTTCTGCTGGAGCCCTCTATTCGTGTTAATCTAACCAACAGGATTTATGAATGGGAACACAGCAACCTCGTGGGAATTCTTAGAAGACATCTCAAAAATAGGAAAATTATTGACGTTAATCAATACAAGTTTGACAGGATCATTAGGATTGATCTCACAGATGAGTATTCGCTCATCTGTGAGGTAATACCCAGGGGCGCACTCATACTCACGAGACAAAACGAAATTATTGCCGCAAGTTCATATAGAAAAATGAGAGACAGAGAGATTGCACCTCGTGTGAAATATGTTTATCCGCCAAATCCTCCCGAGCCTATTGTGGATATACCCTTCGACACATTTAGGGTTACGATTTCCAAATGTAAGGATTTGCGTAGAGGCTTAATGGCATTGGGTCTTGGGCACAAATATTCCTTGGAAATATGTCTTCGCGCTGGTCTGAGTCCCGGTTCTGATGTGCCTAAGATATCCGAATCCGAACTCGAAATTCTCTATAATACCCTAAGGGATTTAATAAGAGAGGCTCTAAAAAGCAAGAGAGGCTACATCTATTATGGCGGTGGAAAGCCACTATTTTTCTCCCCAATTAGACTAAGGATTGGAGATAAATATAGCCTTAAGGAATTTGATGACTTCGATGAAGCTATTGATGAATTCTTTATGCAGAAAAAGTCAATAATACAGACTAAGGAGTTACTAGATCTGATGCAACGCCGAGAAAAACTTAGTTTAATGGTGAAGCACCAAGAGAATGCAATAGAAAAACTTAAGACGAAAATAGCAAAACTTAAAGCCACTATAGAGGCTATCTACAATAATTATCGCTCAATAGAATTTATTTTAGGCACAATCAGAACCGCAAAAGATGACCATGGATTATCATGGGAAGAAATAAGAGCTAGGATTCCCATAATCATGAATCAAGTTAAAAATGGGGACATCACCATACAGAACATAGGTAGCGATGGAACAATAACCCTAAGGCTGGGCGCTTTAACACTATCAACGAACTATAGGGCAACCGTCAACTCCATTGCGGGAGAGATCTTTGAAAAAATTAAGAAGCTAGAGAGAAAGCTCATAGGCGCAAAAGAAGCTCTTGAAAAAACAAAACATGAATTAGCTCGCTTGGAGAGCACCAAACTAGAGATCATAAGGGATATCTCATTCACAATAGTCGAACCCAAGAGAGAGTGGTATCACGGATTTCGATGGTTCATAACACCTAACAATTTTCTTGTCGTTGGAGGAAAAGATGCACAAACTAATGATTCCCTACTCAGAAAGTATCTAGACAACAATGACATAATTCTACACGCCGAGGTGATAGGAGGCTCCGTGGTCCTCATTAAAGGTGGCCTAAAAAAAGTTTCTAGTGATGACCTCAACCAAGCAGCCATCTTTGCCGCGTCGTATTCTAGAGCATGGAACATAGGCCTAAGCGGAGTAGATGTATTTATTACGTATCCCCAACACATCAGTCTTCATCCACCATCAGGAACTTATCTAAAGAAAGGATCCTTCATTGTTAGGAAAAAAGAGGTCATAAAAAACGTTGAGCTAGAACTGGCGATAGGGCTAAAATTGCTAAAGAAAGATAGTTCCGTCTCCACAATACTAGTGAGCGCTCCAAAAGGAAGTATCAGGAAAAATGCCGATTTCTATATTGTTATTAGGCCAGGACGTGGCGACAAAAATATAATCGCTAAAAAAATTAGACAATATTTTATTGAGTGGTTAAGCAAAAGACTTCCAAAAAGAATCGCAGAAAAACTTGTTAAGTATGAAAAAATCGCAGAATTGCTTCCTGGACCCTCAGAAATCGTTCAGATTTGTCAGGGGGGCATTAGATGCCTAGAATTATAGAATTTAATGACAAAGCCACCAGAATATTGGCTAGGGAACTAGCAGAGTACATATTAGATGGCAAGATCGTCATAATACCTACAGATACATGCTATGGTATGGCCGCTGATGCAACAAACTTTCAGGCCGTCAAAAAAGTATTTAAAATTAAGAGGAGGCCACTAAGCAAACCGATTTCCATATTCCTCGACGACATAGCCACTATACCAAAATACGCCCTAATTGATGGCATTGCAAGCCAGTTAATCAACCTGTTTCCTGATAGAATAACAATAATCTTCAGGGCTAAAAAAACAAATGTTGTCCAAGATCTCATAGTGAAAAATATGACTATTGGAATAAGAATTCCCCCATTTAGTTTTCCAAGGTTAATAGTTAGATCCTTAGGTAGGCCCATAACGGCCACATCTGCAAACATTCATGGCAAGAAACCGATATATGACATCTCAAAACTATTTTGCCTAGAGGGAGTAGACATCATAGTTGACTATGGAATACTAGACGCCGTGAATGTATCTACAGTTATTGATATTACTAGTGATAATAAAATAAGGATACTTAGAGAGGGAGCAATAAGCGTTAATGAGTTGAGGAAAAGAATTGACATGCTACTTGACAATTACCAGCTCATAATTACCCAATAAAATTTGGCCTGGAGGGGGCGTCTTGAAGAAAGCCCTAACTGCATTTTTACCATGTCTCCTATAGATTCTGCCTCTAAATGTTTTATCTCTCCACCTAATCTCAACTACCCTACCAATTAAATCATCAGGCTTGACCCCCTCGGGAAGATCAAATCTGAGTATTAGCTGCCTCCACCGCGGATTCCTACCCTTTGAGCCTATCCTAAAATTGACCACTACACCTTTCAAACCTATTATTTTGTTAATATTGCCCTCCCCCATCTATGACTCCCCTTCTATCAACACGGCATTTACCACACCATCCTGCCCTGGACGTGATGTGACTTTAGCCAAACCTATTTCAGTCTCGATAACAGCCCCCTTTGTAATTATGCCTCGCCTCTTAAATTCTCTGTTTGCAAGATTTTCTGCAACCCTCAAAACCTTAACTTTCTTGTAAACATTCTGAGATTTAATCAACACATTGGCATAAGCAACTTCAAGAAGCCTAATTTTCTTGCCACCACCTTTCACTCTTATTATTTTTCTTCTATCCTCGGCACCTATCGAGGTATATGTCGGGGGTCTTCCTATATGGCACTTTTTCTTGTGTTTTCTGTGGGGCCTCTTTTTTCCACCAGAAGGCTTGCGTTTTACTGGTTTATGATAAACACTCATTTTATTCACCAACTATTTCTTCCCAACTTTTATCTTCTTGTACCTAAGCCGGGTAGATCTGCAACGTCTACATTGCTTAGCAGCCAAGGAGTTTCTGGCATTACATCTCATACATACCTTGTATCCCAAAACTCTCTTCAACACAACCTCGGTGGCGATTGGGTCTTGAAGCCTAATCTTAGAGCTCAAAGCCAAACCCCATATAAAACCTATTTTTGATTGACATATTCCATATTAAAAGATATACAATTTACCTAACTACTAGTAACCTTGTAAAATCGGTCTCTGTCACAATTCCCGTAAGACGTCTATTATGTATAACGGGTGATCCCTTCGCCCTCTTGCGAACTAAAAGTTGGGCAGTTTCTTCCAATGATTGGTTTTCTGAAACGAAATGTGGTGCCTTCATCGCATCACTTACAGTTGTCTCCTCTAAGAATTTATCGAAATGTTTGATGTCTTTCTTTAGATATGCCCGGACTATGAAAAATGACAATATTCTTGCATCTAGATAACCCACCAATTCACCCTCATCAACAACTGGCAATGTGGATATTTTTCTGTTTCGCAACATCCACTCTGCATATTTAATAGAGGTTCCCGGATGGATAACTAGGGGCTTTTGGGACATTATCTCGGCCACTTGCAATTTCTCTGAAAATAGTTTGTCCCAATGTTGCAATATGTCTCTCTTCGTTATTATTCTAATCTCCTCGATATCGGTTATGTCTTTTCCAACAATTAGTGAGCTTATCCCCTTATCTATCATTATTGATGCAGCATGACTTATTTTTGTCTCTGGATCCACAATTAGAGGATTAGGGGTCATAATTGCTGAAACATATAATTTTCCAGCCCTAGGAGTACCCCACCTCATTCTATCCAGGACTATTCTTAATAAATCCTTCACAGAGACTATCCCAACAACCTTCCCCTCATCGGTTACAACTACATGAGTATCCTTCTTTCGCTCCAACAATTCAAAGGCCCTCGCTATATTCTCGTCTTTATCTACGATTTGTGGTTCACGCATAATATCCCCACATATCATTATGACTCACCCAGAACCACATAATTGATAACCCTATTAGGAAAATAAATTATAAACAAAAGCCCAAAATGCTATTATATTCATAATATAGCTGAATGTGCCATACCACAACACAAGCTTTATTATTGGTTCCCTTAAGTTAAACACTAGCCTAGACATAATGACTATGCATGCCATCACGGATAATAATATCGCTATTGCCAAGTGTATATGCGGATTAATAAATCCAAAGACAATACCCAAAGCAACCCCGGATACAACCTTTAAAGTGTAGAACCAAAATACCTTCCTCTCTTTTTTCGTAGCCGATGATTGCATTTTTAACAGCACCGATTATAATGACTCCTACTTTATCATAAATATCAATTTAAATAGCCTTATCACAATTTGTCAAGACCGATATGCAAAAAAGTGTCTAGCAATGTGTATTTTATAAGGAAAATAAAAAGTATGACTATAAGGAATTACATAATTGGTGCACAAGATGAGTGCACAACTTATCAGAATAAAACTAGTGCTGATCGGAGAAGGAGCCGTAGGCAAAACTTCGATTGCTAGAGCATACCTAGGAAAGACCTTTATCCACGGATATAAGGCAACTGTTGGAGCCGACTTTTATGTCAAACGAGACGTATTTAATGATCCGGTACTTGGTAATGTTTCATGCGAATTCCTAATCTGGGATCTAGCAGGACAACCACAATTCTCCCAGGTTCGCCCTCTATACTATAGGGGAGCGCGGGCCGCCATTGCTGTATTCGACTTAACGAGAAAAGAAACTTTCCTAGCACTACCAAACTGGATAAATGAATTCTGGAAAAATGCGGGCGGAGCATGGCCATTAATCCTAGTGGGAAATAAAGCTGACTTAAGAGGACAGCGACCATGCTTGCCCGCTGAAGTTGGGAGAAAATATGCTGAACGGTTAACATCAGTACTGGGCATACCGATTCCCTATGTCGAGACATCAGCATTGACTAGCTACAATATTAGGGAGGCATTTCATCAATTAGTCATAACCCTCCTAGCATTTTATAGAAGAAAATACCTTAAGAGATTGAGAAGACAATAATTTATTTTGGGGTAAGATAAGCAAAGCTCATTTTTCTTAGCTATTTGAGTCCGAAAAAGTCTTCAGAAATATACCCCCCTCTCTCTAAACATCCTTTTTATGATCGGGTCGCGGTCTTTTAGCTCAATTATTTTCTTCTGGATACTTTCATACGGCGAGAGTTTTATGGATATGTATACCCCCGTTCTGCCGATACTATCTCTTTTCATGAGCATAATCTTCCTTTCCTCTATTATTTCTGGACATATCGATAAAATCCTCGCCACCTCCGACTCTCTCCCTATTACTGAAAACTCTATATGGCCCGTACTTGTTGGTTTTATCAGACATAATCTCTTATCAATCCCGGGGACACGAACTCTGAAATTCTTTGCATTGGGTAATGCTATTATTCCGCCAAATCTATAGAAATCTAGCTCTAGCTTTGTTAACGGAACTACGGGAACCACAACATCAATGTTATTTTCGATATGAAATATGACCTTCATTGCAGCTTTTGGTGTGGCTTGCACGATTTCTTTCTCCTCGACATTATATCTTTGCGACAATAAAACATCAACCAGGGATAATAGATTATACTCCAATATCACGATCTCTATGTCCGAATATATATGTACATCGCCTCTCGCAACACTACCAAATATATAACCACGTATGCCTTGGCTATATAGGTATTCTAAAACAGAGACACCTAACTCTCTTTTATTTTTTAGAATGCCCCATTGATATTCACTATAAACCACCTCTCTCTCGATATATTTCTCAACACGCGTTCTTCTCACAACCGACACCATATGTCAGAAGGGCTACAGTTCTTCATTATTAAATCCGTAACGCCCAGATTCATCATCCAGTAGCATCTAAACCTACATATTCTCTCCATAATATACTATATTATAAAGCTCTCCATAATATTTATATCGTGTTCGATATGAAAAACATAGTAAGACTTTATGAAACATGCTATCCTGGCAAGATAGTTGGGAAACCAGTGGTGGCAAAGAACTCTAAGTGCTTGGGTGTCTGTGTAGGAGTCATGTTGGATCTAGATAAGAAAGATTTTTTTATATTGGTATCTAGTAAGAATCATTTATTAAAAGTCTGTCTAGATAGGGTTATTAGGATTACCAACAATGCTATCGAAATTAATGATGTCCCACCAGTCAATGATATTTCCCACGATGATATTCGCTCTGAACTTTTAGAATTGCAAGAAGAATTAAAATTGATAGGTACGCTGTTATACATAACATCAAATAACTATGCCCCCAGCAAGAAAAATGAGCAAAACAAACAGCTAAACATTGCGAAATTATTCCACCTCATCTAATTTCCCATCCACAATATTCTTTGAAGAACCATCAACTAGGGGCGAACCCATTGCGCTCTTTTCTCATTAATTACTCTAGTTTTTATAAATTATGGTTTTATAAGCCCCCAATTATTATCCACTTATCGAATCATAAAAATCCGCTTAGGTTAATATAGGAGCAGATGACTATGCAGACAGATAGAAAAAAATATGTGATTGATTTAAGTTTGATAGTGTCGGGTGGTTTAACAGACCCTCGAATTGAAGAACTAACAGACAATGGAATATTCTACGTCCACTCCTTAATAATCCGGAAGCTTAAGAAAATGGCCGAAGAAGGTCTTGATGAAGGACGCATAGGAATTGAGCTCCTAGAGAAATTTGGTAAAAAAGCACGACTAGAATTCGAATTTTCGGATATTTCGGATAGGGTATCTATTGATGAGGCGCTCATCGAACTCGCAATGCGCCTAAATGCAACCTTATTAACAAGCGACGTAAACACATATAAACTGAGTAGAAGTTTTGGAGTTGAGGCTATCCTTATATTAAAAGAGGTTGATCTAAAATCACTACAAATTTATAGGTTCTTTGACCAAGAAACACTTTCCGTACACCTAAAAGAGAATTGTATTCCGATCAGAAAAAAAGGCATTCCAGGCAATTGGATCTTCGAGAGAATCGGAGATAAACCCATAAGCCGCGATGTTTTGAGAGATATAATCCGGGAGATAATTGAGGTCTCTAAAGCCGATCCAGAGGGATTCATAGAAATCGAGCGTCCAGGTAGCACCATCATACAACTTAGAGACATGCGTATCGTTATTACTAGACCACCCTTTTCCGACGGGCTAGAGATTACCGCAGTGCGACCCATAAAAAAATTAGCATTGAGAGATTATAATCTTCCCAACAAACTTCTCAAACGTTTGGAACTAAAAGCAGAGGGAATCCTAATATCTGGGTCGCCTGGGGCAGGAAAGACAACATTTGCACAAGCACTCGCAGAATTTTATAGAAATAAAGGAAAAATCGTAAAGACTATTGAGGCTCCCCGCGATATGCAACTCAGTGAAGAAATAACTCAGTATTCAAAGAGTTATGGTACCCCCGAGGAACTACACGATATCCTTTTGTTGTCGAGACCAGACTATTGCATCTTTGACGAAATTCGCAACATAGAGGATATAGCACTCTTTGCAGATCTCAGATTAGCTGGAATCGGTATGGTCGGTGTAATCCATTCAACAACAGCCATCGACGCTATTCAGAGGTTTGTTGGAAAAATAGAGCTGGGCATTATACCAAGCATCATTGATACAGTCATACATATGAAACATGGCGCCATTGAAAAAGTACTTGCCTTAAGAACAACTGTAAAAGTACCCTATGGACTACGGTCGGAGGATCTAGCTAGGCCCGTAGTCATAGTATATGATTTCCTAAATGGAAAACCATACTTTGAGATATATACATTCGGCGAAAGAACATTTGTCGTTCCAGTATCAAGAGAGGCCTCTAAAGAAATCTATGGTACAGAAACTACGGAAGAATTGCCCAGAGAAAGCATCGTCTATACACTCAAAGTAAGCAGAAGAGCATTTATTTTCGATTTCGGCAGAGACTATGCATCACGCCACGTTGTTGGCTATGCGGGTCAAACAATTATTACAAGAGGATTAACATCAAGAAGTGGTAAATTAAGAATATCGAGAAGATCTAGGTCTGGTAAGCTTATTGAAAGCGCACTAGAAAGAGGCGAAGAGTTAAGATTTTACGTTGAAGAGTAATAAAGCCCGGGGCGGGATTTGAACCCGCGACCTCGGGATTACAAATCCCGCGCTTTTGCTATAATTCTAGCCGCTGAGCTACCCGGGCGTGTCAATAATATTTTCTCAGTAGGAAATGGTGGCCCCGGCCGGGATCGAACCGGCGACCTTTCGGTTATCAGCCGAACGCGCTAACCACTACGCTACGGGGCCTTGAGATAGTCTAATTTTTATATAGTTACCTAAAGATTATTATCTCAAAAACAGTTTAAAAATTTATCGCGATCTTGCAAGGGTATTAGGCCTCAGTTACTGTAATCTTTGGGATAATCAACCCACAGCAAGTATTAGTTACTATCATCTGGACTAGTCTTACGGCTCGATAGTGGAGGGGGCGGGACTCGAACCCGCGGCCTCTGCCTTTCTTTGAATTAGATGCAAGGGCAGCGAGCTACCACTACTCTACCCCTCCAGGGGGTATATCATGGGCCGGGCGGGATTTGAACCCGCGACCTTCAGGTTAAAAGCCTGACGCTCTTCCAGCTGAGCTACCGGCCCTTCGGTGATTACTAATAGATATATCACAGTTATTCTATTATGATTATGTTTTTAAAGGTTTTTATATCTTTTCAATAGTCCATAGTAGCTACAGAAATATTACTAGTAAGCTTGCTCGGGATGAAGTATGAGTACAAAAAAATCTGGAAAGGAGATAAGGAAAACTACTCAAAGGGATCCATTAAAGATAGGAATAGCATACCTCTTCTGCCATAAGAATAACACCCTACTTACTATCACCGATGCTACAGGTGCTGTCACCGTTGCACGTGCTGTTGGCGGAATGTTTGCAGAAACATCAAGGGACGAATCCACTCCATGGGTCGCCATGCTGGTAGGTCGCCACGCAGCTAGCAGGGCACTGGAGACTGGAATATCTAAAGTGATGGTAAAGCTCCGCGGGAGAGGCGGTAACAGATCTCCCAACATTAACTCTGCATCAGCTGCCGCCGCAATAAAGGCAATTGCGAGATCAGGCCTCCAAATAATGAGCATCGATGATGTTACACCAATTCCACATGATTCAATAAGAAGACCAGGTGGCAGAAGAGGTAGGAGGGTGTAGATTGTTTTTAGTATTATGTATTATTCCACTCTATAATTTATGCCTATTTCATGAGGTAGTACGGTATGTCGGGAACATCAAAGATTAGAATTCGTGCAACATCGACCAAGTCTAGAGTATTAAGGCAATTGATGCTTAAATTTCTGCTAAATGAGTGGCTTAGAGAGAAGCTAAAGAAAGAGTCACCAATAGCTGGCTTCATTTGTGCAGATATTCAAGCATCATCTCTAGGTTATAGGGTCATAATTACATGTAGAAATCCCCGAATACTAATTGGGAGAAGAGGACATAGGAGAAGGAAATTAGAGGAGGAAATTAAAAAGGAGTTTAGAATCGATATATCTAAACTCGAAATTACTGATTTGAAAACGCCTGTAGAGCTTAATGCCCAATTAGTGGCGGAATCAATAGCAAGAGCTATTGAAAGGGGGGCCAATCCTAGAAGAGTTGCATACTATTACATCAGACAAGCATTGGAAAAAGGCGCTGTAGGGGTAGAAATACGAATACGGGGTAGACTTCGACGGAAAAGATCTCAGAAACTTAGATTTGCAGATGGAAAAATTCTATATACGGGTGAAATCTCTGAAAAATATGTCTCACAGGGGTATACCCGTTTCCAGCTACGAACTGGAACTGTTGGGGTCAAGGTGAGGATTGTCCTTCCAGAAGCCTTAGATCACTTGGTTGATAATGTCAATATTAAGGTGCCTGAAGAAGCGGAAGCGGATATTAGAGCCCTTGAGAGCGAAATTGAGACAGAGTACGCCCATATTTTGGATAAAATTGGGGAGAAAAAGTTAGAGGAGGCGATGCCGGAGTGAGAATACAAGAAATTAGAAAAATGTCTCCAGAGGAACGAGCTAAAAAATTAAGGGCCCTCAAAATTAAGCTAATTACCCTTAGAACGAGACTAAAGCGAGGTGGCATAACTAACACATCAGGAATTAGAAATGTTAAGAGAGATATCGCCAGAATACTCACCGTCATGCGCGAGTTGGGTGAAATCTAATAGTCAAGAAATACCCAACCTATGCATTTAAACCTTTTATAGGCGCCACACTTACAGTTCTTTTATCTAAGAATCATACATTGGAAGGCAAAACAGGAAGGATTGTTTCTGAATCTAGGAATATGTTCTATATAAAAACTCAAAATTCGCTCAAAGGAATTCCAAAAAAAGGATCTATTTTCCTTATCGAGCTGAATGGTGAACACATAATAGCTTGCGGAGACTTCTTGGCAAGTAGATTTATTCGTCTCCGAAAGATTGCCAGGAAATAAGAAAGGAAAATTAAAAATAGGAGAATTATAAATATTCATTAGTTATCAACTCCCGAATGTGTTCTCCATGATACGATGTGGCCTTTTGGGGAAGCCAAACAGTGGGAAATCGACTTTTTTTGTGGCTGCAACAGGGAAAGAAGTTAAAATTGCTAATTATCCATTTACAACAATTGATCCTAATGTTGGAATAGGCTATGTGACGCTTAGATGTGTATGCAAGGAATTTGGCGTCAATGATAACCCTAGGAACTCCATATGCATAGATGGTATAAGATACGCACCTATAGAAATCTGGGATGTTGCTGGACTAGTACCCGGGGCATGGCAAGGACGAGGTTTAGGAAATAAATTTCTAGATGATCTAAGACAAGCCGACATTTTAATTCATGTAGTCGATGCATCCGGTAGATATGACGCCGAGGGGAAGGATTTGGGCCGCCCTGGAATGTGGGATCCTCTTCAAGACATAGCCTTTCTGGAGGAAGAAATTCATCGATGGTTTTGGCAAATACTCAAGAGAAATTGGCCGAAATTCGCTAGGAAGGTCGAGGTAGAAAAGAAAGATTTCTCATCAAGCCTAGCAGATTTGCTATCGGGTTTAAAGATAAACAAGGATCATATCATGGCTGCTATTGATGTGACTGAATTAGATCCAGAAAAACCAACTAGTTGGTCTGAGGAGGATTTATATGCATTCGCCGTGGCCCTTAGAAAAATATCTAAGCCCATCGTTATTGTTGCCAATAAAATTGATGTCCCGGGCGCAGAGGATAATTATAAAAGGATGTTAGATTCAGGATTCGATGTCATCCCAGCCTCGGCACTTGCTGAATTGGCGCTCATACGGTATGCTGAGAAGGGAATTATCAAATATGTAAGAGGAAGCTCAAACTTCGAAATCATCAATAATAATGCATTAAGCCAACGCGAGAGAATCCTATTGGAAAAAATACGAGATCTCATGAACAAATGGGGGTCTACTGGTGTCCAAAAAGCAATAAACCATGCAATATTTAACGTGAGTAAGATGATAGCCGTATTCCCTGTTGAGGATGAAAATAAATTAACTGATCACAAGGGTAACGTTCTTCCAGATGTTTTTTTGGTTCCAGAAGGAACCACCGCTAAAGAGTTCGCTGGGCTAATACATAGTGACTTAGCTAGAACATTTATTTATGCCTTGGATATAAGAACCAAGAAGAAACTTCCATCCGACTACATACTCAAACATCGAGACGTTATAAAGATATTTGCCGCTGCAAGAAAAAAATAGCACTCACAGAGTTTCGGGGGCCATAGCTAGCAAAAACATGTTTCCTACATGAACCTTATTTAGATATTTTTTGGCGATCCTCTCACATTCATACACTATCTTCTTGGGAGTTATTGGAAGATCTCTCATCATCCAATCTGGGTGGAATATCAGCAGGGAATATGGGATATCGGGATTTAAATCTGCAATAAATCGCACGATTTCTTCAACATCCTCCGGCATTATGTATCCTGGAACCAATAATGTTGTAGCGGTTATTATTGGAATTTTAGCTTCATGCCAAAACTCATGATACAACATCTCAAAATTCTTATATACTTGCTCGTTGGGAACACCCGATAAAGCCATTGATAATTTGGATCCCATGGGTGCCTTGAGATCAAACTTTATAATCCCACCTGTTTGAAGCGCTTGTTCACCAGCCTTTTTGACCAAAGACGCATTACCAGCACCATTCCACTCATAGCAAATTCTTACTACCCGCTTGCCTTTATTTTCTATGATTTCCTTATTTGCCAATATCGTAAACGGTAGGTGGGGCTCGGGGCTACCGCCAAAATAGCATATACATGTTATCTTGTCATTTTTCAGTACATAATTTACAAATTCCTCTCTCGATACTATTTTACCTGTTCTAACATTCTTATGCTCGGAGTTCTGGCAAAATAGACAATTAAAGTTACAACCATAGAAAAATACTGCTAGGTTATAATACCCTCGCTCGGGACCAAGACGTACGGCATATTCTGGATACCCTAAACCAGTGCCAGCTGGACAAAACCAACTCGCACAACAATTGGTTACGTGTGGGTCTAGATATGGATGCATTACTGCATATTCATATGTCGCAAGAGAATACATTTTTCCATTCTTAACCCATCTTAAACCACAGAAACTTATCTCTCCATCACTCATGGAACACATATTCGAGCAGAGATTACATAGTATCCCTCCTCCTCTAGGAGGGGGGAATGGAAGCCCATACAATTCCCTAGATCTTGCGTGGGCATCGAATATATATTTCCTTGATTCGTCAAATCTATTTATTATGCATTCCCTACAGACACCCAAAACATCGGATATGATCTTTTTCTCGCCACATACCAAACATGTCTTCTTCTGTTCCTTATTGCTAGATGATCTAAACATTGATATCCCTAATAGGATATGTAGATTGATGAGATATAAATAGCCGCGCAGATTTTATGTTTCCCCTTCATCTAATACCTTAGCCAGCAAGTTATGTATATCCCCTCTCCTTATGGCCTTATACGCACTTTTCTCGCAATGATTTTGCTTTATGAAGCTAATGATATCCTGCTCTGACTCTAAGACTTCAAAACTCAAAAATGATGGTCTTGTTTTCACGGATGAAATGAATTCCTTTACATGCTCCACTATCGAGACCTTACCGTACTGGACTAGTACACACAGCCTATTATTCTCTATCCATGGGCCAGATATTATGTTGTTCTTGTGTTTGTTATAAAATCTAAAAATATGGTCTATTCCCGCATCTATGGGTGGACCCACTAGCTTTACTACAGAAGGATGCTTTTTATAACATGTTTCCAATAGCATTACTATATACTTATCCGTTTCAAACGCATCAATAGAGATCACACGAAATATGCTTCTGGAAAATTCATCATAAACCTTTTTCATTATCCTAAGGGCTTGCCCCCAATACACATCCTGTGTCACATCTAGATCCTTCTCAAATACTATCAAAACCACATTTCTACCGCGTAGAATTTTTCTGATCTCGCCGAGACTAACATCGATATCCGTTGGATAGAAAAACTCAAATAGTGGTTTCTCTAGGAACAAGTTAGACATGAGCCTTATTTTATTCCAAACATCGAGCCTCAGGGCGCTTCCTACATTCCTATTTCTATCAGTTGGGTCTACCAGTATGAAATGATGCTGAAATTTCTTAAATGCATCCTTTTTTCTCCATGTTTTTGTAAGATCCACATAAATTCGCTTATTGTTGGCGAATTCCTCTATAGTTTTTATAAAGGAGCCGTAGTATATTATCAGGAGTTCGCATGCATATCCAGATAACCCCCCAATCTTTATTTCGGCCCCATATGCATCTATGCCTCTCAGAAAGGCTTTCAAAAGTCTAACCTCATTGGCTAGGGCGGGAGTAAGCTTCGAGATTACATACTTTGTATGATGCGGTGTCCTATCAAACGAAGAAATTATGTCCTGTGGAGGAGCTTTATAGGCAGGTGCAATATCAACCTCAAAGCCTTCAATGAGTCCCCGAAGATAAGGGTGCTCGGCATAGCGTAGTTCGAATTGATGGTCCAGACCGCTACGTATTGTATTTAGTATCTCCAGAAAAAATTCCTCTTTATTAACTCCAGGCCTATAATCAACAATAATAAATATGTCAAAATCGACATTGTCTGGTAGCCATGTACCCTTCGCCACCGAGCCCTCAATTGTTACTTCTGCGTCTATACCAGATCTTTCAACTATATGGGTAATCTCCTGCTTTAGTCGTTTCGCAAATGATAGTACTCTTTCTTCTTCCTCCTTAGATGGTGTTATCCTCTGCAAAACCTTCTCTAAAATATCTACAATATCGCGCCTATTCTTTTCAAGAGCATATCTTATCGATGGTATTTCGCTACGAATCTGCATTACTTATAGTCCTTCTACAAGCTACCATGGCTTATCCTTAAGACCTGCAAGGTAGGCTGCTACGTTAGATAGGGGATGAATTATTAGCGTTAGTATAATCACAATCGTTATTTCGGTCGATGTTATCCACGGATATCGTGGCCAAGCCAACAATAGAGCAAAAATTATAAAACCTATTTGGTCCAATATCGGGGCGGGGGAACCAGGCTTCATGTTCAATCTCCTTTTTATGAATGACCCCAGGAGATCCCCTATGTGTGTTCCAATACTAAGTAGTAGAGCCCATAAAATTGCTTCCCCTATACTACACTGGAAATCAACACGCGATATGAAAGGAAATATTATAAGCCCAGTTAACGTTCCAAATAGAATCCCACCAATAAGACCTCTAATAGTCTTATGATCCCCAAATATCCTCCTGCCATCGATGAAGTTCTTTCCCATATCGATAGGCGGTCCTCCTCCTACAATTACAGGGGAAGAATTAGCAATATAGGCGGGAGCCACGTATATGATCCCACGTATTATCTGCATATACAGAGCCGTCATTTTTCTACCTCCGCTTCTTTATTTTCTTCAGAACCTTTTTGACTGAGGATTCTGCCTTTTTCGCCTCAGTTCTCACCCGTATCTGTTTCTCTCTTAATTGCTTTATCCTATATGCCAACAGTTTAAGGAACTTCCTCTTAGAAATCTTTGTCATTTTGGGTACCCTTATCCTGCCCTTCCTCTCTATCCAGTTCCCAGGATGACATTTATCACTCTCTATAACATACGGTATCTTCAGGGATTTGCAAGCATCAGCTATTTCTTCTAACGATGGATCATCCACCGCATAGTCTAGTGATATCTTTCTCCCCAATCTCCGCGAAAATCTATAATCAATGTGCTCTGGGTATATTGTCCAATACTTATTTCTTTCCTCTACATAACTCATTCTTAATCACTTTTCACCCAGTCTCGGTACGCATTAGCTCCAAAAAGAATGCATGCGCGGCCACCAAGTCGTCGTTTTCATCAAAACCCTTTACAAGTTCATTATAGATGATTAATTGTACGTTTAACTCATCAAGCAGAGACCTATACTCGGTAACACTTTTGACTTTTCCAAAATATATTAATGAGCGAATTAACTTAGATGCTGTTTGCGCAAAATCTAGAGGTATTCCATACTCCTCACTCTTCCTCTTTATTATCTCAGGAGATATAGGTGGTGCACATACCAATATTAACTTGTTTTCTTCACTCAAGACACCAAGATTCTCATGACAAATATTGCCAATAAGCATGTTGAGATACCTAACGTTAAATGCTTCAAATAATGGTCTGGGAGTTATTGGCATCTTTATCTTCGGTTCTTTTCCCTCGATATCTATTAGATCTGTCTCTATTACATAGATATAGTGGGATACTATCTCTGGGAATAACAATGGTATCCCATTCTGAAGACAATATGAGAAAAGATAGGATGGCCTCAATGCATTACTCTCCGTTATTTTCTTAGAAGTCTTGAGTCCAGCACGCATAATAAGAATTCTTAGTGTCCAATACACATCATCTAAATTTTTCTTACTTTGAATAAGTTTTAAGGACCTCGCGACATATCTTTGAACCTCAGGATCTAAATCCTTTTTTCTAGCAAGAAATCTGAAGACTTTATCAACCAACGATATATGAGGCAAAGGCTCTGCATTCTTATCCTGTTGAAGACATATTAAAACCCTACCGACCAAAGGAAGGAATGTCTGAGATACTATAAGGTAGAATCTATTTTCCACCTGAATAATCTTTCCAATCACACTCTCAGGTAATGAATTAACAGAGGGGCATCTGATAAGCTTCTTACTGTCTTCAATTAAGCTTGATTTTTCCGCCTTAAATCCGCCCGCAGCACTCGCAACCTTTGATGCTGAAATAAATCCCACAACCCTATACTTAGGCATAAGTTTCTCCAACGTCTCTTTACTTAGGGAATTAATTAGTCCTTCCTCCCTCAAAAAGCCTTTTATTTGCGTAGGTCTAAGACTATAATAACCCATCCTAGACTGCATCCTTCTAATTAGCTTTTCCCTAAAATCCATCAAGTCTGAGGCCATAAAATCAAATCCTATTTCTCTATACAGGGACTCCAAAGTATCCGTGCTGATTTCCTCTTCTCTCGAAACTTCGAGATATATCTCTCCTTTTGGATCTATGTATATTTCAGACACTACATATTCCTCATTATCTGGCTCTAGGAATATTGGCTTCCCTAGGTTTCTCTTGTATTTGAGAATACGGGTTGGATCTATTGACACAAATTGTGCGAGTCTATTCAGATAATCTATTGTTCCATTTATCACTGAAAGCTTCTCTTCTAGAAACCTTTTGACTTCCTCCGATGCTGTTGATTTTATTCTGAGAATAATTTCACGACTTCTATTTAGACCATCCAACATCTTTGGTATTCTTTCCTTTATCACTGATATATTGTCCCAAAAATCCTTCAAGTTTATTTTTCCATGATACATCATTCGCAGTAATTCCCTCAATTTTTCTATATGCCTCTGGACGTCATCAACAAATTTAATAAACGGAGGTTCTATACGCTCTATTTTCTTCTGAAGCTCAACCTTTTTCCCATGAAGTTCCCCCATTTTTTGTACAATTACGCTCATATAGGGCTGCAACTGTCGAAGCGTATTATAGTCCAACTCTGATTGAGATTTCTCCACCAGCTTAGAGACCATAGAGAGTTCATAATTTATTTCCATTAACTCCTTAGCCAACTTTAGGTATTCCGCTACGTTTGTCTCCCCCAATCTAACCACCTAACTTTAATGAATGTACTCCACTAATCAATGTTGTACAATCACAGTATACAATTCCCTATAATTTTACTTTTATTGATTCAATTTTTTCCTCAAAATCGCCTCCTACCTCAACAAAGACTACTTCACTAGCTCCATGAGCAGCTTTGAAATCCACCAAGAAAGATTCTAATTCGCGTGGTAGAACTATTCTTTTGACTTTGGCATTCAAAGGTAAACCATTATCCTTTTTGATTTTCCATATTTTCGCATTTGCTGCTTTTATCAAGTCAGTGATATCTAGAAGAGCCTTATCATACTCTTCGATCTCAGGGAATTTCTCTAAATGTATCGTTTTCCCATAAAGCGCTCTATAGATATAATCAGTTATAAATGGTGTTACTGGGGCCAGCATTTTTAGCACCATCTTAAGCACATGGTGCAATGTCCACCAAGCTGCCTTTTGCTCCGCATCCGTGCCAACATTCCCGTACGCTCTGGCTTTGACAAGTTCTATATAGTGGTCAGCGAATGTATACCAAGAGAAATTCCTCACATAATTCACCGCAAAGAAATCAAAGTCTTCGTATAGCTCAAGGACCTCTTGAAGTGTCTTATTTGCCTCTGCTATTATCCACCTATCAGTAGCTAGTAGAGATATTTCCTCCTTGTTTGGCTCGGGGAATGAGGATACAAACCTTGCTATGCTATATAGCTTCTGTATGTATCTTGATGCCGCAGCAATTCTTTCCTCAGACGCCATTATATCCGCGCCCAACCTTGTTTCAGCGGCGCCTGCAAATCTTAATGCATCGGCCCCATATTTATTTATTAGAGGCTCTGGGTAGATTACATTTCCTAGACTCTTAGACATTTTCCTACCCTTCTCATCCATAACTAGCCCGCTTATCCACACATGCTTAAATGCTGGCTTACCAGTAAGTTGATATACTCTAAGCAATGTATAGAAGAGCCATGTACGTACTATCTCTTTTCCTTGAGGCCTCAAGCCCACTATAAATGCATTTTTAAATAGCTCCTCATCCCTCATATAACCACTTATATACAAGGCTGAAATGCTCGAGTCCATCCATGTATCAAATGTCCTCGTTTCAGGTATAAGATTTTTAGAGCCACATGTAGGACATTTCTCGAGTGGAGGCATATCGCGCCAAGGAACATAATATTTACCCTCTTTTGGGAGAATTACATGACCATTTTCGCAATACCAGAGTGGTATCTCTGTACCGTAATATCTTCTGCGAGAAATCGGCCAGTCTCTCTTTATCGATTCAATCCAATTCAATAGCAATTGCTTGTTTTCTTTTGGATGAAAAATTATTTCATCAACGATTTTTTTAAGATCCTCTAGAAAAGGAATTTGCTTAAGGTAAAATTCCTTCATTGGTATGAATTCTATTGGAGTTTTACATCTCCAACATATCGGAACCCTATGTTTTATAACCTCAATTTTTTCGACCAATCCAGCCCTCTTTAGATCATCTATTATACGCCTTCGTGCCTCGCTTACTGGTAGCCCAGCATATTTTCCCGCAGCGTCCGTCATCAGACCTTCCTCATTAATAATTATTCTAGGCTCCAATTGCAACTCTCTAAATAGCCTAACATCCACCTGATCACCATAAGAACACAGCATCATTGCGCCTGTTCCAAACTCCATCCTTGCCTCCTTGTGGAGGATTATTGGAACCTTATGATTATATATTGGGACTATAACATTTTTGTTGTGGATATGTGTATATCTGTCATCTTCTGGATTTACTAGTATGGCCTTGCATGCACCCAAAAGCTCGGGCCTAGTTGTCGCTATAATAATGGTCTCGTTTGTTTCTGCAACCTTAAATTTTATATAAACAAAGGGTGTGTCTTCTTCCCTATACTCAACCTCTGCATCGGCTATTGTCGTCCTACAGCGAGGGCACCAGTTGTTGGGCCTGTAGTCTTCGTAAACCAACCCCATGCGATATACTTTAAGAAATGTAGCCTGCGTCAATGCTCGATATGATGGAGAGTCTGTTCTATAAACCTCGTTAGGTTTCAATGAATTATTGCTAAATCCTAGTCTTCTACACAGGCTAAGTATGTCCTTCTCATACTCATCAAGAAGCTTTTTGCATAGCTCTATAAATTTGTCCCGGGGGTACTCATACATTTTTATGTTGTACTTCTTCTCTACTTGAACCTCAATAGGCAACCCATTCCTATCTATCCCCATAGGGAACAATACTTCATACCCCTTCATACGTAGGTACCGTGCAATCGAGTCGATTGCAGAGTAATGATATGCAAAGCCTATATGAGGTTTTCCAGAAGCGTAGGGAGGGGGCGTATCTATGGAGAATATAGGTTTATTGGATCTTCTATTAAAAGCATATATTCGTTCTTGCTCCCATGTTTCTACCAATTTTAACTCGTTGGATATGTCCCAGCGTTTTTCTTTTAGCTTCGGTTTGAATTTCACGATCACTCACCAAAATATTTTTCGGGAAATGACATAATAAAATTTGGAGATCAATTATCAAGAAAATATAGGGGAGAATAAACCCAACAAAAAAGGGCTATTGAGTGAAAAGGAGAATTTATGGCTGATCATACTGGACTTGTTTTCGTTAGGTAAAAGTCTCTTATGTACCCTATAATTCTCTCCCTATTGTTTAGATAATCCTTAAGTTCCAGTAACAGAGCCTCGCTCCTAGATCTGAATATTTCGGCCTCTATTTTTCCGGCTATAAAGTCACTTGCGATAGATATCAATATTTGCTTAATCACATTTATTCTCTCCTCGAGTTTTTCTAGCTCCACCAAATAGTCATAAATTTCTGCGTATTCCTTTAGCTTTTTGATTACCGGAACTAACTTTTCATATTGCCTAACAATGTTAGTACTCTTGGTTCTATAATCATCAATGAAGCTTGCAGTGGGCCTCTTTATCACAAAATTATTGTATGCATCCACCCATGTGCTCTTATCATACGCTATTAGTGTCTCATAGGCTCTTATGAATTGTTCCATTATCTTTATTCTTTCCCTCTCGGCAGGGGCTATAAACCGTGGAATTAGTACTTTAAGAGCAAGACCTATCTCTGCTATTAATATGGAGATCATCGCGACATATACGGCCAGAAGAGCATAGGTCCTTACAATATACAAAGGCGAATACCTAAACATAAGAAGCATATAGCCATTTATGCTGGGGCATACATCATTAAGCACCATCGTTACACTTCTATAGGACACCAATAGAAACTTCTCTAGGCCACTTTCAGAAATAACTTGACTGTAATTCGTCTTAGCTATAAGCCTTATTGTGAGTGGTACATATGTTCTGACTTTTAGAGATACCATCAACAGTGAAGTATTAACCACTGGTGCTTGAGGCATTGATATATTAAAGACATTATTTTTCCCTATGAATCTCTCATTGAGTTTTATGGTGTATTTGATTGTTACATTTCTTACCTCCCCCGCGATTAATGGTCTTGAAAATAGTACCTTTATCGTCTTTATACTTGACTTTATGTCCTTATCAGTGGCATTGTCATATTTTATTTTCCCGACGTTGTCCCTCACTTCATCTATCTTGGACACATTAGGGGCAAGACCAATCCTAAAAGAGTCTAACTTCCATTTGTTTTTATCGACATATTCGATCGGCTTTTCTATTGAATACATCGACACCAAGACTGTATCTTCAACCTTTATCTCATATGATTGTGATATTTCTATTATTCTTCTAGCGTAGGTAATGGATATCGGAGGCTTATTCGTTGACCAAACCACACTTATGTTTGACCCAAACTTGTAATGATTAAGCTGATCCTTTAGCCCTAGGGAGAAGTTCATTGGGGGGACATCTCTACATACGAACTTAACATCGGAACCCACAATACCATGCAATCCCTCTGGCTTCGCTTCTTTTTCCTCCAAGCTAGCATCCTCCGGCGTTATAGCCCTTATATATATCTCCTTCACCGAATATGGAAGAAATGGACAGGGCGTTATGTTTAAGAACAAACCAATCTTATCTCCGAATGGCTTCACCTTTACTATACCCACAAACTCGAATAATATGATGACCCTGAATGTGTTTTTTTCGGACGAGTCATACTTTGTCAAATAGTTATAGAAGCCAACGGTTATACCAATATAGTCACTTGATACATAATGAATATAATACGCTAAGTATCTGGGTTTCTCGTTTTTATACCTACCCATCACCCTAATTGTTAAAGACTTCTCCCAAAAGTTCCTATCATAATAAATCTGTATCGCACTAAACGGCCTAGATTTTGTGTTGGATACATTTATTTCATCCCTAATTTTCGTGAATAAGTATTCTGACACATATATTGTTCTGTTTATCCAAACCTCCGTCTGGTTCTCTGGCAGTATGTACGCGTTTCTATAATCTGCGGGGGCAGGCTTTTCAATAACCGACACGTCAATGTTGGGGGGCAGTATAATGAAGGGTGTAGCTACTGTGGCCACAAACACAAGTAGAGCTATTGTTGAGAGCAACGCTAGTTTAATTTTTTTCATAGCCCACACCACTTTGCTCGTAGTTAGTCTTATCGATAAGACACCTAACTTATATTTTTTATTGAGTTAAAAATAGAATACACTAGTGCTAAGAAAATGTGGACTACCAATCCTCCTCCTTATTATATAAAGTTGATTATGAGCAACATGTGATGTTATATGGTAACAAATGTACCTTCAAGATGCATACCTTACTGGAATAAATATGAGGAGGCCAAAACTACTAAAGAAAAAATAAAAGCGCTGGAGGAGTTAATAGCATGCATACCTAAGCATAAGGGCACAGAGAAACTACTTAAAGATTTCAAAATGAAACTAGCTAAACTTAGAGCAGAATTAAGTAGGGAAATAGAGAGCAAACCGAGGCCCCGTGTTCTTTTCTCTGTATCTAAAAAAGGTGACGCCCAAATTGTTCTCTTAGGAACACCCAGCACAGGAAAAACATCATTAACCAATTATCTCTGCAATGCATCATATGATATAGGTAAGACAACCCTTCGCCCTCAAGAGGGTATATTCAAATGGGAAGGGTGCGAATTTCAAATCGTAGATATGCCACCCATATTAAGTCCAGACATAGACAAAACCCCAAACGGTCGAGCAATTATGGGTATCGCCTACAATTCTGACCTAGTTTGCCTCGTTTTAGACCCTACACAAGACATCTCATGGCAAATAGAAACTTTAATATCGGCACTAGAAGAATCCAATATCATTCTAAGACAGCCACCACCCATAAAGATAAAAAGATTGTCTAGAGGCGGCATATCAATTATTGGGGCCGATTACTCGCCATTTGATATTAAGGAACTGAAAGAAATACTGAGAAACTATCGCATTACTAATTGCATCATAGAGTTCTTAGGCCCATCTACTGACTACGACCTCTACCTAGCCCTTAATCCTAGGATTACATATAAAAACGCAATAGTAGTAGTGACAAAAGCAGATATTGTAGATTTTAGAGATAATGTTGGGACTACCTATAAACTGCTAAAATCCCACAATTTATCCAATATACCAGTCGTACCTTTTAGTATTAAATGCCCACAATGTGGGCAATATATAGGGCGTTCGATATTTCAACAGCTTGACCTTATCAGAGTATGGACCAAGAAAGATGGCATTATCAGCAGGGATAGGGCGATCGTCTTGAGAAAACCTGCAACAGTTAGAGATGTCTGTCTCAAGATTCATAGCCAATTCATACGCAAATTTAGATACGCCGTAATAGAGAGAGAAGGAGAGAAGATAAGAAGAAAAAACGTCGGACTTGATTATGAACTTAGGGATGGCGACGTTATCTCGATTTACATTCGTGATTGAATGCTCGATATAATCAACTATAAGGAGCCATTTATCAGATCTATACTAGAGGTAAGTAAGCGCTTAGGTTTTGTTGGGTTAATAATTTCAAGCGATAGGCCCGATGACTTTGAGAAAATACTTGAGCTAGGAAAACAATTTCTGATCCCAACTTTCCCCCTTCTCTTAACTAATAAAATAGGCTCCATACCTACTGATAACAAATGGATAGTTGGATATGAGGCATCCAACGAAGCAGAGTTTAGGAGGGCTGTGAGAACCCCAGATATATCACTCGTAAGCGTCGATATTGGAATAATATCTAAATGCCTAACCAAACAAACATTAAACATAGTATCGCAATACCATAAATTTATCGAAATATCACTCAAGACACTTCTTTTTTCCTCTCCAAGAGATAGACTAAAGATGCTTTGGATCCTTAAAAGAATGGCAAAAATCCTCGCTAAACCAAAGATTCGTTTGATATTCAGCTCTAGAGCATCCACTATATATGAAACCATAAGCATTAGGCAGATAAGAGCAATTCTGACAGAGATAGGATTTAAGGATTATGTTATAAAGAGAATCTTAAAAATTAACCCCATAGAACTCGCGGTTTCACCATATGAAATACAGGTTATCGGGAATACGCAAATACTTGCAAACATACTAACCTTAATTAAGCAGTATAGAAGAGCACATAGAAAAAGGTAGTTTATCAGTCACGTTTTCCCGTTCTTCTTGGGGCAATTATACCTACTTTCTTTCCTGGTGGGGCTGTACGCGGAACAGGTCTTCTTCTTCGACCGCCACCATGGGGGTGATCCACAGGATTCATCGCCGTTCCTCTTGTTCTTGGCCACTTTCTAGGTTTTTTCCGCCACTTATGATATGCATTCCCAGCCTTAACTAGGGGTAATTCTTCTCTTCCTCCTCCCGCAATTATACCAATTTGACAACGATTCCTAGAGTCTACTCTTATTACACGTTTGGATGGTAAGACTATCTCTGTTACCCCATGCTTATGGTCATGAGATCTTATCACAGCATATGCTCCCGAGGATCTAGCTATCTTTCCACCATCACCGAATGTTTTTTCAATATTGGATACATAGAATCCCTCAGGTACTCTGCCTATGGGGACAACATTCCCTAGTTCAACCTCAGCCTCCATGCCCATCTCTAATCTCTTGCCAACATAAATACCTTCGACAGAAGGAAGATATATTCTGTGTACCCTTCCATTTCGCCATATCTTTACCACGGCAAGCGGCACGTATCTACCAGGCTCATGAATAATATCCTCAATAACGCCAACTATCTTTCCCTCCTTCATTGTTTCGGGCCAGTCCGGGATCTTAGCTGGAGCTATCTTAATATTCGGTGGCGCTCTGTATGGCCCTGTACCTCTGCCGTATCTTTGTGCCCTTAGTTTCTTACCCAATTTGGATCCCCTAAATAACTAAGTGTTAGATTGAAAAAATGCTATTATAAGAGTAAACATTTTTTTAGCCTAGAAGAGCATTATATATTCTTGCAAGCTCGATACCGGTGGTTCTATTACCTACAAGGAGTCCCTTATCATTGGCTATGCATCCGCTCCTAACTATTGGATTACCCATATTTATCGTTGCCACGATCGCTCTACTCTTCGAAAAACCGAAAAACTTCCTGATTTCCTCTATTTCTTCTTCCTTGAAGAGAGGCGAGAATACTATTCCATTACTATTTACGACTATGTAGCTGGCTAGAGCATCGGTGAATTCAATATTAACAGGACATATTTCGATGCCAAGTGTATCCTCTATTTTTTCTAGTGTAGCCCTGTTTTGTCGATAAATTTTGCTATGAATAACCCCCCTATCTTCATTAATAAGCAAGATATTGCCTAGGGCATTGCTATATATTCCATAGAACCTAACTTTCTCTACGTTAACATCCAATCTCTCCTTTAGAGCCTTAACCTCGTGATCATACGTTTCAAAGGGAACAATAACACCATTAGAGCTGGCAACGATCAAACACCCAACAATGTCCTCACCATATATCCGCTGGACTATCACTTCTGTGTTTAATGTCCTTGCTATGTCCTCTTTTACTTGAGGTCTAAACCCCTCACCAATTATCGTAAACCTATTGGTAGATGCTATAAACGCCCCAATGTTCCATGTTCCCATGTAATCAATCATGGCATATCTTTGAATTGCTTGCATGAATTCACCAAACACTAAACTGCGAGTTCTTTCCTATAGATTAACTATATATCTTTTTATTTTGCATGTTAAAATCCATAGCTTTTGGGTGCTTGGTGATAAAATGACAAGAGGGCTCTTTATTGGGAGATTCCAACCCTTTCACAATGGACACGAATATGCTCTAAAACTCATATTAGAGGAGTGTGATGAGGTAATTGTAGCGATTGGATCCACACAAAAAAATTTTACATTAGACAATCCACTCACGTGTGGGGAGCGTATAGATATGTTATGGAGATATTTCAAGAGGCGTAAGATACTAGACAGAACGATTATCTGTGCTATTCCTGACATTAATAATAACTTCATATGGCCCAGACATGTTCTATCCCTTGCCCCAAAATTCGATATTGTATATTCAGGTAATGAACTCGTTCTCCTCCTTTTTCAACAAGCAGGAATCCCAGTTAAAAGGATTGTGGAAATAAATAAAGAACACTTATCTGGCACCGTTATAAGACAACTAATACTGGAAAATAAAGAATGGAGACATCTTGTGCCAAGTATTGTGGCATCATTCCTTGATGAGATAGGCTTCGAAGAAAGATTGAGATCACTAGCCTAGGCCTATGGAACTAAGAGCTATTAAATCCGTCTTTTGTATATTTCATAGTTTTAATATCACAATCATATTTTTAGGAATAGTTAGTTCATTTCCCGTGATCTCGATGCCCGACTGTACACTTATGATCAGATATAACAACCATTATGAGTTCTACATAAAAGGTACCGATGTGCATGTTATGAACGCTATAAGGAGGGTTATATTAAGCGAAACTGTTACACTGGCCATCCATGATGTTTTTATCACACAAAACACATCCGTAATGCCAGATGAGGTTCTATCACAGAGACTAGGTCTAATTCCTCTAAGAGTGGACCCAGAAGAGATTGATTTGAGGGAGGAAGCAAAGGCCACCAAACCCGATCTGAAACGTCTAACCGGAATGACTGCTAGGTTCCGATTGCACGTTATTAACACCAGTGAAAATGACATCATAACAGTATATTCGGGGGATCTAATACCCGTAGATAGAAAAAGTGTGAGACCCGTATACAACAATATCCCTATCGTTAAACTTGGTCGCAATCAAGAAATTGAATTGGAATGTATAGCTAAGGTTGGAAGAGGGAAGGATCATGCAAAATGGTCGCCGGTCTCCACAATTGCCTATAAGATCATGCCCGTAATCGATGTTGCTGACACATGTAACTCCTGTGGCGAATGCATCGATGCTTGTCCATTCCATTGTCTCAGAATGGAACTTGGAAAACCAGTTCTTAGGGGTATTGGCATATATGACTGTACATTATGCAGAATATGCGTTCGATCCTGCCCACAGAGAGCCCTGAGTATAGAACCAAGTAATAATAGTTATATCCTCCGCATAGACTTGATAGGACAACTTACAATCCAAGAACTTCTCGAACAAACAAAACTAATATTTGAGTCCAAGCTAGATGACCTTATAAATAGAATTGAGGAAGCACTCAAGGAAACAACCGCGAATCAGTAGTGTGCCTAGGGCTTGAATATTTTTCTGATTCTTCTCTCCTCTATGTATCTTCCTCTCCTAAAGATTTCTCTTAGTCTAGAAACAACACTGTCATATCTATAGCAATCTTGGTACCCCTCTAAAAATTTGTTCATAAAATCATTGTAGTGTGTGTAGTGGAATACTTCAAGTCCTCTACTAAATACTCTCAAATCCATAGCATAATCTTCTGGATCATCAGACTTGTAGACGTATCCTAGTCCAAAATCGATAACAAATAAACCGGCATGTCGAGAGAATAAGATGTTTGATGTGGTGAAGTCTCCATGAATTATTCCGCCATTATGCAGTCTAGCTAATAACGATCCAGCCTTTCTCATTAAACTTAGTGATTCATCTGTTCGTCCTTCCATTTCTAGTTGATGTATGTAATCTCTTAAAAGTACCCCCTCGATATACTCCATGATTATTGTGCATTGCTTCAAATCCACATCGAAAACAAAGGGGGTTAGAACCCCCACATGTTTAGCCAATACTAAGAGTTTTGCCTCTCGTCTAGTCCTTAGCATCCTCAATTTCATATCAAGTTTAGGGTGTCTATATGGTTTGGGATGTCGGACTTTTTTAATTGCAGGTAAGGACATATATGTGCCCACATAAAGAGTCGCCTCTGCACCCTTAGAGAGGAGCTTCCAGTTAGAGTTGCATAGCCTATTATTTGACATATTACTCGACACCTATTTTGAACCGCAGGAGTGCAATTATGCCTCCAAAGTTTTTTATCTTATCGTGTAGCGGATGGCTTCTAGATATAATTCTTACGGGACATTTAATACTATCCGCTTTTTCCAATATTATTAATGCTCTACCTCTTATCTCATTATCTGGATTGTTGATAATCTCTATATTGACTAATACCTTACGGGCCGCCCCCCATTCTACAGCCTTTTCTACAGCATCTAACCCGTATGCCACCAATCCATCCCCTTTACCGAGATGCATTAGAAATTCCTCATAGTCTTGCACGTCTTTCGCTATTAGCATATTCTCAGTTATTTTTAGAGCCGAGCCTCTTCGCAGAATCTCATATATGCCCGATTCTGTACCAGAGCTGGCTTGATCTACAACTATTTGGACGTCTATACGTACTGTTTTGGCTAAATAATTTGCAAATTCGTTTTTTATTATTCCTGGCCCCGCAATAATTATTCCAGCAATTCTTTCTGTATTTCTAATGACTTCTAAAATAACGTCGGTAATTGTTTTAAAGAATGCATTTTTGAGAGCTTTTTCTTGATTTGAGCCCTTATAGGCTATATTCTGGTAAATGGATCTAACGACCCTAAGGCCTGAACTATATAGTACCGCCACCGTCGCTTCGTCCCTTTCTATGGCTACCAATATTATGGGGTTTATTTTGGATAATAAATCCGCTTCCTTAAGAATTTTCATATCGGCTTGAATAAGCCCTTCCTTCTTCTTTACTTTAATCTTCATGTGAGGTTTTATTTGAATAGTATGATACGAGCCTATGGATACATATTTTTCCGGCCCAGATACAATTCGCCCAGTAACCCTTAGTGCCTCCTGAAACTCATGAAATCCGATTCTCTCTACCTCGATTACCAATCTCATTTTTATCCTTTCGCTCTCTCCACTCTCGAATTTAACCTTCCTTGTTGTATTGGCCTCTAACAGATCGCCAGGTCTGATAAAGTTTGATAATACAAATAGATCATTTACATTCTCTACTTGTAGTTCAATTATGCCATTTTTTTCATCGATATCTATTATGTTCATCTTCTACTCAACATATATTCCCTGCCGCCTTATATAACTAACTACTTGATCCACTATATACTCGCATCTCCTTTTTTCTGTCGCCATTACAAATGCATCTTCTCCATCGGCATAGTAGTGTGGTACTCTTGCTACTATATCATAGTTAAACTTGAAGTAAAGGTTCTGAGCGGGTTTGTTGGATACCCTTACCTCAAGAAAAATTTCATCACAACCCATCATGAACATGGCGTCCATCGATAGAGCCAATAGAGCGGACGCTATTCCCCTCCTCCTATACCCTTTTAGAACACCTAGACTGAATACATGGCCTTTCTTAACATTTCGGTTATAAAAGAATGACCTAGCGTTTTCTTCAATTTTGTTCATACAATAGCCTATAACTTGTCCAGATGATTTATCTATAGCGACGAAAAATATGTCCCTGAATACTCTAAACATGGAAAGAAAAAGATACTCACTGTAGTTCTCAGGTAGGGTTTTTCTATTTACGTATATCACCCCCCCAATGTCCTCAAATCTGCATTTCCTTATTAGTAAGTTGTCTAAATTGAACTGAAAGCTTGGAATCGATAACCCCATCACGGTCACTATCCCCCTAAAAACCATGGTTATTTGTTATTTATCTCTTCTAATTATTGTATCTATTCTCTATTATTGTGTGATTAATGAGTGTATAAAATGGATATAGTAGAACTCTTCGCGACAAACCTACAAGTCAGAATATTAAAGCTGTTCCTCGAACATCCATCTAAGCTATATTCATGTGCCTTACTAGCCAGAGTCCTCAACTCGTCACCATCAGCTGTTATTTATCGACTAAGACACCTACTAAAACTCGGCATTATCAAAGTTATAAGCATCAGTAGAATGAAGCTATATAAACTGGACACCGAAAACAAAATAGCACAGATACTCCTAGATTTCTATACAAAGTTAAAGGCCATAGCCGAGACTAGTCAGGATAGACAACAGTAGCCAAATCCTCGATATCGTGGACATTCTCTCTTAACACATACTCGACCACTTTTTTAGCGATCTCAATTTTTCGGCCATTAAAAACTATACAAATAATCTTGGATCTCTCCAAAATTTTAAGGGATTGCATGTCGAATAATCTATATGTCCCTGCTTTGTGCTTAGACACTTTAAACTGCTCCATTAATTCTGATATACCTATACTACGGTATCTAATAGCATCGGGAAATTTTTTAGGATCCTTGGAATATATGCCGTCAACATCAGTGGCCACAAGCATATACTTAGATCCTACCGCCTCCGCTACCTCTGATGCAACTCCCACAGTAGACTGGCCCGGAATAAACCCGCCACAAACGACTATGTTATAAAGACTTATAAGCTCTGCAACCTCAAATGGATTCGTAGGAATGCGCTGAGCCACCTTGAGTGTTTTATTTTTGGTTCTAAGGGCCCCAAGTACTAACATAGCATTAAGTCTTGATACATGTATACCGATCGTATCACAAAAGAATTCACTCAAGTTGAGGTCTCTAGCCCAGTCTATATATTTCCTAGCTAGCTTACCTCCCCCCACAACTATTGCCAACTTACACTTACTTGACGCCCCTAGGATTAAATCTACCCATGTCGACATTAGGGTAATATCCAAGTTTTCATTTTTGAATAATATAGAGCCCCCTACCTTTATAACAAGTTTGCCTCGAGCACTCAACTGTAACTCCCAAGAGTTTTAAAGCACATAATAACTTCTATTCTTCATATTCTTCTTCTATCCCATATGCCGCGCGCTGGAGTCTGGTTGCTGGGCCACGTATATCATATAGCTCCATTTCATACCTTTTTAATGCCAATCGTACAGCGTACCTAATAAATTCAGACCGTGAAATAAATACGCCCTTAGAGCAAAGCTTATCGATAAGATCGAGCATCCAATCAGGGAGCCTGATACTAATAACCTTCATGACCCACACCATATTCTGTTACACTCTCGTAATATATGTGTAAAACGTTTAATATATAAATCTTGCTATTACTTCAAGCACATCCCGATATATTCACCATATACCAGAATAATCGGTCCAAGAATGATACTCGCTACCTACAGACGATACAAAACTTAAAAAAATTTAAATTTTTCCATATTAAATTTAGTAATGATTTCAATACAAATCCCATGGCGCCGATGGAGTAGAGGTAGCTCGAGGGACTGTGGACACAACGGCAGCAATCCCTAGGTCGCGGGTTCAAGTCCCGCTCGGCGCCCCATCTTCTTTAAACCCCACACATTGTTATATCCAAAGAGTCTTAGCATAGTATTTTGAGGAGCGATATTTGTTTATTACTTTTTAAGGCCAAATTAATAGTGTCTCTATAGTACTTAATGAGGGGGTGAATTGATTTGTCCTATGTTGATTGGCAAGCCCCTGAATCATTGATGAAGGAGGCAGTTGAATTGGTAGCAAAGATAACAGAGGCCGAAGGAAAAATCAGAAAAGGTGTAAACGAGGTCACTAAGGCTGTGGAGAGAGAACTAGCAAAACTTGTTCTAATAGCTATGGATGTCAATCCCCCTGAAATCGTCATGCATCTACCACCTCTCTGCAAGGAAAAGAATATACCGTATATCTTTACTAAGTCCAAGGATGAACTCGGTAAGGCTGCTGGCATACAGAGACCTGCAAGCAGCGTGGCTATTATTGATCCAGGAACGTTGTCTAAGGAGTTGGAGGATCTCATAAAAAAGATCAATGAAGCTAGACTTGGAAAAGGATAGGTGAATTCAAACGTCATCTGAAGAGGAAAGAAGAAGAATAGCAGAGGCTGAAGCACTCATAGAGAGTTATAGTGAAAAGGAACTTGAAGAGATAGTCAGAACTATCGGCATGCCTTGTATTGTCGAGTGGATCGATCCTGAGAGGTATGGGCGCGCAGGAGAGGTTATTCGTGTGAGATGCCGTATCATGGCTGGTAAAGA
>CAZWPQ010000025.1:0-9925 GCA_964636085.1 uncultured Nitrososphaerota archaeon
TTTTCCTCACGATTTTTGGGTAATGTATGACACGTATGTACTCCTCTAGAATTTCCCTGCAGAGTATCGGCACGATGCTACAGTCTATAATCGCACTCAGTATGGTCTTAGAAGCTCCATGTCCAATAATTCCGGCCACGAATACCGACGTATCTAAGACTACTTTCTTCGTACCCATTTTTTAGCTTCCAATGCGATCTGTATTTTCTCATCGTCGCTCATGTCTTCGAATTTTCTCCATATCTTTTGGAGAAGTTTTTTTGGGTTGTATTCTCGTATAATAATTATGTCTCCTATTCTAACAGCGACAACATAGGCGTCTGGATTCACGATATCCTTAACACGTCCATACACAACATCCAAAAACATCACCCTGTAATAAGATACATCAAAAAATAGGAAATCTTTCATAATATATAGCTATAATCATTTATATGTGCGGGTATGCAGATAAGAAGAATGTTAGGAAGACTAACAAAATACTTGAGAACAGTGTAGAATGGGAAGAAGAATTTACGGAAGATAGGATAAATAGAGACGCTTTTGCCTCCTTTTAGCTGATTGTCTACTTTATCTCAATGAGTGTGTCTAGATTGAACGAAAAACCTGGCATTTAGCCCGACAGTTCTCGCGTTGCGACGCGGTCTATACAGTAGAGACACCAGCAATAAGTGTTTGGGTTTTCAAACTATATACATGCTTTCCTTGCTCATTGCCTGGTATGGAAATGTCTTTTATGGATAATAAATAAAACGCGCATGCTAGATATAATAAAAAGCTTAGGGCAACACACTGATGCATATAAAAATAACATTATCGATATAATATATATGTAATGGAAAATGGGTGACGACGAGTTGTGCCCATGGACTGAGGAATTCTTTATTGAAAAGGGAGACCTATTTTTGCATGTGATGAATGCCGCTTGGACACATGGTCCAGAATGGGCCCAGATAATAAGCGAAGTACTTAGGGATTACGGCATAGAAAGAGGAAAAATTCTTGACACCTACTGTGGGAATGGGAGAATAGCTATAAACTTGGCCAAGCTTGGATATGAGGTATATGGAATAGACATCTCTGAGAAATATATCAAGGATGCGGAGACCAAGGCGGTAGAGCATGGCGTTGAAGGATCCGTTAAATTTGTTGTAGGTGACGCAGGGGAGCTCACCAAGTTTTTCCCCTCAAATCATTTCGATGCTGTGCTTAATATATGGACTTCTATCGGCTACTACAACGATGAAGATGACTTAAGGATGTTTAGAGAGGCTTACAAAGTAACTAAGAGGGGTGGAATATTTATCATTGGAGGGTGTGCATCAAGGGATAATTTGCTTAAGTCTTTCTGTCCAAAGGTTTTTGAGGAATTTGATGACTTAGTAGTTCTACATTTTAATGAGTATTCCATGTTGGAGTCAAGACTTAGGTCTAAGTGGGTCTACTATAGGCGCCAAGAAAATGGAGACTTAAAATACTTGGGAAGCACACTATTAGATCTTAGGCTCTATTCCATCCATGAAATAGTTAAAATGCTTGAAAAAGCAGGATGGGAAGTCGTGGAGGTACTAGGGAATCTAAAGGAGCGCAAGAAGGCAAAACCTGACTCACCTATAAACATAATTGCACGGAAACCATAGACTAAAAAAGCATTTGGAGCTTCCTACCTACACTGTAAAAACATGATATGTACTACAAAGAGCAGGAGAATGCATTGTTCATATGTATGGGTTTCTTTCTTTTATTTTGACGACAATACCTAGAGAGATTTCTACCGATACCAAAAAAAATGGATGTAACTAGATGAGGGAGGAATAAATTAGTTCGCCTAAATCCTTTAGGTTTGTTTTGGATCTGGCTCGCTTGAGGCCTTTTCTCAGTGTTCTATAGCATGTCGGGCAGAAAGTCGTAACTATATCCGCCCCTGCAGCGTCGATCTCTTTTGCTCTTCGGATACTTGCCTCCATAGATAATCGAGGATTGTATGCTACAACCAGCCCTCCTCCACCACAGCATTTTGCAAAATATCCATGATAGTCTAGCTCTACAAGCTCCTTTGATATCGCCTCTATGATTTTTCTTGGTTCCTCGACTACTCTCATAAACCTCGTTAGGTCGCATGGGTCATGATATGTTATTGTGCCAAATTTCTTTTGGAGGCTTATTTTTCCATTTTCATATGCATCATAGATCGCTAATATGACATGGTATACTTCTATATCATAGCCGTCTATAAATTCTGGGTATATCTCCCCGAGCGTCTTATAGCATCCTGGACATGGAGTATATATTTTCTTAATCCCATGTTTTTTCCATGCCTCATAATTCTGCCTAGCTATCTCGCCGAATTTTTCCATGTCGCCTGTTAAATAAACTGGATATCCGCAGCAGAAGTCTATCTCTGGGATATATGATACTTCCATACCTACTTTAGACAACAACTGGTACACCCTCAATGTTTGCTGTGGCTGAAGATATGAATAGACACAACCAGGAAAATATATGGATGAGGCTTTTCCAATTATTTGAGCTTCCTTCGTCCAAGAATACCTATCTTCTTTGGGGAAGGCGTATGGGTTACCCTTGTTAGATATGTTGCTTGATATTTCCAGTAGTGGTCTTGGCGTCATCCCAGCTTTATTTATCTCTATTCGGAGTGCAGTAAATATATCTGTTGGGTACAATGCACATTTAGCATTACAGAAACCGCAAAGAAAGCAACTAAATACTGATTCTACGACGGATTCATCCATCTTTGCTTTCCCCTCGAGCATTGCTCTAGAAACAAGCATTCTGCCCCTAGAGGAGAACTGTTCAAAGCCCAATATTTTATATGGCCAGCATCCTTCTTGACAAAAACCGCAGTGCGATCTATTACATGTGTATAACTCCCTCTCAAATTTCCTTAATTCCTCATACATCTTATTCGCCCCTCAACTTTTTATATTTTTCCTCGATTTCTTTAGGCAATCTGAACTTTTTCCCAGGATTCATTATCCAGTTAGGGTCGAATATCTCCTTTATTTTCCTCATGTATTCTAGCGACTTTCCATGTTCATACTCTGCTACATCCACGAGTCTCCAAGTATCCCCAATATATGTTGATGATGTACCCCCCAAATCTATTGCTATCTTTGACATTTCTCTTACATAATCATAAAATCTCTTAACCTCATCTTCAGAGTCGCCAACGTAAACCGCACAGCTAATGCTAGGGGACACGCATCCTATCCTTTCATTGTATATGTTCATGCCCAGTATTTTAAGCCCATACTTATTAACAGTCTCCACGTACCTCTCATGCAGTTCTTCTAGACGACCAGGAGGGACACCAACATCCGCCGCACCAAACTTCGTCTCCCTCTGCGAATCCGGCCACTTCTGTTTAAAAGGCTCAAATTCTAGGGTATGTTTGCTTTTCCACCATGACACCACTATGTCACGCTCCTCAATAATTTTTCCACCATGTTCAGTGACTAATTTTCTAGCATATTCCCTGAAGAATTCGACAACCTCTTTATCGCCAGAGATCGAGTAGAATAGTATGGCTTGAGTCCCCTCGGGTACGCTCGGCTCCTTGCCATATTTTAGCCTATATGCATGAGTATAGAATGATAATCTATATTTATCATTAATGTTAATGGCATCTATTGGTATCCCTGACTTGAGTAATCTCCATGCGGCATTCACTGCTAATTTAATGGATGAAAAATAGGCTCCATCCACCCATCTGGCCTCTGGTAGTGGAATTACCCTTAATGTGGCTTCTGTAACAATACCTAATGTTCCTTCCGAGCCGACTAATAGCGCATGTAGTTTAAGTCCTGATGAGGAGCAATATGCCTTTCTGTACCCTACCCTTAGAATCTCCCCAGATCCAGTCACAATGACCGCTGATAAGAGATGATCTATCATTTTCCCCCATCTTACACCAAATGTTGAGTCATTGTCACAGCATATAGCAGCACCTACAGTGGAGGTAGGCTTAGACTCGGGATCGTGAGGGAGCCATAAACCATGTTTAGCTAACTCGTCATTCAATGCCTTTATGGTAATACCAACCTGCACAGTTACGGTATAGTTTTCCTTATCGATCTCCAAAATCTTGTTTAGACCCTTTGTATCAACTACAACTCCCCCATACAGAGCAATTGCTCCTCCCCCCATACCAGTCATCCCTGCAACAGGCGTTACGGGTACCCCATACCTATTACATATCCTAATCACTTTTGCGACATCATCGGTGCTCTCTGGCCTCACAACAAGATGAGGTATTATTAACTCTTTTCCAGGTCTTGGAGACCAATCTCTAGAGTATGCAATTAGACTTGCAGTATCGCTCCTAACCTTATCCTTTCCGAGCTCCAAGATTAGTTCCTTCTTGATTTCTTCCCAATCTACCCCCATTTTCATCATCAGAAATATTGAATAATCTTGGTTATCATTGGGGAACTAATACATTATGTTTTAATACAGAATTAAAGACACATATATACAATTGTGAGATAATAACACCTCCCAAGATTTAACGTTCTTGCCCATCTGCCATCATCATATCCTTTGTCTATACAACTCTACTTAATCTCTTTTTTTCTAAATAAAGTTGGCGTTAATAATGCCAACCGCCCTATTTCCTGGCTGTGCAGCAAGAGACCTTTATCCTAAGGCCATGAACTCTTGGAGTAGACTTCTGGGGCTTATTTTAGAGGATTTTGACTACATCAATCGTAGAATTTGCTGCGGTATGCCCTTCTTCTTGTCTGGAAACATTGAGGATGCTCGCGAGTGCGGACTTAGGCTCTCTGAATTGCTAAATAGATATGATGTTCTGATAACTGGTTGCCCGAGTTGCTATAGAATGTTCACTAGATTCTACCCTAGTGTACTAAACATTAAATTAGGGCCAAAGGTTTACCACCTTGTGCAATTTATATATGAGAAAATTAGACTAGGCGAAGTAAAGATCACAAAACCAGTAGATTTATGCGTTACATATCACGATCCATGCGAACTTGCCAGACATGAGGATATCATAGATGAGCCTAGACGCATACTTGAAGCGATTCTAGGACTTAAATTTATAGAGTTGGAATTAAACAAGAAGAATTCTACTTGCTGTGGGGGTGGAGGTTTGATGCGGGCATTATTACCCAAACTCTCCCAAGAGATCGCCATAAACAAAATAGTCAACGAGATAATCCCCCTAGGCGTATCGGCCATTATCACAGCTTGTCCATTTTGCGAGTATGTTTTAAATGATGCTGTACATATCCTTGGTAACGAAAAAACAATTAAGATTCTAGATATATCCGAGATAATTCTGATGGCGATGGGTGATATATAATGGACATGGATGATTTCTTCGCCACATATAAGAGATCCATATACAAAGCCATTAGAGATAAATTCATGCGAGGATCCCTCCAAAAAACAATAATCAATTATCGCTTAGACAAAAAAGAGGCCATGTCCCATGCACCAGACATAAAGGAAAAAGCAAACAGGCTCAGAGAAATAAGAATGAAGGTTCTATCGGACCTACATCATTACGTTGATAAGGCCAAAACGATGATCGAACGCCAGGGGGGGCAGGTATACATAGCCAAGAGAAGTGATGATGCGAAGAAAATAATCGGAGAAATATGCGATGGGAAAATAGTGGTAAAATCAAAATCATTAACAACAGAGGAAATTGGTCTTAATGATTACCTTCATTCAATGGGATGCGAGGTTTGGGAAACCGACTTGGGCGAATTTATTGTCCAGTTGGCGAAGTCAAGGCCAATGCATTTTATAACGCCATCAATACATATCCCAATAGAGAGAGTATCCGAGCTTTTTTCAAAACTGTCTGGAAAAACTATGCCCATAGATGCGCATGCGTTGGCTTTATTTGCAAGAAAGTTTCTTAGGGACAAGTTCTTTACCGCTGACGTTGGTATAACTGGTGCTAATGTTATTGTGGCAGATACTGGTAGCATATTTCTAGTTGAAAATGAGGGAAACATCAGATTTGTCAGTAATGCACCACCAGTACACATAGTCGTTGCTGGTATTGAGAAAATTGTGCCAGAGCTTAGCCACGGATACCTATATATAGATGTTCTCTCGAAGTATGCTGGCTATATTATGCCGAGCTACATATCGATTATCTCGGGGACAAGTAAGACGGGGGATATCGAGAAGATTATTGTTAGGGGGATACATGGGCCAAAAGAGCTTCATGTCATACTATTAGATAATGGAAGAAGTTTGATGGCCGGGGATCCCGTATTCAGGGAGGCTCTACTCTGTATAAGATGTGGCTCATGTCTCTATGAGTGCCCGGTATATGGTATTGTCTCAGGGTATTTTGGTGATTATTATTTTGGGGGTATTGGCACTCTGTACATGGCCTTTATTGATGGCCTAGAAAAAATTGCGCCCCTCGCATACACATGCATGCTTTGTGGAAGATGCAGAGAGATGTGTCCAATGGGTATAGATGTCCCAAGCATGATGATTGAGCTCAGAAGAAGACTGGCAAAGAGAAAAATCATCCCAACAAAAATCAGGATGCTTATGGAAAAAACTAAAAAATATGGAAGCCCCTATGTATACACTGGCTAGCCTACATTATATGCATTTTAAGCTTGGATTCCAACTCGCGTTTTATGACCCTGTTTAGTTGTTGCCTTAGTTCGCTCCCAAGTATTTCCTCGAACTTTTGAAAGAGCTCAAAGACAATCCTTTTAAGTGTAAGCATGTTGTTTGTATATACCTCATCTCCTATACCCTGAAGAATTTGGACGTCGCGACTAGCTTTGTATGCTATGTCCCACTCTATCCTGATATTCTTTTCATTAAAAATTATGTTTTTCCTCAAATTACCCGGCATGGAGTTTAGAATTTCAAGTATGGTTTCTTTAACAAGGGACTTACCAATTAGAGCCATCGTTTTATGGGCAACGATATTCAGCATCTTTAATATTGCCATTATACTTACATAGGGATCTGGTGCCTCTATTATGCAGTCTAATCTATATAGACTCTCAAGACATTTTGATACATCCTCCTCTGGGATCCTTACTTTTTCGAGAATTTCACCTAGGAAGACTATGGGAGAGAAACTCCGGAGCATCTCTATACATTGCTTTCCTAGATTTAGCCTCTTTATCTCACCGCTGGTCAGCATACGTTGCCCTTTCTTGGTAGGGATAAATATTTTTGAAGGATGCACCTTTCTTATCTTTATAACTGCATACTCTTTCTCTATAAGACTTGATATAAAACCATCTATGAGAGTTATAGATAAGGATTCCTGGCTTATTGTGGGGAAATTTTTGAAAAGAAACTCTCCAAGTGAATCCAATAATCTTGATGCATACCCATCATCCATATGAGGGGGGCCACTGAGGAATAGCACACCAGAATCCATCTTTGAAACAACATAAATTTTTCCGCCTACCCTAAATATCACACGTTTAGATGCACCCACAACATTCTCTACTAATATTAGAACAGTATTAAGAAAATTTGTTAGTAGTCTTCTCTTTCTAAGCTCACTTGGGTACACATACAGAAGTTCTCCCCCTTTTATTATTCCAAATGCAAGTTGAGGCTCTACTCCGCTCAGCTTCATCACCCCCTTAGAAAAAAATATATAATTTATCGCGCTATTTTTGCGACTTCATAAAAAGCCAAAGCATCAACAACATATGAGGCCAAATCTAGCAGTTCTATGGGATGACCATCATAGTATAGCCCATATGCTTCAAGATATGCGAAGAACACATCAAATATAATTACTAGCAGACAACTAATGAGGAATAGCAACAGTATCCTTCCCATCTTACCCCTTATGACTATAAAACCAAACATTATCACGACTAAGAGTACAGCATCAAGGAAAACATATAGTACATTAAGAATGAACTCTACAAAGGGTATTGGCTCGCCAGCATATGACGCCACAACCATTACCCAATATATTACGCCGACGATAACACCAGCAAATATAGCAGTTAGTGTGTTTACCAATACCTGCCTCTTTGAGAGCTCAGGCCTGACCGTCTTATAGAGATATATTATATATATGGCGAGGCCAACTATTACTGGAATATATGCAGCAATGTAAAAAATGTCCGCTATTGATGGATACGGGTTCTCCCAGCCATAGTAAAGGTTATAGTACCAACACCAAACTATCTCAGCTATGAACCATATAACCGAACCTAACCATTGGAACACTATCATTATGCTAAATTTATCCTCCCAGCTGAACCCTACCTTCCTTATGCTCATTAGATATACAAAAACTGGGATACTGGCTATTGCTGGATATAATATCGCCGCAACTATTAATGCCAATACTGGATTCATGTTTATGTATATATATACAAATATGCTGAATAGGGTCACGGAGATGGAATATATGTAAAATGGATCCTTAATTTCTTCCATCAGCTTCTTCATTTCTTCTCACCCCCTATTTTCTTTATTCCCAACTTCAAGAAAAGGATCGCTAAACAGGCCAATACTACTAGCAGTATCACACTATACAATATAGCGCTCTTCTTTATCATATTAGTATAGGATAATTCCACCGATACGCCTAAGAGAGAGCCAGATAAGACAACCCCGGTCCCAACATCAATGGTTATTTCACCATCATCTAATTCGACTATTAGAACTTTCCTTGGAGAAAATCCATACATTATTTTTCCATACTTGATATCCGATATATTGTACTCCTCCTTCAGCGTCTCGTTTTCCATTGCATAATCCAGTAAGGATGCATTCCACCACAAGTAAACGACAATATCTGGGAGTGAAATATTTGCATATTCAAAAAGCAACATTACGTCCTCATCCCAAGTTAGATTAACCTCAATACTTATTCCACTGGTATAATTCGGATCAACATAAGTCAAATAGTAAATCGTGTAGTCCTCCTCCGCCTCCATATCATCCACAATAACACTAACGGTGTATTCTCCACCACCACTTTTACATATTTTCCAATCATAGTGAGCACCAAGCTCCAATCCATTAAAGAACACTGGTTCCTGGCATAGCACAATACAACCCTGGAGAGTTAAAAGAACCAATGAAAACGCCACATAAAGTATGACTTTTTTGGCCAATATCACCACCTATATGGAGCGATGATTACAAAGGAAAAAAAATTTTAAAAAAGGATTAAATTCTTTTTATTTTGAACATTTTAATTTTTAAACACGTGATACCTCATGATAGCTAGAACATATCCTTCCGTTATTGCGGTTATTGATAACAGCGGTTTACCAGTCTTCACACTCCCAAGCGATGAACATTTCACATTAGTGAGTAGTCTAGCATCCATCATCGTTAGTATGACAAAAACGACATTTAAGGAAGAAATAGACTATATTAAGGTTGATGACGGCGTTATATTTCTCAAGCTTATAGGCGATAAAGGAAGCCTCTTAATGTATTTCAGGAAAGTGGATGATCCCAGTGACGCTTCATGGATAGTCCAGTTGTTTTTAAATCATATAGAAGAAAAAATAAGAGAACTCGTGGAGGGATTTATAACTAGTAGAGAAATAGAGGAAATCTCCACCGCCTATCAAACATTCATTCAGAAATTAAAGCATATATATGCCCATCTGGATGAGATCAACAATAAAATAAAATCAAACAGAAAACTTGACAAATCTGCCGAATCCTTGCTTAAAAACTGCTCTAATGACATATTATGCTACACAGCCAAGGGGACATCAATAAACTGTGAGAAAATAAGGGAAAGGAGGATCCGTATTGACGAAGTCCTAAAAGCCATTGCAAATTGTTTGGAAAAAATAAAATAGAGCCATCGGATTAGCTAGCCTCTCTTCTGTGCTACCCCTATGATTTTTCTAACCCTATCCCCGAATGTTTCCTTACCCTCTATCTTCACGAATTC
>CAZWPQ010000025.1:9935-33767 GCA_964636085.1 uncultured Nitrososphaerota archaeon
ATCACAAACCTTTCTCCCCATCTAATCTCCGCATCTTTGGGATCGGGATTTTTGACGAAAATAGCATGCTCCTTCATGTACCTCAAATTGTCAAGCGGATCAGGCATTTTGTTTCTTCTACCGAAATCTGTGGGACACGTAGAGATTACCTCTATTACCCTAAATCCCCTCATCCTTAAGGCAGTCATAATACTCTTTACAAGTTGTCTCACATGGTATACCGTCCACCTAGCGACATATATCGCCCCACTTGACGCGGCGAGCCATACAGCATTGAATGGGGGCTCAAGATAATTACCATAGGGCGTAGTTGTAGTTCTAGTGTATTCGGGAGTTGTTGGGCCGACCTGACCTCCTGTCATCCCATAGTTAAAATTATTGACCAAGATAACCAAAATATCTATATTTCTCCTAGCAGCATGGATAAAGTGATTTCCACCAATCGCCAGCAAGTCCCCATCTCCAGAAATCACACATACATGAAGATCTGGACGCGCCAACTTTAGACCCATTGCAAATGGTATAGCTCGACCATGGGTTGTATGGAATCCATCAAATGCCCAATATCCACTAGCTCTCCCCGCACATCCTATGCCCGATACAACAACAACTTTCTTTGGATCTATATCTAGCATATCTATGGCTCTTGCAAAAGCATTCATAATTATACCCATACCACAACCTGGACACCAGATATGGGGGAGCCTGTCTCTCCTAACAAATCTATCAATTGGGTGTTGTTCCTCTATACTCACATCATTTCACCTCCATTATCTTATCAACTATCTCTTCGGGATATATCCACCTACCGCCATAATTCCCAACCCAATATACTTCAGTTCTCCCCTTAGAGGCTCTTTCAACCTCCCTAGTTATTTGCCCATCATTAATCTCCGCAACTATATATGCCTTAATATTCCTCGCATAACTATATACCAATTCGTCTGGGAAAGGCCATATAGTCTTCAATCTCAGCAACCCTACTTTAACTCCCTCCTCCCTCGCCATATCCACCGCATGCTTTGCGCTACGGGCAGCAGAGCCATAGGATATAACCACTATTTCCGCATCTTTAACCTTGTAGGCTTCATACTCAATAATCTCATTTTTCCTACTCCGAATTTTCTCTATCAGTCTCTTAATTAATCTATTGTGGGCATCAGCATTCACGGCGGGATATCCCCGTTCGTCATGTGTAAGACCAGTAGTCTGAATTCTATAACCCTCACCAACAGGGGCCATGGGAGGTATTAAATCTCTATCTGGAAGATATGGTAAGTAACTAGCCTTATCTCTAGCGACCTTCCTGTTTATAATTATGACATCTCTAGGATCTGGAACGACAACCTTCTCATATAGATGTGATAAACCCTCATCCATAAGCATAATGACTGGAGTCCTAAATTTCTCCGCCAGATTAAACGCTGTTATGGTCATATTAAAACATTCCTGGACAGTACTTGGCGATATAGCTATTATCTCATGTGGCCCATGGGTTCCCCATCTAGCCTGCTGGACATCACCCATCCCAATCATCGTTGGGAGACCAGTAGATGGGCCTCCCCTCTGGATATTTGCAATAACGATTGGAACTTCCATCATTATTGCTAGGCCTATATTTTCCTGCATTAACGAAAACCCTGGCCCAGATGTGGCAGTCATCGCTTTTAGTCCTCCCCAAGAAGCCCCGATAATAGTCGCGATGGAGCCTATTTCATCTTCCATTTGTACAAATATCCCGCCCACTTGGGGTAATCTCCAAGATAGTCTTTCTGATACTTCATTGGATGGAGTTATCGGGTAGCCTGCAAAGAACCTACAACCTGCAAATATGGCGCCCTCCGCTAGAGCATCATTACCGCTCCAGAAATATGCGCCAGGCTTCGCTACTCCATTCATTCTTCCCCCACCTCCTCCATAGGAACGCTGAAGATTGCAAACTCGGGACATATTAACGAGCAAAAGCTACAGTTTATACATACCCTAAATGGTGGTTCCTCAACAACTACTGGATAGTGATAACCTTTTACATTGATGTCTTCGGATTGCTTTAACACACCTGATGGACAATTCTCAATACAGAAACCACAGCCTTTGCATCGATCCTTTATCACTATTACTTTCCCCCTACGGATCCTAACACCCTCCCTCTTCATCATTTTCAATTTAAATTCCATTTCTCTTTTCTCCACAGGCTTTCTAAACTGCAACAATTTTTACGCCTCCTCATAATATAAATGCATATACTCCCATATATACATATGAAAATACAAAAATATAAAGATTAATATAAAAATTATACCTTCGCCTCAACGAGCGCACCTCCTATCATACTGAAAATCTGGCCCATCGCGTAATTGGTCAGTGTAATTGCGCCAGTCGGGCATGATGCTACACATGCACCACACCCCTCACATGCTACTCCAACAACCTCAGCTCCTTCGGGAGTCATTGTAATGGCACTATACGGACACAATGAGACACAAATTCTACATTTCGAGCAAAGATCCTTTTCCACATACGCCACTATAGGCTCCTTCTCTATCTCTCTCTTTGATAGAATCTCTACTGCTTTGCTAGCAGCTGCACTCGCTTGTGATACAGAATCCTGTATATCTTTTGGGCCCTGTGCAACACCCGCTAGGAAAATACCCTTTATGGGTGACTCGACAGGCCTTAGCTTTGGATGAACCTCCTGTAGAAAACCATTTTCATCAACAGGTATTCTTAGGACACTCGCGATTTCTTTTGTCCTCGGAACTATACCCGTAGCTAGGACAACCATGTCTACTGGTAGTTTTATTTGTTCGCCAGTAATTGTATCCGTCGCATAAACAATTAATTTTTCTCCAACCTTAGTTATCTTAGATACCCTACCCCTAATGTATCTGACCTTCGTTTCTTCCTGAACCCTCATTATAAACTCTTCGTATCTCTTTCCTCCGGATCTTATATCTATATAAAATACATATGCCTCGCCATCAGGAACCAAGTGTCTATATATGAATACATGTTTTGCCGTGTACATGCAACATATCCTTGAGCAATAGGGTAAGTGTTGAAGATCTCTAGACCCCACACATTGAATAAAGGCAATTCGCTTTGGTATTTTACCGTCACTTGGACGTCTAATCTCCCCTCCCGTGGGGCCAGTTGAGGATATCAACCTCTCGAATTGGAGCGAATCTATCACATCCTCATATCTTCCATATCCATATTCCCCAATTTTTTCTTTTGGATATAAGTCGAACCCTGTAGCCACAATTATTGCCCCTACATCTACTTCTATTATTTCTTCTCTGTCGAATAGATTTATTGCGTTTTGCTCACATACCTCAGCACATTCTGAGCATCTGGCAGTACCTATTCCATAACAATTTTTCTCATCTATCAGATATGAGGATGGTACTGCTTGCGGGAATGGTATATATATGGCCTTTCTAAGTGCTAGGCCTCTGTTAAATTCCTTATCTATCACTACTTGAGGACAAACTTTTTCGCATTCTCCACATAGATTACATGCCTCTATATCAACATACCTTGGTCTCTTTCTTATTTTGACCTTAAAGTTTCCGACCGATCCACTAACTTCAATTACCTCGCTAAGTGTATATAGTTTAATCTTCGGATGCCTCGCCACTTCAGCCATTTTTGGTGTCAATATACACTGGGCACAGTCGAGTGTTGGGAATGTTTCTGCTAGTTGCGCCATTCTTCCACCTATTGTTGGAGATTTCTCTACTAAGATAGCCTCAAATCCATTATTAGCAACATCAAGAGCTGCTTGAATCCCAGCTATCCCTCCACCAATAACTAGGCATCTCCTAACAACATTACCTTTGACTTTTTCGAGTGGTTTATTACCAACAACTTTATTGACGACACTCCATATAATGCGTATAGCCTTTTCTGTAGCCGCATCCACATCCTCGTGAACCCAACTATTCTGCTCTCTTATATTGGCCATCTCTACTTTGTATGGATTTAGTCCCACGCCGCTAGAGGCCACCCTGAATGTTTCTAGATGTAGCGACGGAGAACAAGCAGCCACGACAACCGCGGTTAGATTTTTTTCTCTAATAGCTTTTTGAATAAGTTCTTGTCCTGGGGTCGAGCACATATATTTATAGTCCTCAGCATGAACAACATAAGGATGCTTACCTATGACCTCAACAACCTTCTTTACATCCACGGTGTCCGCAATGTTTCTTCCGCAGTGACAAACGAAGACCCCGACCCTTTCACCCATACCGTATCCCGTTTATCTATACTTTATGTCTCCCCTGTAATCTGGTAATATTATTGGTGCCTCAAGATCCGTCTTTATTCCTTCCTTCTCAAGCATTTCCTCCCATTTCCCGACATGATCTAGAGTCAATTTTCCGATTTTCACTTTTTCTATGTGCTTCGCCGCACGCATTCCCGCCAATCTGCCAAACACTGTTATCTCAAGTAAGGAATTACCCATCAGTCTATTCTTCCCATGTACACCACCGGTTACCTCTCCAGCAGCAAATAGATTTGGTATAGGCCTATCTCCACTACCAAGTACCTGACATTGAGTATTTATCCTTATACCTCCATTCTGATAGTGAAGCGTTGGATAAACAAGTATTGGTTCCTTCCTTATATCAATACCAAACCTCCTGAACTGCCTAAGCATCGCTGGAAGATATCTCTCAATTGTTCCCTCCCCCTTGATTATTTCTATCATAGGAGAGTCCAACCATACGCCCCATGTACCTACGGGGGTTCTAACACCCTTCTTTCTCCCTTGACACTCCCTTATTATCGAGGCCGCCACGATGTCCCTTGGTTCTAATGGGTAGACAAATTGTTTTCCCTCTATATTTACTAATTGGGCACCAAGCCCCCTAACTTTCTCTGTTACTAGCTGACCAGCAATCTGTGGTGGCCAAGCGGCTCCTGTTGGGTGATATTGAACAGAGTCCAAATCTCGTATTGTTGCCCCAACTCTATATGCCATTACTACTCCATCCATTGTTGCTCCATAGTGATTCGTTGTTTGGAAGCCTTGTATATGCAATCTTCCAAAGCCACCTGTAGTTAGTATAGTTGCTTTTGCACGAACCATGAGATATTCCTCTGTCTCTAGATTCATGAGTACTGCTCCAGCAACTTGTCCTCTATCATCCATCAGAAGCTCTACCGCTGGTGAGAATTCAATTATGTTTATGCCCTTGTTTAACACTTCATCCATAAGTACACGCATTATCTCGAGACCAGTATAGTCCCCCGCAGAGTGCATTCTATATCTCGAAGTTCCACCACCAGAGATCTCTATCATCTCCCCAGTCTCCTCTTTGTCGAACATAACCCCAAGATCCTCAAGCCACTTAATGATAAATGGAGCCGTGGTAACAAGTATCTTTACCAGTCTAGGATCATTGGTGTAGTGGCCTCCCCTCATAACATCCAAGAAATGAATTACGGGGCTATCATAGTCCTTATCTGCGGCCTGTATTCCGCCCTGCGCCATTTTAGTATTTGCATCTCCAAATCTGAGCTTCGTAGCGATTAGTATTCTGTCTGCAGGCACCCCGCTATAGTGAGCCCACAATGCGGCAGATGCCCCTGCGCCTCCCCCACCAATTATTAGGATGTCAACATCGTAATCTGGTTCTGAGAGATCAAGATCCCTATATATGTTTCTAAGTCTTGAGTGAGCCTCAAGCAAATCGGCGACTTCTAGTGGTGCTAACTCCCCCTTACTCGCCCCTATTCTGATTCTCCTTTTCTGTTCTGGCTTATAGTCAGGATGCCATTTCCTAAGGAGGTTTTCCTTTTCCTCATCGCCCAAGAGCGGGTATTTTTCCTCTAGACGCTTATCTCTAGTTTCCTCTACAACACGAATAGATTCTCTAAATTCTGGTGGATATCCACTCATTCCTGAATCACCTCCTCTATATCCATACCCTTTATAAGTTTTTCAGCCAAGTCTTTCCACAATTCAGGCCCTCCACTTATAACCTTGTTAAGCTTCTCTTCATATAGGCCCTGCGCTATTTCTTTTACACGCTTTTCTAAGTGCTTTGCTTTTGGTGCAATATACTTACCATAGAGACGCCTAACAAGTTGGAATACATAGAAATGCTGTATCTCCGCAGGACATCTGAGAGTACAGGAACCACAGGAAATACAATCGAAGGTTAGCCTAGCTGCCTTGGCTATATCCCCCCTTAGGATAGCCTGTATTGCATCCATGACCTCCAATTCTTGTGGACATACTTTTGTGCATGTATTACATGATATACATCTCGCTATTTCTGGAAATATAGCTAAAACAACAGATGCAGCTGGAGACATGTTTTCTAAGTCATACCTTGGTTTTTCCGCTGGAACAAATGGTATTTGTGTTAAATACATGCCCTCTTCTACTGGTGTTTGACATGCAAGGCCCACATAGAGTCTATAGTCTCCCTGTTTCCTGTATACTGTCGTACAGGCACCACAGAAGCCTCCGCGACATCCGACGCCCCGAACGAGCTTGTATCCAAGGTATTCTAGTGCCTTTAATATTGTTAGTCCCGCGGGGACCTTATATCTTTTCCCCATAAAATAGATGGTTACAAACCTTTTGATAGATTCGGGCTCCTTACTCACGATTGACCACCCCCATAAGTTTCTCGATTTTTTCTAACACCTCCTTATTGAGAGAGTCTAGACGCCCAAAAGAAAAAGCCAACAGCTCCGATACATAAAAAACAGGAAGAACTCTCCCCTTTAATTCTCTAGATTTTTTCATTTGCCCCTCCTCCAAATTAAACTTGCATAACGGGCATGTAGTAACAAACATATCTGCCCCCATCTTTATGGCAGATTCGGCTATCTCCTTTATTCTATCCCACATAACTTCGGGATCCCTAACAACACCGTAGCTCCCACAACATTCATTCCTATCTGGGTAATCCACAGGCTCTATACCTATATTCAAGAGTATGTCCTCAATAACTGTTGGATCTTCTGGGTCGTCTATGGCTACTTCTCGGGGTCTAAGCAATAAACAGCCATAAAAAGCCGCAGCTTTAAGGCCCTTGAGTGGTTTTTTTACTTTTCTTCTTATGTTTTCGTACCCAATATAATCCCTTAGTAATTCGAGTAAATGTACCACTTTTATCCTACCCTCATACTCTGGCTCGTCATCTAGATATTTTCTCAATCTTTCAGCACCATCTAGATCTGTTTTGTATCTTCTATCTGCTTGTTTTAGAGTGTGATTACACATGGAGCAAACTGTTAGAATTATACTTTCGGCATTATATTTTTTGGCCACCTCTTGAGCTCTTATAAGGTTTCTTAGTGGAGCTACTGTAAATGCAACCGAATCTGTCGGCAAGTTATATACAACCCCACAACAAGTCCAATTATCGATTTCTATGAGTTCAATACCGAATTCCTCCAAGATCGCTTTTGTAGCCTTCTCGTATCCGATCGCAGTGGCCTTAACTGTGCAACCGGGATAATATACCAATCTCATATCAATTCACCCCGTATATTTCCTACCAGCTGCCACAAGGGCAATAGGAGGATATTTTTCAAGATTCCTAATCCTTCTCAAATCAATAGCATCCAGTCTTTTACGTAGCCTTATTACTCTAAGACCCTCCATTATTTTTGCCACGTCTAGGTTTCTTGGACATCTCACGGAACAAGTAAAACAGGTAGCACAATACCATATCGATTCCACATCCAGTACCCTCTCATCACCTAGCTGGATTAGATGTATAACCTGATACGGCAAGAGATCCATGTGGCTAGCCATAGGGCACCCCGCGCCACATTTTCCACACAGGTAGCATAGATATACATCCTGTTCCGTCAACTCATAGATTTTTTGCGCTAATCTGCTAGCCATATCCTTCATCCCTCTCCTAACAATTTCTTTCCATAGTTATAGCCCTCCTCAAATGCCTTAAGGTTAAGATCAAGATACCTTCCCCTTACTCCCTGTATAACACTTTTCTTCATTGTTTCTGGATCTATTAGTTTTGATATCGCTGTGAATGCCCCAACCATAACTATGTTCGCTACAATTCTTCTTCCTAAACCATCTGCGATCCTTGTAGCTGGTATCTTGTAGACCCTGGCTTTCTTTGCTCGGTCATCAAGCCTAACTAGGTCCTCATCAACAATTAACGTTCCTCCGTTCTTCAAGATCCCGATATATGTGTCATAGGCCTCCTGATACATTATAATCAAGTAATCCGCACTCCTAACCAACGGATAATCTATCTCCCTCTCGGTGTCTATCACAACCCTAGAAGCACATCTGCCGCCACGGGCTTCAGGACCATAGCTAGGAAGATACGTTGAGTTGTATCCCTTTAACATGGCTGCATTTCCTATTATGAATCCAGTAAGGAGGATCCCTTGTCCTCCATAACCACCGACTATTATCTCGATTCTACCCACATTCCTCACCTCTTTATTTTCTTCAATAATTTACTAACATTATCATAAATTCCAATAGATACTGTAATTGCACCTGGGATATTATGTGTTGAACAGGCTAGACAAGGATCATATGCTCTGAATGCCATCTCTATCATGTCTAATATTGCATCGTCACATTTTCCATCGATTATAAGTCTCTCCGATACCCTTCTTATGTCCAAATTTATACTAGGATTATTCATTGTTGTCGGTATTATTAGGTTAACCATAGTTGCTATACCCTCCATGTTAGACTCATAGTGATGTATGAGTAGTCCTCTAGGTGCCTCTACTGCTGATATACCAACACGAATTATCTCGCCTTCTGTGTTAAGCACATCTCTTGATAAGATATCCTCATCTTGAATCAGCTCTAAAATCCTTTCGCTGGCATACACCATTTCGATTACCCTAGCATAGTGATAGGCCATAGTATGATGTGCTGGTTTGCCAAATAGTTCTACAAACCTTTCATAGAACTCCTGAGCCTTCTCTGTCGCGAATCCATCTGCAACATTTAACCTACCTAGTGGCCCCACTCGATAAACTCCACTATCTGGACCATCAATTATTCCTTTCCAGCCAATCCTTTTTAAATAAGGCATCTTTGTGTAACTCCAAGGAACAACAGCTTCCGCAATATAATCTAGATACTCTTTTGGTTCAAACTTATATAGCTCCTTGCCATTAGTATCAACAACTCTTATCTTTCCATCATAAAAGTTTACCCTGTTATGGTCATCAACAATACCAGCATAGTGGGTTTTAAGGATATACATGTCTCCAAATACTATATCCTTATACTCTTCCTTCTGTATTAGTTCTGAAAACAATTCTACAGACTCCACGGAGAATTTATATAGTTCCTTGGCATACTCTTCAATCTCCTTCACTTCTTCTTTGCTTAACGATTTACTTAACCCACCAGGAATAGACGTAACGGGATGTATCGCCTTTCCTCCTATGATTTCCTCTATTCTCGTGATCTTTTCTCTCATCCTTAGTACCTTCTTAACAAGCTCAGGATGTCTCTTGTAGATACCTATTATGCTCCTTTCTCTTCTATCAGCATGAGGAGATACAATGAAATCTGGTAGCGCTAGAGCATAGTAATGGATAGAGTGACTATCAAGCATATGTGCACAATACCCAAGCTCTCTAATTTTCTTCGCAGCGGGTGGCGGTTCTCTCCCGTATAACATATCAGCAGCCTTTGCAGAAGCCATGTGATGAGCCCAAGGACAAACACCACATATCCTAGTTACTATCCTAGGGAGCTCCTCCACTGGTCTACCTATGCAAAAACGCTCAAACCCTCTAAACTCTATTATCTGGAAGTACGCATTCTTGACTTTCCCCTTCTCGTCCAAGAATATCTTTATCTCTGCTTCTCCCTCCAATCTGGTTGCAGGGGATATCGTGATAACACTCATTTTAACCTCCTCCTCGCTATTCTATGAAGCCTACTCAACCCAAGAGTAAAACGATAAAATAGGCCCACAGGATCACTAATTTTTTCAACTCTCTCCACCAATTCTTCATCGCTAAGTTTTGGCTCATTAGCTATTTCTATCAATGCTGCTAGGCTACTTACCATTTTGGCTCCAGGATCTATAATCTCTGGAGCGGGGCCCATACATCCCCTGCATGGCATATTGGCCTTAATACACTTTAATCCACAACCACCCCTTGTTATTGGTCCTAGACATATTATTCCTTGGGCTAAAAAACACTTATTAGGATCTATATCCTTAACCTCATGAATTCTCCTAAAGCTACTTATCTCTATCTTCTCAGGTTTTTCTCTTTCACACTCATCACAAAGAGTTTTTAATGACGCAACAACCGTCCCTTTTTGAATAGGTTTTCCATGTTCGAAATGTCCCAATAATAAACCTATGGCCTCGACTATAGACTCCGTTGGTGGTGGACACCCAGGTATATAAATGTCTACCTCAATTAAATCGTCAACCTTAAGGTTCTCATCCAGTAATTTTGGTGCAGATACTCCATCATCACTTTTTCCACGTCCAGGAATAGTCCCCTCCTTATTAATTGTTGAAGGAGATTCAAAGTAGGCAATTTTAAATAACTCATCCACTCTATATAGATCCGCTAGGTCAGGTATACCGCCAAAACAGGCACACGCACCAAATGCAATCTTAATTTTTGATTTCCTAGCAATTTTCTCTATAATATCTCTCTGCTTCTCGGTCCTGATGCTTCCCTGAAAAATCGCTATATCTATGGATTCCAGTTTCTCTATATCTTCCTCCTTGAAATCAGTAGCTATGGGCCAGTACACAATCTCTATAGAGCCCAGCACATCAAGGAGTTTTTCATGCAGATCTATGATAGACATATCACAGCCGCCGCATACCTCTCCTGGAACTATAGCCATTTTATACATTTTGCCACCCATACTACTCCCTCACTATGGGGCCCAATTCTTTTAGCTTCTTCACAAAATCCTTGACTACCTCAACAAATTTCTTGGCCTCTGTAGCGGAAATCCACTCAAGCCTCAGCCTTTCGGGCTCTATACCCATCTGCGCAAGGAGCTTCTTCATCAATGCGACACGTTTAAGTGCCTTAAAATTACCCCTAAGGAAATGACAATCAGAGGGTGTATGACACCCCCCAATTAAGACTCCATCAGCCCCCGATTCAAAAGCCTTTACTACATACTGCATATCTACAAATCCAGAACACGGGACAGTAATAGATATTATATTGGGCGGGTACTTCATCCTACTAACGCCAGCAAGATCTGCACCCGCCGAAGCACAATACTGACACAAGAATGCGAATATTTTTGGCTCCCAGTTTCGTATATGATTTTCCTTCATATAGATTACCCTAAGTAAAAATCACTATAGTAATCCCTATATAATAACCATAAACAGATATATAAAAGTCTGCATATACATAATTGAAAATTTATATACAAATGTATATAGATATTTATAGTGGATAAAGTATGGAAAAACAAACCCGTAAATAATAAAAAGAGATCATGAATAATATTGTAAAAAATACAAATCATGATGCTACTTTTTGCGTCTCATGAAGATTCTCCAGTATCCTGGTTCCTCTATGACACCCAGGAATTCGTGTCCTACCTTCTTTGCCCATTTTGGAAGATCACGAGCTGTTCCAGGATCAGAACTCAGTACCTCTAGAACCCCATCTATAGGGATCTCTGTGATTGCTCTTTTTGCCGCTAGAAGTGGGCCTGGACAGGATACTCCTCTAGCATCCACAACTTTATCTGGTTTTATTTTTTCTAGCTCTTCCTTTGGGAGCCCCTCACTCATATTATTCACCTATCAAAAACTATGGCTATATGGTTTATATAAAGAATGCTATTTCGGCTTCTTTTGCAGTGCTTACTATCTCAGCTGCACCCACGAAATCATCTGCTAGGTATATGTCTTCTAGTTTAGCATTCCATGCTTTTGCGGCGGCAGAACAGACATGTATTCTGACTGTACCCAACTCTTTAGCTTCTTTTAGCATTTCATACCATGGCTTTAGTCCTGCATTTTTGAGGCCCTTCTCTAGCTCCTCTGCTAATTCTTTATGCTCGCTGAGCTCCTTATTTTTCTCTAGATTCTTTTTGAGAAATGCATATACTCCCCATAGCATTAGGTATATATCAACTTCCATATCCATAGCTACTGCTCCACTTGTTAATACGGCGGCACCTAACAATCTGTCAGGAGTACCAGAAAATATTACCAATACCATTTTCTCTGGCATTTTTTATCCCTATACGCTTCTATTTATACAAATATTATTATAAATATATAGAATCATATATACAATTATAGCTCGATCCTCATTGCACCGGTATCCTTGTCCTTGACGAGCCTTATCCCATAATTTTCAAGTATTGTGGAGCCCAGTATTATGTCTATATGGCTAGCAATCATTTCTAGATATTCGGGAGGTAGAACGGATTTAAGATTTTTATCTATGAGCCAGACATACATGTTCTTTAATGTTTTTCCTTTTATCTCTATGTCTAATATTGCATACTCACTTAAATGTGCTCTTTGTTCTAAGCCTAGCAAGGCTTCGACTTTTGCTCCTGTTTCCCATGCCTTACCGAATAACTCCTCGAATTTATCCTTTGACATGAATGCAAGATGAAAGTATTGGTAATCCAGAAGAGCTCTACATCTATGTGATTTGTCGCCTAATCTGATGATTACTTCTTGTATGGCTGCCATTCTTATTTCCTATATCTACTAAATCACTTACCTAGAATCTCATTTATCATTTTTAGTCTGTCATTCTCCAAATATTCTTCCTTATCCATTGCATAGGCAATTAGCTCTGGCTCATAGAATACTGGAAGTACTTTACCCAGCTTGTCCTTTCTCCTTTTCTGCCCCTCCTCTAAATTAAATGCACATAGTGGACATGTAGTAACAAAAGCATTTGCCCCTCTCTCAATGGATGTTTTTGCTATGACATATATCCTGTCCCAAACAGCGTCGGGGTCCTTCGTCACCAAGTAACCACCACAACACTGGTTCTTGTAGGGGTAATCGATTGCCTCGGCACCAAGACTCCGGGTTATTTCCTCCATTATTGTTGGTTCCTCCGGATTGTCTATTCCTATTCCTTCTGGTCTAAGGAGATAGCATCCATAGAAAGGTGCTATCTTAAGACCCTTGAGTTGCCTAACTATCCTCCTCTTCAAATTTCGGAGACTAACAATGTCTCTTATGACCTCCATAAAGTGGACAACTTTTATCTCGGCTTCATAATATGGTTCATCTTCTATAAAGTAGAAGACTCTATCGCGGACCTCATCGCTTTCCTTGTATCTTTCGTTCGCATATTTTAGAGTATTAAAACACATCGAGCATACCGTCAACAGATACTCGTTATCTATCCCAAGTTCTTTCTTCTCCTTTTGTGCGTATATTAGATTTCTTATCGGTGCGACGAGATGGTAATATGTATCCTTCGATAATCCTGGATATACTCCACAGCAAACCCAGTTCTTCAACTCTATTACCTCTATACCAAACTCTCTTAGAACTCCAATTGCTGCCTTTTCATATGCCCTAGCAGTTGTTTTTACAGTGCATCCTGGATAGTATAGCATCCGCATCTAGATCACCCCGTATATTTCCTTCCAGCACCTACCAAAGCTATTGTAGGTAGAGCCTCAAGCTCCCTCACGCCCCTAAGCTCAATCGCATCCTTCCTCTTTCTTAGATTAATAAGTCTTAGGGCCTCAATTATGGCGGTGATGTTTATCTCCCTCGGGCATCTCTGGGTACAGGCTAAACAAGAAACACAATACCATATAGCATTTGTATCAACGACCGATTCATCGCCAATACGTACCATATGTATTATCTGATGGGGCTTCACATCCATCAGGTCCGAAAATGGACAGACGGCCGAACACCGGCCGCATGCTATGCATAATTCCGCGTCTTCCCTACATATATCATATACTTTTTTCGTAAAATCCTTCTTCATAATATCACCAATTAAAGTTCCTCTCCAAACCATTCAAAAATGTATCGGTCCTCATCATCCTTTCCTGCTATCTTGACGACACCATGTCTGAGTAAAGTTGCTATGTACCAAGATAGTTCATGCATATCCATTCCAACCAGCTTGGATATCTCAGGAGCGCTTTTTGGGCCATTCTCTAGGGCCTTCTTTATCTTGTCTTTTATATCAATGAACGACCTCGCATTTTTAGCTAGCTCTATTGGGGGGGCAATATATTCAATTTTTTCCTTTAGGAGATCCACAGTTAGTTTTTTGGTAGCCAAAGCACTCACCTCCAAACGCGTGCTGAAGCCCTAATCATATTTTTAATTTGATGAGTGGAAAGCGTCTTCAACTGGATAGCTTCCGATGGACACGCCGCTGTACATGCTCCACACCCTAAACACAAGACCTCGTTTACCCAAGCTCTCTCTCCTATACCAGGGTATTCCTTGATAGATATCGCCCCCGAAGGACATACCTCCATACATTTCTTTGACAAATTACAAATACTTGGATCAACGATAGCCGTATTAGGTTCAAGCTCTACTTTTCCATGGATCAGTAGTGAAGTTACCTTTGCAGCAGCGGCGGATGCGGAGGCTAAAGTCTCAGTAATCGTTTTTGGTCCCTGTATGGTTCCAGCTATAAAAACTCCTGCTCTAAGCGTGTCGACTGGACGAAGTTTTGGGTGGGCTTCCTGCAGAAACCCATCTGTACCAGTTGATACCTTCAGTATTTCTTGGATTTTTTGTGCATCGTTAGCCTCCATACCTACTGATAATACCACAAGATCTGGTGTTAGTGTAATTTCTTTTCCGTTAAGTAGATAATCCTTAACTCTTACAATGAGTCCATTCTTGTCCCTTAAGACGATAGGCGGCTCGTTGTCGGGGTATTTGATAAATTTCATCTTTTTTCTCTGTGCCTCTAGGTAATAGAGTTCATACGAGCCATAGGTTCTTATATCTCTGTAGAGGTGGTATATCTTTGTATGGGGAAACCTTTCAGAGATTTTTAATGAAGTATATATTGTGGATGTACAGCAATATCTAGAGCAATATTGGTTTGTTTTCTCTCCTTTCCTAGGCTCCTGTCTACTACCTACGCAATATATGAAGCATATGCTAGATATTTTTTTACCGTTAATGGTGAGCTCACTAGCATCACGGGGGATTGATGATAAAATTCTTTCTAGCTGCGGTAATGTGATGACCTCTGGAACTTCTCCATACCCAAACTCGCCTTTCTTTGGTTCATAAGGTTTAAATCCGGTGGCTACTATTATCGCACCAACCTTGAACCTGTGTATTTCTTCTCTCTGGTTGAGATCTATGGAATCACCTACAATTTTAATACATTCACCACATTTTGTACATACATTTCCATCAATCGCTGGAATTTCTGGATAGGCTCCCTCGTAGGGATAGTATATGGCCTTTCGTTTGGTTAGCCCGAAATCATATTCGTTGGGAACCTCTACTGGACATGCTTTTATCGCATCTTTCATTCTTGGATGATCTTTCAGAACATATCTAGGCCTAACCTTAACTGTGACCTCGAAATCACCAATGTAGCCCTCTACTTTGATAACCTCACCATTGGTTATGATTATTACATTGTTCAATTTTTTCAATTCATCCACTAATTTCATGACGATGTCTCTCCCACTTCTACCATCTGGAAATGTTAACCACCATTTGGATACATTACCCCCCAAGAATGGTTCTTTCTCAACGATAATAACATTAAATCCTATAGATGCAAGATCTATTGCTGCCTTCATTCCCGCTATTCCACCACCTATCACTAAGACACTTCTTTCTGCAGCTACACTTATCTTTTCCAAACTCCTTGCAAGCTTGACATATTCGATGCCAGATATTATATGGCTTATAGCCTTTTTTGTAGCCAACTCACGGTCATGCGTATGGGCCCATGAACAATGCTCCCTAATGTTGACATGATATAGAAGATATTCATTTAGCCCTCCCCGCTTTATGGTGTTCCTAAATGTCATTTCGTGTAGCTTAGGAGAACATGCGGCCACAACAACTCCGTCGAGACCCATCTCTTTAATATCCTCAATTATCATCTGCTGGCCGGTATCCGAGCACATAAACATGAAATCTTTTGCTACGGCAACTCCCGGGTAATCTTTTATTGCCTCTATTATTTTACTAATATCAACATAATTTGATATATTCCCCCCGCAGTGACATACATATACCCCTATTCTCCCCCTCTCCTCTTTTACACTCATCTACGCCCACCCCTCAGATTCATAACATATCTTGCAGCAGACATAGCTGCTGAATTAGCATCAACAATAGAGTCAGGAATATCCTTGGGTCCAGAGGCCGTACCCGCTACAAAGACCCCGGGTATGCTTGTCTGATTTGGAGCAGAATTTGGATCAATGACCTTGATCCATCCATATTCATCAAGATCCAAGTTAGCATTTTTGAATACCTTAGCAATTTCATTTTCTGGTCGAAAACCAACCGCCAATACGACTAAGTCAAATTTCTCATTCTTCATTTTTCCTTCTGAATAGTCGAAATATTTTATATTTATACTGCCATCAGAGTTTTCTTCAAGCAAGTCCACCTGCCCCTTAACAAATTCTATACCCATTAGTCTTGATTGATTGTAGAATTCTTCAAATCCTTTCCCAAATGCCCTTATATCGATATAGAATATGGTCGCCTCAGCCAATGGTAGGGCCCCGAGCACTAGTTGAGCTTGTTTGATAGAGTACATACAGCAGACTTGAGAACATATGGGATAATTCAGCTTCAAATCTCTCGATCCAGCACATAAAACAAATGCTATTCTTTCTGGCTCCTTAAAATCGAGAGGCCTAGCAACACCCCCAAGAGGGCTCGTGGGGGAAAGCAACCTATCCATTTGGATTGATGTTATTACATTCTTGAATTTACCATATCTAAACTCTGGTTTTTCTTTCGGGTCAAATAGTCTATATCCAGTAGCTATGATTACCGCTTTTACTCTTATATTGAATTTCATTTGCTGGTCTAGAAAATTAATAGCATCAGCGGGACATACATTCTCACACAAGCCACACATAAGGCAATTATCAATATCTATGACCGCTTTCTTCGGGATCGCCACGTCAAAGGCTATGTATACGGCCTTTCTTCCGCGCAAGTCAAAATTAAATTCATCTGGAATAACAATTGGACAGATTTTTTCACACCATGTACATGCAGTACACTTACTAAAATCAACATATGTTGGTCTTCTGAGTATTATAGCATTGAAGTCTCCCTTTACTCGTCTGACTACCTCCAATACATCAGCATATACTAGGAGGTCTATATTTGGGTGATGTTGGACAGCGGCCATTTTTGGGGTCACTATACATGATGCACAGTCTAGGGTTGGAAATACCTTACTGAGCAAAGCCATTTTGCCGCCGATACTTGGAGATTTCTCCACCAAAAGAACCTTGAATCCCATATCTCCTAAGGTAAGAGAAGCCTCCATTCCTGCTATTCCACCACCTATAACAAGGACATCATACTCTGATTTTGGTTCATTTATCAACATATCTATCCCCTCTTCTTAACTGGGCCTAGCTTTTCAAGCTTCTCATAGAACTCATTTATTAATCTTATGAACGGTTTTACACATACGGAACATATAGCAGCCATTTTTACCCTTTCTGGTTCATATCCATGCTCCTTTATAAGTCTCACCGCCTCCTCTACACGTTTCGCTGTGATGGCTGTACAGTCTGTCCTAAAGGGGCAGTCAGTACCATCCGCGGCTATAAAAACTCCGTCAAAACCACTTTCAAGCGCCAGGAGGATATACTCTGGCCTTATCATGGAAGAGCACGGAATTCTAATAATAGTAGTCGTTGGCGGGTAGTCCTTATGTTGCAATCCGGCAAGATCTATAGCAGAGTCAGAAATATATATAGTCGAAAACACAAGGATTCGCGGTCTAAAATTGTTGTCCGTCACTTATATCGCCTTGCACTTGGGGTTGCATATATTACGATAACCCACCAAGAGATATGAAATAATCAATATGTTGTTTTGTATATACAACAATATAGACATATGTTATTACATACACAAACTATAGTATAATGTCTTAGGAGAACCTGTTTTAGTATTTAGGTATTAGAGGATTTTCTTATATGTGCACAAAATTATTATAATATTGATTACTTTGAATGTTATGGGTGCGTTTTATGGGTTTGCTTGATATCGTTGACATACATCCAGACAGGCTTCCCTACTTTCCAACTATAAGCGGAACAAGAATTCCATTAAAGTTTATACTTGATCTATTTGGCGCTGGGCTTCAACCAAACGATGTAGTAGAGGTTTTTCCAGATGTTGATATCAATGTTGTATTGTTGATATATAATAATAGAACATTTTTTAAGAAATGCTTAAAGGCACTCAAACTTGTTTCGGTTAGACGAGATATTCTATGCGGAATACCGACTATTCGAGGAACCAGAATCCCAGTACATATTGTGTATGATATGTTGGACTCAGGATATACTCCCCATGAGATCTTGGAAGAATATCCTGAACTTTCTCTGAGTACAATACGTGGGTTGATAAGATATAGGAGCATACTAGAGCCTATTGTTAGCCGTATAAGGGAAAGAGTTCTGGCTGAGGAAGAATGAGGTTTCTTGTAGACAGACATATACCAAAAAGGATAATCATTTTTCTAAAGGACAAGGGATATACTGCGAAAAGAATTAAACCAACTGCACGAAATTCTGAAATTGCCGTGGAGGCTCTTAAAGGAGACTATATAATTTTAACGGGAGACATAGACTTCATTTCAGGATTATCCAAAAAATATGCAAAATCAGTAAAAAGAATCGTGATAAGGTTCAAAAAATACATCTGAGATCAAATCCTTCAATGCTTCGGCAAAATATTCGATGAGGTGATGGATTCCCTAAAAAGTACACCATTAGTGATAATAAAAGAGAAAAACCTAAAGATAAGGGTTAATATAAACGCCAAAATAATAGAATGTCCTTAGTGAAAGCTATTTCTTAGAAACCCCCCACCCCCTGGCCATTATCATAGATATAATTTCTAATACTACCTAGCTATGCAGACTCCTAGCCGTCCAGATCGATAAAAATTTCCTAGTATATGGCTATATATCCAGCATCTAAGAGCCTACTTTTTTCTGGCAGCCATTTCCATACATAATATGCACAGTTGGTAATGAAAATTAAAGGAAATTCCATTATTAGTAATACTTAAACAGGTATTACCAAATATGATAATACTTTAGTGAATCTACATGAGTAATCTTGTTGTCGTAACTGGTAAAGTGCCTAGAGAGCTAAAGAGGAAAGCGAAAAAGCTTGGAATAAATATCAATAGAGTCATAAGAGAAGCCCTAGAAAATGCTGTTAGGAAACGGGAAGAGGAACTATTCATAGAAAGTCTTAACAGGTGTGCGGGTATTCTAAATAAAATAGATATTAACCGTGTTGCCAAAAGTATGAGAGAGGATAGGGGGATCCGATGAGTTATCTCATGGATGCTAATGCTTTCATTGTTGTTAGAAGAAAGAAACCATTGATTCTATTTCGATAAAGCATACTCATACATGGCGCAAATTCGTTCGTCCCAGTTCTACAACTAATCCATTTATTAGTTAGCTTTAAATAGTTTTCTTCTCTATATATAAGTAGTGGGTAGTACGGCGTACAAAATATGTATATAGTAAAAGTCACAAGGAAATACCAAATCACCATTCCGAAAGATATTAGGGAAGCCTTCAACATTAGTATTGGAGATATGCTACTCATAAGGAGTGAAGGCGATAGAATAGTTATAGAGCCCATAATTAGGAAGAATAAGGACGCCATAGAAAAAATTCTTAATATCTTTAGGGGATCCATGCCCGTTGACGCTGTTAAACTTGTTGAGGAGTCTTGGGATGAAGACTAGAGTGTATATAGATACAAATATTTTTGTCTATGCAATATTTCATGACCCAAAATTTGGCGACATATGTAGCAGAATTTTGCGCGATATGGGTTCGAGGCTATTTGATGCTTATGGCTCTATTCTGGTGGCTATAGAGCTACTAGGGAGCATATCAAAGATAGATCCCACTATAGCGTCGAATGCAACAAACCTCTATTTTCAACTTCCACATAAAATCCTGAATGTTAATCTAAAAACTCTGCGAATAGCTAGCCACATAACTGATATTGTGAATCTAAGATACGATTCCATACACCTAGCCCTAATGATCGAGAACTCGGTAGACAGAATAATAACCAATGACAAGGACGATTGGTACAGAGCAAAAAACAACTTTAAGAAAATAAAAGAAAAATTAGAAAAGGAGGGATTCAAAATCGAAATAAACAACATCAACATCATTACTCCAGAAGAATATAGGCTATTCGAAGAAACACTACATAAACGAGCCTAATCCAGCCTGTTATTCTTCTCGTAACCAACCGATTGGCTTCACGAAAAATGATTTATGTTGTTTTTCTTATTATTCTTAGGAGTTTATCCACGATTTCTCCGAATTTCGCGCTTATCTCGCTTTCCCCCGATGCTATGAATGGTGTCCCATCGTCAGTCATTGTTACCACCCTTGGATCTATTGGTAGGTATCCTAGGAAGGGGACACCAAGCGTGTCTGCTGTCTCTTCTCCTCCTCCTTTACCAAATATGTATATTATCTCCCCACACTTTGGACATTTCAAGCCACGCATGTTCTCTATTATCCCTAGCACTGGAACACCAGTCAGTTTTGCCATTCCTAGGGCCTTTTTAGCATCATGAAGTGCTATTTTTTGTGGGGTAACCACAATTATTAGGCCAGTTAATTTTGGTATGTTCTTCATGACCGACAGTGCCTCGTCTCCTGTGCCCGGTGGCAGATCTATTATTAGAAAATCTAATTCTCCCCAGTTTACTTGTGCTATAAATTGGAGTATAGCCTTAGCCACGAGAGGCCCCATCCAAACGACTGGTGAATCTTCCTCTGGAAGTAAATACTGTATGGACATTACCTTAATGCCTAGTGGGCCCTCTAGTGGCACTATACCATTCTCATCTAATGTAGGTCTATTATCCCCCGTTTTCAACGCAATAGGTATATCTGGGCCATATATGTCCGCATCTAGTATGCCTACTTTATAGCCACGCATGGCGAGAGCATAAGCCAAATTTACTGCTACAGTAGTTTTACCGACGCCACCTTTACCAGACATTATAGCTATCTTATATCTGATCTTCGACATTCTTTCCTCTGCTTGCTGTTTCAATTGCATAAAGGCCAATTGAGCCTCATTTTTATTTTGCGACAATACATACTCACCCTATTAAACTTGTATTTATGCAGATATTAACATATGCATATAGAAATATTAATATAAAAGTTTTCTCAATATGTGTTCTCCCAACCGTATTATGCATCTCGAAGGCTCAGAATCTGGGGCAACATCAATTATCTGTTTTCCACCGATATATGCCTCAACTATAGCCCTATCATAAACTATCTCCACTACTTCCACATCATATTCCTCCGCGATATTATATATCAAGTCTCTGGATCCACCCGGGATATCCGCTTTGTTTAGTGCTATTATTAGTGGCTTATTATACTTCACTACGAGTCCTATATATTTTTTAAGATCGCTCGCCCCTAGGGGCGTGGGTTCTGTTACAGCAACCACTAAATCTGATTTGTTTATAGTTAACCATATGTTGGCTCCAGTTCCAGGAGCCGAATCTATGACAACAAAATCATATAGACACATCTTATTCTCTGCATATTTTAACGTTTTTAGTGTCACATTTACATGCTGTCTTACCCCCGGAAATACCTCTCCCTGGACTAGATGAATATTATCTCTTCTCCCCTCATATATTTCACCAAGTTTCCTATCTCTCGAGCTTATTGCATCCATTGGACACACAAGCCTACATAACCCACAGCCCTCACAAAGGTTTACTAGTAAATTTGGTTTCTCTCCTTTCCTGCCAATTAGTGCATTCTCTGGGCATTTATCTATACACATTCCACATCCGATGCATTTTTCCTCATCTATCAGGGGAGCAAAACCAGTTACATCTTCAGCTTTTGATCTAGGTATGCCAAGAAGAATATGTGTTACAGGAGATTCTACGTCAGCATCGATGACAAGTATCTTATAGCCTTTTTTCGATAAAAATGTCGCAATGCTAGTCGCTAATAACGACTTTCCAGTACCTCCCTTCCCACCACCAAATGTAATTATTTTCGTCATGTCCTCACACCCAAAACCTCTAGTAGTTTCTCCGTGATTTCTTTCATGTGTTTGGTTGCCACCGAATTGGGGGCAAAGCTAAGTATATTCTGCATGCTTACATACGCTCTAACAACATTTTCGTCATATGGAACCACGCCAAGTAAAAATATGTTGTTTTTCTTGGCCCATTCCTCTATATCCCTTATAAAAGGCTTGTTCATGTCGAATTTATTTATTACACATGCCCTATCAACACCAAAACTCTCAGCTATCCTAACTATTTTTGTCGCAGTTCTAATAGAGTAGATAGTAGGCTCCACAACAATGATGAGATAATCCGAACCCGCTATTGACGATATAACTGGGCAACCCGTACCAGCGGCTGCATCAACAATTATAATACCATCTCCGATTTTATCTCTAGCCCTATTCTTTAATATATCTACTAACTTGCCAGAATGCTTTCTGCCTATCTCAAGCTCCCCAGTTACTACCTCACAGTACTCAGTACCATAGACCTTTATTTCTCCGGTTTTTATTTTGGCCATCTCTATCGCTTTCGAAGGACATACATATTTACACGAGCCGCATCCTTCACATAGCTCTCTAATAATCCTAGGTTTCCCATTCCACTCCACAGCACCAAATTGGCATACATCATAACATTTTTTACATAATGTACATGCATCTTCACGTATAACAGCAATCATGCTATCATATATCTCCTCGCTCTGCTTTAGCTTAGCTCCCCCCAGCGCTATAACTAGATCTGGAGCCTCCACATCAGCGTCTACACCAATTACATTTATACCTTTGACGGGCAAGAAACTTAACAAAAAAGAGGAAAATGTTGTTTTTCCAGTCCCTCCCTTCCCACTGGCTACTACGATTTCAAGTTTTTTGGACATCATCAAACACAGGTAAACCCAACAGACTCTAGTGCCTGCCGCAGTGGTATTCCTGGAGATACACTCCTAAATTGTATGCCTAGGGCATTCATCGCCATCATCGCATTGGGGCCCGCTCTAGGGCCTAGAACAATGGACACACCCATACTGGCTAACCAATTAGCAACCGCTGGCCCAACCCCCCCTCTACCCATAGCATGGGGATTAGGGATTATTTGTAGGCTCTTAACTTTGTTATTTTCTATCTCTACTATTGCGAAAAAGGGTGCTCTAGCGAACCTATAGGATATGGGGGATTCCCAACCCATGTTAGCGTCAAGTGATACTGCCACCTTCATAACACACACCCTCTAGACATAGAGATAACCAATAACTTTGCCTTTATGTTGAAGCGGAACATACCAATAATAACCATTAAATAATGGTTTTCCTATCTCTAATTTATCCTTAGATACATTCTCCCAGATATAGCCAACTATTGCCCCATTATACACAATGTGACACATAGTAGAACCAGGATGCCTTATTATTGAAGAACTACTCAATATACTCCTCGCCCTAGCAACTATATCACTCCCTAGAGAACTAATACCCACTTGACCAGACATCATATTTTGGCCTTGATTGGTATTCATGGCATAGCCACGCATATATAACATCCATCCATATCCC
>CAZWPQ010000026.1:0-32366 GCA_964636085.1 uncultured Nitrososphaerota archaeon
TGGACGCACATTGTGCGTCCCTGGACGCACGCATTGGGGCTTGTCCGGTAGGCATAGGGGTTTAGATGAGAAGGAGCCTATTTTGGCGATGATTCTGCTTCTGTTTCCTTTGATGCTTCTCGCCGTTCCCAGAATGATCTTATGTGGGAAAGCTAGATGCTATAGAACACCAAAGAATTAGCCCAACAGTTCGCTAATTGCGACTCCCTATTTTTATTTTTCTCCTTAGTTCTATATTGTATGGATCATTCTGATATTTTAAGTGTCATGTCTACTGGCTTTGCATGTAGGGTTATTATGCTTGATGATATCACATCTATATCTAGTCTTGCGTATATATCTATATTATCTAGATTGATCCCGCCTGAAACCTCGATTGTTATTTTGTTTCTTAGGCCCAGTTGTCTAATTTTTTCTATTGCTACCTTTATATCCTTGGGATTCATGTTATCAAACATTATAATGTCGGCACCCGCCTTAGCAGCTGATAGTGCATCTTCAATACTTCTAACTTCCACTTCTACAAGTTTTGTAAAACTTGCCTTTTGTCTAGCCAGTCTCACGGCTTTTCCTATGTCTCCAATAATTTTTATATGGTTATCCTTAATCAGATAGCAATCACTTAGGGAAAACCTATGTGTATCTCCTCCTCCAATCTCTACAGCCTTTTTTGTTAACCATCTAACCCCTGGTAATGTTTTTCTAGTAGCGGCTATCCTGACTTTTGGATTTATTTTTCTGATTTTCTCAATAAACCTTCTTGTTGTCGTCGCCACTCCACTCAGATACATGAGAAGGTTAAGGATTAGCCTCTCCACTAAGAGAATGTTTCTTGCATCTCCCCTGATCTCTGCTATGATGTCTCCATTCTCAAGGCTATCTCCATCTTCTTTAAATTTATTCAGCTCCAGACCGTACATACTACATATCCTCTCAACAATATACATACCAGCCAGTATGCCTTTCCCCTTAGATATTATCCGTGCCAAAACGATCCTTTTTGGCAATATTTCAGAAGTAATATCGCCAAATGGTGAATCCTCAAGAACCCAAAGCTGAATTAGGATGTCCTCCAATGGCATAATGTGCACCCCCAAGCATGGCTCATAAAAAATCCATAAAATAACTACTGAAACTTCAATTCTATAATAGAATTTTATCATGGTGGAGCAGAATGATATATGTCCCCCAGCGACCGGTATACCATATGACTATGGTGCGTGCATTTGGAACTAAGATTCATCCCTGTGTGGTTCGATAGTATGGGGTCGAAGTGTTCATCCATTTACGTGGAAACGGATGATGTCAGAATACTTGTGGATCCAGGTTTATCGGGACTGCAACCAGGTTTTCCGATACCCCCCTCTTGGAAGGCGGGCTATAACACTCTCGGCTATGCGATGATTGAAAAATTTGCGTCCCAAGCAGATGTTGTCATAATTACGCACTATCATTATGATCACCTAGAGATACCGGGATCAAGCCTCCTAGACACGGGAAAGGTATATCCAAACAAACTAATACTGATTAAGGACCCCAATCAATACATCAATATATCACAGTTTGAGAGGGCCCGTATATTCTTTGCTAGTCTTGTCAAATATTTCCTCAATAAGGATCTGGAGGAATTCCTAATAGAGCCAAGAAAATCCAGTTTTCAAGACCCATTAGACTGGATACCGCTGGCGATAAAGAAGGATTACGGGGATTACAATAAGAGGAGGAGAGAGATTCTTGAGAATGGGAGAAAAAGATTCAGAAATCTATGCCAAGTCTGGGTATCGAATCAGTGGATAAAAGAGCCAAAGGAGGGACCAATAAATGTCGAGTTTGCCGACGGTAGAGAATTTTCTTTTGGAGCTACAAGAATTAGGTTTACAAAGCCATTGTTTCATGGGATTGAATATGATAGGTTGGGATGGGTCATAGGGTTTGTTATAGAGAGGAAAGGGGAGAAATTGCTATATACCAGCGATGTTCAAGGACCATTTATTGAGGACTATGCAGAATGGATAATTTCGGAGAATCCAAACATAGCCATCATAGACGGGCCACCAACATATCAATATGGATACATGATGACGAGAACAAATTTCAGGAGAACACTTGACAACATGATAAGAATAATTAACGAGACGGACACAGACATAATCATATGGGATCACCATTTGCTTAGAGATATAAGGTGGAGAGAAAGAGTTTCCGATGTGTATAAAGTCGCGAGGAGAAAAAGAAGAAAATTGATGGTTGCCTCGGAATACTTCGGAAAGAGGCCCGTCGCGGATCTAGCCAAGAGATTGGTGGAAAAAAAGCGGATAGTTAAGAAGCATTATATAATTCCTCCAATCACAGACACACGTACATGACCCCACTATAGGAAATACATGATTCATGCTTGCATGATCTATCTGCTTATTTAAAGTGGTGCATTCTATATTAAAAAATGTTTTAACCAGTAAAAAGTTCTTGTTTAGGGGGATGTTGGCGTGGAATTTGGGGATTTATCCGAAAAAGATCTTGCCTATAGGATATTTAGATTTGCGTTGTTTTTGTCTGTAATAATTGTATGTATTGGTCTTCTGATGATAGCGTTTGTTTTACCAACACTGGGCTCTGTTTCGTGTCGCGACATTATTTTTCTCGGATTATTTGTGATATATGTCACACCAATGGCGATGCTATTTGTTCTCAGCATATATTATCTCTCTAATAGAAACAAGTTGGCAATAGTATCCCTACCGACATTCGTGATGATACTTATAATATTTCTGCATTCTCTAAAGCTACTATAGATAGTTAGTTTGTTTCCCATTGAATATATCGATTGCTCTAATTTGGTTTTTTGTGAAATACTTTCGCTAAAATAATGTCTCTCCCTCTTATCTTTAGGTTCACGATGTTGATACTATGCAAGAGATTGTCTGGATCGGAGTAATGGTTGTGCTTGCTGGGATAATAGCGCTGGAGATAGGAATACCCGTGTCCATACTTGAGATAGTCTTTGGTGTTATTGCATTCAATGTGTTGAGATTGCAGACGAACCAACTTATAGATTTCATGGCCAACATAGGGATCCTAGGGATAATGTTTTTTGCAGGCCTCGAAATAAACCCAGATGTCCTCAAGAGATGGCTAGGTAGAAGCGTTGTTACTGGAACAACTATCTACATTTCAAGGCTTGTGATAATCCTGCTAATCGCAACATTGTTATTTAAATTTAGTATCCTATCTGCTCTGCTAATAGGAGTATCGTTGTCGACCACGTCCTTAGCGCTAGTATACCCAGTAGTCAAGGAAAGAGGAACAATAAATGAGGCCCATGGACAATTCATACTCAGCACAGCCATGATAATAGACCTACTAAGCATGGTCTCCCTACTATTTTTTATCAGGCCCGAATATGAGGCCCTTCTCCTCCTATATATTATTGTAGCACTAATACTCTTCTACACGGCACCCAAGATCACTAAGAATATCTTTTCTAGATATGGAGAAAACATAGCGGAGATAGAAGTAAGATTTATCCTTCTATTCCTAGTTGCTGCTGGTTTTCTTGCAGAGAAACTAATGATAAGTGAGGTAATATTTGCTTTTTTCCTAGGAATGATATTCTCCCGTATTCTTGTTGATAGAAAGGACGTGGAAAGCAAGTTGCGTGGAATTATTTTCGGTTTTTTCGCTCCAGTCTTCTTTTTCAATGCGGGAATGCTCATGGATATGAGGAGTGTGCATTGGAGTCTACTTAAGTTTATTGTAGTCTTTGGATTGCTTGCCTATCTTAGTGTATATGTTATAGTGAGGATAGTTTTTCTGAGATGGTTTACCCATGAAATCTGTAAATGTGCGGGACTCATATTTAATTTCCGCCTGAGCTTTGGGATAATAGCTGCAGTTTTTGGTCTTAGAATGGGGCTTATACCAGTGGATATCTATACGGGTATTGTGATAATTATACTGGTATCATCAGTGGTTTCGGCTATAGCGTTAAGATTTATACCGCCGCCCGAGATGATTGGATAGCCTGCGGTTAGTGTAAAGTTCTTATGGGAGCCCTCACAGGTCGCGTGGTTATAGGCTCCGTGTTCATTTTATCGGCAATAATATTTTTTACCTCCTCAACATTTTCTTTGTATGTCATTGCAAATATAGAGTTACCTATCATTGCCTGTGCCACGCCCAATACATAGTCTCTTAGGCTATCCATTGTGGTTGACAGTTCTCTCGTGAGGAGCCCAAGCCTCTCTGAGAATAGCCGAGATATTTTAAAGAAATTGTCCAAGGTTGGATTCTTAATCAATTTGTCGACGGCCACTTTTCCATACATACTGGCCTTGGTTATGAGATCCTCCTTACTGAGGGCCTTAGCAGTCTCTATCCTTCCTCTCGATGCTAGGACCAGGTAGATATCTCGATCATCAAGAATTATCTTGTCGACAAGACATATAGAAGGGGCGCCAGGGCGAGAAACGATTACTATATCTCCCAAAAACACGAGGCCAGAAACTGTGCCGAGACCGCTCTTAGCTCTGATTTCAGCTATATGTGCTATATCTCCAGCCTCTATAAGCGTTAAGGGTATTTTTAATGCTTTTGATAGGAGTAATGTTATTCCTAGTGCTGAGGCCGCGCTAGTTCCGAAGCCAGAGCCTATTGGAATATTAATATTTTGGTGAATTTCAACCCTGAATTTTGGCTCCAAATTTAATAGTTCTAGGAATGTCCTCACAGTGGTCTCTCCGATACCGCCTTGGATTCTTTCTCCATTTATAAAATTTAGGACTTCAAGAGTGTTTGAATGCTTTATAGAGAGGGAGATTTCAACGGCATTCTCGACTCCTATACCTGCGCCTCTTGCCCCTGAGATAAAAGGATCTGCATAGATGTATGGATCAAAGATGGCTGAGACGCCTCCTGGTACCATTATTCTATACAATATTATATCACCAATATAACTGATCCCTAATTGATAGAGCAAAAATCGATAAAAACGCTATGGAGATGTGGGAATATGATAACTGGGAAGCTATACTCTTTATCTACGTATTCCAAAATGATTTTTATGTCTTATTATAATATCTTTTCTTGGTGCTGGGAATGGTCGACGCGATATGTTTTAATGTTAATTCTCTTGTAGACTCCAAGTTGGAAAATATCGTGTTTAATGTTGCGATACCCCTTATACTAGTTATTAAGAATAAGACACAGTTCACAATTGCAAAGGATATGTTGAAGCAAAATCTGAGGGATATTAGCCAAAAGCATCCGTCGTTTTACTATTCGCTGGAAACGCTATCAACATTTCTAGATATTGATTACAATCTCCTTGTGGATCTATACGAGTATCTCTCCGAGATATATGTTGATAAGGTTTCTTTTTCGGAGGATGTACTAAAGACACTGAGATCTAGGGGTATTAGAAATATTGTGTATACACGGTCGGACCCCTCTATTGACGAGATAAAGCTAAACGCTGTGGGGCTTAGGCAATATATTGATGCAATAATTTCGCTACCAGAAACATTTGGTGTTATAAGGGGGAAGATAGCATTCGAAAAATTGTCTAACCATATGATAAAACAGGGATTCGCCTCGTCTAAGGATAATATCATAATAATAAGTCCAGAACTAGAGGACTATCTGGATGCACACGAGGCTGGGCTCAGGGTGATTTGGTTTTCCAAGCTCGGGGAAATAAGAGCTGGAAACCAAATATTAAACCTGAAGGAATTGTTGGGATTTCTATAGATCCTCAGCACTTCCGAGCCTCGTCACCTCTCCGCCGGTGGCGTTTTCATCATCAGAATAATATAACTAAAATGCCTGCTTTATAAGAATAAGGTTTCTGCTGATGATATCCCGCTTATTAGTTCGTTAGTTATAATACAAATAATATAATTGGTAGTTAGGGTGTTATTTCTGGTGGTTTAGATGAATCTTGTTGAGGAGTACGAGTTTGGAAGGATAAAGGTGGCTGGTAAGACATATTTGAGGGATCTGATAGTATTTCCAGACGAGGTAATACCCAACTGGTGGAGGAAAGAGGGACATAACTTATGTCTTGAGGATCTAGAGGAAGTACTGAAGAGAAAGCCTGAGATCCTTATAATAGGTAACGGATACTCTGGGGTTATGAGGGTGTCTAAGGATTTGATCCAAAAACTTAGGGAACAAGGAATAGAAGTCATAGTTATGAACACAAGGAAAGCCGTCAATGAATATAACAAGATAGCAAAGGAGGGCAAAAAAGTAGCGGCGGCTCTTCATTTAACATGCTAGAAAATCTACCATAAAGATAGATACTCTAGGAATCGGATGGATCTGATAGATGACCAGATTGAATCCTTCTTTGTCAGACAGGATACAAATTTCTGAGAAATCATCGGAGGATACCGTAAGGGAGTTTGGGGTAGTATTTAGAGAAATACACAGAAATTATTGGTATGCCTTGAGGATATGTGTTTTGGTGGTTATATATTTCTTTAGATGCGAAAAATGTGGTAATTGTTGCAGGTATAGCCCCCCTGTCTTTAAAGAGAAGGAGGTAATAGAAATAGCGAAGTATTTAGATAAGGACATAAGTGATCTTCCGCTAAAACCATTTATCCAGTACTTCAAGGTCTTTTATCGTGCAGAAAAACCTTGCCCATTTCTCGACCATGACAACAATTGTATAATATACCCCGTGAGGGGCACAGTCTGCAGAGCGTTCCCGCATGAGTGGCTGATGTACTCTATGGTTCCCTCCTATTGCCCAGGCGTTATTAAGGCCCTTAAAAAGGCTACTAGATTTATTATGGCGAACAAGAAAATACTAAAGGAGGCAGTATCAATAATGGAAGATGACTTGGTATTATTGGCAAAGAGTTCGGCATATAAAGAGCGTATGAGACACCTAGAATATAGACCACTTGTTGAGAAGTTATTCCAATTTATAAATAATAGAAAAGAGAAGAACCATGATAGTTATTAACCCCCTATACCTCATAATAATATGCACAATAGCTACATGGGAGACATCTCTAAGCATTATATTTACTGGAGAATATGTTTCGGATCCACTGTATGAGGTCTTAAAAGAGCTAATATGCATAGTATTATTCTACGGTATAATCTCAATGCTCTACCACCCACTAGGTTCGACATCATGGTTTATAGCCATTATTTTAGTCCCTATAAACCTAGTTTATTTGTTGGTAGGTTTTTTGGGGAGCGAAAAAAGGAACTACGACCATCTTCCACTGCTTGGGGTTCTAGTGATGATGCTCTATGTGATTATTGGAGACTACTCCATATTGGCTGGATTGCTGGGCTACATAATTATGAAGCTCGCTGGTGTCTCATTATATAGGAAGGAAGTATTCAGAAATGCATGGAGCTACATCAATAGATACAAAGCGCATCTAGTTCTGGCGGCAATAGATACCTCATTCATGGTGCTGATATTCTGGGGCTGTATCCCATAACGGAAATAAAAAAGTAGTTATGGTTAGGTAGATCCCTTAAGTTTCGCTATAAACCTTTTGAAGAATCCAGCCCTTTCCATCTCCTCAACAGCGATTCTTATTTTTGGCGGTGTCAATGCACGAGTCTCCACGAGATAGTATCCAAAGATGAATGAGATGAAATACATAAACAATACCATAGCAAACATGATAACCGCCAGCACAAGCCCAAATGCCCAGGATTGTAGCCCCAAATTGTTATAGGCGGATTCGATATTGGCTCTAAATAATGTAGCCGAGAGGGTTGCGGTTCCAATAATGCTCACTAATGGTGCACTAACTTTGACCCATTTTGACCAACCAGTAAAGAACCCAGTTGAAAATCCAGTAGCTAGAATTATTAAGAAGCCAAATAGAATCGCTCTGTCTTTATCAAGGGTGAGAAGATCCATATTACGAAACCAAAGCACTAATCCCGTCAAAATGAAAAGCGTAGTGAGCCCCAAGAAGAGCCCCAACATGGCAGCGGACAACTTTGCTTTTTCTGCCCACCTTATTTTTCTAATCTTTGATCTTAGCACCTCACTAACCTTGAAGTCGAGTTCATTATAGATATCAGAGACCTCGTCCGGTAATTCTCCTGGTTGTTTGTCAAACGATAGCTGGATTAGCTCATTAATTTTTTCTTTATTGGCGCTTAGGATGCCCCTTATGATTCTTTTGACGGCTATTGGGGAATCCTCAGAGTCAGCAATCGCAAGTACATTGGTTTCATAATCCTTCAGAAGGTGGGGGATTCTAAAGACAAGAACTTGGATTCCAGTTCCCTCCAGTTTTTTTGGTTCAAATGGTATGCCTAGAAGCAATATTTTTATCTTGTCGAAGAAAACATTGAGTTCATTGGCTAGGTATATCCTTTCTTGTATGGGGGATTCACGTTTTTCACGGATTTTTGCTAGGATATTATCGATGGATTTCCTAAGCTCCAGTGGGGTCTCATAGGGCTTATAGAAGAGGTACACGGACTTAAGAGTCTCCTCACCCTGCGGCCTTATAGATACCTCAAAAAGGTATATCATTACAGACACCCGCGGATATAATTACAACAAATTAATCTTTAAATATTCTATTGACCATTTATTATTGGTGACTAAATGGCTTCGGAGGATACCTCCATCAGCAATGTCGCTGACTTCAAAAACATAAAGGACAAACTGGAGAGGCTCTCGATACTTGCTGATTCAGGTATTTCTATAACGATAAGAAAGATAATGCATAGGCTTAAAATCGACGAGAAAAATGCAATAAGGATACTTCGTGATGAGCTCATAAGAGCCGATTCAAAGGCTGAACTCTCTTGATAGGGCTAAAAGAGCTATTGATGAGGATTATCAGGGCAATAAATAGCTCCGCCGTTAAATACTGGCTTCTCATAGGAAATGTAGCGGGGTTCTTCTACTTCCCCGAACTAATCACACGTGACATTGATATAGCTATACTCTTCAGAAATTCTCAAGACATAGAGACATTCATCCACTCCCTAGAGTTGGAGGGATTCCCCATCACTGAGGGGGATAAGCGCTCTCTAGCCTCTAGAAAGAGAACAATAATAACCCTGGAGGATTCGCCATTCTACATAGACTTACTCCCAGTAGTGCATGACGTCGAGATATTTATGGATGCTTGGAACCATAGGATAGAGGAAGATATTGACGGCTATAAAATTTCCATACCTACATTTGAATACTGGATAATACTCAAACTATACGCGGGTAGAGATGAAGATTATGTGGTCGTAAAAAAAGCAATAACCCATGCTACAAACATCGGAATAAGCATAAACATGGAACTCATCCAAAAGCTAGCCAAAAAGTACAACATCAAAGAACGCCTACACAGGATCATAAAGCTTTTGGACTAACATCCCTAAGAGACGTATAAACACCCCCACACACTCGCTCCCTACACATAGATTCTCATTATTGATGGGGTGATTGAGGAAGCAGGACTTATGCCTCATTTTCCGCTTTTTTATCTTCCCTAACAATGCTAGCGATATTACTAGTATTAATGCTAGGAACACATATGGCATTAGTTGCATCTTCTTTAGCGTAAGTATTAGTAATACTGTCCTTGCGTTTCCAGCCTTATCTATGGCCTTTACGTATATCCTGTTTTCTCCACTCTTTAGATCTATGGTGTACTCGTTTCCACTTATCTCTGTCCATTTGCCATTTATTCCTATCAATACTTTGTCTAGGTTCTCATCCATTACGTGGATCCTTATTGTTATTTCTTCCTGGCTTACAATACTGTTGTTCTCTGGCTCCAAGATGACAATTTCTGGCGGAGTAGTGTCGATTATAAGGGTAACGTTATCCCTAGCGACATTTCCAGCCTTATCATATATCCTTACCTCCACTATATGACTACCTTCATCCAATTTTGTAGTGAATGATGTGTTATTCCCTATGTTGATCCATTCGCCATAATCTATCCTCACCTCTATGTGATCCAAGTTTATTTCCATATACTCCCATATTATTGTCACTGACGTTGTGTTCAAATATTGGCCCTCTAGGGGATGTGTTATATTTATAAATGGCTTTGAAGTATCTACAATTATTATCTTTGCATCCTCCGCGGAATTACCAGCCATATCGTAGGCCCTAATATAGATTATATATCTCCCCTCACGTTCGAGATATAGGATATAATCTGTTCCATTACCCACATACATACATTCCCCATTTACAGACAACTCGACGTTTTTTACCCCAAAGTTATCCCAAACATTCCAACGAATCCTTACAACATTGTATAATATAATGCTCTGCGATGGTTCTACTATATTCACAATTGGGGGTGTTAGGTCTATTTGAAAATATACTTCCCCTATCGCCTCATTCCCAGAGATGTCGACTGCTTTAACTTTTACAAGATATTGTCCTTCGCCTGATACGATGTAGCTCGTGTTAAGCCCCACATTGAGCCAGGGACTCCCATTAATAGATATCTCATAGTGGTCTACAAGAATGTTGTCATCCCCCAACCATGTAACATTTACGTGAGAACTATTTAGATATGCTCTATTGGCGGGATGCAAAATCTGTATCGATGGACGTGTCAAATCAATATACACAATGACACAGTCACTTGCACAGCCCCTCTCATCAATTGCAAGGACGCATACATTCCATTTTCCCTCGAAAAGATCTGTAATATTATAGTTTGTAATGCTTGGGTCTACAACCCCGATTGGTGACCCATTAACATAGATTGTAAAATTATTAGGCTCCCCACAGAACGTCCAATTCACAAGAATCCATGTTCGATTAATCATGCTATGGTTGCATGGATATACTATATTCACACTTAAAGGTGGTGACGATGATTTGACATGAGGATCTGAACCATAACTGATCTCAAAAGCATCGCTATATCCATCATCATCTGTATCATTATTGAAAGGATTTAACTGGTATATGTACTCGTAAAGATCACTTAGACCATCGAGATCAGTATCATTATTATCAAAAAATACAAGAAGCCCTGCATGTCCATAATTTATTTGCGAGCAAAATTCATCTGCCCACCAATACTTCCATCCGAAACCTTCGATCGAATTAGAGATTCCATCAAGATCATAATCACTCTCATTACAGCTATTCCTGAAAAGCATCTCATTATAACCATATCTATCGAAATATTGGAGAGTCAACGATTGATTTTCCATAATATAGCCATAGAAGATGTCGAAATATGTATCGTTATAACTTTTTGGGTCACGTGGGTTGAAGCTATGGTTTATGTATTTGCTCCACTTCGTCACGCCATATATTTCGAAATAGTCGGTGAGACCGTCAACATCTGTATCTGGATGCAGTGGATTTGTCTGGTATAAGGCCTCTTCAAAATCGCTTAGTCCGTCATCATCGGTATCGTTATCAAATGGATCCGCTAGGACATAGCATTCATCAGCATTAAGTAGACCATCCCCGTCTTCGTCACCGTATGGATCTAATTTCGATATATTATACATAACTCTCCATACAATATTTGTGTAGTTATCAATGCTATACATCTCAGGGGGCTCAAAATCTGCAAAGTAGATAGTAACATTTAGTATCTTCGGGAAGCTACCGGCGCTAATTACTACAACATCGTCGGGGAGACCGCCAAATGTTATGTTGGTTCCATTGATAATAACCGATGTAAAATTGTTTAATCCCATTGTTGCATTCTCTCCTTCTATTTCGACAGCACAGATATTATAGGAGGACGGTAGGAATATTAATGCGGGGCTATCAGTTATGTTTATATTTATGAATTCTACCCTAAAACCCTTGTCGTTTCTGCCTAGTCTGTAATACAATTCGACAAGGCTATTACTTATACCAGATATTGGATTGATTACTGGATGACAATTGTAGAAGAAGCCAAAAAACGCGTTGAATAACCCACATATTAGTGGATCTGGCTTTTTATCTGTCCAGCCTACTGTAGTTGTATATTTATCGTAGAATCCATCGCTTTTTGTATTCATCGTATAGAATGTATAGGGAAAGTAGTATAGGGTGGGATACAGGAGATTTTTCCGGGATATCCATGAAATAATCTGTATATCCCTGGAGATTACAGAGGCAACGGAAGCCTTATATTCCGTCGTCCATCCAGCCCAATCAAGCTCTCCCCTAATGGGGTTAAAACTGCATAGATTGTCATGAATATGGGGCAGTTTTTCCTCGTCCCAGAAGAAATATGGAGCCTTAGCAGAGATTATCCCTCCTAAAATTGTGGCATTGACAATATCGAATATATCCTCTGCATCTAATAGTAACGCATTAAGGAGGTATTCTATTCCATATTGTTCTAGATCGCTAGAGCTTGGGGTATACACTATCTCTTTTATATCTGACCTATAGTATGTCGCCATGGATTTATTCCTTATGTTCGAGACTATATTATCTATCTCGGGGTCACTTAGGATTTTTTGGGACCAGCTAAGGAAACCAAATCTCTGTGTGTGTTGTCGCGCTCCCGTTGTTCCATAGAACTCGAATATGTAGTTACCCCCATTATTGAAAACATAGACTTCGTAGCCCTCATATAGGATAGCTCTACTTTCGTCGTCCCATGCCATTGTTTTGAAGTAATTGTTTATTGATTCTGCTACAACTGTTTTATTAAAGAACCCTTTCTCCGCAAAGAATATGAGCATCCACATTGTTGTTGCTGGTGCCCATGTAGTTATTGCGGTCGAACCATTGATTATATGAGGTATTCTTTTCCCAGTGGAATTTATGAGATAATCCATTAGGAGTACTGGTTCATCTAGTGGGAACATAACTTCCTCTAATACGATATCTTGGTAGTTCCGTAGGAGCTGTGTCAAATTATAGTAATACTTTGCTTTCTTGAATGTAAGCCATAGATAGTAAAGGGCAAATGCTTCATATGCTATCGATGTTACATTTTTTGTATCTGTCGTTCTCCTCCTCATAAATAGCGTCTCCTTATTTACATGGTATCTGTAGATGTATTCCCAATACTTCTCGGCCTCGTCCTTGTATGTTTCATTGTTAGGAAAGATGTGGGCAAGATATGCTATTGATGTAAGACATCTGGCTAGATCCATATTATTGTTGGTCGCGTATGATTTATATATGGCATCAGATATTTCAAAAACCCATTCAATCTTGAATAGTGGAGTTATTCCCCAATACGGCATTGATTCCCCATATCTAAACAGTATAGATGATAGATTCGTTGTGTACAACTTGTTCCTTGAAAAGAAATAGTGTAATCCAACATCTTCACGCTGGAGCATTATTTCGTTCCTAATAATTTCATGGGAATTAGAATGGCCAATGTATATGGGAAGCTTATCGATATTATGCTTAATGTTCTCTGTGTTTCCTGTGTTAGACAAATCCGCATTAGCATATTTATCCCAACATCGATTGGTAAGCAAGCATATAACTACTATAATTCTTGATATCCTAGACCAGCCCCACATTTCTTGTCACTTACTGCGAGATGGTCCCTATGGAGTATCACAATAATTAATGCGCAAGTCTACTTGAGAATAAAACCTAAAACAAATATTTGAATATACGGACACTATATGCATAACAACAACATAAACAAAGACATAAATCAAATTCGCAGATAGATTCCTCTCTCAATAGTCCTAGTAAAAATTTTGGCGGGGAAGTAGATTTTGAGACCAAGAATTGCAGAATTGGTAAGCAAAATCTATAGAATTAATATTTAGGATTTTCCTTCTCTTGGTTTTGTCATCTGTGTTGTCAATCTGCTTATGTATTACACCAATTACATGTGCTAATGTCGATTTATAAGTCTGTTTTGATCACATATACACAGCCACAATCATCGCCGAAGAGGGATTATTGGAAAAAAGTTTGGCATCGAATTCAAATAAGCCTAGATCTTGCCGAGTCCGTCGCTTTGGTTTGACAGTATTTTTATATACATATCGTCTTAAGTCGACAATTATTTATATATAGTTGTATTGTATGTGACATCCATGTATGAGAGTATCTTAGGTGCATTATTAGCCGAATGGAGAACACGAATCCCCCCCGAGGATTTAATTAAGAGAGATTTAAGGGTCAGTATAGATGAGCTCTTTGGCGTGCCAAAGAAAGTTATCACTATAGTGGGTTTAAGACGGGTTGGAAAAACTTATATAGCTCTACAGATGGCCCATGAGCTCATAAGTCGTGGCAAAAAAGTTATCTATGCTAACTTTGAGGATGAGAGACTACCCAGTGATAAACAAGTATTGAAGGATTTTCTATCACTACTTAAAGGGATGCACGGAGATCTATCAAGAGCATACATAATACTTGACGAAGTACAAAGGTTTCCAGATTGGAGCCGATGGCTAAGAAGATTTTTTGATATGGAGAGACCAAATATCATCATGACTGGTTCCTCGTCGAAGCTGACTAGTCTAAAGTTACCATATGAGTTAAGGGGGCGGTCGCTTACTATTAGGGTTTTTCCGCTTAGATTTTGGGAATTCGTTAGATTTAGGAATGAGAAGATCAATGTTGATATTGTGGAATATAGTGATACTGAACGCTCTAAACTGATTAGACTATTTGAGGAATACTTGGTATATGGTGGCTTACCAGAAATCGTGTTGGCACCAAAGACAAAGAAAATACTGATTCTTCAGGATTATTTTAACGCAATAGTACTAAAGGACATAATTGAGAAAAGAGGGGATGTTAGGGACGTTTCAAAAGTAATTACTTTAGTCAAGATGCTGGTGAATTCAACATATTTTTCAGCATCAAGGTTGGAGAACATTATGCGTAGCATAGGATATAAAATGAGCAAGGATAGCATCCTAGAATATAAGGAAGATGCAAAGGATGCATTTCTCATAGATACCATACCCCAACTAACTAACAGCTTAAGAAAGCAATTATTGGCTCCCAACAAACTATATGTTGCTGATAATGGATTAATTACTGCACTTTCTCGGCTCAAAACTCGCTATGGAAGGCTTCTAGAAAATTTAGTCTTTATAGAGCTTCAGAGAAGATACTTTGGGGACCCATCGGTAGAGATTGCCTACTGGGTGGGAAGAGAAAGTGAGGTTGATTTCATCGTAAGAAGTGGCTTCGAGATCTTGGACGTTATACAGGTATGTTGGGATCCAGTGGATTTTGAAGTATTGGATAGAGAATTAAAGGGCCTGAAAAACTTCATGAGAGTAAGTGGGATAAAGAAAGCCACAATAATCACTGCGTACTATGAAGAAAAACAAAAAATTGGTAATAAAGTAGTAGAATTTATGCCATATTGGAAATGGGAGCTTGCTCATGAAAAATCGCTTCATACAGTCTAACACAATATTTAATAATCAAAATCTAAACTATAGACCTTGAACGCAAAAAATTGGCAATGAAGAGTAAAAACCAGAAGCGGGTACTTATAATTTCGTGAACAATATCGATGTTGATGAGGAACCCCATAAATCTATGCAAAAACAACGAAGTGGAGACTCACTTGAATATGCTTATACCCATAGAATAAGACAATCTGTTCTTGGGAGCGGAAATGTTGCTAATATTTTTACTTATATTTCTAGAGTAAAATAGGATAGTAAATTATGACCCATTGGATGGGCTAGACACGTGATCTGTATGCCATTGCCTGATAAGTATAGTAGGTTTAGTGAATGGTATGAAAAAGTAACTGAGGAAGCCGAGATAATAGATAAGAGGTATCCAGTTAAGGGAATGCTTGTTTGGAAGCCATATGGATATAAGAGCCTTAAGTTAACAATGAGGATACTTGAAAGACTTCTAGAAGAATATGGGCATCAGGAGGCATATTTCCCGATGTTGGTTCCAGAGGAGGTATTTGAGAAGGAGAGGGACTTCTTAGAGGGGTTTAGTGGAGAAACATTCGTCGTTGAGAGGACGATATCCAAAAAATTGACCAGAAAATTTTTGCTCAGACCAACCTCGGAGACGGTTATGTATTATATGTTTAGTCTATGGATAACATCATATAAGGATTTGCCGATAAAGATATATCAAACTGTGAATGTCTTTAGGTACGAGACAGAGCAGACACATCCGATACTTAGGGTCAGGGAAATAATTATGTTCAATGAAGCCCATACAGCTCATGCATCCTTGGAGGATGCTAATAGACAAATTAGGGAGGCTATAGAGATATATAGTAAATTCTTCGATGAATTGCTATTGCCATATATAATACTCAAGACGCCACCTTGGGATACATTCGCTGGTGCAGAGTATAATTTTGACTTCTTCGCACTAATGCCTGACAAAAAAGCGATCGAGCTTGGATCTGTAATAAACCTGGGCCAGAAGTTCGCAAAAGCGTTCGATATAAAGTTCCAAGATAGGGATGGGGAGTGGAAGTATGTATATCAGACATGCTATGGCGTGTCGGAAAGAGTACTTGGTGTGATCATATCAGTGCACGGCGATAACAGGGGGATAATATTTCCGCCAAACATCGCCCCCATACAAATAGTTATTATCCCCATACCCGGCGAGAGTACTATGGGGGAAATATTGGATAAGTGCAGAAAAATAAGAGATAGACTAAAGAAGAAGGGCTTTAGGGTTCATCTAGACGATAGGTCTGAGCTTACGCCGGGCAGGAAATATTATTGGTGGGAATTTCTAGGTGTGCCACTTCGCATAGAAGTTGGGGAAAAAGAAGTAAAGGAAGGGAAGGTGACACTAGCTAGGAGGGACACGCTGAAGAGAGTTGTTGTAAGAGATGGAGAATTGGAGCAAAAGATAGAAGAATTATTCAATGATATCGCGAAAGAAATGTATAGAAGAGCTATAGAATGGCTAAAATCAAATATTCTCATGTCATCATCCATAGGGGAGGGATTAAGAAAGCATAGAGAAAATGGGGGAGGGATACTTAAGTTTCCATGGTGTGGCTCGGATTCATGTGGCCTGAAAATTGAGGAAGAGACAGGCCTACCATCTTTGGGACACAACCCTGATGAAAAAGCGTCTGGTAAATGTGTCATATGTGGTAAAGATGCAAAATATTATTTCTACGTCGGAAAGAAGTATTGAGATGATTGTTGGGAACATGATTTATCATACAGTAATAAATTCAGACCAACAGAAAATAGGAATAATGGCGGGGTGCATAAAGAGCATAAAGCGTAAACTCAACATTGCTAGGGTAATCTTTGGAGTAGCAACAGCATTCATGATGTTTGCTACGTACTATTTAATGCAAACAATGGAAGGCCCACTACTATTCTTCATGGAGATACTTAGCACATACACGATACTCTTCTTGCTTGGCCTAATATTCATACGGCCCAAAATGTTTTTTCCAATCAGGTATAACATTTTCATTCACGAGACCCCTGGAAGATACAAGGAAAGATCAGTTGTGATTATTCCCGAATACTTCCCACGAGGAAGAGAAATAATAATGATTCCACTAGAGTCTGTATCCAGGATGGGCATCGTAGAAACCACAAAGATAGTAAAATGTACTGGGCAAAAAATATCGGGGCTCGAAATATTCATATCGGATGAAAAAGGCAGGGAAATCGCAAGGTTTGGATTCATGGCTCCAGACTCTGAGGTAAAAAAGACTGCAGTAGAACTATGGGAAACGATAGAAAAAATCAGGGAAGTTGCGGGGAACCAGCGCCAATGAATCAATAAGCCATACATTCTAAGAAAAGAGGGATCAAAAACGTATCTCATGGGTATCGATATAGGGGGAACATTCACAGATATAGTAGTCATAGAAAAGAAGACCGGGAAAATAGTGAAGTTAGAGAAGGTGTCTACAAACCCCAAAGAACCACACAAGACAGTCCTATCGGTAGTTAAGCAGATAGAGAAAAAAATAAGGGAAAACATCGAGCTATTAATTCACGCAACTACCATCGCAACAAATGTGCTCCTCGGTCAATTGGGACTCGAACTTCCAAGGTGCGCCCTAATAACCACGAGAGGTTTTAGGGATGTAATCGAAATAGGTAGACAGCGCCGCCCCAGACTATATGATCTATATTTTAAAAAACCAAAGCCATTGATTTCGAGAAAATACAGGATGGAGATAGATGAGCGTGTTAATTCGAGTGGCGAGATAATCAAGAAGCCATCCTGGCAGGACATCGATGAAATAGCCAAAAAGATAATAAAGGAGAGGATAGTATCAGTCGCGATATGTCTAATAAATAGCTACATCAACCCCAACAACGAGATAGTCATAAAGAATAGACTAAAACAACTGATACCAGAACTAATGATATCAACCAGTACAGAAATCGACAACCAATATAAAGAATTTGAACGAACAAGTACAACGGTTGTTAATGCAGTGCTGATGCCCATAGTCTCCGAGTACCTAACCAAGCTCAACAAATCGGTGAAAGGTCTATGTCCAAGAGCAAAACTATTAATTATGAAGAGTGATGGGGGAGTATCCACAGCAGATGTCATATCTAAGAAACCAGTAAGTATAATTGAAAGCGGCCCCGCTGCAGGGGTGATAGCAACCTTATTCCTAGGAAAGATCCTAGGAAAACAAAATCTTATAAGCTTTGACATGGGTGGAACAACTGCCAAATCTGGAACTGTAGTGGATGGAGAGCCAGTAATTACCACGGAATATGAGGTTGGGGGAGAGATACATGCGGGGAGAATCGTAAAGGGTAGTGGATACCCCGTAAGATATCCATTCATTGACCTCGCGGAAGTATCATCGGGAGGGGGATCAATTATATGGGTCGACCAAGCGGGAGCACTAAAGGTGGGACCAATATCTGCCGGTGCCGATCCAGGACCAGCATGCTATGGGAAGGGTGGTACAGATCCAACAATAACCGATGCAAATTTGATACTTGGAAGAATTGGAGAACAGACATTGCTTGGGGGGAATATGAAGATCTATACCCATATGGCTATAAATGCTATGAGGAATAAGGTGAGTGAGAAAATAGGATTGGAGATTGAGGAGGCGGCTGTTGGGGCCATAAAAATAGCTAATAACATAATGAGCAAAGTGATAAGAATAGTCACAATAGAAAGGGGTCTAGATCCACGCGATTTTGTTCTTGTAGCATTTGGTGGTGCGGGCCCCATGCATATATGTCCCATTGCTGAGGAATTATCAATACAAGAAGTCATAGTTCCTATAGCCCCTGGATTATTCTCAGCGATAGGGCTATTAGCCACGGACATCAAACACACTTATATCAAGCCAGTAATGAGGGCTACGGATGAGTTATGCATTGAGGATGTTAGGGAAATATTTAAGAGTATGATAGATGTAGCTATAGAGCATCTTAGTTCGATGGGATTTAGGGATGATAGAATAAAGTTTAGATGTATTCTAGATATGCGCTACATAGGGCAGGGGTATGAACTATTATTAGATGTGCCGCTGATAGAAACAATATCTATTCGTGATATAGAGGATCGCTTCCACAGACTCCATGAATCCGTGTATGGGTATTCTATCGCTGGGGAGGGAATAGAGATAATCAACGCAAGACTGGAGGCCTTTGGATTGATGGATGAAATTTGTCTCGAGAGAATTAAGAGAAGAAATAGAATTAACCCAAAAGACGCAATAAAAGAACGTAGGTTATGTTTCTTTGAGAGTATTGATGATTTCGTTAATACACCAATCTATGATAAGTCAAGATTGTATGCGGGGGACAAAATAGAGGGCCCAGCAATAGTAGAGTACTATGATGCAACAGTAGTGATATATCCTAGCTGGAATGCAGAAGTGGATGATTATGGAAACATTATTATGAGGATCGAAAGACATGACCGACATAATAACGGTTGAGATAATACGTAACTCCCTCGAATACATAGCTGAGGAGATGGGGATAGTCCTCAGGAACTCTGCATATTCCCCAAATATAAAGGAAAGAATGGATCACAGTTGTGCTATATTTGATTCCGAATGCCGTTTATTGGCCCATGCGGAGCATATACCAGTACATTTGGGAGCCATGCCTCTCGGGGTTAAAAAGGCCTTGGAAACAATAGACTATGTTGAGGAGGGGGATATGGTTGTGTTTAATGATCCATATATAGGGGGGACACATCTCCCTGACATAACGTTGGTGGCTCCAGTATTCTTCAATAAAAATTTGATTGGTTATGTAGCGAATAGAGCTCATCATAGCGACATTGGTGGGAAGACCCCGGGTTCGATGCCGGGAGATGCCATAGAGATCTACGAGGAAGGCCTTGTAATTCCACCAGTAAAATTGGTGAGAAGGGGGATTGTAGACAGGGATATTCTAAATATTATATGTTCGAATGCTAGGACGCCGGATACGAGGAAGGGGGATATACTTGCACAAATCGCCGCAAATAAGCGGGGGATTAATAGGATACAGAAAATATTATGGAAGTATGGAACATCCACATTTATAGAATCTGTCGATGAAATACTAAACTATTCGGAAAGACTAGCCAGAATAGAGATTTCAAAGTTGCCTAGGCATATGTGTGAGGCTGTTGACTATCTCGATGATGGAGGGCCTGCTTGGAATAAGCCAATAAAAATTCATGTGTCGGTAAAAATAGAGGGAGATAACATAGTTTTCGATTTCACGAAAAGCGATGACAACGTGCCATCTCCAGTTAATGCCACGCGGGCGGTCACAACATCATGCGTGTACTATGTCTTTAAATGCACGATAGCTAGGGAAATACCATCAAACGATGGGACATACAGGCCCGTAAGGGTAATAACGAGGGAGGGAAGTATTGTTGATACGAAGCATCCCTATGCTGTCTCTGGCGGGAACGTGGAAACATCTCAGAGAATTGTAGATGTGTTATTTAAAGCATTGTCAAAAATTATTCCGGATATAATACCCGCCGCCTCTCAGGGCACGATGAATAATATATCTTTCGGTGGGATGAATCCAAAAACTAGAAAAGTATTTACATTCTATGAGACCATTGGGGGGGGCTGTGGTGCTAGACCCGGAATGGATGGTGTAGATGGGGTCCATACGCATATGACAAATACAATGAATACTCCTATTGAGGAGATTGAGCGGATATGTCCAATAATGATAGAGGAGTATTCTTTGCGTGAAGACAGCTGTGGGGCTGGCCGGTGGAGGGGTGGTTTGGGGATTGTTAGGAAATATAGGATACTTGCCCCAATGAGAGTGTCGTTAATGGGGGATCGCCACAGGTATTCGCCATGGGGGCTCAAGGGAGGGAAAAATGGTGCTCCAGGGGAATATATTCTTATTAGGGGATCCAAATCTATCAGGCTGGGTAGCAAAGAAACACTAAACCTTGTACCCGGAGATCTTCTTGTCATAAAAACTCCTGGTGGGGGAGGTCATGGGGATCCGGAGCTTAGAGATGTAAAGTCTATTATGATGGATATAGAGGAGGGTAAGATATCCAAAAAATATGTATACGAAAATTATCCCCAAATAAGATCATTCTCCTAGTGCCTCCAGAAGGGCCCTTCTGAACTCGTCTGGGCGTTCTAGCATAACATTGTGTCCTGAATTCTCAATGATTATGGTTCTATCGCATAGGCTAAAGTATGTCTCCTTTTGTATTTCCGTTGAAACGATCTTATCGTGGGATGGTATTATCGCTATTTTTTCGGCCTTTATTTCCTCTAGGTCTTCTATAATAGATGTGTTATTGAAGGCTTTCAAGTATTTTATGTAGGCTATTTTGCTTCCTTTTGCAGATTCGCTCCATATGAATTTTAGGATATCTTCTTTTGGTTCGTAGAGCGTCTTTGGGGTGAACATTTTACGCATTAGGGGGTTCAAAAACAATAGCATGAACCCAGTGAATAATCTTCTTGCAAAACTCATTTTGAATACTGGTGGTGTCGCAACAAGTATAAGCTTCCTTACATTATAATCCGTAAACATCGAAGCGAATTTTGTAGCGATGATTCCTCCTAGGCTATGACCGATAATGCTAAGCTCTCTTATCCCAAGTCCTGCGAGGAGTTCATTGACATCTAACATGATTCTATCAAAAGTATATTTCTTGGATCTATCCGATTCCCCATGGCCTCTTAAATCGAATAAAATGATGCGGTAATTCTCTAGATCTCTAATAGGATTCCAGAAGTTTCTTGTTGCGGCCCATCCATGTATAAATACTAGGGGAAAACCATAACCCATATCCTCATAAGCTATTTTAATATGGTCCGACATTATTGCTAGACTAGCCAAAGTGATCACCAAGATATCCATCGATTGTTAAACTGTAAGCATTTAGATAAAACTAAATGAGATATGAAAAAGGGTTAATTAAATATAGTCAGTTTCCTTTAAATAGTTGTGATAATTTATAAGTTATAATATTCAGAAAAATTTGTTTGGTCTGGTGAAGATTCTGGCGAGGAAGTCGGATCTTGACTGGCGACTCAAGGCTAAGCCTCCGCCAATAATATTCAACAATGCGTGCCCCAATTGTAACATGGAGATAAGTAGTGATCGCTTAATTCTAGGGGTTCCATGCAAGAAATGTCTAAATATGGCTCTTGGAGAGATAAAGAAAGCCAAGAAGAAGATGTCTAGGATAGAGTTCCTTAAATTCATAGATGGGAAAATGGACTATAGCAGGGGAGACGGATTTAAAAGACTAGTGAAGCTAGAACTTGAGGTTGATTTCATAGAAAACATATCAAAACGAATTAGTGGTAATAGACTGTGGAGCGCCCAGAGAACATGGGCGAAGAGGCTCGTCAAGGGGATAAGTTTCTCCATAACAGCACCAACTGGTCTAGGTAAGACATATTTTGGTATGGTCTCGGCCATATATATGGCTCTAAGAGGTAAAAAAACATTAATCGTCGTACCTACCGCTGCATTGGTTAGTCATGTTCTCAAGAAATTAAGGGAGTATATCGAGAAAATCGGTGAGGACATAACATGTATAGGCTATCATGCAAGGATGTCTAGTTCGGACAAAAAGGAGTTTTTGAAAAGCATCACCTCTGGGGACTTTGATATAATGGTTATCACATCCAAGTTTCTAGCCCGTAGGTTTGGGTTAATTGAGAAGATGCTATTTGATTTGGTGTTTGTTGACGATGTGGATGCGTTGTTGAAATCGTCAAAGAACATAGATAGGGTCCTACTCCTAGTAGGCTTCACCCAAAAACATATAGAGAAAGCATTGGATCTCGTCAGGAGAAAGCAAAACTTTATGTATCTACCCAAAAAATCTAGGGAGAAGTTACTAGAATTAACACGCAAATTTAGGGAGGAGCTAAATGAGTATAGGAGTAAGAACCCAGTTGGGCAGGTGATAATTGCCTCTGCTACTGGTGCAGCTAGAGGACTTAGAGTGAAGATACTGCGGGAACTATTGAACTTTACAATCGGCTCCACTAGGGGGGGACTAAGAAACATTGTTGACTCCTACTATATCATGAGGAAGGGCGAAAAGGATGTCGTAAAGGGATTGGTGGAGAAACTGGGTCGAGGCGGAATAATATTTATACATAGAATCAACAGAAAACTTGTCGAAAAATTAATCAGGGATATTGGGGGCCTTGGATTCAGTGTTGGTGACGCGACGAAACAAGTCAACATAGACGAGCTGATAGAAAAATTTGCTACTGGCGAGCTCGATATACTCATAGGGGCGGCCTCGTATTATGGCAAGCTTGCTCGAGGTCTTGATATACCACAACTAATTAGATATGCAATATTCGTTGGCGTCCCCCACTTTAAATTCCCCCTTGAGGTAAACGAGAGAACACATCCAGTCAAGGGCTTTATTATACTAAATGAAGTTGTGGAGTATGTAAAGGATAAAAGTCTCAAAGGTAATATACTTAGGCTGATCAGTAGTTTTAGATCGAAGTTCATGAGATTAAAGATGACTACCAAACAACAGATAATACAGGCCATCATGGAGGGCGAGAAATTACAGAGCAAAAGACTGGAATCCATAAAGAATTTATGTCTAGATGTATTGAGGATGGCGGCCAGATTACTAAGGGACGAAGAGATAGTCAGAGAACTAAAGAGAAGCCCATTTGTGGAGATAAGGGAGAAAAATGGGAGATTGTTCATATATATTCCGGATGCAAAAACATATATTCAGGGCTCAGGAAGAACTTCTAGACTTTATGCGGGGGGGATAACGAAGGGGTTGGCTGTAGTGGTAACCAAGAGGAGAAAACTATTAGAAGCGCTTAAGCGGAGGGTCAGATGGTATCTAGAAAAAATTGAGTGGAAAGATTTTAGAGAACTAAATCTGCAGAAGATCATTAAGGAAATAGACAAGGACAGAGAGACCGTAAAGGCCATATTGGAGGGTAGAATATCTAAGGAATTTAAGGAGCTAACAAGATCAGCATTGGTTATTGTTGAGTCTCCAACAAAGGCAAAGACTATTGCTAGATTCTTTGGTAGGCCGGCTAGAAGACTTGTGGGCGGGTTTTTGGCGTATGAGGTCGCAACAGGGGACTATATCCTCAATATAATAGCCACGAGGGGGCACATATATGACTTGGTCTTGGCAGACATAGACATGGCCGATTTTGAAGTACTTAAGAAATTCTTTAATATAACTTCATATCTATATGGCGTTAAAGTTGTGAAGAAAAGAAACAAGAAGTATGTATATGTGCCAGAGTATGATGTTCTAGGAATATGTAGAGAATGTGGAAAACGTTTCACTGGGAAGTATAAGAAGTGTCCAAGATGTGGCAAGACTAACGTCATATCTCAATGGGAGATATTGGACGCCCTTAGGGAAGTGGCTAATGAGGTTGATGAAATATTAATAGCCACGGATCCAGACTCTGAGGGTGAAAAAATAGGGTTTGATATAGCATTATTACTCGCTCCATATGCCGATAAAATTAAGAGGATCGAGTATCACGCTGTGACCCTAGCAGAGATAAGGAATGCTCTGAAAAATCCAAGAGAAATAGACCTAAAGAGAGTTGAGGCGCAGTTGGTTCGTAGAATTTTGGATAGGTGGGTCGGTTTTGCATTTAGCCACTTACTGTGGCGTGTTAGACGCATCAAGAATAAGTTTTATGCATACTCTGCGGGCCGTGTCCAGACACCTGTTCTCGGGTGGATTATAGATAGATTCAATGAATATAAGAAAAACAAGACATATATTTATATTCTAACGCTATCTAATGGATATACCGTCGCATTTGAAGAAGATCAGATACCTAGGGAGCGCTGGGAGGCTCTCAAAGGAGCTAAAGTTAAGGTAGATATTCGCGACGAACAGGTGCAAGTACTTAATCCTCCACCGCCATATAATACTGCTGATTTTCTAAAAGATATATCCATGCAACTTAGAATATCCTCAACGGAGGCTATGAGAATTCTTCAAGAGCTCTTCGAATCAGGACTAATCACATATCATAGAACAGATTCTACACGAGTAAGTCCTGAAGGGATAAATGTAGCAAAAGAGTACATCCAGAACGCGTTTGGCGATCTATCGCTGTTCCAGCCTAGGAAATGGGGAGGTGATGAGGAGGGCGCTCATGAATGTATAAGACCAACAATGCCTGTGACGGCTGATACACTGGTAAGAATGTTGCAGACTGGCGAACTTGTACTTGCAATAAGGTTTACTAAAAGACACTATGCGGTATACCAGCAAATATTTAAGAGGTTTATTGCCAGTCAAATGGTTCCAGCCAAGATCAAGAGGGCAAAGATAGATCTCATATTTGATGAAGATATACGCACCGCAATAGAAGGAATAACTGATATTGTGGAGAAAGGTTTTACAAGTGTATATTCACTAAATACATTGCCTCGCTTTGGTGATGGGATTTCTGTGGACAAAGTCGATAGAATAAAGATAAGTAAGACTCCTCTATTCACAGAAAGCGATGTAATAGAGATGATGAGAAAGGAGGGGATAGGTAGACCCTCAACATATGCCATAATTCTAGATATTTTGTTCAAGAGAGGCTATATAAAAGCAAGCCCATTCAAAAAGAAGATATTCCCACTAAAAAGAGGCATTAAGATATATGAAATATTGGTGAAGAGAGTAAATACATATGCTAGGAAGCTAAAGAAGATAGATGAGAGCCTTGCTGAGGAACTTAAAAAATTCATAACGGTCGAGGGGACAAGAGAACTGGAGCGAGAGATGGATGAAATCGAGAAAGGCGAGATTAATTATCAGGATGTTCTTATGAGAATACACATGGCGCTTAAGGCTTTGCTAAAGGATCTTAGGAAATATTATAGGAAAGAATTACTCCCAAGACTTGAACAAAAAATACAGGCGATGAAGAAATCTACTTCATGAATTTTTCTTCCCATTCCCTAAGGTGTTTAACGCTCTCCTCAATACTTGCGAATCTCTCTCTTGCAGATTCAACATCCTCCACATTAATCTTGTCTCTTCCATAAAGCTTAGCTCTCTCCCATGCAGGAGCCATCAACTGGATAGCATATCTAAGACTAATCTCAGATCCAAGCTTTGTTAGTAGTTCTAGGGCCTTGTCGTCAATTTGGATGTTTTCCTCCTTAGCTCTAATCTTGAGGATTTCCTTAATCTCCTCAGGCTCATATGGCTCTGTAGGTATTATCAGGAGCCTGTCCAGCAGGTCTAAAGGCATACCATGGGGCGAAACTATGTCTGTGCCTCTTATCTTGGCGAACCCTCTGTTGGACGCCATTATAACAATGGGGGCAAGCTCGGATTCAAGAGCCCTATTAAGGAAGCTGAAGCTCTCTATATCGAGCATATGTATCTCGTCAATAAATAATACGCCTGGGATTATCTCGGCACGTCCCTCTTCAACGGACTCTTTCACCAATTTATCGACACGCATTCGCGTTTCTGGATCTATCTCTTTTCTTTCCTCTCTACCCCCAAACAATAGGCTAAAAAATCCACCACTAGAGCGTTTATGAAACATTTCATCTAGTTCATCCAATGTTGTCATGTATATAAATTCTCTCTGCTTTTCTACGGGTCCCTCTGGAACATCAACTACTGGTATGCGTCCAATATCATAGTGTGCCTCAGTAGCCTCCTTGCTCACACCTAATACGCTTACATGACCCCCCTCCTTATCTATCATTATGACTATCCCCTCCTTCACGCCCTTTGATATCATTTCTTGGGCTACGCTTGGACCAACAGTATACGTTACCTTCTCATTTTTTGTCCTAAGGGTGATCCTAGCCTCTTTTACGATTCTCTGGTATGGATTGTATGGATGCTGGGTGAAGTGAGGCTCAAATTTTTCTACAACGCCTTCAAGAACCCATCTATTTTCTCTGAATCTAACACCAATTGCTTTTCTAAGGGCTCTTATTAGCACCTCAGTTTTTGATACCTCTGCTGAGTATATCTGTGATCCAGAGAGCTGGACAAATGGTACGTCTTCTCCAAGTTCCCTAGCGATACCAACAGCGATGGCGGTTTTTCCTGTTCCAGGAGGGCCAGCCAGTAGAATTGCTCTTCCAGCCATTTTTCCTTCCTTTATAAGTTTTACAATAAGACCTGCCGCCTCTCGTGCCTTTGTTTGACCTACCATTCCATCTCCAATGAATTTAGCTCTCCCCTTCTCATCAAGTCCAAGACCCTTTATATGTGAATGAGCTCCAATGCGAGCGAAAGCCCTCATTATCGAGGCCATAGAATCACCGAGTTGACCATTTTTTTATAAGCTTTATGTCTTTAAAAAGAAAAAATAAGTATTAAGATGTATCTTTATTAAAGTATTATAGGGACATAACCTATACTTTTATTGGTGGCATGCGTGACGGAGGAGAAATATATTACTGCTAAGCAAGCAGCAAGGATGCTAGGGGTTCATCCAATAACTCTGTATAGATGGGCAAAAGAGGGGAAGATTAAGTATATAAAAACCCCAACGGGGAGACTTAGGTACCCATTATCTGAGATTGAGAGGCTTAAGTCCACGTATTGTGGAAAAGATAATGTGGTGATATATGCTAGGGTAAGTGATAGAAAACTCGTTGAGAGCGGATTCTTAGATAGGCAAGTAGATTATCTTCGCGACTATGCTAGAAAGCAAGGGTATAATGTCATCGAAATTATAAAGGATGTGGCTTTAGTAGGTAAGCGTAGTTTGGCCAGATTATTCAACTTGGCCGTTACTGGGAGAATTGGGAGAATAATAGTAGTTAGTCTTGATAGACTAATGCCGATATTTCCAGAGGTGTTTAGAGATATACTAAAAGTGATCGGTGTGGAGGTAGAGATCGTATATCTTTCCGATCCCGACCTGGAGATCGATAGAAAAATAGGTTTTATTGACATGATATCCCAATATTTAAGGCGAGGAAAAATTTGACTAAAGGATGTTATTAAGTGTTGTAATTAGTATTTGCTCTGTTACTTGCCTATATTTGGACAATACTTTCTTGAGTCCTTTTACTAGATTAACCATCTTCTTCATATGGGAGGATGTAGTTTCTAGAATAATGAATCCTTGGGATGCAAGGTTTACGAGCCCAAGGAATGTGAATCCATCCTTAAGAAGGAAGCCCATCGAATGCTTAGCGATTATTGATAACTCGACAAGACAAGATGGATCAGAGATATAGCTAACAACTTTACCAGTACCAAAGGCATACCCTGCTGGAATGTGGCCTATGGATCTATCAAACTCGACCAGAACTACCTCGTTAATATAGTTTTGAAGAAGCTTATTTTTTAGGCTATCAGGGATTCTCATTATATTTAGTGTATGCGGCCGCTCCTCAGATGGCTGCACCCCTAAAGTCACCTCAGTTGGCGAGGGAAGGGCTTCTATTTCCTCACTTATGGGCTCTTGGAGGGGGGGAGGTATTTCGATGGGAGGTATCTCAGTAGCTGGTATGGTAACTTCCTCGACTGTAGGTTTTTTCATCCTCCTTAACTTAGTTTTGGTCTCAGCTTTTAGCTTGTCCAGCTCAACATAATAGCTCTTCGGATCGAGCCTTCTAAGAGAAGCCAAAAGTGTAATTTTTCCAAAAAGTTCTCTGATGTCTTTCTCTGAATCCATTGAGAATGTATATATTATTGTATCTTCGGGTAGATTTAATTGTTCTATGAGCTCGTTTGGATCCAAGTTTTTCTTGTCAAAGAGGTTTATGGCATAAATTATTGGGAACTCCTTTAGTTTATTCCTATATTTATCGAATAGTAATCTCTTGAGCTCGAGAATGAATGATGCTGTCCTCTCTAGAAGATCCTCCCTTGCAGGGATTATAAATATAATGCCATCTGAATTTTTTACGAGTTTATTCCTGAATAATCTCAAGCTGGACGCTGCAGGCGGAGCATAGACCTCGTATTTAAAGTTTCCAATCATGAATGAGCAAAAATCAACACCAGTACTTGGGCCGCCTCCAAGAAAGCGTATATCATGGAGACTCGCATCTCTATAAAACTCATGTATTCGTCTAAGCAAGAGAGATTTACCAGATTCTGATGGACCAAAAATAACTATCCGAAACACCATGGTCATTAAAATCCCCATCTCTATAAGAGTATAACATTAAGATGGTTCTAGAACATATATAATGCATTTTTTATTTTTAAAAGTTTAGCAGTTTGAAAACGAAGTGATAAAGATGGCTGGCATAGTGGAATCCCTGAGACACCTACTAAAATATGCCGAGTTATCGGACTCTGCAATACACATATATAGCGCACTAGCGGGGCTTAAACCAAGAACCCTTGGGGAGATAGTATCCCTAACAGATATACCCCATGAAGAAGCAGAAAGAGCGATTAGGGAATTAATGGTGGCCAAGCTAGTGAGGGAAATCCCTGGAAGACCTACACGTTACGAGGCCCTACCCCCGTATGCACTAATAAAGAAACAGATAGAGGACCTAACAAATAGTGTAAGGGATTTCTATTCCAATTTGTCCAGAAACTTAGAGCAAAGCATTAACTTACTAAAGGATGGATTAAACGAATTTAGCAACGCCATGGCCAAGACTTTCGAGAACACAATAGTCAAAATTGCCGAGTCCTTGGAAAGAATATTATCTGGTGTAATAGTGGAAAACATAGCGAAAATACTGGAGGATGTACTCAAAAACCTAATAAATGTGGCCAAGGAAAATGCGTCAAATAGATTTATGGAACTCAAGGATAGCATCATAACAGAATTCAAAGACTCAGTTGAGAAATCAATGCAAGAATTCTCGGCCCAAGTGAGTCAGGCAACAAACACTCTAACCGAGCACATAAGGGATCTAATATATGAACAGACAAAGGAACAGATAAACCAAGTATTGTCGCAGTTTGAGCTCGGATTAAAGGCCATCGATGCCCTCGTAGTAAAGGGCTTTGAGAAAGAAAAATCAATACCAGTAGAAATACAAATAATCAAAGGCTTGGAAAAAATCAAGGGGCAACTAGGCGATGTAGTGAAAAGAACACAAAATTTCGTAATAATCGTCGCACCCACATACGATTTCATCCCAGAAGACATAATAGCAAACCTACCGCCAAGAGTACGCATCCAAGTCGCCGCAGGATTCTACCCAAAGCATAGCGAAATGGTCAACAGGTTAAAGACAAGGGGCCCAACAACACAGCTCAGAGACGCAAAAGGATTAGGACTCCTTGCCGTGGTTGCAGATATGAAAGAAGCACTACTATGTGCATTATCCGAGACAGTAGCCGACCCAGAGAGCGTAATGGGAATCTTTACAAACGATGCTGCATGGATAACAATGATCCAAAGCCAGCTATCCCATATATTCATGGGTGCAACAAGACTCTAGCACATATCATCGAAAAAGTAAAAAACTCGGGGGTTATTTGTCTAGCACTTTTATATTTTGAAACTACACACACTTTTTCTGGCGGGTTTGATGGGTCTGATTAATCGGATTGGTCGGGAAGATATCATTTATCTCCCTAAGAAAATTGTCAGGGAGTTGGGAATCTCTGAGGGGGATCGCGTAGTTATTAGTATTGAAGGCGACAAAATAATTATCAGGCCTATTAGGAAGTTCTTTAGAAGGAAATCGTATTGGTCCAGAACAATTATTGAGGGATAGAGAGCGAAGCGAAAGAAATTACAAGAAAAGCAGAAGAGGATTAGAATCTTTCTCGATATATATAATCCATCCTTATTCTTAATGGAATCGAAGTTGCTAGGATTATACCCGGGATATATTCCTAATGATGGACAAAAATTGGTCGAATTCATAAAGAGCGTGGACTTGGAAACGGATCCATTCATCACACAGTGGGAATTCATAGAAATCATAAAAACAAGATCGTAAAACATCTATATCAACTTATTTTGAAGCGTAAATGTGGTACAATGTCTACATTTCACCTTGAAATGTATACCAATGACTGTGTGTTAAGGATAGGTAATAAATAATATAAGATTCTGCAGTGAAGACATATCTAAAGGAATCCAAGCAATGGAGATTATGGAGCTATAAAAGACCGCATGAATTTTTATACATGCTAACTTGATGACAACAAAAGTCTCATAGGAGTGAGTGTATATTTAATAATGTTATTGTTTCATTATATTATTAGGTGATTATTGTTGACCAAGAAAAAGTACACTACGATTCCAGTTCTGGTCGAGGTCAAAGAAAAATTGAATTCGCTTAGGGGCGCCACTGAATGGAGTAAGTTTCTTCTCGATTTAGTCGAGGAGAACAGAAGACTCAAACGCATAATTGCTGCAAGAGAAATACAGGAAAGGTTCTGTGATGCGATAGAGCATGGTGTTAAAGAGTCTATTAGACTTATGAGGAAACTCAGTCTTAGAGAGGAGCATTAATGGATGTAGCCCTCGATACAGATATTCTGATTCTCCTATCTAAACTTAAAAACCGGACGAGCTAGTTAGTAGATACAGCGTATATATCACAATAATTACGGAGTATGAATATGTAAGAGGAGAAGTCATAGCGGGTAGACAGCAGAATCTCTAAGAGCACTCTAGAGGAAGCATTCGGCATATTATTCTTTGACAATAAGAGTGTCAAAGTAGCGAGTGTGATATGGTCCGAAATGATGAAGAAAAAAGAGTTCTTAGATGAGCGAGACCTGATAATAGGAGCAATTTGTATAGCGAACAATATACCGTTATGGACAGGGAATATCAAGCACTTCAAAAAACTCAAAGAATATGGGCTAAACCTCGTCACAATTGACACAAAAACATGGAGTATAAAGGAACCATAATGCTATGCAGAACATCAAACAATTAGTCCGATATCTAGCTAATTGCAACTAGTTTTTCAGGATCTCAGGTAGAAAATTTGATTTTTTGTGGAGGCTGTCCCTGTTTAATCTAGGCTTCGATGTTCTTTGTTCTTTCTGTCCCACGAGTTTCCACCTGTCCCATTCAACGAAACGCCAAACAACGGGCGAACGATAATAACGC
>CAZWPQ010000027.1:0-2445 GCA_964636085.1 uncultured Nitrososphaerota archaeon
TAGAAATAACTGTATTGGACGAGGATGGAAATCCAGTGCCATACGTAACAATATTCGTTGAGAGGAACGAAAAACAGATATCAGCTACCACAGACATCGATGGAAATGTCCACATAGGTTTGCTTGAGCTTGGAGAATATAAAATATCGCTAATAATGATGAGGAATAATTCTAGGATTCCATTAAACTATTCAGATACGTCACTTGTCATAAGCACAATAACTGGTAGGTTGATTACTCTCCATGCCTCACTTGCACCAATGATAGCAGACATAACAATATCCAGTTATTCGATTGTTAAGGGAGAGAAAATCCATGTGAAAATGTCCCTGTCGGATCTAAATGGTGACGCCGTCACTGGAGCACAGATCTATGCGGCTCTTATGATGGATACGCAAATAGTAGGGTACTACGAGGCAGAAGAGCTGGACGAATCTCCCGGAATGTATGTTATCGATATAGATACTCAGAACCTTAGGCATGGTTCCTATAGACTTGAGGTCTATATGAGCTTTCTTAACAAGAGTGTATTTATAGATAGCGCAAGCGTCTATATCCATAGTAAAGCACCTACAGTTAGACTTGGAATAAAGGGTTATGTGGAGCTGGGCATTGCGATAATTATATTCTCGATAATCATAACTATAGTCTATTCAAAATTAATGAGACAGCTAAAGTTCGATCCAGAGAGTGGGATAAGAAAACTATCACTAATTATTAATGCCACCTCTATGTTGTTGGTAGCCATATTAATATTAACGGTTGTGGTGCCATTATCTACAGGTTCTCATCTTATAGACCCCTCAACTTCACTAATAGCTCTTGTAGCGAGCCTTATCTTAGCCATAGTGCTATGTGGTGTGCTAACATATAGGGATGCAATAAAATCATTTACTACCAGAAAGTTTAGTATTGGAAGAGTTTTTATATGGGGATGGTTGTTTATTTTGCCAATAATAATAATCGAAGGAATAATGTATCTATGTTCATACATTGAATGGACAGAGGAATACATAGTAGAACACACATCCACATGGGGTCCAATAGAGGCACCGTCGTTAGTACTTAGCTTTCTTAGCGCATACTTAACAGTATTCTCCGTAATTATAATAAGCTCATATAGAGACATTAAGTACATAACAAGAAAAATCGTAAGGTTCAGAGAAAAGGGTATATCACAAGATATCATCAACGAAGAAATAAAATATCACTTAAGGAGGATATCTGGAGGAATCAGAATAAGAACACTAGTGTTTCTTGGACTACTGGGCCTGAGCGCATTCTCCGCAGTTCCAGTATTTCGTAGCATAGCATTCGTAATAGTTGCAATACCAATAGCATTGCTAATAATAGGCCCCTACATCGGATATACACTAATTGAGCTAGTAACGAAAAGGCGTAAATGATCAATTTTAAGATTTAAAATAATTTACCTATTCAGTGCCATGTCAAATAACTTTGGGTGGTCAAGAAGGTTATCTATTTCATAATTTATTAGATCCAGCATCACTTGAAAATATTGAACGACCTATTATACTTAAGTTATGAAGTATACCAAGAAAATTAAGAAAGAGTTATTATGGGATGGTCTATTAGAGTATACCATAGACAATTGCTCTACACTAAATCCTAACAAGATACTTGGATAGCGATTAAACATTATGATTTTTATGTTTAAATCCCTATTCAAGAGTTCAAATATCGAGCGCAGCAGAAGTAAGGCCCCCTACCTTGTAGAAGGATTATTAAAATGTATTCTCGCTTATCTAAAGATTTACTTGAGGCCATTCGATAGGGATGACGCCGTCAGTATGCTAAAAAAACTCTTTGATGAGGGCAATATGGAGTTTAATGACTGTGATGCGGAGGCTATTGCCTAAGCGACGGGATACCATCCATTATATATGCAGTTTATTGGGCACCACATATATATGGAATGGAGAGTTGATAGATATTCGATTAGAAAGGCTAAGAAGAAGCTATACAGATTTTTGCCCCCTATATTTGAGGATTATTTCGAGAAGATATTAAAAATTAGCGGCTCACTCCAAGTTATCGAGAAGATCCTAAACAAAGACATTTCTGAGCCACAAGAAATCTCGATTGTTGCCAAGCTTAGGCGAATGGGGATAATAAGACCCATGGATGCTGACTATAAATTTGTGGATCCTTTTTCAGAAGGTACATGGAGGGCATACTGGAGGGATACAAACCATCGGAAGTGGTTATTGTTGAACATTTGGCCGAACGCATAGTAGGAAACCATCTGCTGAAAAAGGATACATACTGCATTATCCATATGACGGTCGAGGAGCATTCTATATTTACGTAGAGATATCGGGAAGAGATGTAGGAATACAAGTAAAATATTCCACAACAAAAAAGTAAGGATATCAGAGTCCGAGGTTGAAAAAATCTTAATGACAGCAAAGGAGATAAACTGAA
>CAZWPQ010000027.1:2455-8239 GCA_964636085.1 uncultured Nitrososphaerota archaeon
CACTAGTATCAAAGAAAATAAGCTTCTTCCAGAATATAAGAGCGGGAGAATACACCGAAGATTAGGAACTCGATAATATAGAAGGAATAATTATTCATTTGAATGAATAAATCAAAGGTATGCTTCTCTGTTATGAAGTATCTCTTCTCCTTATACTACCTCGATTATATAATTGTTGTTTTGTGTACTTGGGAGGTCGCTAAACTTAGTTTCATTGGCCAATTTTGTTGGTTTCTGACACGAGACGATAAACGCTAGAGGAATCAGATAGACAGAAGGGGCGAGAAAAGAGAAACAGAGCAAAAAACTAGAAAAACGCTAACAAGTGCTCAACATGGGAAAAGTAGAAAGGATAATGGGGGCAATAATGAGGCCACCACTAGAAGAAACAGAAGAAGAAACCACAGAAGAAGAAGCTAAAATGGAAAAAACCTCACCTGTCTGTTGGTTTTTCTGTCTCACCTAGCTATTCCCATAGACTTTTATTTATTCTATTCTGCTTAGCGTTTCCATTTAGAAGCCATAAAAAACGCCCTACGTAGCTTGTTTTTCGACAAAAAAGGTAAAAAACCAGCCGGTTTTAGAGATCCCTAGGCTCCTTATCATGTTTATGGCGGGATCTACCAAAGAATAATAGCTTCTGGATGAAATATTCACCAATTTTCTAATTTTATGAATTAAAGGACTCATGGAAAAAAGCTGGAGCCTAAATGATGTCCAAACTATGGATGTTTGATATTATGGGTTCGCGTTTTAAAGGGGGCAGGATGTATCCCTATTCTATTTGATGGAATAGCCGCAAATTTGCGTATCTGTTTGGATTCTTTCCCAGAATACCTATTGGTAAGCGAAATTTCCGACATGTAGACGCTTCGGCCAGCACGTTATCCCCTGGCCAAAATTATGAGGAGAGCGTATTTAGACTTCAATTTTCATGCTCCAGTTTATGGCTGATAGAAAGAGTGGTATTTTATATTTGTCCAGTGTGTAGGGGGTTGGTCTTGGTGGGGTCTTTTTAGGCTTCTTTGACCACTTAACCTCGATGTATAGCTTCTTATCCTTAACTAATGCCACTATGTCTATCTCTGTTTTATTTTTCCAGTAGTATACCTCACCTACCCTCATTATGTGTCCTACTATTGTTGATTCGACTATCTGGTCCTCATCTATTTTTACTCTTGTATATCTTGACAATATTCTATAGAGGAATGGATCGATTATGTGGATCTTTTTGTTTTTTCTGTATGCTATTTTCCCTTCATGTGTGTATACATATAATACCTTTGCAATATACATATTTTCTAGTGTCTCGATATATGATAGTACTGTGTTTGGCGAGTTTATAGATGTGTTTTGTGCGATTTTAAACCAGCTGACTGGGCTTAGTTTCGCCCTTAGAATATAACTGATTATTTCTTTCATGTATTTCTCGTTTTTGTTCATTCTTATCCATTCATTTTTGATCCAGTCCAAATATGTTTTTTCTGTCGTTATTGTTATACTATTTCTCTCATAGAAGTCTCTTATCGATAAAGGAAAACCGCCAGTCTGAAGATATATTTCAAAAAGGCTTAAGAGGGGTTTTCTAAAGATTTTCATTTCCTCTATCTTTCTTTTCCATTTTTCTGTGTTTTCGATGTTTGTGGTTTCTATGGATATTTTGCTAAATTTTTTTGCGAATTCTGAGAAGCTCATTGGGAAGTATATTATGTCTTTGCCGTGTCCTCTTCTACCTGGGAATCGCTCTCTTGCTTTTAGTATGTCTATGCTTGTGGATCCAGAGATATATAATATGTCTCTAACGAATTTTTTCTGATCTATTCTATATTTTATTGCCCTCCACCACTCATCAACATATGTTATTTCATCGAGAAATATGTAGGAACTTCTAATATTCCATAGTTCTCTTGCTTTTAGATAAAGATCCAGTATCTCGCCCAGCTCCCTATAATCACTTATCTCATCGCAGGCATAATAAAATATTGCTTTTGGATTTACCCTCCCCAGCAATATCTTATGTATATAAATTAGCATCGAAAGAGTTTTCCCAACCTGTCTGGGGCCAACAATAAAATTCAATGAATATGGCCTAGAATGATAAAAATTAATTATTTCGGGAATCCACCTTACTGGATAATTTTCCCAATCAAGATACATAGGATGCTTTTCGCCTATCCACCAAGGATTCTGATCCTCCATTTTTTCTCATAGTATCATTGAAAATAAATATTTATATTATTTTTCAATAATCTTGAAAATAATCTTAAGAAATTCCTAATCATATACGTCTACACGAAGAAATTAACTTATTGGGGCGAGGTAGAAACATACATAGAATTTTGATGGAATTAATGTGCATCTCTATCGCCACCAGCACTTTCCGAATCATACTTCTAAAATACTAGTCGCAATTTGTGGGTTTTTGGACTAACTGCTTGGAGTTTCATGCCGACAAGCCCTCCGGGCCAAAATCATTTTTAAGGTCAATCTATCTATGTCAAAATTGATCTACTTCTGGGCTACTAGGAAAAACATGGTGCACATAATGTAGTGTTCGATAATAAATCACTTCCTATCCTCAAGCTCATGGTTCTCAGCTTCGACAAGAGCCTTCTTGCCCTAAATATCTCAATCATTCGTACATTGTTTTAGGATCTATAATTAATGTTGTGCTATGGTTTGTTTTGGATCTTTCTGAGGAAATTAATGTTCTGTCGATTTTAGGGATCAACACTAATTCTTTATGTTGTCTTTAAAATACTTTAATTGTATTATATAATTAGAATACAATTGGTGTATTCGATAAGGATTGTTACTGTTAGGCTTAGGGAACATCAGTATATGGAATTGAAAAGGCTTGTTGAGTCTGGAGATTTTAAAAGTATTAGTGATGTTATTAGGTTTGCGCTTGCGGAGTTTATTAGTAGAAGAAAGTTGCGTTGGAGAGACAGGAAGGAGCTACGGAGCTATTTGGCTGATAGAGGGAAGGGGTTTATGGCTTCTGGTAGGGTTATTGAGGAAGTTAGGAGGGAGGATGATTGGTCGTGATATATTTTGAGCCTAGTGCTCTGTTTAAGGCTTATATTCCTGAGAGGGGTTCACTAAATGTGGAATTCGCATTATCGCTACTTGGGAGGGATATACTTGGTGCAACTTCGCTATGGTCATTACTGGAGATTGTCTGGGGGTTTGTGAAGAGAAGAAATCTTGGGGAAATCACTGATGAGGAGTTAGAAGACATCATAGAGTTTTTTATCAGTGATATGGAGAAGATGGAGGCCGAAGGAAAAATGAAACTTATTGAGGTGCGGAGGGAGATATTGTCCGATGCAATTGAGCTTGTCAGGCAATATAACCTTTATGCGGCGGATGCATTGCATATAAAGACAGCGGAAGCGATAAATGCAAGGATAATACTTGTTGATGACTACCACTTTGGGAGAATCAAAGGCGCAACAAAATTGAGGACATTAAGCGTAGAGAGTGAGGAGAGAGAATTCAAAGAGACACTAAGAAACATGGCTAAGCCTGTAAAAATTTAGATATTTATCACTCCTCCTCGATTATTCTTATCTTGTTTGCTTCTAGGGATTTTTTGCCTATTATTACTTCACATTTTGTCTCGAATAGTGTTAAGAGTGCATTAGTTATGTAGAATTCGGCTTCGAAGGTTTTTGGGCCCATAACAACAGTGAGTATTGCATATTTGTCTATCATTACTCTTTGACCCTTCACAATCATCTCATATGGTTTTTTCAGCTTGTTCCATACCTCCCCAAACGACTCTCTGAATAGTGTCTCCGTTATGGAGTTGAACAAAACTTTGTTTGTGAGGCATGCATTGGCGCTTATTTCCTTGCCCCTATGTATTAGCTTTATCCCGTATTCGACAACCATTTTTATCACAAATAATCTAATTTAAACTTAATTATAATTATGGGAAATAAAATGTCAAGGATATATCAATACTTGGTGATTTTTGTTCTAATGACCTCGATTGTTGGTGTGTCCCCAAAATCTCCTGATAAAACAACAGACGAAACCACTATCGACAATACAATATCTACACTTGGAAGGGTTCCGGAGAGAAAAACTGTGCTCGTAATAGTAAACAGGGAATATCTCAATAATTCCATGGATATTTTCTCAAAATGGTTCACATTGACGGAGTATGAGGGGTATAATCTTAGGCTAATGGTGACGGAGTGGATAAGCGATGTGTCTTCTCTGCGGGAAATTCTGGAGGATCTCTATTATTCCCAGAACCTAATTGGTGTGGTATTCATGGGTTCTAACGACCTATACGTTATCGGAGAAATATATTTTGAGGATACAAGCGAGCATCCATACCCAATGGATCTCTACCTTATGGATTTTGATGGAAGATATATAGATAATGATGGTGATGGCTACATAGACACAATAAATGTCCCAAATGGAGAAATGCGTGATATAGCACCCGAAATATTTGTGGCTAGGATAACAGATACATATGGTCTTTCCGTTATTGATCATGTCCTAAATAAATCAATCCGACTGATGACTGGAGAAATCCCCGTAATGCGGAATGGAACATTATTTATTGATGACGACTGGTACTACTTTGACAGCGAGATAGAGAGTTGGTTCTCTATAGCGTATAGCCCCCTAATAGTAAAGTCTGACCCATCCGTAACAAACCATACAACATTCTTTAGGCTCCTAAAGATGAACTCTGGCCTGTATTACCAAGCCATACATTCAGCACCAACATACTTAGCCATAAAGGAGAGATATAGTTACCATTATGTGTATAATGATGACATAGCATACAACATCAACGGGGGACAGACAACCATACTGTTTAGTTGCTCAGCTGCAGACTACATGGAAAACAAATATCTTGCCGAGGCATACTTGACAGGAAGCAACACTATTGCCGTGATATCCTCCACAAAAGTTGGGGGCCTATGGTATGGAAACTATTTTGCCCAAAGAATGAGCGAAAATTATTCTGTAGGAGAAAGCTTCAGATATTGGTATCAGAGAGTTATCGAAAATTACTATGATGGTGTCACAACATGGTACGATCCTCCTTGGTGGCTTGGAATGACGATAATAGGAAACCCACTCCTATCACTGAACATAACACAGGTTAGCCCAATAGATACTGATGGAGATAATATCTATGATAATGTTGAGGTAATGTACAGTACAAACCCATCCCTCAACGATAGTGATGGTGATGGCATATCAGATTCTTTGGAGATAATCTTTGGCCTTGACCCTCTAGATCCCTCTGATGCCCAGCTAGACTTGGATAATGATGACCTAACGAATGCCCAAGAAATACAATATCTAACAAACATGAATAATAATGATACGGACAATGATGGTATGCCGGATGGGTGGGAATTATTAAATAATCTAGACCCTCTGAACCAGGCTGACGGTTCAAAAGATGCTGACCATGATGGCCTAACAAATTGTGATGAGTATAGATACAAGACAGACCCATGGAACCCAGACACCGACGGCGATAATATTCCAGATGGATGGGAAGCTCACCACTATCTAAATCCCCTAGATGCATCAGATGCGTCACTAGACCCAGATAACGACGGATTAAACAATCTAGGGGAATATCTAAACAATACCGATCCACACGATTCAGACACTGACGACGATGGCTTAAATGATTTACAGGAGATAAATCTTGGAACTAATCCAGCCAATAATGATACGGATGGTGATGGTATGCCAGATGGCTGGGAAGCCACATATGGCCTCAACCCCCTAGAATCC
>CAZWPQ010000027.1:8339-25221 GCA_964636085.1 uncultured Nitrososphaerota archaeon
TAGACCCAGATAATGACAGTTTAACAAATGTTGATGAGTATCACCACGGGACAAACCCACTTGACGATGACACCGATAATGATGGTATGCCAGATGGCTGGGAAGCCACATATGGCCTCAACCCCCTAGAATCCAGCGATGCTAGCCTAGACCCAGATAATGACAGTTTAACAAATGTTGATGAGTATCACCACGGGACAAATCCACTTGACGATGACACCGACGATGATGGTCTCATTGACTGTTATGAGGTATTGATGGGGCTTGATCCTTTGGATGACGACACTGACGATGATGGTGCTCTGGATGGTTGGGAGGTATCGCATAATTTTGATCCTCTCGATCCGACCGATGGGGCTGAGGATGCTGAGGGGGATGGACTGAGCAATAGTGAGGAGTGTTATTATGGTACGGATCCATGGAATAATGATACTGATGGGGATGGTTTTACCGATTATGAAGAGATAAAGGCTGGGACTGATCCTCTTGACTATAATAGTCATCCTATGCGGCTTAGTTATTTGTTAGTCGGCATAATAATTATTGGTGTTATATTAATAGTGCTGTTTATATTATTATACCGGAGGAGATAGTATATCTAGAAATCTTTTAATTCATTTTTGCTACTATTTTTGTCTTGGTGGTTGATTTCATATGGTGTCCGATTCGATGTGTAAAGATGTGCTAGAGAAATGCCTATATATGCTTGATGAGACTAAGAGAATTGCGGATAGCATCTCTATGCAGTATTTGAAGGATGGAGCGCTCGGCGTTTTATCAAATGCGATGATAAAGATTGATAGACTACAGGAGGTTGAGTCTTTGATATCCTCTATATCCGATGATGCAATTCGTTCTCAGATACTTAGAGATTATGCATGTAAATTGGCTACAGTTGGTAGAATCGATGATGCTTTGAACGTGATTAACAATATTGGAGAGGAAGAATATAAATTCATAGCACTCAAGGCGGTTATTGCCGGGCTTATTAGGAGGGGAGAAGTAGATAGAGCGCTTAGAGTGATCGATAGCTTGACTACTCCTAGTTTTAGGGACGAACTTCTCGCTACTGCTGCAAAAGTTGTTGCGTCACTGGGAGATATAGATACATTATCTCGTATCATAAATGAGATTTCCAGTCCAACATACAAGGCATCAGCTATATCCCTAATGATAAGTATTTATTGTGCAAAGGGGGAGATCGAAAAGGCTGTGGCTAAGTCGAATGAGGCTCTTGGCGCACTAAAAGAACTTAGCGATACTCTATATATGGATGAGAATAAAAGAACTTACGTTAAGGACATTATTGCAATCATAAAAAAGTTGTTGGGGATAGAGTCGATAGCTATAAGCTTAGCTAATGCTGGCCTGTCGGATGAGTCAAGAAAGATGATTAATGAGATAATGAATATCATTGATAATATCCCTGAGAGGGACTATAGGCTCGATGCCCTTAGATCACTTATCAGGTATGCCTCAAGCACAGAGAGTAAGCTAAACATTGAGGATATCATAGAGAAGGCAAAAGCCGAGTACTCATCTATTACGAACCCATATATCATTGCTCAAACAATGAAGGAGATTGGAGTATACCTCTACAAGAGTGGGAGGAGAGAGGAGGGGGCAAACTTTTTAAGGAAGGCCGTCGATATGGCGGTCTCATTGAAGGAGTCATTCCACAGGGACTCGCTATTAAGAGAAATAGCTGAGGATAGTATCGGTGCTGGTTATCTAGAGATCATAGATAAAATAGTGGAGGAGCTCTCATCTCCAAGTACGCAGATCAAAATCCTCTGCAGAATGGCAACAATGGCCTATAGGGTGGGTGATACTGAAAGGGCCTATAAGGCACTAGACGGGGCAATCGAAATTTCGGATAGAATCGTTGAACCAGTCTGGAGATCCAAGTCTATCGGAGACATCCTAGTAGCCCTTGCTGAACTAAGAGCATGCGAAAGAGTGCTTAAACTATTGGATAAATTCATTGAGACGATAAAGACGATCGATAAGAATTATAGTCGAGCAACAATAATGTGCGAGATCGCAGCAGAAATCGCCAGTAGAATCAAAAAACATTCGACATAAATAACAACTATAATTAGGTAAATATTGTCTATATTATTTTTATTTAGTTGTTTTTTCAGTATATTTTATCCCTAGCCTAGGTGTCAATGAATGGGTAAACTCATACCTTCTCTAGAAGACATAACTCCTGCAGAATTCCTGGCCTCGTTTAGGCATATAATAGATTTTAAAAAAAGGGTTGGGCTTAAACCCTATCTTGATAATCCCAAGGATCTCTTTGAGCGAGCAAAATTGTATGGAAACAAATATAACAACGGGTCTTGGGGTTGGGCATCGAATATATGGCATAGATCTGCAGCAAATACTGTCGTTGTAGATCGTGATACACAGCTCCTCATGGAGCATAAAGTATTATTGTTAAGGGTACTAGAACATATATTGGCACAAGGCCCATTAATAAAGATCGATGCGTATGTTGGAAAACCTGGCACAAGGGCTCAGATGCATGCGAGATTATGGTGCGACCCTCAGTTCCCAGATATCGCGTATAGATGGTCCCAACTATATTTTCCTGCTCCGCCTAACGAAGAACCTGACGTTGAAATATTCCATATTCCGCATTATTTAGGCAACCCACTGATCAGCGGTACTAATAAATTATTAATGGTGATGCGTTTCCCACACCACAATTTTACGATAATTACCTGTAGCTCTTATCAGGGAGAGACTAAAAAAGCCACGCTGGCGCATTGGATATACCACGTCTATAGGAAAGGTGGAACGGGGGAACATGCGTCTCTTAAGGAATTCACTATAAGGACTGTAGATGGGAAAAAGAAAAGAATAGTTATGTGTATTTGGGGTCTTACTGGTACCGGAAAATCTACCCATGGTTTCTATATCTTCACGGAAAGGGTAGCGAAAAAATTTATAGAGAAATTTGGTGTAAATCCACTAGACTATGTGGGGGATCAAGTAATAAAGAATGATGACATCGTGGCCATATTTGATGACATTGTAATAGGATCAGAAAGAAATTCTTGGACAAAAACGGAGGATCTTTCCCCCGAACAAGAAGCAATGTGGCGAGGAGCCACTAGCCCTAGGGCCCTGCACGAGAACACAGAACCCGACGTAGATGGTAATCCAAGTTTTGAGGGCAAAGTATTCCAGTATTTTGGAAAACCAAACAAAAATTCTAGAAGTGTTGTCTATCTCGAAGATACTGGTTATTTTGATGGGGACATTGCATCTAGTGGGCCCATTACAACTGCTGTGTTCCTAAGTCCCGGATATTTTACCGATTATGCATGGATAAAAGTTGAGGATCCAGCATTAGCCGCTAAGATCTATGCGGATGGAAGAACAATAGGCCATCCAGCCCAATCTAAGGAAGTCATAGGCAGAATAAGATATGTTTCTCGCTTCTGTAAACCCTTCACAATAGGCGTTAGGGATACGGATCATGTTATTAGGTTCTATAATTATCTTAAGAAAAGACATGAACAAGGAGACCCGGTCGAGGTGTATGTATTGAATACGACTGGAAGAATCATTGCGAAATATGAATGGGTCGAAAAGAACCTAGATGGTAGGAAAATAATGGCTCCAGAACCAGTTCTTGTTGAAGTAAATGGAATACCCAAACCCGTGGGTGGTGCCCAACCGTCAATCGAGGAGACAGAATTATTCCTTCTACAGGCCACTAGGGGCGCAATAGAATGGATGCCTCATCCTGTCTGGGGCGAAAAAGTACTAATACCGAAAAGAATCCCGGGGCTTACAGAGAGAAGACTAAGAGAGTTATATCCCACAACCTATCTCTCAAAGGAAGAATTTAGGGCTCTATTAAAGGCACAAGTGGAAGAGAGCAAATATTGGCTAGACATAAATTGTCCTGGGCTTAAGGAAGAGGCCCCAGAAATCTATTATGCTATGGATTTTGAGGATTAGGTGATACATTATGGAAATATATACATATATGCCAAGGAGAGAATTTATAATTAATCGCGTAAAGGGAAGAATGGTTCTTGATTCTAGGGGCAACCCAACAGTAGAGGTCGAGGTCACAACCATTGGAGGTGGTTTCGGCAGAGCAATAGCACCATCGGGCGCTTCCGTGGGGAAATGGGAAGCCCTGGAGAAAAGGGACAAGAGTGATAGGAGATACAAGGGAAGAGGTGTCTATACAGCGGTGGATACTGTAAATAACATCATCGCAAACCTTATTAGGGGGATGGACTCTAGGGAACAAAGAAGGATTGATTATAAGATGATTAATTATGACGGGACTGAAAACAAGAGTAAGCTTGGTGCTAACTCCATGATAGCCACATCACTAGCCGTTGCGAAGGCCTGCTCCAATACCCTAGGAATACCCCTATTTAGGTATATAGGTGGGGTATCAGCAAATGTATTGCCAGTACCATTAATGAACATCATAAATGGAGGAAAACATGCAGGTAACGAGTTGGCTATTCAGGAATTCATGATTGTCCCAGTCGGTGCCGATAGATTTTCTGAGGCACTAAGGATAGGGTGTGAAGTCTATTATGAACTGAAGAATTACCTACGAGATAAATATGGTCTCTCCGCGATTAATGTTGGTGATGAGGGAGGTTTTTCTCCCCCTATGAGGAAGACGGAGGAAGCTTTGGATGCCCTGATAAGGGCCATAGAGAAGGCAGGCTATACTACTGACGAAGTAAGAATAGCACTTGACTGTGCTGCAACTACATTTTACGATAGTGAAACAGGGACATATAAAATAGATGGAAAAACATTACAGAGAATGGAACTCGTGGACTTTTTGGTAGATTTATGTGATAGATATCCGATTATCTCAATCGAGGATCCACTGGAAGAGGAGGACTTCTATGGTTTCTCAGTTCTAAGGGAAAAACTCAAGAAAACAATCATAGTTGGTGATGATATATTTGTTACGAACCCAAAGAGGCTTAAAAAAGGAATAGAGACAGGGTCCGCCGACGCTATATTGATTAAGCCTAATCAAATTGGCACACTTACAGAGACCCTAGACGTCGTAGCGCTAGCCAAGCAGAATGGATATAAAATCATCATTAGCCATAGAAGTGGAGAAACCGAGGATACAACAATAGCAGACTTGGCGGTTGGTCTGTCCTCGGGAATAATAAAGACAGGTGCCCCAGCAAGAGGCGAAAGAACATCAAAGTACAATAGGCTTATAAGAATAGAAGATTCTCTAGGATCAGCATCAGTATTCCTAGGGGCTAAAGCCCTCGAAAAGAGGGGATAAGGATGAAGGTCATTTTAATAATTATTGATGGGCTTGGCGACGAATATATCAAGGATCTTGATGGGACACCACTTCAGTATGCATCAAAAAAATTTGTTGCACTGAACAAATTTGCGGAGGAGGGGCTATGTGGACTAATGCACCCCGTAGCACCAGGGATTCCACCATCCAGCGACATAGGCCACCTATCCATATTTGGCTATGATATCTCCAAGGAATATCCAGGCAGGGGCTACTTCGAGGCGGCAGGAGCAGGAATATTTTTAGGAAGCAATAGTATAGCATTTAGAGCTAATCTCGCAACAGTTAGAAAAGAGGGGAAGAGACTAATCATAGTAGACAGGAGAGCTGGCAGAATATCTGGTGATGACGCTTCCAAATTATATAAAGAACTAGACACAAGGCTTAAAGAACAGGGATTAGATGCAAAAGTACTACACACACTTGAACATAGGGGAGTCCTTATCATACGGGGAGATGATATAATAGGAGCAGTAACCGACACAGATCCACATGAGGTAGGAGCCCCAGTATTAGCAGCAAGACCTTGGAATAACTTGGATAAGAGCCTTATAAAACATGCCGAAAAAGCAGCAGAAATAATAAATCAAATAACAAGACTTTCTTATGAAGCCTTAAATGATCATGAAATCAATAATAGAAGGAAAAAAGAAGGTAAACCCCCAGCGAACATAATATTGGTAAGGGGTGGGGGCATAGCAAAACAAATACCTTCATTCAAAGAAAAATGGGGCTTTAGACCCGCATTCATAGCTGCAGGAGCACTTTATAAGGGTATAGCGAGGGCACTGGGTATGAAAGAAATGAGTATTGAGGGAGCCACCGGTACGCCAAGCACTAACCTAGAGAACAAGGTTAATGCCTGTTTAGAGGCTCTAGAGCTTGGATATGACTTTGTTTTTCTCCATATAAAGGGAACAGACAATCTTTCCCATGATAAGAAGCCAAAAGAAAAGGCCGAATTTATACTGAGGATAGATCGGGCATTGGAACCAATAGCGAATCTCGACGATACATTGGTTGTTGTTACCAGCGATCATTCTACTTCAAGCATAAGAGGAAGACATATTGGGCTTCCAGTACCGGTTGTTTTCTGGTCCAAGAAAATTAGGAGAGACTCTGTTAAGTACTTCAACGAGATTGAGTGCAGCAAGGGAGGCCTAGGCACAATTATGGGCAAGGATATTATGCCAACTATACTGGATCTAACAGATAGATCTGTCGAACTTGGCACAAGACCAACAGGACCACCCTTAGATCTATTGTAGAATGCTGAGGATGATATAATTGCCATATAGGCTTGCGGTTGTTGATCCAGATAAATGTGTATGTTGCCAGTCATGCATGTATGCGTGCTCGAGACGTTTTGGGGACGGCGGGCTAAGTAAGTCCGCTATTCATGTGAGAAGTGTTGGTGGCTTTGAGAGAGGTTTTACGGTTATCGTGTGTAGAGCATGTAAAGATCCTCCATGTGCCTCTGTATGTCCAGTTAACGCGCTGATACGGAGAGAAGGCGGAGGGGTTATACTCAACTCTGACAAGTGTATAGGATGTGGAAGATGTGTTGATGCTTGCCCTATTGGTGCTGTATTTTGGGATGACGAGTTCGATAAACCTCTTATATGTTCCCACTGTGGATATTGTACAAATTATTGTCCGTATGGAGTTATAAAGCTTGAGGAGGTCAGTGACTAATGGACAAGTATATAAACCGGGTACTATTTGTTGACCTATCAAGGAAAAAATATTGGATAGAAACAAGAGAAGATTTATTCTCCAAATGGATAGGTGGCGTAGGAGTTGCGGCACAACTCTACAAGGAACATATCCCAAAAAATATAGACCCCCTATCTCCAGAAAACACGATAATCCTCGCGGTAGGCCCCTTTGTTGGTTACTATCCCATGGCCTCCAAAACCGTCGCGGTATTTAAGAGTCCCTTAACTGGGAACTGGGGTGAGAGTCATTGTGGTGGTAGGAGTGCAATGGCCATAAGATTTGCGGGGTATGGAGCAATAGTTATTACTGGGGCCAGCGATATCCCTATATATCTAGTTGTTACGAGGAATAAGGTATTATTTAGGGATGCTAGGTCTCTTTGGGGGATGGGTTCAGCCGTTACTGTAGGGAGAATAATTAGGGAAAATGTATGGAATGCTGGCCTTAGAACAATAATACGTATCGGTAGGGCTGGAGAGAGGCTTATTAGATATGCTACAGCGATAACGGAGACATATAGACATTTTGGTAGACTTGGTCTTGGCGCGGTGATGGGTTCAAAGAGACTTAAGGCAATAGCGATAATAGGTAGAAGACTACGCTTAGAGACAAAGGATAAGACCTTGTATAGGAAAATCTATGACGAGATATTCAAGGTAGCTACCGAGACCCCAGCAATGAAAAAATATCATGAATTGGGAACAGCAATGAATATATTGCCACTACATGAATTAGGGGCACTACCCATAAAAAATCTCAAGGAAACAGCCCTCGAGAATGTTGAGAATATAAGTGGTGAATATATCGCTAGAAACTATCTTGGGAGGAGAGTGGCATGTGCCCATTGTCCAGTAGCCTGTATACATATAGCCATATGGAGGGAGGAGTATGAGGAGGAGCCATATTTCTACAAGACATCCAATACAGTCTATGATTATGAGCCCATATACTCGTTGGGATCGATGCTGGGTATAACAGACACTGTTGGATTGCTAAAACTTATGCATAGGATAGATATATTGGGTTTGGATGCCATTAGTACGGGGGTTATTCTGGCATGGATGACCGAGGCCCTTGAGATAGGAATAATAAGCGAGAAAGAAACCATAGTAGGGCTAAAATGGGGAGATTGGGGACAGTACATCAAGGCTGTAGAATACATCATTACACAACCAAACAAATTCTACAAGGACCTATCCATGGGGCTAGACCATGCATCAAGAATTTATGGGGGAGAGGACTTTGCGTTAGTATTCCAAGGCAACGAGATGCCTGGTTATCACACTGGCCCTGCCGCATATATCGGATATATTATAGGTGCGAGACACAGCCACCTTGATGGGGCAGGATACAGTCTCGACCGAAAAACCCTGGGTAGTCCCCTATCTCCAGAGGAACTCGTGGATAAATTAGTGGAGGAGGAAAAATGGAGACAGGTTCTTTCGAGCTTGGTTGTATGTTTATTTGCAAGGAAGATATATACTGCCGAGATTATAGCCAAGGCCTTTAAGCCCCTGGGAGTTGACATAGATGAGAATGAGCTGCATAAAAAGGGAGAGGAAATATATATGGAGAAATATAGCCTAAAGATTAGGGACGGATATACACTCGACGATATCAAGATACCAAAAAGAATACTCGAGACACAATCACCACATGGAACAATAGAGAAAGAATACATAGCAAGGGCCATAGATTACTTCAAAAGAAAAATAATTCATAAGGCGGTTCCAGATAATTCTCTGGAAGAAAATTAGAACAATTGATTAAAAAATTTTATTATCACTTAAGGATATATTATAATTATGGGTGATGGCTATTGGGAAAGAAGAGTTTTAGGGTATGGTTTCCACTAACTGTAGAAGTGGGATACAGAAGAGAAGTAGAGTTGCCCAAAGAGGTGATAGATAAGTGGCTATCTATGCAAAAATCACGATCAAAAAAGGAGAAACAAAAAAAGAGTACCTAGCCCTACTAAACACCGGAGCAGGACTTAAACCACTACCCACAGGAGATGTGCTGTCTATCCCGTTCATAATAGTACCGCCAGAGGTTGCAGAAGAGATAAATATTCCAGATTTCAAAAAGCTTTATAAAGTTGGAGAATACTACGTGACCACAGACACATATACTGTTTGCCTCCACGACATTAATGATGATATAGTGGTGTGCAAAGAATGTTTCATCCTCGTCAGACCGGGAGAAAATAGGATACTCTTATCTTTCGAATTCTTAGCATCTGCGGACATAATAATAGACCCAAAAAGAAGGCAATGGATTTACCGCCCAGAAAACAAAGAAATAGACGACTTCTTCAAGACCAAAAAATTCCATGAAATCCCTAAACAACTACTCAGATTTACCCCCTACTACGACTATGTGGACTAACCAAATATCAACACAATTACTCAATAAAAAAGATCTATCTAAAAAAAGCCCTAGATTAATATTGTCGGGTAGAAAATTCGATCTTTTCGTGGAGATTGCCCATATCAAGGCATCGATGTTACTTGTTCTATCAATTACTCCACTTAACCCCATCTAACGAAAAAACAACAATTAGCAAAAAACATATACCAAACATAACATACTTTTGAAATAGTACTTAATCGATCTCCAAATCGACGAAGAACCATCCCAGAAATTTACATTTCTAGACCACGATTTCCACATCTATATATCCGTCTCTATCCGATACTTTCACAGTCCCACGAGTTTTAGAACCAGCAACAAATATCTCATATTCTGTGTTGACATTGACATCAAAAATTATTGAGCCAAACTCATCCGTTTTTCCCCAAGCCACAGGCTTGTCGCAACCTTTTAAGAATAAATATACCCCTATATTGCTTTTCGGTATGCCAGTCTTTTTGTCTGTCACATATATATTTATGCTTCTCGTGAAAAGTGGACCGAACAGAATAGGCCAACACACTATGTTGAGCGGAACTATCATTGCTTTTTCTCCATATCCGCCCTCCACGACAAACGCCTTCGGCATAGATATCACCACCAAAAATAATGAAAAAATATAAGATATTTGCTTTCTATAGTTCGATAATGATTATATACATGTCGTCTTAAGACGACAAATATTTATATATTGTCGTATGTATGTGATGATTTTGTATGAGAGCATTTTAGGTGCATTTAGCCGAATGGAGTATTTCACACTGAAAATGGAAACTTTCTCATGAAAAATCGCTTCACGTAGTCTAATAAATATTCAATGACCAAAAAACGGCATTGAAGAAGAATGAACCTCCCCAAACTTTTGGTTGGTGATCCTTAGACAGCAGATGTCATAAAGGTTATCCTCACCATAAACATACAGATAACCAAGATATATAACACCTTTAGAGAACACAGATTCGACAAACCTAGAAAAACTATACTCCAAGTAATGTGGCTCCAAAAACGTGATAAAGTATTGTTGGAGAGGAACAACAAGACGCTATAAATGCAAAGACTATGAAAAAAGATAGGTTAGGATTTTCTTACCCCAGTTGCTAGTGATGAGATTCCCTCATATATTCTCCATGCGCCATCAACATATTTTAATATTATTGGGGTTGGAAAATCCTTGCCACTACTCCTAATCACAACCCTTGCCACATCATTCTTCTTCTCCACAGAGACAACCTCTACTTTGATGTTGGATTCATCGATCCTGTAATCATTCTCTGGTGTTCCACCAAGATAAGATCTTACTATCTCTGGTCTCCTCAATAGCTGGTCTATATAGAAACCAACACCAATCCTATTCGGCCTATATCCAGAGGGGGAATTTGGATCTTTATCGCATCTATCTGGATGAAGTAGATATGATATCATCTGTTCACCAAGCTCCCTGTCTTTTTCACAGACAAGTATCGCTCTTAGGAATAGCTCGATTACTCTTACGGGATCATCCCTCGCCGATTCCCACAGAGCCAAAAATTCATTCAAATCCATCATACACACCACATGTATATCCTAAACAAGCAAAAAACTATATAAAAGGGGGCATGCACAAACTCAACACAGAGACCACACAGGAGTATAGGGAAAGTTCCATAGGATATCGCAAGTAAAATCCAAACTAAAAATATCCAAGTCGGAAGCAACCCTAAAGAAAACTATAAAACAAATCTTGCGAATTCATCTTTATATCCAACACGCAATAAGCAACACCTTAATGCCCAACAGGGCTACTAGGAGTTCAAATTATCGAAAACCTACATAGACTCCAAGACTCTATTCAATGCGAACTGATCCATACAATCTTTCTTATTCCTCTTTGACTATAAGACTTTTTAAAATCAACTTTTTATTTTCTATACCTCCTAATTCTTTCTCGTGTTGCATAGAAGAAATCCCTGAGAGGGAATTGAAGGGTGTGCTTCTTTATCGTATAGATATCAACCTTCTTATGTTGCATAGAAGTAATCCCTAAGGGGGGTTTGGGATTTTTTCTTTGTTTGCTATATATATAGGTATTTTTTCTTTATTTTTGTGTAAATGTTTGGCTGTGGTGATTATGGTGAGTATACTTTTTGTTTTATGTCTATTGGTATTTTTATATAGTGCGTTTCGGATTATAGTTTTTCTGGTGACAAGGAGACGTATCAGGAGGCCAATTGCTATTTTGGATCTTAGAAAGACGGAGCAGTCAACTACTGAGTTCAAAGCTAACGTTGGCTTTGTAGAGTCCGAGACTGCTGGTCTAGGACTTATAGTGTCACCTAGGACCACTCTGAGTAATGAAATGAATCTCCTGATCAATGAGAATACTGAAAGAATATTCAAGGTCAACGTTGTAGAAAGTTATCCTAAGAGTGTTCAATGTGGATGTGATGGTGTTATAGAGCTTGACTTCATGCCCTCTAATTTGGAGAAAAAAATTAGAGTGGAGTCTACAGAGAGGAGAAAAGTTGCCAAGACCCAAATCATCTTTACTTCTGATAGGGACAAAGTGAATATGAAGGTAAAATTGGTATCGACCTTTTTTAAGGTAGTACCAGAGGAGCAGACAATAGAGCTGAGGGAGGATATGCCGCTCAAAAGGCACCTAGAATACACAATATATGCTAAATGTTATGAGTTCTCACTGAAAGGTCTTGCCCCTGCACTTAAGCTCTTCTTGAATCCTTGGGGTGCTACGAGAACCGTAAATATTATGGGGCTTGTCGATGGAGTTACAGTTTTTAGTGAGGCTACGTATATAGATGTCTTTCCAGAAAAAGTGTTTTTGGCTGTTTTAATAATGTTTCTGATATTTATTCTGGTACATTTATTTTTCCCAATCAATATAAGCACCTTTCTGTAGCAGCCCCTCCTTCATATTTTTTCCCTTAATAGGAACCCAAAATATCCAACAGATTCCATGTTTTGGATACAGAGATATACAATTTTATATTACATTAAACTATGGATAGATTATTACCACCAAGTGTATTATTAGAAATTGCATTTAGGTTATTATACAGGCATCACTAGAAAATCAAGGAACGAAGTCACAGGGGGGTACCTAGGGAAACTTACTGGCTTCTTGAATTTTGCTGTTTTTAAGGGCTAGCACCCAAGGGTATATGGGGATGGAGTTGTTTTTTCTGGGTTGGGATGTGTATTTGTTCTTGTGTTTATTCTCCTATATCGACCACAAAAGGGGATACAGTAGAGCATTGTGGATTGAAGGTATCTAGAGAAATCAAGGAGTGTGGGGACGCATGGTTGATATTTTCCGTAGGATTAAAACATAGGCTTATGGTAACTTTATGGCTTCAGATTTTTCCGCTCAATACCGTGTCGGGCTTTTTTTAGGGTTGCTCTAAATCATTTCGTATTATGGGCATTTCGATGGGTTCATTGGATACAATATTGTTTGATCTGTATATATTATTCTTATTTCATCAATGTAATATATTGCGATTTGGCGATGTATTCGTAGCAAATGTATACGCATATACTCGTAATGTTCTTTTATAACTATTTTTTCTGAGATAGGTTCAATTATCCAGGTCTTATAAATGGTGAAAAAATGGGTAATCACTTTCAAGGGAGAAAAGCCTGGATCCGCGGATGATTTCGAGCTTACATTTATCGACATCCGCGAAGTTCTAGACGAATTTGTACAATTTAACCCCTCATTTATAGAAGAACTCAGAGACTTGATTCAAAGCATGGGGCATTACAACTCCATCAAAAACATTAAGGATGTTCGACCACCAGAAGCCATAGATGTAGACATAAGACGATACCTCGTAATATTGGCAACGGATAAGAAGGGAAGAAAAATAGGTTTATTATTGATCGGTATAGGTGATGACAAGCTGGTGCTTAGTGCTTTATGGCCAGCCCCCTTCGCCCAAGCAATTTCGAGAGATAGAGAGCTTTTAGATGTCTACGTGTATGCATTAGTCAAAAGACCTGATCTGTGGAGAGATGTTTGGGCAGTGACAGCTACGGCATAGGTATTTTTTACATGCCAGTTTTTTACTTTTTTAAGTTAGTTCTGACGACCCTAACTGATTACTAGGACAGCCATATTGCTATGAAAAACTCGAAGTCAATGAAATGGATACCAAAAAATAAATGCCAAGGCTTGTCGGGCAATACTAGATTAGAGAATACATGGAGCCACTTTATCTCGATATTCTAATCTGCACTTACTTGTGAGCTGGCTGGTTCAAGGTTATAATGGTAGTGGAATCTACCAGTGCTGTCTTGAATGTGGAGAATAGCAATATAAGTTATGCGGGGGTTGGCTGGGGAGTAAGTGGAGAGAGGATAGGTGTCTGGGTCAACGGATATCTAGAGGCGAGAAATTCGATATTTAGTTAAGGAGAAAAAATGGTATACATAAATTCTTCTGGAAATTCGCTATACAACAATACCTCCCAGTATTGCTCGGTAGCTGTTGTGCTTAATTATTCTAATAATAATACTATAACTAACAATACTTTTTCCTAGATGAAATAGGGGGTTATCCTAGCCCACTCTGAGGGCAACACTATGGCCAATAATAGCTTTTGGGACATGTATAGCGGAAGCGTCAGCATCTATGTGTTATTCTCCAATAATACAGAGTTTCCAACAACTCTCTCGGGGGTGACTAAAGCCATTTATCTCCATGCTTCATCTAACAATACTATCTCACATAATGAGTTGAGCGGATATAGCACTCAGACATATATAGGGGGATACTTCTTGCAGAAGTCTCCGATACGAATATAATATGTGGCAACGAAATAGTGGACTATGTGTATGGCTTAACACTGCTCTATTCAAAAATAATGCCATATCGAACAACAGATTCTACGGATCCAGCACATATGTTTGGTCTTCATATTAATAACACTGTATCTGGGAACAATGTGGATGACAAAAAGCTTGTGTACTTGGAGAGATTAAATAGTTATCTCATCACGGGTAGTGTCAGCGAAATAATAATTGTACGATCCTCCATAATAACAATTTCTCACATAGGCATCTCCAATATAGATATTGCTGTAGAGCTCTGGGAAAAACCTGTTTGTTTTGAGGTCCCTATGATGGCTTTATCGATAAGAAGTCTCATTGCTGGGAAGAGATTTCTAGTAATAATATTCTTCTATTTAAGCCTCCTAGATTAATTAGAAAGCCTAAAATAAACAATATTGGGCTTCACTAGCCATATTCTTGTCTGTGATATTTTACTGGGAACACGCATGGAAAAATCCATGATAAAATGGCCTGCATCCCAAGCACTGGATGAGAAAACGACTAAAAAGTTAATAATTCCCAGCAAATAATTTATCAACCCACAGACATTATTATTCTGCATAAAATACCATTCTTATCACAATACTCCATAAACCTATCAATAGCATCGCAGAACTCTCTCCAACCAACCGATCTTTTCACATCCAGCCGCATTATCCAGGCCTCGCCATCAGAATCAGGAAGAGGCGCAACCCTTACCACAGAAAAAATATCTCCTTCCAATAACACCCTCAGAGCCTCTTCAATATTTTCCGAAGGATGATAAACAACATCCATAAACACAACGATCACCTATCAACCCCAAATCTCTATGAAAGCAATATTAAATAATATAATATATTATACTGTTGAATAAGGTGTCTCTTAAAATTGGATTACGGGGAGGACATGATATAGATGCGTGAGGAGGTATCTTGGTGGTATAAAACTGCTCAAAGAAATCTTGAAAGAGCTGAAAGAGCTTTTAATGTCAAAGATTATGAAGCATGTGCTTTTTGGTGCCATCAGGCTGTCGAATTTGCCCTAAAAGCATTGGCGATATATTTGGGCCATCTGCCACCAAAAACCCATAACCTGAGGAGATTATATGAGATTGTTAGAAATAACATTGTTCTTGATGAGCAGTTATTATCTGAGTTAACACCATATTATAGTGTTTCCCGATATCCTGACATATTTATGGGTATTCCTAATGTACATCAAAATACCGCTGCGCGTTTCTTGGATTTTGCTAGAAATGCCATCAGTATCGTTGGTGATACTCTTGGATGTTGATGAGGCTATACAGGTGTTCATTAGTAATTTGTCAAAGAAGATTGTTTTAGAGTCTATAATTATATTTGGTTCGACTGCTAGAGGTGATAGGTTGATGGAGAGTGATGTGGATCTTATTGTTGTCTCTGATAGTTTCTCTAATATGCCACTGAATGAGCGGTTTAGGATAGTCTATATGGCGTGGCCACCACAAATAGATGCCGACATTATACCTCTGACAAAAAGAGAATTAGAAAGCATACTGAAGAGGAGTGTCATACTGAAGGATGCCCAGAAATACTGGAGGGTCATAAAGGTTATGGATGAACAACGATAGTCTTTTGTTGCTCCTAAAAGGAATCATCACGTAATGCTTTGGCGGCACCAATAAAAGAATGACTTTTATCTATGTCCTTTTTACATCTATTATGCTTGCTTCTATGGAGAAAATCCTTGCTAGTCCTCCCGCGCGAATCGCATAGTTGCCCAGAATATATGCGATGCTATTGCATGTCATAGTTATGATAATGGATACAATTGGCCATGATTATATGAGATATGTAGAATTTTGATAAAAGGATGGCATTATTATGTTAGGATAGAAAAAGTAAGAGTAGTTCCATTGTGAACAGCAATAGTTTACTTGTCCTATATAGTGCTGATGAGCTCGTCATAGATCTTTCTTGCTTGGCTAAGGGATTTTATTGCATGGGTAAGATCTAATATAACCTCCCTATGGTCGGCCCGTTTTCTTTTTTCGTAGAGGCTACTAATTATTGGTATTAGATGTTTCTTATCTGGATGCTCCAACCTTATTATTCTGTGTATGAGAGATATTAGCCTATTTGGTCTCTCTGGTACTGGTTTTCCCTTCCTCAATACAATTGCCCTTAAGAGGGCCTCAACGGCAAACCAAGATGCCGAAACTGCCTTATTGTAGCAACCATTCCCTAGGTCTTTTTCAGCTTCATTGAGCATTACTCTGGCTTTCTTAAGATAGTGCTCATACCGCATCCTTAGTTTCAACTCGCACGATCTCTGGTATTATGTTTCCCAGTTCTCCATGCTCATCTATAATCCTATATATGCTCTCCATGAGTCTATCTATCAGGTCTGGATCATCCCTAGAAACAATAACCCGAAGATTAGCACCATCCCACGAATCCACAGGAGTTACATCGATGACAAAGTCGTATTCCTTCAGCAGTATCTCCCTTATTCTATTGACAACCACAGTGTTTATTTTGGCTTTTGGCTCACCTCTAATCATCAATTCGTCGGATCTAACTATCTCTGGTATTATGTTTCCCAGTTCTCCATGCTCATCTATAATCCTATATATGC
>CAZWPQ010000027.1:25321-31569 GCA_964636085.1 uncultured Nitrososphaerota archaeon
CTGGATCATCCCTAGAAACAATAACCCGAAGATTAGCACCATCCCACGAATCCACGGATTCTACGCCAATGACTTCTGGAAACTCCTCGAATAATACATCAGCAATTTTAAGGACAATTTTTTCAGTTCTCCCATACTCCCCATGGAGCCTTACACGAAGACTCAAAAATCTCACCAATACCACAACAGTCAAGATCAATACAATATTGTAGTATTCAATTAATTCTAACAATATATCCTAGAAATTTATATTTAATGTGGTATCTTATATGTATTATTGTATTGTAAAATCGATATCCGAGCTGTTAGGAGAGGAGGGAATTTTAAGACTTCCATCATATCTGCCTAAGGTTTTTATTGCAGATCCTCCCAGAGAGGAGGCTATCAAGCATGCATCTGATGCACTAATAAAAGGAGAAAATGTATTAATTGAGGGGGCATCTGGTACTGGCAAGACTGCCTTGATGTTCAAAGAATTTATAAACAACATTTAATTTGATCTAGTGTGAGTAATTTTATTTCTGCATGCTTATATTTATATAAATATTTATATCTATAGAGGTGATAATTGTATGGGAACACTAATCGTAAAAATAAGCGATGAGCTTGAACAGGAATTTAGAAAAATTGCGTTTATGGTATTTGGGCAGAGAAAAGGAAGCCTATCCAGAGCCGTTGAGGAAGCAATAAGACTTTGGCTAGCTAATGTAGGAGTCGGCGATAAGGCATCATTCTCAGATTTGGAGGTGCAGGTGCAATCGAGTAAGAGGGATATTGTTGGAAAGATTATTGAGGAAAGCGACGAAATAGAAAAAGAGAAAATACTTAGACTCCTCAAAGCAATAGGTATTTCCCAATGAGTATTTATCCAGGGCGAGTAGCCATAGATACTGGTGTCTGGGTAGAGAGCATACTTAAAGGCTCCCAATACTATTCTTTAGCACGAACAATAAGAGGGTTGGTTGAGCAAGGAAAAATAATCGCCCTAATAACCCCATTAACAGCCACAGAGGTAATGTATGTCTCCTACAGGGCCTATATGCAGATAGGACTCGACAAAACTGAAGCCAAAACACGTGCAGAAAGATTCTTCGACCTACTCTATACCCAAAGAAATATTAGAGTAATAGCTAATTCCCAAATTGCTAAAGAAGCAGCACTCATAAAGCTAAGGTATAATCTCGCACTATCAGACTGCTATTTGCTCGCAACGGCGAAACTTCACAATGCACCCGCCCTTTTCCGTCATATTGAAAGAGAAATGGAAAGCTGCGTAGACGTGCTAAGAAGAGAAATACGGATATACTTCCTAAGCGAATTCTAGTCACTATAACATTAATACCTTAAGTCTTAACTTAAAACATTTCCCCTCTCTCTCATTCCTTATCGATTTAATGACCGTCGAGTCATCTTTGGAGTTTTCATGATTTTCTTTCTCACGCACATCAAATCAATTTATGTGGAGCCAAGATAATCCTTTGTATTCTACTTACCAGAGGATCGATTTTTCTAAATCATCTCCAACACTATCAGTCTGAATTCTTATCATTCATAGCAATTACCAACAATTTCCACCAATATAAAAAAATCACATATAGCTTTACAAAAATACCATACTAAGTAACAAAAAATTTATCGCAAAAAATCAAAGAGGATTACAAAAAGACATATTGGAAACACGCTGGAATAACTCATCTCCAGAATTGTATAGATAAGGCCGACATAGAAACCAAAAACTCCGTACCAATCAGCAACATATTGTCCAAACTCTCTTTCTATGCAAAAATGACATGCATAGATAAAAATGGCCAGCAAAAATATTGACGGCAGAAAAACATTCTTGTGAAAAATCAGGTGGTTTCTAAAAGTCCTATTAGATGTCTCAATGTATGGCTTCTTTTACTTGGGTCTGAGACCAAGATATACTCTATTTTTCTCCCTGGCATCTTTATCACAGCTATTACTGGTATAACACTTATTGCCCCAGCTTTTTCTAGGAGCTCATGAAGTATTTTCTCTGATGGGGAATAATCGCCATAAACCCTCTTGACCTGGATCCCTACCCCCATTTTGTCTCCTATTTTCTGTAGTATCAAAATATCGAACGGCCCCCAGCTCATAAGGGATGCAAAAACATTTCTAAAGCCCTCTTTATAGGCTAGTTCCTTCGCAACCAAGTACTCCGAGGTGTACTCTGGTATATACTTCTCTCTCGGTCTCCCAGAGATCATATTGACGAAGAATCTCTTAAACATAGCATCGTAGAATTCATATTTACCATTCAACCTAAATATAAAGCCTCTCCTCTCAAGTTTTATTGCAACATCGAGCTCATCATTTGTTAATGAGAAAATATCTAGTCCCTCTACTACACGTTTTAGTATATCCATAGCTCTCGGATCCAGCCTCTGTACTTCCATAATTTTTGATTCATAGTAATTATAGAGCACCTCGATGATATGTCTCCTCGCCTTTTCTATTGACTCCTCATCAATTTTACCAATACTTACAAGATAATGACCAAAAAGCTGCATGTGATATGGATGATCATTAGTAGCCATAGCGATGTACTCCGCAAGATCTCTTGAAACTTCCAGCCCAGATAATCTGAAAAGCGTCAATAGCATCTCCACAGAGTTGCTTCTAGGAAACTCTCGTGGCCTAAAAATTATAAATCTGCCATGCCAGACATCCAAAGCGTCTAGTAGAGGGCCAATAATGGAGCCAGAAACCACGAGCCCAAACCTAAATGCCTCAACAATCCCCCTGAAGAACTCAAAGACATATCTATCCAGATAATTGGTTAGGAATCCCTCGCTCTTAACTAGGTCAGCTAGCTCTTGAAATTCATCAATGAAAAGAATAACATAGAGATTCTTTTTTTCTAGTTGTTCATTGATTACAGAAAATACGTCATGAAGCCCTAATCTTCCCTCCCTAACATCCTCGAGCATCTCCACAAAGTCAAAATTAAGGCGTCTAGATAACTCCCTCAAAATTGTGTGAATAGGATCCATAATGATGTTTAACCTCAGCAAAATGGGTACAACATACTTGCTTTTAGTAGCAATATCAAAGAGCTTCAACAAAATCGACAACTTACCAAACTTGAAAGGAGCAACAACAGCAATAAGAACCCTGTATTTTTGAAGCCTAAGACACTTATTAAAATACTGTATAATCTCAACCCTATCAAAAAACAATTCAGGAGGGACAGGCCCCTCAATCACGAAGTAGTTCCGCTTAACCATACCAAAAACCAAAAAGCAACCTATAAAAATAATAGGAGAATTCCATATAAAACCTAGGTGAAAGAATATTAGAACGGAACATATCCAACACTATTGTTTCTATGCAATAATATACATTTGCCTTTTGCATATTGAGCACCCATGTCCATCGATTCAAGAAGAGGATAAACAATTATGCCGGCTGAATCTCACATATATATGCCTCAACACCACCAAACTTGATCTTCCCTATCCTCTCCACGCCCCCATACTCCCCAACAAGCACAAGCCTCAGAGGCCTCTCTATATTCCTAGAGACATAACCAATAATGCTCTGGTTGAGCCGCCGAAAAAACCTAGCAACCTTGGGATCCCTCCAGAGCCTATGCCAATAGTAGTACCCAACAAACCACTTCATGTAGAGCCAAACAAGAATACAGGAAACAAAGATCCATAAAATCAGGGGAGCCGAAGAGACAAAGATGGAATTGTAGAGCCTTAACAACTCGGAGTCCCCACCCACCAACAACGATACATACTCAGGAATAAAAGTAAAGAACAAAGAAATAAAGATCACCATGAATGGCAAGGCATAAACCACTGGAAGCAGCCAAAACGGAAACAACAAGGCCATATACTCCTCCTCATACCTCCTCCAGGACCTCCTCCTCAGCCACCAGACACCACCAGCCCTACCACCCATATTGAATAGAGTCCTCAAAGCCTTCAACGAATCCCCAATACAAACATAGCCCACAATCCTCCTCCCATTCGCCATAGAGTCCAAGGACATAATAATCTTGACAAGCCTACACAGCTTGATGCTCCTAAACCCAACCTTAGCGCGTCTATACCCGGAGAATCCCAATATCTCCCTGTTGCACGTCATAAAACCCCCATCCGCGAGATAGACACCACACATAACCTCCCTACCAAACGGTCTAAAGGCTATGCGGAGAAAGACATACGTTAGGGTGAGCATTACGGCCAAGAGAACTGCGGATACTGCCCCACCAACGCTGGACTCGGCCGAGGCCCATTTATCAAGAAGGCTAAGATACAGGGTGAATATATCCACAACCCTCAATTTGCCTTGGTCGATAACAAATATCGAAAAAAAGGCATACAGACTCCATTATAGAACAAAGAAAAGTCTGGTATAACCATAATTAATTCGTGTTTGAATTTGCTTAACTTTTTCTTCGAGAATAGAACATCGTGATATGCCAACAAAAAAGCGAACACAAACAAAAACAATGACATAGGCCCCGTCACTATTAAAAAGTCCGCTTTACTCCCAGGAGATACATCCTCCACAAAATTTAGGAATAAATAAAATACTACCAAGTCGATGAATATATAAAGGAAAAAAAGTAGTATCAAATCAAGAAGCCACCCATAAAACCACCTAGTAACAGCGGAAACAACCAAAAAAGTCATCAAAAAAAGAGCTAATAGAAAAACAAAATCCCTATAGGTGAACCAGACAACCACCAACTCACCTCACCACCAAGCCAACAAAGTCGATCCTCTCATTCCCAGCAACATCCCCCCCAGGCCCAGACAACAAGCAAATAGTCTCCAGACAAGACCCCCGAGACATTGTATCAAGAATTGCTGCCCCACAGAGAATCGATAGGAGAATGTACAGCATATCCCACAACACAACAACCAACCCAAAACCATAAATAACCACATCCCCCACAATCCGCCTTACCACACCACCCCAACAATCCACACAATAGAACAGCAAAATCCAATAAAAAAAGAAAAAGAAAAAATGTTCATTAGCAACAATACTAGTCAACCATACAACAATAGATAGATTGACGCATACTAATGTTCCACTAGCCCTGTCTACCACGCCTCCTCCTAGGCAACCACACATACACAACAAAGAGCCAGACGACCAGCACGGCAAACAATACCAATTCCAAGGAAAACCATCCACGCCCCACATGATAGTCAAAGAAACGCATCTCACACAGATACTCTCCATCCACAAGTATGTCCAAGACCCCGACACTATCAACGAGAAAATCCCAGTACCCAGCATCTATAGCGAAGAATGCATATAGGGGCCCATGGCCAAAGCCAAACGAGAGGTTTTTGGAGACAAAATCTATCCTCGAACCATTAAGAGACACAATGAATGCGACATAGTCACCAACAATATAGTAGGTATCATTCACCTCAACGATCCTGGCGTAGTCAGAATCTATGTCCGGCGGATAATCCGTCTTGTTTGTGTATGGATATAGCCCACTCACTTCCGTCTCCGTCTCGGGCGGGTCATAGTATTTCCTTATCGCGGACTCGCAGCTAGTGTTGTCCCTGACCCATATCACTATGCTGTTCGAGAAATCCTTGAAAGGCACTGTGGAGTTCACTTTTGCCTTGATATATATGTAGGACGCGTTGGGTATCTCCACATACACCCATCCGCTTTTTTCTCCTCCACTGGTGCTGAACGTCAGGTTGTCATACTCCCCAACACCAATAATCGTATCATTAAGCCATTCGCTCTCATCTGGCGAGTAGTATACTTTTATGCTGTATATGTCGCCGCCCCTCTCGATCTCTAAGAGTTTTATGACTCTTGCGGCGTTCTTTATCTCTATGTGTGTCCCAGAGGGGCCTGGCCTATATCCGCCGCCAGGCTCTGCTATGTCCAATACGATATTCTCTATTCTATTATTTTCGGTCACATTTGCATCCACTAGTAGCACATTACTCCCGTTGAGTTTTATATCCATGGATATGTCTGGGATATCCATTATCGTCTCGCTTGTTTTTGCGGCCATATCTTTATCAACAGTACCACACAGCATTAGACATAGGAGAGATAGAATGATGCATGCCCCTAACATGTAGCCCCAAACAAAGAAATATATAGCATCAGGCCTCATATTCAAAACCACATCCACCCATAAAGAAAGAAAAAATAGGGAAAAGTTAAAAAACAAAACCACGCATCCAACCACTACACTACAAGCCCCAAGCAACAATCAGACAACA
>CAZWPQ010000028.1:0-28576 GCA_964636085.1 uncultured Nitrososphaerota archaeon
AAAATAGGGAAACATAGAGAATTCCCCAGGAGGGGGTTGAAATACAGGTCGTATTATCTTTCCGTATAACAACACAGATTAGAAACATAGAGAATTCCCCAGGAGGGGGTTGAAATAAAGATGATATGAATGCCGTGACTGTCATAATTGACAAGAGAAACATAGAGAATTCCCCAGGAGGGGGTTGAAATATAAAATCGCCACTTGCTTAAATAAATCCACATCTTCAAGAAACATAGAGAATTCCCCAGGAGGGGGTTGAAATTTGTAATTGGTTTTAATTATCTTTTTTTTGCTTGATTTTGCGAAACATAGAGAATTCCCCAGGAGGGGGTTGAAATGCTTCTGGTATCATTGCAAGTTTTTTTGCAATTTTGGGGAAACATAGAGAATTCCCCAGGAGGGGGTTGAAATACGAAATCCCTAATCTTTTTGTATCTCGGCAAATTGAATATGAAACATAGAGAATTCCCCAGGAGGGGGTTGAAATAACACACGCTATACATTGTCCGCTCTCATCTCGCTAATCAGAAACATAGAGAATTCCCCAGGAGGGGGTTGAAATTGCCCTTTATTAGCCGATAATACAGTATTGCCCGTGCTTGAGAAACATAGAGAATTCCCCAGGAGGGGGTTGAAATAGTTTTACTTGGTGCGTCACCGTCTCCGTGTGCGGTGGTGAAACATAGAGAATTCCCCAGGAGGGGGTTGAAATCACCGCCATACGTGCGGGACAAGGACGGAGACGGCAAAAAGGAAGAAACATAGAGAATTCCCCAGGAGGGGGTTGAAATTGCAGGTTTTACGTAAATATTACCACGTTCATAATATTGAAACATAGAGAATTCCCCAGGAGGGGGTTGAAATATGCTAATTATTGAGCTTATTAGTAGAGCTGGTTTTATGGAGAAACATAGAGAATTCCCCAGGAGGGGGTTGAAATGTTCCAAAACGGTTAATCCTAGTAGAATCGCTAGATTTCGAAACATAGAGAATTCCCCAGGAGGGGGTTGAAATTAGTGTGCTGTTATTTCCATAACTGGATAATCAGTTACTTGAAACATAGAGAATTCCCCAGGAGGGGGTTGAAATAACGTATAGCGTCTTGTTCTGATGTTGCTGCAATCGTGAAACATAGAGAATTCCCCAGGAGGGGGTTGAAATTACTACCCAAGTTCTTCTAAGTTTCTCCCATAGGTCGGGGAAACATAGAGAATTCCCCAGGAGGGGGTTGAAATTGATAAACGCTACGCATTATTTGGAGATTGCTAATTTGTGAAACATAGAGAATTCCCCAGGAGGGGGTTGAAATTTGCAAAATTGCCCGATTCAATCCCTTGATCATCGTATAGAAACATAGAGAATTCCCCAGGAGGGGGTTGAAATTCCATTTGCGTCGCGCCAGGCAAAATGCTAACCTGACGGAAACATAGAGAATTCCCCAGGAGGGGGTTGAAATCCAGAGCTCATCGGTCTACACCAGCGGTGGCTTTGCATACAAGAAACATAGAGAATTCCCCAGGAGGGGGTTGAAATATGATGCAGCCTTCTTGGAGGAGCTGTTTTGCTTCTTGGCGAAACATAGAGAATTCCCCAGGAGGGGGTTGAAATCTTCTTCTCCTTGTCCAGTCTTATTCTCAAAAGAGCTCTCGAAACATAGAGAATTCCCCAGGAGGGGGTTGAAATGGGTCTTTGACATTAATAGCTATGTCGAGAATGTAGTAGAAACATAGAGAATTCCCCAGGAGGAGGTTGAAATTTTTTGCTTGCATACCGACACCGAATATATTTGTCTATATATAATAGAAACATAGAGAATTCCCCAGGAGGGGGTTGAAATATATGTATGATCATCACGATAGTAACTTGCAATATCTTCAGAAACATAGAGAATTCCCCAGGAGGGGGTTGAAATGCAACAATTTTATTTTCCGCATACAAGAATTAGAGCATCGAAACATAGAGAATTCCCCAGGAGGGGGTTGAAATTTATTTAGTTTACTGATACTCATTTTTAGTCACCCCTCTGAAACATAGAGAATTCCCCAGGAGGGGGTTGAAATACCAATTCACCTTCATCTTTGCACATATCTCGGGATCTGAAACATAGAGAATTCCCCAGGAGGGGGTTGAAATAATATTAGTCTTCCATTATCATACTCCCAGAGGTGCTCTCTCGAAACATAGAGAATTCCCCAGGAGGGGGTTGAAATTCGGTATGCCCTCGCCTCGCTCATATTTGTTGTACTAATGAGAAACATAGAGAATTCCCCAGGAGGGGGTTGAAATCAACAAGAAGCAGATAATACTTACTATGCAAGATCCAGGGGAAACATAGAGAATTCCCCAGGAGGGGGTTGAAATAATTTGCAACTCCATAAAATGCAACGAACACTTGGTCATCGAAACATAGAGAATTCCCCAGGAGGGGTTGAAATTGTTCCATTGCAATTTTAATTAAATTATTTACAAATTCCGAAACATAGAGAATTCCCCAGGAGGGGGTTGAAATTTCTCTTTAACACACCACCTATCGCCCCAACTCCTTTCCCGAAACATAGAGAATTCCCCAGGAGGGGGTTGAAATATAGTATATAGTAGCGTAACTCACTCCATACTCCTTCGCCAGAAACATAGAGAATTCCCCAGGAGGGGGTTGAAATCTCATTTACCCTAGATGCTTGGGGCTCCACATCTAGGGCGAAACATAGAGAATTCCCCAGGAGGGGGTTGAAATACTTTCTTGGCATGTTTGGGTATTCCCTTTATCTTAAAGAAACGAAACATAGAGAATTCCCCAGGAGGGGGTTGAAATGTATCTTCTGATAAAACTAAGGTTATTGGAACCAGCATGAGAAACATAGAGAATTCCCCAGGAGGGGGTTGAAATATTATCCGATATTGATTATAATGTAATATTAGCTTACGGTCTTGAAACATAGAGAATTCCCCAGGAGGGGGTTGAAATCACTCTAACTACTTCCCACGGATCCGAGAGCGTAAGGTAGAAACATAGAGAATTCCCCAGGAGGGGGTTGAAATTATCCTGCTATCGGCTCTTTTCACTCCAGTTATTATGAGGCGAAACATAGAGAATTCCCCAGGAGGGGGTTGAAATGAAGATCTTGATGCAAATACGTAAGCTTTTTAAAGCATTTTGAAACATAGAGAATTCCCCAGGAGGGGGTTGAAATTAAGACCTATTCCCGCACCGTAGAGGTGCAGAGGCTCTTCGAAACATAGAGAATTCCCCAGGAGGGGGTTGAAATTAGAGATGCCAACAAAAGATGCTTGGACGTTACGGAGTAAGAAACATAGAGAATTCCCCAGGAGGGGGTTGAAATCTACCAAACCTTGTAGTCACCTGCCTCACTGGTGGAAACAGAAACATAGAGAATTCCCCAGGAGGGGGTTGAAATTCGGGGAGCGAGTCAGAGAATACTGCAAATCCAAGATACTGAAACATAGAGAATTCCCCAGGAGGGGGTTGAAATATTACATCTCCATGAACAATCATATAGTTAGCACTATCATCAGAAACATAGAGAATTCCCCAGGAGGGGGTTGAAATCTCCCCAAAAGGTTTCACCATCCATTCACACCACCCACCCAACAATGAAACATAGAGAATTCCCCAGGAGGGGGTTGAAATTCCCATGACGCTCTACAGAGAAATTCGATCACTAGGTTTAGGAAACATAGAGAATTCCCCAGGAGGGGGTTGAAATATATTGTTACTAAAAGTTGGAAGAGAAACCTTAATTTTATAATTCTATAATTGAATAATTTATTAATGAAAGAATTTTCATTGGTGTCCATATTGGCAAAAACAACAATCACTATTTCCGTTGAAGTTAAGAAGTTCCTAGATGATATGAGAGAAAACAAATCTTGGGAAGATTTCCTATTGGAACTAGCTAGGAAAGCAAAATTAGCTGATAAATTATTGGCGTTAGGGGAACTTGAGAGGATATTCACCATGGATGATGCTGAAAAACTTATGAAGATTATCGATCGGGTGAAATTAAAGTGGGGGTTGAGAGAATAGCTATTGATACGGATGTTCTAATATTCCTCAGAAAGGAGAGAATGCTAAGAAGAATCACATTATTCTATGGTGTATCAATAACATGGGTTACGCTCTATGAATTTCTAAGAGGTTTACGCTATATAGGTAAAAGCGAAAATGAGGCCGCGAGAATGAAGGAATTGCTAGAGAAATTGTATACAATTTTATGGCCATCTAATAGAACTATAAGAACTCTAGTCAATATATGGTGTGGCTTAAGGAATAAGGGGAGAGCATTAGATGAGAGAGATCTGTTCATAGGAGCTTTATGCATAGAGAATAATTTGCCATTATGGACGTTTAATAAGAGGCACTTTAGAATGCTAGAAGAATACGGGTTAAGATTGTTTGAACCGAAGTTTCCAAACATGGAGATAGAATAATACTTTTTGGTAGTCGGAAAACTTTGTATGTCCTTTATAATATTATAACTACAACAACCGCTCTCGAGGAGTGGAAGGATAGAACCGAGGATTTATCAAGGATTGGAGAATTTAAGGCTGTTCCAGAGGATTATCTTATTAGCCTAGAGAAGATGTGCCGGCTCCTACTGGGTATTGTAGATAAGCTCGAAGAGGAAACAATATCAATATTGGACTGTACTCCTCTAACCAAAGTGTATACAATAGCGATATTTAATATAGCTATAAAGGGGTCTCTCAGTAATCTACATCTACGAAGCAAAGAAAAAATTGATATTCATACAGAGCTTAGGATAATAGGACTTGAGGAGCCAATGATTATATCCTTAGTAATGTGCCTTTAGAAGTGTTTATTACTTTCTCGTAATCATCTTTGTTATGCTTAAAAATTATCTCTTTACCCTCCTTCTTCACACAAGTAACATTGGACTCTAAGCCAGAGTGCGCTAGGAAGTTTCTGTCGGATCAACCGCTTGATTTTATCAGGCTGGACAGCGTTGTCCATTTGCTTTTGCTTTTTCTTCGAGCTTCTTTTTAATTATGTATAGATCGTAACTTATTTTTGCGTTAAGGTCATGTGTACATTTGAATATATTATGATGAGGCTAAGAGAAGAATACCTAAGATTCTTCATTAATGAACCTATAGAAATGGCTGCAAAGATAGCAGAGAAGGAAAAAAATAGGAGCAATATTCGAGATAACAATAACATAGACACAAGGATCATCCATTAAGTTGGTCAGGGGAAGACATAGTCCAGCTATACATCACTATAACCATACTCTTTTTATTTCTTTAATAGTGTCAAAATCATCGTCTTCACTAATAATTGTGGGGATTTTATGCGTTAGCATTGTTGCTACATGAATTGCATCTGAAGGCTTTAACTTATAGGTTTTTATTATTCTGAAGAAATCATCAAGTATTCTGGAGTTTATCGCTAATATACTAATATAGGGGAGAACAGCATTCTGGATGAAACTTAGTGTAGCGTCATAAGGCACATTATACTTTTTCCGTGATACCCAGAAAAGCTCATCAAGTACGAGCATATCCGTATATAAAACGTATGTCCTAATAGCATCATAGTATAGTTCCTCATAAGATCCCCTATATTCTTCTTCCGTGATGCAGTTGAGGTATATTAGTAAGTTAGCATCAATGAATGCCTGCTCCCTATCCAAATTCCTCCTCAAGCGATACACCCTTAAGTTCCCCTGGCTTAGGGGATGCCGTATTAAGTTCTCTTAGTCTATCTACATGAGACCTAAAGAATTCCTTAAGCCTCTCAATATCATTTGCAGGTCGCAACAGTATACCATCATCCCTCAACTCCACCAATACCCAACCCCCCTCCTCAAAACCATACCGTGTCCGAATAATCTTTGGAATAATTAGATACCCTTTTTTTCCAAGCCTCAGCTTCAAGGCAACCACATGGTCCACCAAATTCCAACCAATACTCCAACAAATACAATATCAAAATAAATATATATAAAAAATTTATTTTTGTCTAAACTAGTTATTGATCCTATCTGTGATTTTGATGCCGATTTTTTATTTCAATAATTGATTTTGAATACCTTAACTTTTATAAATAGTTATGTGTATTTTATATATTAGAATTTGTGGTGTGTTTATGGTCAGGACTTCGGCTATGTACTTTGAGAGGTTGAGGTCTGTTTTGCATAAGTGCCTTAGGCTTGGTCTGTGTTATGGCGTTATTACTATTGATATGCTTGCTAGGGAGCTTGGTATAGGGGAACGTGGACTTAGGGATTATCTTCGTGATCTCACTACTATGGGTGTTATAGAGTATCTTGGTGCTGGTCGTTATCGAATTAATACCGATCGCATTAATTCAATTTCGCGTTATCTTGATGGGGGTAGTCTTGATATTACTGATTTTTTTGATGATGAGTTAATCAGGTCTATTAGGGCTAGTCGTGAGATCGAGGATCGTGTCAGTAGGATATTTGAGAGGTTGAACGTGAAGAAGTTGTTGGATCGTGATTTCAGAATGGAGGTTCTGAATTTTAGATATAGCGGTGTTTTGACTATTGATGGTGCTAGGATTGTTGGTGATAGGCTTATTTTGCCCGGTGTTTCTGAGAGTTTTCCGCTCGATAGAATGTATGTTGGTGGCTCTGGGTATGGTTATAGTGTGGATAATAGAGTCCTGTGGTCTAGTGCTAGAGAGCCTTTTGCTACTCTCACTCTTGCGTTTACTAGTGCTGCTTCTTTTGTCGCGTGGTTTGAGGGTGATCGTTTAGATTATTCTAAGTCTTGGTCTGATATTCATCCAAGTTTTAGGGAGTATACTGGTCGTAGTCCTTTTGTTAGGGGAGAGCCATTCTATGAGCTTGTTACGGGATATCCTGAGCTACTTGATTTTGCCCGTAGGCTTGCGGCTAGGCTAATTGCGCAACAGATCCATTATAATGTTATATTGAGTGCAATTGATTCCAAAGGTAGTGATATGGATGTTCTTTTTGTTGGAGGATCCCTGTTTCCTCATGGTTATGTCATTGAGGCTAAGAGACTTTTGGAGCTTAAAAGTATTGTCGAGAAAACTTTTGATAAATTAGTATCGATGGCTAGGAAGTATCGCGTTTTGCTTGCGGGTGTAAATTTTAAGCCTCATGATAATGTCTTTATTAGATTCTTGAGGAAGTATTTAGATGTTGAATTTGGCCATATTAACGATACTAATGCCTTACTATTCTTGCTTAATGATGGTGACACAACGGCTCCTATAAATAGGTTTTCTGAAAAGGGTCGTAGGAGGATCGATGAGTGGTATGAGTTCTATATGAAGGTAGGGGATAGGGTGGTTAAGGTAGAATATATAAGTCTTGGCGAACCATTCAAGGATTATGTTAGGATAAGGGATCTTTTATATTCTTCTTCTTTGCCTAGTCCACGTGGTGACGATATTTTTGGGCCTAGCCCCATGGTGGAGTCTGTCATAAGGGCTCAAAGCCAGCTTAGGATATTAAGACATTCAATTCCGAAAGTTATTCAGCTTAAACTTGATGAATATCTCGGTTTTGCTAGGTGATAATTATGTCAGATATTTTGGGCTATGTGAGCAGGAACAAACGGGAGGAAACCAGTTCATCATCCAAGGAGTACATTGGAATAGTTGTTGGTTATGGCAGACCCCCCACGCATCTCTCGTTTTCCTTTCAGTTGAGGGACCAAGCAAGTGTTAGTGTTGGGGATTTTGTGGAGGTTCCCATTGGTAGTAGTGTTATTATTGGCAGAATAACTAGGATAGTTTCAAGGAATAAGAGTCTTATGGATCCAGAGTTCATAAAGATTCATCTGAGTAAGGGTCTTCCTATCGATGCAAGGATTGCTGTATCGAGGGATAATTGGTGGGAGGGGCTTGTAGAGATTATTGCCGTGATGAAGGCTGATACGTTATTGCCACCAAACATTCCTCCCTCGCCGGGGGATTATGTATATCCTGCAGATATTGAGACTGTTAGGAGAATATTGAATATTTGTGAGCATGGACTATTTGTGGGTTATATGTATGGGCATAAAGATATCCACGTTATCCTCGATCCAGACATATTATTGAGACTTCATTTTGCCATATTTGGCTCTACTGGTAGTGGTAAGTCCTATACTGTAGGCGTAATTGTTGAAGAGTTGTTGAAGTCGGGGTATCCAGTTGTTATATTTGATGCCCATGGAGAGTATTCTTCCCTTTCAATACCTAACGATTCTGCTACTGAGATTGAAGAATTGAGGATGCTTGGTCTAGAGCCCTCTGGTTTTGATGCCAAAACATTTACCCCAGATCAACTAACAGTTGGTTTTGAGGATTTAGATATTGACGCTATATCTGAGGTAACAAAAATGTCCCCAGTTATGGCGGATTTACTCTACTTGGCATTTAAACACATTGATAATGTGATCTATACTTTGGATGAAGAAAAAGATGCTTCTGAAGGAAAAGCTTGGGTAGATAGACTTATTAGGGCAGTCAACATTGCTGCCTCAAAATGGAAATTTGACAATAAAACAAGAATTGCACTAAGGAGGAGGATAGAAACACTTAAGGAGCTCTCTATTTTTGGCAATAGTCTGGATGTTAATTCTGTCGTTAGGCGTGGTTGTGCCACAATTATTGATATTAGTCAAGGTCTTACTGATTACGAAAGAAGGGTATATGTTGGTATGGTACTTAAAAGATTGTTCGAGGCTAGGAAGAAAAAATTAGTTCCTCCACTACTAGTAATTGTTGAAGAGAGCCATATTTTTGCTCCTCAGGACCTAGATACGTATAGCAAGACAATGATGAGAAGAATTGCTAGAGAAGGAAGAAAATTTGGGATTGGGATCGGGATAATAAGTCAGAGGATTATTGGTCTTGATAAGGATGTTATCAGCCAATGTGGAACGAAGTTTATATTAAGAGTTGACTCTAAGACAGATCTAGAATATCTAAGACCATATACTAGTCTTCTGACGAGTGAGGACTTTAAGAGGATACCTCATCTTCCAACGGGCATGGCATATATAACTGGTCAGGCTATCAGATATCCAGTGCTTACAAAGATAAGACCAAGACAATCTAAGCATTATCTTTTTGAATAAATTATAGGCCTTTTTTTCGATTATAACGATGCATGGTGATATGAATGCCTATGCTTATCTCTGTAAATCTTAGAGCAACTGAAAAAGCCGAGTTGCCTCCTTTTACTGGCGAGCATACAAGAGGAATATTTTTCAGCATGATTGCGGGATCAGACTTGGCCATGGTACTCCATGAGAAACCAGGAATAAAACCATATTCCATAAAGCCACTGCATCCAATAACCGAAAAAATGAATGTAAAAAATAATAGATGGATTATAAGGAAGGATATGAGGCTCTCTTTTGGGATCGGTATCCTCGATACGGACATCGAGGACAAAATATTGGCGGAGATAGTTTCATCTACAAAAGAAACAATCAAGATTCACCAGGCAACCTTCTATATTGAGAGCTTTGAAGTCTACAAAAAGAGTAATTATGAGGATCTACTACCAGGATTCACGTCAAGCTTCATAGGTATAATGTTCAAGACACCGACATTTTTCGGTGGACACCATCCACATCTCTACCCAGATGCAACACATTTATTTACAAATCTGATCAACATATGGAACACCTTTGCGGAGGAGAATATAAAAATAGAAAAGGAGAGCTTCTTAGGCTGGGTATCGGAGAGAGTCTATATTCGGCATTACAACTTAAAAACGAGAGAAGTAAGAATAAAAGGCTCAAAAATCGTAGGATTCAAGGGCATGGCCTCATACATAATAATGGATCCAGATCTAGAGGACGCAGAATATCTACTGGGCCTACTCAGACTCGGCCTAATCTCAAATGTAGGGCTAAAAAGAACCTACGGAATGGGCGTAATAAAAGTATACAACCTAGCAAAAAGACAACCCATCTCCCTGACATAAATAAGAACAACAAATAGATTTGCTTCGAGTATCTAGCTCAATTCCAGAAGGTCATTACCAACTATTTAGTGTGATCATCAAGAATTTTTGCCCTCTCTCTAATATCTTGTTCTTATAGTAGAAGTGTCCATAAAAAGAGATATGGATCAAAAATCAGTTAAGCAACTATGCCTTCTCTTTCTTTCTCACTATCAATAGATAGACCATAATTATTGCTACGACTGCTATGGCACCGATAATGCCGATATATATCCAGTTTGAGGATGGATGACTCTCAGGGTCGAGGGGATCCGTCCCAGCATTGACTTCCTCTCCATCACTATAACCATCTCCATCTGTGTCGCCGTTATTTGGGTCTGTGCCTAATTCGTATTCCTCTAGGTTTGTTAGGCCGTCACCATCGTTATCCTTGTAGGAATCATTTGTCAGGGGATCTAGACCACATGTTGTTTCCCATCCATCTGGTAGAGAATCATTATCTGTATCGGCGTCATTTGGGTCTGTGCCGTATTGATACTCTTGGTAGTTTGTTAGTCCATCATTGTCATTATCTCTTGATGCATCCTGAGGGTTCCTGGGGTCTAGTCCATTAATCACTTCCCATCCATCCGGAATGCCGTCGTCATCTGTATCATTATCCTTTGGATCTGTATTATTTCCATACTCGTAGATATTTGCTAGGCCATCATTATCAGGGTCTAGATCAGCATCATCCATCGTTGGGTTCAAACCATTTTGTATTTCCCACATATCGGGCATATCATCATTATCCGTGTCAGCACTTATTGGATTCGTATTATAATCAAATACTTCTTCCCCATCTAGAAGCCCATCTTGATCAGTATCAGGGTTCATTGGATTGGAACCATATGTGTATTCGTCCCCATTGTTTAGACCATCATTATCGGGGTCGTCCAGGGGATTTAGATAGTAGTATATCCTATACATTAAGGGCTTATTATCGATGGTGTCGCTGTCTATTTCATAGGGAGTGTCGCCAATCCAGTCGTGATTCGAGTCAACTCCAGTGTAGTAGGACCAGTAGTTTCCATATTCAGTATTGTCGAATTTATTTGCCATGTCGTCATAGGCACCATTGTTTATGAAATCGTTGAGCCATACCGTAACATTTTCGGAGGAGCTTAGATATACGCCAAAGTAGGTATTGTCCATGAATATATTTTGAGTAACTAATGTATTATTTGTGCCGTATAGGTTTACGCCATTGACGGAGTTGTTGGATATGATGTTCTGCTCTAAGATTATGGTGTCTGAATAATTCAGTACTACGCCATAAGTATTGTTTGTTATTACATTGCCCGTGATTTCTTGTTTCTCTGTCTGACTCACAAATATTGCTGACGAGGAAGACATTGAGATGTAGTTGTTCTGGATCATGTTTTCTGTCGTAGTGTTGAAGATCTTTATCCCTATGGTATTGTTGGATATTATGTTGCTTTGGACTGTGTTGTCCCCTGATTCGCTGAGGTATATGCCGAATACATTATTGTTCACCACTTTATTCTCTATTATTGTGTTGTTCTTTGAGTCCGAATAGAAGACTATGCCTCCGACATTATTTTGTATTATCGTGTTGTTCCCTATAGTGATGTTTTCCACTCCATAGGCCTCTATTCCATTGTACTGGATATTTGATATTGTGTTCTGCTCTATCAGTAGGTCCTTGGAGTTGTATATGTTTATTCCATAGGTGTTATTTCTGATTTCGTTTTGTAGTATATTTATTCTGGACGAGTCAAAGATGAATATGCCGCCATTATTGTCATAGATCTTGTTGTTGACCAATGTAACGTTGATTGACTCCTTAATATGTATTGGTCTGAATCTAGAATTGACAAAATTGTTAGAAGCAACAAGAGTGTTGTTTGCTGAGGAGAGATAGATCCCATAGAAGTTATTATCGAAAGTACTATTGACTATTGTGGCGTTTTCCGCACCTATGAATAGGCCGGAATATAGGCCATGATCATAGCCAGCATAACATATCCTTGAATTATTAATATATATCGACGCGTTCTGGTCGACTTGAATGTAGTAGTTGTTGCTCTTATTATATGCCGTTATCGTGGAATTTATAATCACTAACGAGCCGCCACCAAACACCTCTATCCTATACTCGCCATCATATGTAAGGTTCATGTACAAGGTGGAGTTCCTCAATGTCAGACTTCCACCATCCTGTATGAGTATGCTACCATTGATTATTAGGATCTCGTTCTCTACGACCGTTGGATTACTTATGATCCAATCCCCGGTATTGGGTGGTATATCCCCACTAATACTCCTCACTTGGAGGGCTGCAGAGCCCTCAGTGCCTGCCAAAAAAATACCCGCAGACAACATGGCCAATATTGCGAGACCTAATATCGACTTTTTCAATTTTGTCGCCTCACTGGTTGGCAAAAGTTTGATACAAAATGAGGCTTTAAAAAGAGAATATGAATAAAATAATTTCAGAGACGAAATAATGGAATATATTCTATTAAGATAACGCACACATTGCATGAATAGGTAGTATTAATGGGTGTATTTAAGGTTAGGGTTAAGCTCAAGGGAGCAGACAGAGAAGTGGAGAGAGATCTAATAGTGGACAACGGCTCCACCCTCACATGGATCAACAAGGATATCCTCCAAAGTCTGGGGGCAAAACCAAAAAGAAGAAAGAAATTCATCTTGATTACTGGAGAAAAAGTCGAGAGAGACATCGGGGAAATAACAATAGAAATCGACGGCGAGGAGGCAACAATCCCTGTTGTTTTCGCCCTAGAAAACGACAAAGAGATTCTAGGCAACACCGCACTCGAAATCCTCGGTTACGAGATAGACCCAATAGAAAAAAAGTTAAAGAAAATAGAGGCAATCCTCACACTACTCTCACAATGATTTCTTGTGACAAGACCTTCACACATATCCAAAATTATGGAAAAATTTTTGATTCGATGGATCCTATATTAGTATATTAATTGTGTTGATAACCAAACCAATGATCTCTATTATAGTCTCCTTGCCAAATAAAATATTCCGTCGCATTGCAATACGAAGTTTAAATAGGTCACCTAATCGATTTATATTGACATATCCCAACGACCATGATTTATAGGTTGACTTAAACTCAAGCTGTACATATGTTCTATAAAAACCAATAAGTGCTAACACTCTTGAGATCCTATTCAATATAAAAAATATGAAAAAAATCAAAAATAGCAGAAATTGCAAGTTCTCTAGCAAATATTCCAAAGAGAATTCAGTTAATGTACACCTTTGTAACAATGCTAACATAAACATCGATATAAGAAAAGAAAAAGTAATATTCTGAAAATTCATCACGATGGAAAGAACCCGTAATAAAAAAACATATTTTCTCAATGTATATGCCATAAGCTTGTATTCCAAGTAGGTTATTTTCATTATTAGGAGTAGGCCTCCAATCAATAGTACGAATCTATAAAGTGCATATGAAATATTTGTTAGAAATGCAAAAATAAGCAAAGAATTTGTAATAAAAAAACAATACAACAAATTCTTTCCTACTTTATTCACTTTCTCATTTTTTACTAAGTGGACGAATAGACCCAAATAAAAAACATTAGTAATTCTAAGTAGTATTACATCTATTGATTCTAGAATGAGAAAAAGAACTAAAAAATAGGAGATAGGCCTAGAGAAAAACATGCTTAGAAATGATATGAAAAATAATATGAAAAAAGAAATAAGGAAAAATCTCATAGTACTGTGAACAAAAACTTTGGCAGAAAACGAAAAACAGAGAATATTGTATGTACTTATCTTAAGTGATAAATACAGTAAAGCTGTTAAAAACAAAAATATGGCTGCTATGATTGTGTGCATAAATAATATCATACTAAGGCCCAAAATTGTGTATATTGGCAAGATGAATAATTTTAAAGTTGTTTTGTCTCGCGATATTTTGATGGATACCGAGATTTGTCATCACCAAATTGAAATATTTTTTGATATCTCCAAGATCACATTTAAAAAATATCTTCCTATTAAATCATTGTTTTTGGTAAATTTTATGCGACTTTCCAAGACACTTAGAAGTATTATTATCTCAGATATATCATGAAAAAAGGGGTTTTCCACGACAGACATTAGCAGTAGAGTTGTTAGTATATAGTCAAAGGCAGTTAACGAATCAAAATTTGACAACACCTCCTTAAAATCTGTATCCTTAAGAAATAAAAGGATTAGATAGAAAAATATAGAAAGTGATAAATTTGCAACAATATATTGAATTATATTATCTTGGTTCGTGGCTAACAATAGAGTTACAGAAAGCATTACTAGAAATATACTTAATCTTTTATAGCGAACTGGCGATTGAAGAAAAACAAACGACAATGCAATATATCTCAATAAGCTATTTTCAAGATCCTTAATAGTAAGCTTTGAGCCATTTCTTCCAAAGGAAGACTTTTTATTATTTTGATCCATATAGAAGTATACAAAGGGTATAAAGAATGTCTCATCCAACGTAGACAGTATTAAAGATATGAAGAATGAAACACTAATAAGTACATAGGGGCTAATAATCCCGTTCTGGGATTTTGAAATATTATTACCAAATATTTTCTTTATAAACACAACTAGCGTACCATATATAGACATCTCCAACAGTATTGTGTAGAAAAGAAAATCATCTGTTTCAACCCTACTAATTTTTAAAAGTTTTCCAACAAGCAGATTTATAATGTTAAGAATCGCTGCACTAACTAGAACCCTATTTATTGCATCGATAAACTCGTTTGTATCTTTGAGATATTTAATGTTAACATTTCTCAGAGTTGAGTAAACAGAAATGACTTCTCTGTAAAAAATACTATAAAGCATTAGATAAAATGAAAGCACTGTCAATTCATCAAGATAATGTATCGAATCAATATTGATTCTAATAAACTCAATAAGTTTTCCTTTCCTAAGTGTCTGACAGGTCTTCTCTATAATCATCCTAATTTTTTCATAATTTAATCTGACACCATTCAAGGATATAAATACTCTATCCAATACTGATTTGATAAGATTAATAATACCTTTTTTCCTATTTGGATAAAACTGGCGAATTAGAACGGGAATATCTCTTATTTCCTCGCCAATGCCAAGATCCTTCGCTACCTCTGATTCATATTTCCTACTCATGTACTCTGAGACTATAGTGATTATTTTATGGCCATATCGGTATATACCACTAGCATCTATATCATAAGATATACATTCTAGAAGACGACATTCCGTACCACCTCTAATGTACTTATAGTACCCTTTTTCTTGGAGACCCTCCTTAAAAGCTTCATATTTGAATTCACCCTTTTGCACAATTTTTACTAATTCATCTAACAAGAAGATGATGGATTGGATAATTATTTCTCTTTCGTTTAGCTTTTCTTTCGACCTTAAAGAATCGATCTATATTCCCCTTCCGATAGCCAATCATTTACCTTTTTAGCGACCCTGATTAATAATTCCTCATTTATCCTTATAACACGTTTTGTTGCTCCAATCCAACGTATGGCCGAGGGCCAATCTAAGGACACCATGTGGCTTATAATTATGTAGTTTCTATTGTTTTGTCTAGATACCTTTACCCACAGGGGGCTTGCTCTTCTAATTTGACCCACGTATCCTTTTCCTCGTTGTTCTCTAGGTAGGCCTAGATACCAAGCTGAGGGAGGATTCATATATCTTAGAAAACTAGCCAAACTATTTCGCCGTGTTCTTAAAAATATGCTCTCTATATCTCTAAATACGTTGTTGATATCATTATCTTGCTCCTTGATCCATACCGAAAATATTGGTAAATCATCGATCTTTGATAGCGATATCGAGGGAATTGCTGGTAGTTTTCTCCTTATTTTCTGATTACTCTCTTGACCCAGAAGTCCACGAATATTTTTGATAATATATAATATTCTGTCCTTAAACATCATATCTCTCAAGCTCTTTAGATCTTCCAAGTTTTTGTCTATATACTGAGATTCCCAATAATCTATATCAAAGCAACCCAATCCACGCCTAGAAATTTTTCCTATACCACCCAACTCAATCGCTAGCAATGTCCCTAACACACCAATTTTGTCTCGATAGTCCATTTTTATGGCCGCCGTGTATATTGTTAATTCCATTTTGTATTGTGATATCATTGTATCATACAATGTGTTTGTAAGTCTAATAACAGCATCCCTTACGGTGCTAGGATGTCCGCGCCTGTTTTCTATATAGTTTCTTACGGCTTGGTACTCGGGCATATTTCCTATTTTTTCTTTGAGCAAATAGCTCTCGCTACATAATTGATCTAGATATTCATAGAATTTCTTGACGTTTCTATAAAACTTACCTTCCGGTACTCTGCGTTGGGCACTATGTGCCCTCATGAATATTAGTCTAAGTCTAAAATGGCTAATTCCTTGAGGTTTAGATGTTTCTATCAGTTTTATCTGATATTTGATCCTAGATGGCTTTGGTTCCCCTCCGCCGGTTGCAACACCACCAAATATTTCTGATACCCTATTTATGGCCTCATTTATTTCTTTGCCTTGGTCATAAGCCCACCCAGCTATTGCCGCTCTAGTCCACCACCTCACTACTCCTCTTAGGCTTGTGCCTCTTGGGTATCGATCTGCAAAAGTGTCAAATCTACCTATAGATGCGGGGGTTGTTGGGAGTAGGGTTATTTTTGCCAGCTTCTTCAACATAGCTCACCATATTCAATAACTTCGAAGATACCATAACCAGAAGATGTTTTGGCTCCAATGCCAATCTTGTTGAAGGTATAATCTAGGATATTTCTTATTGATGTTTCTAATTCTATTCTAAGAATATCCTGTAATACTTGAACTCCATTCCTAAACTCGATTTTTAGATCACCGAACACTCTTCTTCTTGTTTCCCTATTGCTTAGGATTCTTCTTAGTCTTGGACTATCTATAATCAGTAGGAATTTGAATTTGACTCCAGGCGGGATTACTAGAAAGTGAACAGGGGTTGGCTTCACTTCCCACTCGGTTATTTTCTCGGTATATATGGGTAATATCACATCACGATCAATCAGCTTGTCCTCTTTATCTACTGGATATGCATCGGTTATAGATACCAAGGACATATGCATTTTTTCTTTTTGTTCCGAGCCGAACAAGACATCCCTTAGTTTTTGTATGTCCTTAGGAACTTCTTCCTTGTTTATAGCATATTTAAACTGTATTGCCGCTGACATGGCGCCCTTAATCTGGGAGCTAGGAATTAATACTGTATCAAGTATAGGATCCCAGTCTATACCTACTTCATCTATGAGCCATCCCATGGGTCCATTGACATTTATTATTACTCGGCTAGCAGATCTTATAGTTACTTCTATCGCATCCTTGTTGGTCATTCTCACCATTCGCTTCAATAGTTCGAAATATCGTCTATTTCGATTCAGTATTTCAGATGACAGGTCTTCTATTGTCCTTACGAGCCAATTAAGGATGTCATTTTTATATTTGACTTTTTCTTCATCTAATTTATTTTCATCCTGAATTGAGGTGAGTTCTAGGAGTTTTTTCCTTACTAATAATATGTACTCCTCATAGATGCTTCTCGACTGCATACTAATCACCATAAGACCTAACTATATACTTTAGCTTTGTCAAGAGATCTATTATAAAACTCAGATTCATTAGGTACTGAGATATCTTATCGTCCCTAATGTAGCCATCGTCCCCAACAACTTCTTTGGGATCTATATAGTGCATAGTTATCCACTTAATGGTATTTCTAACCTCACTATACCCAACACCACTTGCAGTACTCTTTAATATATCGTAGAACAGCATTACAGAAACGGTATCGAGTAACCTGAATCTCTCGGGGAGACCCGAGAATTTGCCTTTTAAGATCGAAGACTTCTCCCTTATTTCCTCCACCAACTCACTAAGGGAAACAGATTCCTCCTCTATCAGCAATGTATTCTTTATCGCATCTAATAGTTCAACGATACTTGGGTATGATCTAACTAACGGAGTTGATGCCTTTTTCGTCTCATATTTCCCAGCCAACTCTGGCGGTTTTATCTTTGGATACAGAAGCGCTACTAGCCCTCTTGATAGAGTCTCCTTTCCCCCCAAGAATAGAGCCCCGGCATACTTACTGAATATTCTCTTAATGCACTCTGTATCGATCATTAAGCATTTCTCGCCTTTGAATTCAATGATTATTTTATCACACACAGTCGTCAAGTCTCCAAGTAAGCTTCTCATATTCTTTTCCCCAGAATCATCTACAAGAACATACTTTAGGGGTATCTTTGTCCTTGTGATGGCTATCTTGGAGATAAAAATGGATAAGGCATGTATTTCCTCCTCGAACCTTGGCCCTTGTTTGGATACAACTTTCTCATAAACATCAAGGTACTCTCCCTTGCTATCTTCCTTTTCGAAGCCCTTTATCTTTATTCCCGGTCTTATTGTTATGGCTTTTTCTAGGACGACGTCAAATATTTCATCACTTACGACACCTATTTTCACACCACCTAATATTTGCTCTATATCCCTCCAGAGTTCCCCTAGAGAATCAGTTAATAGTTTTCTAATTACACCAACAAGTTCTAAATGAAAAACCTTTAGAGTTACACCTCCAACTATATTTATCTTCTTTACTTCACGCGCCATATTGGGATCCATAACTATGTTATCTGATAGCGAATTTGCATACAGACTATTTACCAAGACCGATACCACTTCACTTTTTACGCCAAGATATGACATAAATCTATTCAATCTGCTTGGGGACGTCAGATATATTACACCAACTGTGGAAGATACGGGGATAAAAACTAGATGTGCATCATAGACAGCCACTAAGCCCATGTGTGGCATAATTTTTTCTTCAGCCACCTCGGCCGTGCCGAAGAGAAAGTCTACTAGAGCCTTGTTCCCTGTTGTAAGATAAACCTTGCTCCTTAGTGCCCCCTTTAGACTTGTTGAAGGGATTATTATATTGTTGAATAGATCCCGCATTAATGGTATATCCGTAACATTGGCTACAGACTGTCCACTAGCCACCCTCATGTTGGTTATGTTGACTAGTAATATGGGGATCTGATCCTTATACATGCTTATTCCTCCCTTAAATATGATTCTAATATCCTTGACAATGTATCCAGACATTGAATAATCTTTTGTTCCAGGATATCAATATTGCCCAATTCTCCCCTATGAAGTTTATCGAGAAGGACTAGAAGGTCTATTTCTTTCTTAGAGGGATCAATACAATCGCTAAAATACTCGTTTATAAGTATACCAGTGACTATGGCCCATCTCATAGAATCATTTAGGCTTCTCTCCTTTATGTTTATGTTTGATATATATACGTTTATATTGACGATTTTTGCCTTGCTAAAAGCGAATAATATTGACCTAACGAGCCCGTCGGACATTATCATATTCGACATCCTCTTCGCATAATTAGATAGTTTTTTTAAGTCATCCTTATCAAGATTTTTTATGGAATTGACATATTTATTTAGCCTCTTCGCAACATCCAAGTCGACATAAATCACCAATATAGACACCTAGTAGAATTTTATCCTCAAAAAGCCCCTACCAACACTCTCGTCGCCTCCAAGGTTTATGAGTTTCTTATCGAACAGATCCATCAATCTCTTAACAGGATCTCCATGTTTTTTAGCCCGTTGAGACACGAGAACTGCAGTGAAGAAAATGCTGTATTCGGGCAATAGCTCTTGGAAGAACAGGGCACCAGTCTCCGCGGTCTTTGTTTCTGGCACTATCCTTATCCTAGCAACCCTGAACAGAGCCCTATTTGAGATACGCATGAATGATTCATCAGAAACAATCACTAGAGCCTTCTTTATTTTCGTCAAGAGGTAATCATAGCCAGGAACATCAACCTTAACTACTTCACTCAACTTCTTTATTAGGTTTGAGAGATCCATTTTCTTTATTTTAAATCTAAACGAAGCATTTGCTAGGTATAAATATTCCCCATCCCCTGCAGGGAACGATTTATCCACAGTTGCCTCTCCATCTGACAACCCATATAGACCAGACAGATCAAATCCCAATTCCTCCCCCTTCATATGTAGGAGCCTTGAAAAATCGGCTAGTTGACTTGGTGACGTAACAAAAACATAACTATAGAAATTTGAGTGTACTGGAAGCAACAATATTTTTAGGTTCAAAAAGGATACTGCACCTATTCTATTCTCGTCTCCGAATATCCAATTGATTTCATTTTTAAGCGAATCGTCCTCTGCTATTAGACTGAGATGATTTCTCAAAGCACCTTTTAAACTTGTTGAGTATATTTCTGGGACATTTGTAGTAACGTTTCTCTGTAACCTCAGATCAATCGTGCCCACCCCTCTTTCTGAACCAACATATACAGGGGACTCAGCCCAAAAAATTAAAATCTTCTCAACTTTATATCCAACATTAGCAGCCATACCTACCACCTCCCCAATAGAGCCGAACCGAAAATATTTGAATATTCTTTCTCAACATAGCTACGCTCGAAGACATTAATTTTGACACCAACATCAAAATAAAAAACAGAACCATAACCTGCTCCATATAGAGTCTTCCTTCTAGATCCCTCCGCAAGAGACCATCCGCTCACCAAATCCTCAACAATCATAAATCCGCTAAGGCCCTCTATCGATGGATAAACATAGTTCTTCTCAAAAATACAGGAGGAGGTTAAAACAAGCTTTACCATTTCTTTTATGGATATGGTGAATTCCTTCTCCTCCTCTAGTATTTTTACATCATTAATCTTCCTTACATGAACAAGCCCACCTTCGCCCCCAAGCCTTAAAATTTTGTCGTCTAGCGCGTTGGATATTTTCTCCGCAATTTCGTTCCGCTCTGTATGTATAGCGAAAAATATTGACCACCCCTTTTTAAACCAAACCTTTTCAACAATATAGTATAAGCCCTTAAGGTAGCCCTCATGTGTTAGGCCATATTTTACTTTCTTTTTGAAGGGATCCAACGATACTCCAACAGTCGCTTTCTTTTTAGCGACTTCATCTACATTTACAATATTGTTATTTCTAGATCCAAGATCTACCTCGAGAGAGTAGGGATTATTTAAGTACTCCTTCATAAGATCCGTGGATATCACGTATTCTCCTCTTATTCCAGAGACTTTTGTCTCCTCATCCCTCATTATTTCCATCATATTTGCTCGATATGCAACCTGAAGAGGAGTAAAGCGGTCATCATCAAAAGAATCACAAAAGGCTCTTCTTAAACCTCTTAGCTTATCTAGGAAATCCCGCACTTTTAATAAAAAAATTTTTTCCCCGACTCTGACAAGATCTAGGGGGACTGGATAATATACATTATGATTTTCCATATCTACTATATAGGGCCCTATAAGTACCCAGTCCATTCCACAGTAATTTTTCCTGTCCCCTAGAAGCTCCTTGTATTGTTCCCATTTTGATGGATCAAACGAATACTGACTACTCAAAAACTCCATTATTGCCATTCTTATCATACCAGATACTGTGGAAGGAGGAGGTAATGGATAGTGCGTAGGGGCGTATCCCCCATATTTATAGGGTTGCGGTTTCCCAAAAACGAGGGGAGTTAATGGCTCAGCCATAAACTTGATTATCATGATACATCCCTCCATAAAACTGATTTAGAAAGCACCCTAAATAGGATATTACACAGAATTGGTATGTCCTTAAGTTTCGGCTCTGTCCGTATAAGACAGCATAATTCATGAGCTAGATTTCGAGCCAACTTTGTGTTTTCTTTAGAATCTTGCTTAGTAGCTCTCCTCGATACCTCCCTAATAAGTACTCTTTCCATGGCGTCAAATCCATCCTCGTCCCTAAGTTCAAGAATGCCAGATTTGTCTTCGATAAGCTTACCAGAGATAAGTTCATGGAATTCTAATAGATCATGTATCAGCCTTCTGGAGAGTCTACCGTTTAGGACATTATATATTATTCTTAGGGCGAACTCCATCGGCATGAATATGTTATAAAGAGAGACCACTGATGATTCCTCGGATAATGTTGCAAACTTATGATCGATATCTGGATATATTCCCTTGAATCCACTCATCTCTGTTAGCAAACGATCTACAATGTTAATGTAACCGTAAACATCTAGGTGATCCCTTATCCGCCTAATGAGTTTTTGATCCATAGTTCTTATATACTCAAACCTACATGTATTTTCCTCATCACCAATTTCTTTACAGCCAATAAGTACATTAGGAAGAGCCGCCTTGTATAAAATCCCACCTCTAGATGCTATGGCTATACATAGTCCGTCCTTAGTCTCGATAATCTTATTTTCAAGACTCGTTCTCATCTTCTTCGCACAATTTTCCAAAAGTTCTCTTGTGGATTCAATTGCTAGTCTAAAGTTGAACTTGGGGTCAGCAATAAATATTCCAAAGGAATTTGAGGCCCTCCACCCCATGCCCATAACATTTAGTCTATTATTATGGTAATCCATAAGGAGATATTCTCTAGAGAATGTCAATCTTAGCAAAATATATACCAGATGAGTAACTTCTGGAGGTAGGATCGCCAAGACGTCATCTCCCCCGGTGTAGATCAAAAACCCACCAAATGCATCGATTATTTTTTTGATTAAAATACTATTGCTCGAAATTATTGCAGAGATATTTGAGAGAATTGCTGGCGAAAGAGGAATAGGCATTGAGAAGATATGCTTATTTTCTATAACAGTATCATTCTTAATAATAGATTTCAGATAACCATTTCTCGCATAGAACAAGATCAGTGATGGGAGCATTGAGCCAGATATCCATTTTCCAATATTATCGCCATCAGCCATTAGAATCGTGAAGTAATCCGAGGGGGCAGACGTTATGGGCACACCTATCTTCTCTATTATTTTATGAAAATCTGTAAATGGGGCCAACAGATCTCTAATTCTTTTAATGATGAATTCCGCCAAAGAGCTTTTATCAACATTGCTTAGAACTTCTTCGAACTTTTTATAACATTTTATCAGTTTATCAAGATCTCCAGTGAGTTTTTCTATTTTATCAATCAATTCTCTCGACTTCTCATCTAGAGAACCCTTATTTTTCAGTGCATTGATAAGTTCATGTATTTCATCTTTGGCCCTCTCAAGAAATGCTTTGTCTAGTACTTCGCCTGATAACTTAAGGAAATCACATATATATTGACCCTCAGTTCCTATATCTTCCCACATCTTAAAAAATACTCCACTACGACAGAATTCTCCTAGCGTAGAGAGAATTTTATTATATTTTACGAGATCATCCTCAGATTCGACGATTTTTGATATATTACCCCTTAAGTTTGAAACAATTTTACATATCTCTCCTACCAAGCCTAAAAATTCCTTGATTATATCTTCTAGGAGACTCTTATCTAACTTAAATGTGGCATAGATCATAGTTTTAAACCACATTATGCTCATATCTGACGTGCTTGGGATCGATAGAAATTTTTTCTTTATATCCTTCTTAAAATATTCTCTGAAGAAGATATCTATTCCATACCTGAAGATTCTTTTGATAAAACCGACTGAGCAAAGTTTTTCTAAATAATCTATTGTGGAGCCAGGAATATCCCAGAATTCTTCCCAATCGATGTTTATTGCATTTCTAATACCACATGTGCTACATAAATCCCCAGTGGTATCGCCCGAGATGACATAATTTCTTCTTAATCGCCTATATTTGCTTATCATTAGTGCATATTGCATTGCCCTTATCAACATGGCCAAGTTTCTAAGTGGTACTTTTCTTGGGTATTGTATTATGTCAGGGTGGCTACTTATAAACCTCTCAATTTCCTTTAGGCCTATCGCCTCATTTATTTCATTACATACCAATCGGATAGATTCATCCAATATCTCGAGATCACCGTTCTCAGAAATCCTGCCCTTAATACCAACTAGTCTTACGCTCCCAAATACATCCTCAAACTCTAATTTTTCAATGGACTCTTCGATCTTATCGAGCAGTTGGATTGTGTACTCATCGGCACCACTGGATTTAAGCCACCTCTCAAATCCATGTACTGTTGCGATTTTTATCTTATTCCAACACTCCTTCATTTCATATAGTATGTGTTCTCTAATCTCCTTGAGTGACCTAAATTTGTCCGTAGGTATCATGAAAATAAAGGTGTTGGGTATAACAGGAAGCAGAAGATATTCCTCCTCTGTATTCTCCTTGAAAATGATGCCACGAGCAAGTGGTATTGCTGGTAGCCAAGGCATGATTATGTGATCTGGGCCGTACTCGTCGACTATAGATTTTATACCACTAAAGCTTATGAGAGACATAATATAGCTCGAGGTCCAAAGGTCTACGGTTTTTTTGGAGTTTTTAATGAAATCTTGAACACCACCAATATCCACTATAGCGATCCAGAACTCTCTACCTTTCTGTATAATCGTGGCTAGTGCACTTGTCATCTGTAGATGTGCCATTATTGGGGACGATGGCGTTCGAGTGTCCTCTGGTAGGTACAATATCCACCTAGCCACATCCCTGTAGTTACTTATGTATGGGGTATAATAATAGTTGTATAGATTGGCTAAGAGGTCGTAAAATAGCTCTTTTCTGTCGCCTATTTCTTTTAAGAAAATCCTTGGCATGTTATTGATATCTTTAAATTGGTCTATATCTTTGCTAAACAATAGAGCCCCCGACAAGGGATGTAATATTTGTAAGTAATTTACACTACCCTTTATAATAAGCATTCTATTAGATGCTGAGGCATTATTATCAGATTCGCTAATAATTTTTTCAAAGTTCGTTTTGGGCGCATGATGATTTTTTATCCCACCCAAGATAATGTCTCCAAGGCCTAATTGCTCGGCGATGCGAACAGCTCTCTCCACATGATTCGAATAATTTAATGCCTTGTCTATAGGATCGTAAAAATGGAAGAGATCTTTATATCCCAGTAATCATGTCCACTCAATGGTTCCACCTATAACACGCTTATAAATTAAAAAGTTTATTATATATAAACTTTTATATATCATTACTGCATTCTTCTTTGATGCCCTTCAATTGCAATACAACTATTTCAATTCATAATTATTTTCTTTTTAATTAAGAACTTAATGATCCATAGAAACAGTTGAGTGAATAAATAAAAAGAAATCTAACTGAGATATGATTAATATTTCCCACTTTTTAGCCATAATATTTCGGCTTGGAGATTAAAAATTGTCTGCTATTGTTTCCTCGCTACGATGGCTATTGCTATTATCATTAGTGATGTTATTGATAGGAAGGCTAGTACTCCTGATGTGTCTCGTTCTTCCGCAACTACGTATGTTTGTTTTGTTGTTGTTTCTGGGTTGTCTAGTTGTACTGTTACTGTTTTTGTGTTTCCGTTTCCAACTCTGTCTTCTGCATATATTTCTATTGTGTGGTATCCGTTGCTGTATTCTTTTGTGTTCCATGAGTAGCTTATTGTGTCTATGTAATAGTCGGATTTTACTTTTTTGCCGTCTATGCTTATGGACATGTAGTATACTTCGAAGTATCTGTCCTCTGCTGTTGCCGTTATTGCTACTACTCCCCTTAGTACTTGTCCATCCCTAATGTTCAGTGTTATTCTTGGTGGAGTAAAGTCAATACCGTCCCATCCCTCTACATGTTTTGTCGTTATGAATGAGTATGTATTATCAAAAATTATGTACCATGTATCCGAGTATGGCACCCTAAACTTCCATGTGAGTGATCCAATTTTCTCGTGATATAGATAGCATAGGAATTCTTGACCATTGCTTAGTTTCTCAAAGTTCTCTGAGTCCACTATAAAGAATGTTATATCGTTTCCAGACGTCACACGGAAGCTACCAATTAACCCCATTCCTCTTTCCCTATACGCATATCTATAGTAGTATGCCCCCGCTGGGACATCGATGGCAAAGCTCCAGTTTAGGTCACCACGCACATTAACATTCCCATTGATGTTCTGGCCTATACCCCTCATTGTTGAAGAGTTAGTAATGGATCCTTCACCTACTATGTATTCATTACCAGGGATATGGAGTATCCATGTAAGCCATGTAAGTATTAGGAGGAGATATGCGAATTTGGAGTTTCTCAAAGCAATCCCCCTAATAATATCTACTACATCAACAATAGTTATAATCATTCACTCAAACAATAAGAGAGAAGTTCGAGTATCCATTTAAGAATTCTGCTTCATGCTCATATTCTGCCCAATGCGTCTCTTGGCGCATATAGAAGGCACAAAATTCATGCCGCTATACTAAGAATACATTCTACATTGCACCTCTAGGCTACTGAGTATTTGATAATTTGTTTATGGCGTCCTCTATTTCTGCATAGCCCTGTTCGATGCTGTATTTTCCAGGTCTGATGTTTGGGAAGAACCTTAGTTGTTTGCTTATAAGAGCCAGGATTGGGATCCATCCTAATTTTTTTGCTTCAGAAATCATGGCCTCGGTGTCTTCTCTTGATAGATATGTATACCCTTGGGTAGAGTACTTGACTTGGATTCCGATGTCTTTTTCTCCAATTTTGACATATATGTCGAATGCTCCCCGACTGTCGTGTGAGTAGTATGGTATATGTCCTTTTCTTAGGAGGTAATTACCCACGATTCTCTCTGCCCAGTGTCCCACGACCGTTACCTCTGTTGGCTCCAAGCCCTCTATTATTTGCCTTATATATCTCTCGAATAATGGGTCTACGAATTGGAACCTCGCATTTTTAGGCTTCAGTATTCCAATTCTCATTAGTCTTCCGAGCGCAACCCTGTCATCTATTGCTAGTGGCTTATCATGTATTAGTTTTGCTATGGCCTCTATATATCCCCGACCCATGCCTCGTATTCTTTCAAGATATTCAAAGAAAAGAGGCGATAGGAACTCAAAGAGTTTTTGTTTAGCTATTCTTATTGTTCTTCTGTTTATCGCCCCTTCAACATATATTTGGTGCCCCATATATTGCATGTAGAATGGATGATGACCAGCAGCTTCAACAATAATCCTAGCGTGTTCTTCGCTAATCTCCATACCGCCCTCAGCAAAGAGCTTCTTTATCATATACAGAGCATCTCTCTCGTTAAATGGGCCAAGATATATTAGCTGAAACCTTCCACCCCAAACATCCAACGCATTCATAAGTGGCTCAATTACTGATCCACAAACAACATAACTTATTCGGGCCCCCTCAGCAAAACCTCTGAAGAACCCAAATATGTCGCTGTCCCCAAATTTACTATAGAAACCCTCATTTCTCACCCTCTCTGGCAACAAGTGAAACTCATCAAAAAGCACGAACAACCATTTTTTCATCCCCTCGAGTAGATCGCCAAGTATGCTGAAAAACTTTTTAAGGCTACCTTTATCCAAGCATTCCCTATATGTCTCTGTTAGATCAATATCGTATTTCTTTAACTCCTCAACAATAAAGCCTACGGGGGCATCCTCCACCTTAAGGTTCACATATATCGGCACTATGTCACTAAACTCTCTCAAAATATCATAGTATCTATACATGAGGCTACTCTTGCCATATTTCAATGGAGCGACGATGCAGAGAAGTATCTTCCGCTTGACATTAATGTTACGGATAAAGAATTCTATCTCTTCCCGCCGGTCAAAAAATTTCTCCTTCGGTACGGCCTCCTCGAAGATGAACGGCGACTTTCGAACCATTCAATATCTCACCAAAAAATAAAAGAAAAAAGGAGATAAAAAATGTGTCCACTTCCCACCAGTTCCCCAAAATTTCTGTTTGTCTAGCCCCCTAAAGCCAAAAATACACATAAACTTATCGCAAAACTAGTTTCGTTAGCCAATTTTGGTTGCTTCTGACATGCGGCTGTAAGCACTAGAGAGATCAGATAGGCAGAAAGCGTTGAGGAAAAAGAGAACAGAAACAAAAACAACTGGGTGGGCCCATTCTCATTCCAGCCAACAAAACACCAAAAACTTGTGCAGTTCCTGTGCAGTTTCACAGTCAAAATTATTATGTTTAGCCCAGCGAGGTTTTGCTAAAGTAGAGATGTGGATTCTATTAATAATAGAGAAAAATTATTTAAATGTTAGAAAATTGAGAACAGCCTAATTAAACTAATATGATCTAATATGACAATGTATTCTATGGGTCAAGAAAAATAAAAATCAGAATTAGTATTCATGTTTCTGGATATACACCGCGTAGTCTGGTGCTTCTCGAAAACCTATTTTTAGTCCACGATCGATAATTCTGCGGATCCTAGTCCTCAGTTTGCCATCTCTAGTATGTGATAGCAAAAAATTTGCGAAATCTTTCACAGTAGGATCTAGTCTCCCATCATTAAGTTTTCTTATGGAGATAATACTGAGGCTGGGGGTTTTTCTAATAAGGCTCAACAAAACATCAAGATCAGCTTCTTCGTCTCCAAATATTTTCTCATAGATTTTTTCGAGCTCGATGACGAGCTTTCTTGCTTCATCCAAAATCCCCTCGCCAAAACCCTCAGTAACAATAAATAAGCCACCAGGTCTTAATACGCGACAAATTTCTCGGAGTACTAGTGGTAATTTTTCAATGCTGATTTGAGAAAGCGTATAGTG
>CAZWPQ010000029.1:0-27510 GCA_964636085.1 uncultured Nitrososphaerota archaeon
GGCTGAGAAGGCCTACGGTGGCATTAAAAACTAATAAAAAACTCGATTCACTCTCGGTTAAGGGGCCAAAATACCAAGTTCTTAGCCTTTCAGGACTTAGATATATCGACTATGTCTGGCATAATGGAAGAGTAATAGCATTGGAAGATACGGACACTGTGACAAACTTTGACTCATTCTATCAGCATAAGATTTGGTCCTATGGTATACATCCACTCTTAAATAACAGTACGAAGATTATAGAGGCAAACAAATTATGGGGCCTAGGATATAACGGTTCTGGAATAGTTATTGCAATACTGGACACAGGCATCGACAAAAATCACCCAGACTTAGACGACTTAGACGACAATCCCTTGACAAATGACCCAAAAGTCATTTATGAGGTAAGCTTTGTGGATTATGACTACGACGGAATACCAGACGAAGACCCAATGGATTACCATGGCCATGGGACACATTGTGCGGGAATAGCAGCGGGCACTGGAGAGGCCTCAGGATACACCTATGTAGGAGTTGCCCCAGGGGCATACCTAATGAATGTGAAGGTGCTAGACAGCAGTGGCGGTGGTTATTGGGACTGGATAATTAGTGGTATTGAGTATGCAACCTTCGGCCCCGACGGTATCGCAAATACGGGGGATGAGGCAGACATTATCAGCATGAGTCTAGGTGGGGCTGGATCACCTAGGGATCCCGTGAGCATGGCCGTTAATAATGCTTGGGACTATGGTATTATTGTTGTTGTTGCAGCTGGGAATAGTGGCTCGCAATACTATACGGTAGCTTCCCCTGCAGGAGCCTCGAAGGTAATTACGGTCGGTGCAACTGATAAATCTGGCAACTTAGCCTCATTCTCCAGCAGGGGGCCAAGTATCGAGTTGAGAATGAAACCAGACATCGTCGCTCCAGGCGTCAGTATAATTGCGCCACGGGCAAACAATACATATATGGGTAGTGTAATTAATGACTACTATACTTCTGCATCTGGAACAAGCATGGCAACGCCCCATGTGGCTGGAGCATCAGCACTGTTATTACAAGCTTTCCCCACTTCAAGTAACAATGAAATAAAAGTAGCAATTATGTCTAGTGCTGTTGATTTAGGCTATCCTTCGTATGCTCAGGGTGCGGGTCTACTAGATGTATATGCGGCCTATTGTTTCCTTAATGGAACATGGAATACTGTTCCTGTTAGTGTTGGGGAGAGATCTGCATATGAAGGTAGCGGAGGGGGTTTGGTTACGATAGAAAATAATTGGTATGTAGCTTCATTTGACTCATATCTGGCTTCTGATTATTTCTATTATAAACCAGTCGCTGCAGATAATGTATTCTATGAATCGTTTGCGATTAGATATGGTACAGGCTCTGGTACATATTTTTACTGGTTTTTCGACTTATTGGTTGAGTCGCCACTTAGCATCATATATAGTGATGAAAATGCCACTGTTGCATTTGGCTCATTGCTCACTCCGGATAATTCATTAAGGATTAAATTTTATCTATTTAGCACAAACGAAAAATGGTTGAATGCGTACTTCTTCATAGAAGACATTTCTGTGGGGGTTAGCTGGGTCGCTTTGTATGAGGGTATTGATGCAGACGTTTATTATAGTGCAAGCAATAATCAGGGCATATATAACAGTACTTATGACGCTATCTATCAGTACTATGTCCCTAATCCCATTGTCTACTTTGGATTTTCGGCTGTTAACCATAGTAACGCTCATCATCTATCATCTTGTGGAGATATGTGGGACGCCATAGACATGGATACGTTGAATAATGCTAATTCGTATTATGGAGATTGTGGAATGGCTCTCAAATGGAACACCACAAAGATAGCTACTGCTGGTAGTGTACACTTCCAAGTGGTATGGGGCGTTGGGGATAATGCTGATGATTTCCTCGCAAGTGTCAATGAAGGAAAAGCCATCGATTTTAGCCAAGTAGAATCATATCTAACGTCCACAAAAACAGTCCTTAAAGTAGTATCTATAGGCTACATGATCCCTATGTATACTGGCGATAACACGTTTAACATAACAATCAGCAATCTGGGGAATGCTACTGCATATAATGTTAATGTGAGCATATTCATAGATAATAGCTACACATATAGTACAACCCTCGACATTCCTGGCTCCTCATCTATAACCCTTCAAACAAGTATATCCATCATTATCCCTGGCGTACATATTTTCGAGGTATTCGTCATATACAATGACAGTATTGTGGATGACTTAAAGAGGCCTATCATCATAAATGGGCCAAGAGACATAATAGTCACTCCCATAGAGCTAAACTCGTATCCACTGTCGATTATCTATGGTGGCCAACGCGTCCCATATAACCTGACAATCGTGTTGGGAGAGGATCTTTCCGACATATCGATAGGTATAACATATCCTAGCGATATAATATTAACTGCGAATATCATTAATCTAGACAATACCACTGGCCAATACTTTGTGAATCTAGTGATAGAAACAAATGCTTCTATGTCCCCAGGTACATATGCGGTAGTTATAGATGTTATTGAGTCATCAGTGGTTGTGTATCGATTGAATATTCTATTTGAAATTGTTGGGATGCTTCCATACTCATACAGCTATAGTGTATATTACTATGAGGAATCTCAATACCTGGGTACCTCTGATTATGATGGAGTGATTGAGGGAGACGAGGATGTCGGGATAGATATATCCATAAGTAATGATGGAAACATATCATTTGTTCCTACACTCGTCTTTGGATCAACCAATGACTCTGACATCCTTATATGGGATACTATGGGTACTGGATATAGTGTATCCCCAGGTTACTCAGATTCGCCTGATGATGTAGACTGCTATATAATGCCCCGACACCCAAATGGTACTCTATGGATGATGGGGCTTATATATCTGTCAAATGGTACTAGTTATCCCTATAATCTTGGAGTACCCGTGGATTACTTTGAGCTAAATATCTCTGTCCGTGGGAGGATTAATGGTACTCCCTACATAGAATTTGTAAATATGACATATTATGACGATGATAACGATGGGTATTGGGAGCCAGAAGAATATCTCTATGTCGACATTACCGTTATGAATAGTGGCAATGGTTCTGCAGTAAGCATATGGATATATGGATATGATAACTACTCCGAGGCGGATATATATACCCCCGGAAGCATTCCAGCTATGGATCCTGGCGATAGCAGAACATTTACGGTGGAGCATTATGCATATTCTAGTGCGACCTCTGGGACTGTTGTACATGCGACTATATACATCTACTACTACGATATAGATTTGAAACATTTGTATACAACAATTATAGAGTATGACCTCCTCATAATGGCTGCTGGGTTGAATATAAATTATATAGAGGTTCCCAGCTACGCTATTGTGGGAACCACAGTAATGCTTAATGCATCAGTAACTTATGGTGGGCCCGATAACACAACAACAGTAACAATTAGGTGGCTAGCAAATGGAAGCATAATTTGCGATCATACTTATGTAATCAACATAAATGAGACAATAATAGATAGTTGCTACTGGACTCCCAGCGACTATGGCCACTACAAGATCGAAGTCATTGTTGAGGATCCCAATGTTACTTTGAATTCCTCCAAATGGATACCGACAGGATATAGATTACTTTCTGGCCCTATAGACCCATCCGTTGGACAGTATCATAACTATTACCTATATGAGGTCGATCCCTACGACCCGACCATAATATTGGATTACATTGGATGGTTCAATATTTCATATGTGGATAGAATATCGACAGATCTCATAAATGCCACAAAGACAGTATCCTATTATGGTAGCTATGATTATTACTGGATGACGATAAATACAACAGATAGACATATTGTTGAAGGTACAAGTTGGTGGCTAGACAGTTATTATATTCTATGGTATCCACTAGATTGCCAAGTAGGCGACATAATCACATATTGGAGAGGCTATGGAGTTATTGTTGATATCGACGACATAAATGTTATGGGACAAACATTCTCGGCATATAGACTAGTATATTTGGACCTCCCAATGTACATGGATATTGCCTGGATAGATGCCGACACGAATATCGTTCTTAATGTTCTTGAGAAGAGCGATTATTGGGCATATAGACTTGAGTTAAAGGATACAAATATATTTACTATTATCGATACACAGCCACCAGATATAAATATATATAGCCCAACTAATAACTCTTACGTGGGCACATCTGATGTGACCATCTATTGGTATGGATATGATGCATCTGGGATAGACCATTATGAAGTGAAATTAGATGATGGTTCTTGGATAAATGTTGGGTTATCGACAAGCTATACCTTCTATAACCTGCAATGCGGGGAACACATCGTATATGTAAAGGCCATAGACAATAATAATAATGTAGGAGTCGTATCCATCATATTTACTGTAGATACCACTCCGCCTAGCATTTCAATTACGGCACCACTAAACAACTCCGAGGTAGGAGACACATTAAGTGTGTACTGGGAAGCATCGGATGATATATCATATGTCTTCGAGGTAAAGGTCTATCTGAATGACAGTCTTGTCGCTACATTTGTTAAAGATGTAAACATGACCGACCATCTAAAATTAACTGGGCTACAAACATCAAAATATTACGTTATAAAGGTAGTAGTATATGATGCTGTTGGATTGTTCTCCTGTAAACGCGTCATTATAAAGACAAATGCATATGGAGTCTTCATAACATTTCCAGGAGATGAAGCCATGATCAATGTTACATATTTAAGACTCATATGGAGCTATGGGGGCTCACCGGATAACTTTACTATAAGGGTGAACGGATCATTGTATGCTTTTCTTTTGGCCCCAGCTGATAACGTTAATATTACTGGACTATACGAGGGTGCATGGACAATAACTATTACTGCAAAGTATAAAACGGGCACTTATACAGATAGCGTGATGGTTTATGTTGACCTGACACAACCAACAGTCACTATAACATATCCTCTTAATGGAGATTTCCTCAATACCTCCGATGTAACATTGACATGGAATATGGATGACCAGCTGACTGGAATAGACTACTGCGAGATTATCGTAGATGGCTCTGTGTATAATGTTGGTGCTTTAACAGAATATACAATATATGGGCTAAGAGAGGGACTACATACGGTAACCGTTAAGGTATTTGATAGGGCAGGAAACTCGGACTCAGATATGATAACCTTTACCATCGACCTTACACCTCCAACAATAGTAATTATATCACCTGAAAACAACACAGAAATCAACACTAATACAATAACCATATCGTGGGACATAACCGACAACTATGGCATAGCATACATTAAATACAGGGTGGATCAAGGCGTATGGAATAATGTAGGAATAGTAGATGGGGTAACCATAGAGCTCTCCGATGGAACACATAGTATATCGATAGTGGCAGTAGATTTGGCTGGAAATACCAAAATTGTCACTCTCGTTATAACCGTATCGACAGGGATGAAACTCGGATATTTACTCCCATTGGTAATCGCGGCTGCATTGGCTAGCGTAATTATTATTATGTTCTACAGATCAAGAAAGAGAAAAATAGAGTTCGGGTATGGGTTTGAGGAGGAGTTTTATCTATAGATGTCTGAGTCCCGTATCAGATTTCTATTTTTTTCCTATTGAGGAGCAATCATCGCTGTTTTTAGCTATAATATCTTTACCTGATTTCTTCCAATTAATTCTAAATATCAATAAGCAATAGCTGTTTGGCTGAACTTTTATTTTATTTTTTTTATTCTACATCACTTATTTGTGGTGGGTTGGTGTTTAAAAATGTTTAAAGAGTTTTTGTTGCTTGTCTTGGCCACCCTATCTTTTCCAAGCACCTATTTAGGCCAAGGCGCCACTGTAAATTTCTCCAGGCGAAACGTACATATCGCTACAGCGATTATAGATTATGATAGTACTCCTAGAGACATGCCTACCCATATTTGGCATCCCAAATATAATGAGAATCCAGATATACCAGGATTTCTATGGATGGATAAACAACACATTTATTTAGAATTATGGAGACAGAATATCGTCCAGACAACAATGGTAAATGTGGGAAGAATAACTGGCATAGCCCCACCACAGGAAGGGGACTGGATAATTGATAATCTAACAGTTGTCGAGGATTCCACCCTAATAATTAATGGTAGCATAATAGTAGAGCCGTCTGGACAATTAGTGCTCAATAATACGACCATCCTTATGAATCTAAGTTATGATGGGCAACACTATATAGAGGTCCTAGGAAATCTAACTGCTTTTAACACGAGAATAACGGCCTACAATACATCGAATAATTATTATATTGTTGTTGAGGATGGAGCAAAATTTCTTTTGGATAGATGCGAAATAGACTATGCGGGCTATAGTATTGGGGATAACGGACGATACTCAGGATTATGGATAAATACAAACAATGCAAAAATTATCGCGACCAAACTCGCCAATAACTACATTGGCATTGTGGCATACGAGGTCTTAGGGCTTGAGCTCATTAATTGTACCATAGAAAACAATGGAGATGGTGTAATAATACATGAATCTATGGATAGTATCATTCACAATAATACGATTGCTAACAATAGCTGGACTGGCCTGACATGCTATTTTTCCAATTCCAGCCATGTAGAGGAAAACATGATCTATAATAATAAAGAGGGTATTGTGATGTACAGGTCAACAGATTATGTAATTGCTAATAATTCTATTGGCAGGAATAGAGAGGCAGGACTTATGCTCATGTATTCCTACGGAAATAATATCAGTAACAACACGTTCATTCATAGTGGGTTATGGGTGACTGGTTCATATGATAATATCGTCGTTAATAACACAGTGAATAGCAAACCGCTTGTTTATCTTGAAAATCAAAGTGATGTTACGATAAATGATGCTGGACAGATAATATTGGTAAAATGTAGTAACATAATAGTTACCGATCTAGAAATTACTGATACAACCATAGCGATAGAGCTGTACGAATCAAATAATGTGGAGATATACAATAATACGATTGCTAATAATTTCCATGGGATCTATATTGTCTACTCAACAAATAACCATATCCACGATAATGTATTGATAAATAATGGTCTTAGATTATATGAATCCTACAACAATATTATTGAAAACAACACTGTGAATGGCAAACCACTCGCATATCTAGAGAATCGGTCAAACGCCATCATTACTAATGCTGGCCAAGTAATATTGGTAAGATGCAATAACATAACGGTTAGGAGTATAGAATTAAACAATGTCACGATCGGAATAGAATTATATGACTCCACAAATATTTATGTATACAACAGCACCATAATCAACAATCTGCACGGGTTTTATATCTATTACTCAACCAATGTTACAATAAGAGACAATATAATCAAGAATAATCGCTGGGACGGAATATTTATGCATTCGTCATCGTATATCAATGCATCCTATAACTTGATTGCACACTCCTACTACGAATCAATATACATGAAGTACTCATCGAGAAATTACATTTTTAACAATACAATATCAAACAACACCCATGATGGAATAACACTGGAGTATTCTTCATGGAATATGATATTTGAAAATACAATCGAGAATAATGGCGATACTGGCATAGGACTCGTTGGATCTAATTACAACAACATCTATATCAACAACTTTATCAATAACACAGTACAATACGATTTCCTATATTCCGACTCCACACTATATTCCCCCAACCCCCTAATATACACATATAGGGGTACAATACATAAAAGCTTCCTTGGCAACTACTGGAGCGATTATAATGGAACAGATGATGATGCGGATGGAATAGGGGATATCCCCTATGGTTTAGACGAATACCCCTTGATGGAACCATGGAATTCTCCAGTTGGCATTGTTCTGGTCAGAGATAGACAGCCTCCAACAATCTCAATAACAACACCCACTAATGGGTCTAATGTGAACACGACATTTTCTGTCGTATGGGATGCCAATGATGATGTCCAGCTGGTAAAGTTTGAAGTTTTTATGGATGATGAATTTATTACAGATACGAGTAACTATAGCTATCAATTCATAGATGTAGAGGTTGGTTGGCATAGCGTCACGATCGTAGCCCTGGATCTCTCAGACAAATACTCCTCAGATACAATATATGTTCATGTCATAATTTTAAACGAGACCACCACATCTAAACCTACATCCAAATGGTTCAACATATACATACCTATCGCATTTGGATTAATTGGTGTATCCGTCGCGATCATCATCATACTAAAGCGAAAGGAAAATAAATAGAATCATTAAGTCACGACATCTTAGTTATCCATCTATCGTCACTATTCATTCTTTTTAATGTGATTGGTATAATATTCATCCACTAAAAAACTCAATTTAGCATCACACAATATCCTAGAATTAAAAAAACAAGCACAAGCTACAAGAGATTTGGCAACACCTTTCGCTTCCATATGTATCATCTATAACATCAAATGCTTTTGTTAGTCTTAGCGAAGAGATCGAATAAAAGTGTTATTTAGTAGTACAATCCGAACAAATGAAAATGCGATAAACCCCCCACTAACCATTAGTGTTATCTAGGCATTATGGCACGCGTCAGATAATACTATTAGACTGTATGAATATCTCGACACTAAGTATCATAGTAGTCTTAACCATGATTGTACCGTTTCAATGTTAACGGCGCAAGAACGGGCATCATCCATAAAACACCAAAATTCTAAACACTCCAGTTTATAGCGTACAAAACCATGATTATTTAAAATATAGAAGACACATCGTTTACATAAAGGTGTTCCCTTAGGCTAGTGAAGAAAAAAGAGAGGATATAGCCCCAGTTTATCCATCTAGCGGTCATGGTCAGCAGGGCAATTATCTAGGCTCCAATAAATCACGGGCATGTCTGCGATGTATGCTCCCCTTAAAATCTTTGGTAAGTACACCAGTATTGGCCCAAATGTAGGGCCTCTCACTTTTACCCTGTAAGGCTTACTATCACCTGTACTTACAACATGGAACATTAGTTCGCCTCTCGCATTTTCAACGAAGTGAAACGCTTCATCTTTTGGCATTTTTGAGAATGGAGTAAGTCTTTTCCCATCCTCTATAGTTGTCGCTCTTACTGGGCCCTCTGGAAGATTATCTATGGCATTTTCTATTATGTGTAGGCCTTCCTCTATCCCCTTTATCTGGACTATTGTTCTGGGGGGCATCTACAGCATTTTGGATCTGTACAGTAAAGTCAATTTTGCCATATGCCTCATATGGATAACTCCCAAGGAAGTTAGAAAGAACATACCTATCGATCTGTCATGTCTTTATGTATCTTAGTTGTTACATTGCTAAAATACCATATCGGTAGCATTAGTCAAACAGGAGATAAAATTTTAACAACTATGATTTATCTGCAGGGACATCCCCTTTTTTTAACCAAAATATTAGATGATTAGAATAGCATCTATTGGTGTTGTCTATGGTTGGAGAAGAAGAAACTATGAAAGAGGAAAAACCCGAGGTGGCTCCAGAAAAAGTTGAAGTTACTCCCGAAGAGAGATTGATCATTCGCTCGTATCCCCACGTAACGGTCGAACTGTATATTCTGGGAATACTCGCCCTCATATTCGGTGCCGTAGAAAAAATTCTGGACATTTCCCAACACCCCGAAATAATGAAGGCACTGGGAATAGTATTTGTGCTTACATATATTTTCCTTGCACTTATCGTGGCATTTGAATTTCCAGAGACAAAATTCTTCCTGCTTATAGCACTTGTAATGATTCTAATACTTGTATATGTCTTACTGAGTTCAACGGGCCATGCATACAGTCCAGGCGGCCTCAAAGAAATTTATGAACGGCTAAATATTATCCTATCTGCCGATGCATTCTTGGCATTTGGGCTTGGCTCATTTGTTGTGCTATTTATAATATGGCTAAGCAGGAGGTTTAACTATTGGGTCATTGAACCAAACCAAGTTCTACACAAGACAGGACTATTTGGTAAGGTGGAGAGATATCCAACAAGGAGCCTACGTTTCAGCATAGATATATCTGATGTATTTGAGTATATCCTATTCTTTAGGAGTGGAAAAGTTGTTTTGGACTTCCCAGACGAGAAAAAGACAATTGTTTTATCCATGGTGCCTAATGTTAAACGTGTTGAGAAAAAGATACAGGAAATCCTAGGATACGTCGAAGTGGAGTAAAATTCTTAATTTTTTATCGCTCCTTCCTATAAGCATCAATATTTTTTTAATCCCAAACCTAGGCGCTTCCTGAGGCTTTCTCCTGAGCCTATTATCAGCAGTTTTTGCCTCTAGATCACCGTCTTTGCTATGAGAGAGCATAGTTATACAGATGCCTTATCTAGGATCTTCATGTAGATTTGAGTCCAATATATTGTTGTTATCTCTATTAAATCTTTAAATATATTTTTGTAACAAATTTATATTTGATAGCCAAAGCAGGAAACTGCTTCCTTCTTTGGCTATCCCAACTACCGAAGGATGTCTATATTGGCTGGTGAAAATAAAAAGGCTAAATTATCTACAAGAAAAAAGCTCATAGTAGTTGTAATAGTAGTGCTCCTAATTGGGACGACTTTATTTTATGTATTATACCTCCGCATCCCGAAGGAAGCCAAACCAGACACGTCGTTAAATCCGCCAGAATACTCCCCATTACCCGAGGATTGGGATGGTGATGGAATAAAAAATGCTTTGGAGGCTCTCTACGGTACTGATCCATACAATCCTGATTCGGATGGCGATGGTATATGGGATGGATATGAGATCAATTGGAATATTGATATTGATGGGGATGGCTACATAAACGCTCTAGATATGGATTCTGATGGTGACGATTTATTAGATGGCGTGGAGGATAAAAATCTTAATGGTATTGTAGATGTTGGTGAGACAAGCTATGTTTTAGCTGATACGGATAGCGATTGCTTACTTGATGGAGTCGAGGACTTCAACCTTAATGGGATTGTCGATGAGGGGGAGCCAAACCCTCTTGATAATGATACGGACGACGATGGATTGATGGATGGATTGGAGATAGATTGGAATGCTGATAGTGATAATGATACCATAATAAACGTTCTGGACCTAGACTCCGATTCGGATACACTACTTGACGGGGATGAGTTTTATGTATACAACACAAGCCCCATTAATAATGATACTGATTACGATGGAGTGGCAGACAATGTAGAGCTCATAAAAGGGACGAATCCGCTGGATTCGGATACAGATAACGACGGATTAATTGATGGAATAGAAGCCACCAATGATGCATATTGGATAGAGGCCGAGCAGTACGTAATTGATCCAGATATGCAGTTAGAGGAGGATATAAACGCAACAAATAATCTAACCGTACAATCACTTCCGGATGGGAGACTAATAGAGGGAGATCTACCAATAAATCTCACTGCTGGGCACTACAAATTATTCCTCAGAGTAAAAGCTGTGTATTCTATCTATGGCGCCCCATACATCGATATTGGAATTATTGGGGATAATGTGGATTATTCGGACAGGATATTTTTGACATATGTTAATGTTTCAGCATATCTGAATGTTACGGACCCGAACATATATAGATGGTATTCAACACGACTCCTAAATGTATCCCAGAATGAGAGCCTACACCTTGTAGTAAATGCGAGTCTAAATGACGTTATCTTTATAGACAGACTGCTCCTATATAAGATAAAAACAATAAAGTATATCCCGACGGATCCACTAGTAAACGATACGGATATGGACGGCTTATTGGATGGGGATGAAGAAACAATCGAGTCATATTGGTGGGAAGCCGAAGATTATGCCTACGATGAAACCCAGATAATTGATAACTCGGACTGGAGCAATGGGAAGGGGGTCATAAATCTCGAAAATGGTAGTATATGCAGGATAGAGGATGAAAACGCTGTATTTATGCCTAGTGACTACTCAATATATGCAAGAATAATAGAGGAGGATCCCTACAACGACACATTCCCGAATGTTTGTGTTGTGCTACATATAGACTATATTGGGGGAGGAGAAAAAATTATCCCAGGAATCATGCAGGCCAAGGGTCCATATCCTAGGGGGAGGTGGATAGTAGCATATTTTAATGGTTGCATGGGAATAAGCTTTTTTACATTAGATAAACCAGCAAAGCTAACAATAGAGCTAGATATTGTATCCACCGCATGGGAACATGTATTTGTTGACAAAATAGCACTAATGAACCTACGTTTCAATAGATCTAGATATCTGGGCCATATCTATGATTATGATTTAGTGCCAAGAGCTAAGGATCCAATGGATCCCGACACAGATGGTGATCAATATAGGGTGCTTGATGGTGTGCTTCCTAACTCAACGGGTTACCTTACCGATGGATTCGAATGGAATTTGGGTATGAATCCTATGGGTATCGATACGGACTTTGATAATCTGTTTAATTTTTCTGCATTTTTGACCGACGATTTTGATCCAAACCCATTTGATAGCGATTCTGACGGGGATGGACTATTTGACTGGATTGAAGATTTTAATTTGGATGGAAAGTGGAATGCATCACATGGAGAGACAAATTACCTCGACGCGGACACAGATGATGATGGAATCATAGATGGAAACGAAGATTGGAATTACGATGGCCTATGCGAGTTTTGGGAGACAGACCCATTGCTGAACGATACTGATTATGACCACTTGATAGATGGTTATGAGATAGGATTATGGAGACCACAGAAATACGGTATAGGCACAAGTAATTGGCCATATAGATCCATAGCAAATAGAACTATACACAAAACGAATCCTACTAATTGGGATACGGATGGGGATGGCCTTCCTGACGGATGGGTAGACTTTAACAACAATAGCATCATGGATCCCGGAGAATATGAGGATAAGGATCTTGACGGCATGACGAATTATGGAGCATGGAGAAATGGCACAGGATTCGGTGAAACCGATCCTACATCGCCAGATTCTGATGGGGATTATATCTGGGATAACGAGGAAATAGACCAGGGACTAAACCCAATAGTTTTTGACTATCCAGACCTAGAAATAACACCCAGCGACCTGAAGGTTATTCCTAAGCGCCCTACCACTCCAAAGCGTTGGGAATACATAGGGTTTACCATAGGGGTAACCATTGGGAATATTGGCAACAACTCTATGCCCTCATGGAGACATAAAAGACTTTTCAAGATCGAGGTTCTTGCATTTAATAATGTCAGTGGCTATTTAAGTAGTATTGGATACAGTAGCTCATCCATTAACAAAATAGAGCCGGGAGGATCCGTATACATGGAGGTACAGGTATGCCTCAGGGGAGGATATTATAACATAACCATAGAGGTAAAAGCGAGAGCAAGGGAAAAATCAAAAACCAACAATAGAGCAACTATTCAGATCCATGTATATAGCCCGCCTGAAGCATATCCATATCTCGATCTTGAGGGATATAATAAGTATGGATATGCCGTTATTGAGGAAAATCGAACTAACGTTAGTGTGATAGGTATTGGGGAGGATCTAGACGGGGAGATCGCTTATTATATGTGGGACTTCGATATGGATGGGATATGGGACTTTGTTAGTAATGAAACTGGAAATACAACAATAGTAATTAGCCAACCCGGAAAATACACATTCAGGTTTAGAGTCGTCGATAATGATGGTCTATTTGATGAGAGCTCAGTTACTTTTCAGCTGGTTAATCCATCGGAGGTAGATTCCGATGGGGATGGCCTAACTGATAAGGAAGAAGCTGATGTATATGGTACAGATATTTATAACGCGGATACGGATGGCGATGGGCTTAGCGATTCTTATGAGATAGAGATAGACTCCAGTCCTGTTAGCATGGACACCGATAGTGATGGTATTGATGATTGGTTAGAGACAGCTCTATTCGTAGCATTTGGCTATAATGCCTCACAGAAAAGGGATAATGATGGTGATGGATTAATAGACATTAGAGATAACGATTCTGATAATGACGGGCTATTGGATGGTTACGAGATTAGATGTATTGATTATAGCAATCCGTTCGACATAAGAAACTGGATTGGCATGAACCCATACCTGAATGATTCTGATTATGATGGACTTAGTGACTATCAGGAAAATAAGACATATAGGTCGAATCCGTTGAATCCAGACAGCGATGGCGATGGCTTAACGGATTATGAGGAGGTAGTATTTGGAACAAATATTTGGAATCAAGACACCGATAATGATGGGGTTAAGGATGGTTATGATATACAGCCATTCCTGAATTATCCATATCAGCCATTCACATTTACTTATGCTACAGGCGAAATAAGATATAATACAACAATACATGTTTTTGGTTTCAATGGATCAGCATGGAAAGATGTTGGCTATGGTTGGATACCTGTTGATCCGCCCCCAGGAAATGTAAAGACAAGCAAAATAAACCCAGCTTCCATCGGTAGTCTAGAGGCTTGGGGAAGTTTCGCCATCGAAGACCTAACATATATCGGTAGGGAATTAAAACACCGTGTCATGGGTATTAGTTGCACGGTTCCAGTAAACTGGAAAGTGATATATTATCTCTATAGCTATAATTATAATGCCTCTTTCTATAATAAGGAACCTATATGGCTATGGGCGGAGTCACATGCGATATTTCCAGTATACCTATACAACGGCAGAAATCAGACCGTTTCGATCCAGTTTATAGCGATCAATGATGAATCATTCGTAGGTGATGGCAACTATAGATATATCGCATTTACCTACGACATATTTAAATATGAGGACATAGAGATATCCAACGGAAAAATTTCTGAGGTCTATTCTTGGCCCCTATATTCCGAAACGACACCTGCAACTAGATTATATGGAAATGTTTATCAGGTAGACATAAGCATCCCGATCGAATATACACATCTGGGTAGGGTCTATCTAAGGATAAAGCCTATATGGATTGAGCATTTTAGAAACAAGACAAGAATAATCACAGTTCCCTACTGGAGGATAAATATAACATCCATGGCTCACCAAGTTTTCCTACCAAACGGCAAACTAGTTATCGGCAGAAAGACACTTAGAGATTTCAATAATACAATAGACACAAGATATTTCGAGCCCTCAACATATCAAAAACATATACATAAGGAATCTGATATGCTATCATACGCCAATGATACGTACCTATATGAGGTACATGCATCAGACACATATTTCCTAAAGAACCAAGACGCATCCACAGTTATGCTCTTATTTACTTCTAAAGACACAGTCTCTCAGTCTACGTCCGTGGAAACATTCATAAATTCGCTCCCAAGTAAGGTTAAGTCTAGAGAAACAACAATAAATCTATTTAGGACTAAAGTAAATGAGATGTTAAGTAAGGCATCTAAAAAATACACAGTCCAAGTAATTGCGGCAATTACTAAGCATATAGAATCCCTATCCTTCACATATGACAATGTGAAAATGCCATCAATACTCGAATTGGCATTCGATATGACTGGTGATATTCTTGGTTATTCTGAGGATATCTGTGATGTTTTGGCCGAGAGGTTCATCAAATATGCGGACACATTCGAAAAAGCCGCCAAAATAATAGGAAAAATTTCTTTTGGATTAGAAATAGCCGAGACCGCAATATATATTGGTCTACTGGCACAAAAAATCATGGAGACAAACGACCCCCACCTCCAGAAATACTACGCAGTTAAGATGATGTTTGCTATTGCAAGAATCGCGATAGAGGTAGCATTAGAGATAATACTTCCAGAAATAGGCGGATACATAATCGCCGCCATAGACATTATAATTGAGGTATTCGGCCTAGACGAATACATAGAGCAATTCCAAAGATGGATAGTTGCATGTTGGGAGGCACTTACTGGAGAATGTCCAGAGGAATTCGCAAGACAAATGTATGAAAAAGCATGCAGAAAAATAATCGATCTAGTATCAAAGGGCCCGGACATCTCCGTTATGATAGTCCCCAGATACAAATAATTATAATCACATAGAACCCACTTTCCTATTTTTGGCCTACAGAACAGTTTGCTTTATCATTTGATGATATAGGGCGTATTTAGCTGGGCCTCCAAGAATCCCGATATGTGTCGTTGTTTTCTTATATTTTTTATATAAGTGGAATAAAATATAATTGTTAGGGCCTCGAGCATACATGTTAGGTATCCTTCATATGGTTTAACTTTATTTTTTAGGAGCAGTGAAAAATGAGGCAAGATAAACCACCGAATAGTTATGTGTGGGGCTTCAAGAACATGCTTCAATAACTTTTGCTATATTGTGTAATTTGTAGTGGTGTTTTGTCTTGGCTCCTAAGCTGATAAGAATATTAAGGAATGGATTAAGAAAAATTAAGGAGAAAGTATCAGGCTTTTTTGAGAGACATCCAACACTCACGAGGATTCTGGTATTTACGCTTAGCTTCCTGCCCTTTGTCCCCTCCATAATCCAAACAGCAAAATCTAGTGCGATAGGGTCAGTACTCGTTAAAAGAAGAGAATCCATAGAGCAGGGGCAGATCGATGACGACTTTTGGGGAGATATATCCACGATACTGAACGATAGAAACATTGTAGAGATAACAAAGTTTATAAGAATGGCACTAGAGAGGATCCTAGAAGAGCGAAAATTGAAGGAAATTATTGGCGAGGCCGTGGCTGGCCTTGCAACAAGGGATGATGTCGAGCTCTTGCGCTCCGAGTTATTCCTCCTGAAGGAATACATGGGGAAGAATCTTGAGGATCTATACACAAAATATAGGGCCATGGTGGAGTCTTCAATAGACCTAATAGAAAACTACCTATCTGTGCATACCGAGATATCGACAATACCATATATTATACCCACAGCCTTCATGAGGTATGTTGAGGATCCATCTACAGGGATAAAACTTATCGAAAGAACCACAAGCATTATCGAGAAATATGTTAAGCTTGCGGCTCCGGAGAAACTGGAGGAATATAGGACATGCATAAAGAATGACATTAGCATGCTTTTCCAATATCTCTTCGATGGCGATCTTACTGGGGCATTAGATGTGGCCAGAACCATTGAGAATAGAGCCAAGGATATACTAGGGGAGAAGGCCTCATTAATAATGGATGTTATCTATGCCGCAGAGGGAGAAATAAGAAAAATCTTGGGTTCGATTAGGAACAAGAAGCAGATATTAGACGCAATAGATGAATTAAGGGCACAACTCAAAAAACACAGAGCAGAACCCGAACTAATAAATAGCCTCAATGCCAGCATAATTAGAGTAGAGGGCATCCTCGAAAAATTCGAGACCACACTAAGAACCGTAGAGAACATAATCGAGACAAACCTAAAGAACCCACCCATGATAAGTCCCCTAACATACTCGAGAAACCAGGTAAACAACGCAATTATCCTAGCCAAAAAACCGGGCGACCAAGAATTCAGCCAGGAACTCCACGTGGATAGAGGAAAAGTCCAGAGGAAAATAATGGAGCATGTACAAAAGGAGACAAGAAAAAACATACTCATAGTAACAGGCAGAGTGGGTGTAGGGAAGACATGGCTACTATCATATATAGCCAAGTATTCACTCGAAAAGCTAAATAAAATAACATTCCTCGTACCACTAGGCAAAATAGATGACCCAGAGGAATATATTAGGCAGTTGCTCTATAAAATAAATCCAAAATATGTAAGCCTGGAGACACAACTCGAAGAAATATCCAACAAATACAATGGGACAATAATAATATTGGATGCACTGGACGAGCACAAGCAGGACAAATACAGAATAATAAGACTGTTATCAAGAATGCGGGGAATACCAAAGACAAGAGTGATCATGAGTACTTGGGAGGGAACAATAAGGCTAAGCCCCGCCATACAGAGGGAGCTACAAGATCTTGAGAGCCATGGCTACCTAGAAACAATAAGGATAGGGGGATTCACGTCGTCTGAGATAAAACAGGCACAGCAAAAATATGGGACAGAAATCCCTAGGAGCCTCATCGAACTCACAAAGGAGTACCCGTTCTTGATAAACATAGTAAGAAAACTTAAGCAAAAGGGAGAGCAACCAGAGATCCATACACCAGAGATATATGACGAAATACTGATGAGGCTAAATATTGATCCACAGAGCGTGGAGGTTGCGGAAACAGGAAAACTGTTCAACATAGTCGCTACAGGCCAGATTGATGCGTCAACATTCATACCGTACCAAGACAGAAACGAGAAGGTGGAGACAATATTCCATACCCACGAGATCCCTAGAAGATTGCTGGAGGCGGGAATAATCACTAAGATGGGGAGAAAATATAGATGTAAAAACCCTTGGATAACAGCATACCTAATAGCTAAGGGCATACTGGAGGGAAGAAGGGAGGATATACAGAAACCCCAAACAGAACCACAGATCCTGAGTATACCACAATACGTGGAGCAGAAAACAAACTATAGAAACAAAACCATCGTAGCGGAAATAGCCAAGAGAATCGGAGAAAAAACAGCACAAATAGAGTACATAGAGGCATCCACACAACACAACCACTATGAAGCGGCGGGGGCAACAGCAATTATACATGGCCTCCTACACCTAGCACCCGGCCTAATACAGCAGGCACATCAGATCCTTCAAAATACACCACCAACAAAAAGGCTTATTCCCGAAGGAATTATAGAGGAGGCCTATAGAAATGAACAAATAGATGTCCTAAGGGTCATAGGTAGGCAAATATTGGAGGCACTTAAAACAAGGGCCACATGGAATAAAACGATACAACAAATACAACAAATAACCCCGGCACCCACAATACCAACAACAGCGCCAGCAATAACCATAAACCAGATAAACATACAGATAGAGGAACAAACAATAACACTATATAGGGGAGAAACAGCAATAATTGGGAGAATACCTAAAAGCCAAATACAGACCCTAGAAGACGCCTACAGACTAGCAGCCCTGATCACGAGAAGGGACGGAAACCAACAACTAGTAAAACTAGACATTACAAATCCACTAATAACGAGGCTACCACCAGACAAGAGGGGACACGTAAAAATCCAGCTAACACAAGAAGGACAAATAATAGTGATGGATCTAGGATCAACAAACAGGACGGCAATCAATGGAAAAATAATACCGCCGAACAAAGAAACAACAACAAGACCAAACACAGAAATAGTTTTAGCTCCAGAAACAACAAATGCGGTAAAAATAAAACTAAGAACATGATACCAACAAAAAACATAATCGAGATAGGGCCTAATTTTGCATTAGTGTATGGATGACTTTCCTACCACACCAAGCAGACATGGAAGAACCACTAGCAAAAAAGTAGTTGTATCCTCCTTCGATGCCTTAACTCATTATATAGCTGCAAAAGCGACTCTTATACCTTTATGCTTTATTGCTTTGGAGAAGATAAATTTATTTGGCTATATTTCCTCCAGTTCTTGTGGATCTATAAATCTTAGGTACCAATTATTCAGTTGTTTCTGAGTTATTATGTGTAGCTCTATCGGAGCGTCTATTGATTTATAGACTTCGGTCATGATCTCGTACTTCATATCTATTTTCTCCGTAATAACCAATATATCTATATCGCTCGTAGCGGTAAATTTGCCCCTAACAACAGAACCAAAAACAAATACTCTGGCCCTAGAATCAAATTTTTTCACTATCTCTTTGACCTTCCTCGCGATTCTCCTATAATCCCTTAGCATATCAAGAACGCTACTGCCGTATCTTCTCGACAAGGCTTCTGAACACCTCTACAACAAACCTATACAGATCCCTAACCTCCTTCTCCTCATAGACATATGGGAGATATCTTGATGCGATATAGGCCTCCTCAAGTCTTGCTATATAGTGGATATATCTTGTATCCTCAACAAGACTCAAGATACTCTGATCAAATTCTCCTAGCTCCCTTATTAGTCTCCTTAGAGAGTGAGTGCGTGGATAGCTACCTCGCAGGACAAGTAGTTTATACTTTATTATCAATTGACAATATTGCTCCAAATTAAACATTGCCAAGTCCCATTCGCCCTCCTCCATAAGTCTTTCCGCATTCTTAAGGAAGGCTTCTGCACGCCTTTTCAAAATCTCAGCCTCCTCAAACGCCAAAGCATACCCCTAAATATCAAATATAATGGACTTATTCAAAATTGGTATTTTTTTGAATATAAAGCTTAGATAAAAACAACAGTAACAATGAACAAAAATTAAACATAGTAAATCAAAGAAAAACATCATTAATCGTTGAGTGTATCAGAAACTCTTCCTTTTCATCAATCTAGAGTTGCCATATAAGAAACCCATAGACAACAATTCACTACTCGAGATGAAGTCAAAGATAAGAGGCCCCTTGTGGAAGATCCTCTACCAACACTCCAAACATCAACAAACATCTAATTCGTGAACGTAACTCAACCTATCCATATAGCCAAATACAATCAATGAATGCTACAACACAAGCTAGATTATAACATCGATAAAACTAAACACCCTAAGCATATAGTCCCAACTTCCCGTTGCTAGAAGTTTACCATCTGGAGAAAAAGCCACTGACACCACACCACCTACGTGTTTATACTCAAATATCCTTCTCCATGAGTTTACCTCGAATACTCTAAGCATTTTATCCTTGCTTCCAGTTGCTAGAAGTCTACCATCGGGCGAAAATGCCACAGAATACACGGGGCTTTTATGTTTATATTCGAATATTATCTCCCACGACCCAATTTTGAATACTCTAAGTATACCGTCCCAACTTCCAGTTGCGAGATATTTATTCTCTGGTGAGAAAGCAACAGAAAAAATATCGTACTCATGATTGTGTTTATATATAATCCTCCATGTAGTAGTTTCAAATACTCTAAGCATATTATCTCTACCTCCCGTTGCTAAATATTTACTATCAGGCGAAAAGGATAGGGATAATATTGCAGCTCCATGTTTATGTCTATATACTTTTTTCCACGAACCAATCTCGAAGACCCTAAGTATGTTATCAGCGCATCCCATCGCTAGATACATATTGTCTGGCGAGAATGCTACAGAACATACGGAGCCTCCGTACCCCTTTATAAATATTGCTGTCCATGTAGTAGTTTCAAATACTCTAAGCATATTATCTCTACCTCCCGTTGCTAAATATTTACTATCAGGCGAAAAGGATAGGGATAATATTGCAGCTCCATGTTTATGTCTATATACTTTTTTCCACGAACCAATCTCGAAGACCCTAAGTACATTGCCCCAGCTTCCAGTTGCGAGATATCTACCATCAGGTGAGAATGCTACGGAGAGCACGGTACCTTCACACTTATACTCGAATATTCTTTCCAATATTGTTTCTACTTTATTGTGGGCACGCAATATCTTTTGTATTGTTTGTGGTGTTGTTTGGTATAGTTTTGCTATTTTCTGCACTATGTCTTGTACTAATTGTCCTCTGTATTTTTCTGTTGTTTGTAGTATATGTTGGAGCGTTATTTTTGGGATTGCTGTGTCTCCAATGATTTCTATGTTTGTTGGTGGCTCTATGTTTATTGTTCCAAGCGTCACTATGGTTCCTGTTTTCCCTATTATTTGTAGTGCCTGTAGTATTAGCTGTGGTTTTCTCAGTGTGTGTGCTAGTGGTGTTCCTTTTGTAGCAAGTCTTATTGCCTCCACTATTAGTTCTTGTGTTGGGTTGTCTAGGTAGTAGATTTTTTCTCCTATGGCTACTATGTCTTGTCTTGGTATTTCTCTTATTATATCTACTACCGTTTGCGGTTCTAGGCCCGTGTTTTCCGCTATTTCTCCTATTGTTGTGTATCCTCTATTCTTGTATGTTTCTAGGATTCTCAATACCCTCTCTATGGGTGGTAGTAGGTCTATACCTATTGGTATTGATTGTCTTTCTGTAGCTTTTTTTGTGGCTATTTTCAGTGCTTTCTTTAGGAGCATTGTGTTTGGCCATCTCTTTTCCTGTTCTGGCTGCAGACACTTGTCTATTACTTTTCTTATGGGTTCTGGGGTTTTTCTGTATGGCTGGTGTTCTCCCAGGAGTATTTCCGCCTCCCAGTCCTCTGTGAACGCCTGTTTTCCTTCATATATTTCGTATATTATTGTTCCGAGCTGGAATATGTCTGTCTTCTCGCTTATTTCTCCATATTCCCCATATATTTGTTCTGGGGCGGCATATTTTGGCGTGTATGTCTTTTTTCCCATGCTCCTTAGTGCTGCACCTTCGAAGTCTATTATTCTTATTTTCCCGTCTTCCCCAATGAGTATGTTGTTTGTGTTTAGGTCTCCATGGACTATCCCCCTTCTATGCATGCATTCTATTGCCTCGATGATCTGCATTATTATGTTCCCTGCTTCCGCCAGAGATATTTTCGGTATTATTTCCCTGAGTGTAGTTGGTGCATATTCGAATATTAATGTTGGGTTTTGTTGTGTTGGTTTGTTGAGGAGTCTTATTATTCCTGGACAGTCCGCTAGTTTTTCCAGAATCCTTGCCTCAAGCAGTAATAGATTCATTATTTCTGGCTTTACTGTCTCCTCGATCCTCTTGACAACGTATTTTTCTCCATCCTTCTCTATGAGGAGTACCGATATGCCTAATGGGCTCCTCTTCAGAACCCTAAGAACCCTCATTGCGTCGTCCCAGAGACACCAGGAATACATATAGAAATCCATTATAAAAAAGTTGTGGAGACAAAATATTGTTTCCCTAACTCCATAGATTTGGTGTGGCTGTCTGCCATTTTTAACTCAAATTTGCATATATGTAAAGGTCTCTTGAGTTTATTGGGGAGGCTGTGGGGAGCCTAATGAGAAAATTAAGGACCCTCACAATAAACCCTTCCAAGAACAGGGAAGTTATACTTGCCGAAATGAATGGGAAAAAAGTCGTAGTGAAGCAACCCATAGGGACTGTTAGCCCAAGCGAAATAAACATATTTCTTGGCGAGGCAGAAATACTAACGAAAGTACAGGAATGCCCCGGAATAATCAGACTTATGAACCCCCCAGGCAATATACCAATGATAATCTATGAGTATGCACCAAAGACACTAAGAGAGATAATACCAAGCCTAGGGCCGGACCGAGCAAGTGAGATAATAAGACAGATAGTGGATGCAATAGAATGCATACACAATAGGGGAATAATCCATGGTGATCTGAACCCAGACAACATACTCATTGGGGAAGACGGGAAAATAAGAATAATAGACTTCGAAAGCTCGGCAAGAAGAAATCTTGGCCAGAGGACATTCACACCAAAGTATGCGGCCCCAGAACAAATAAGCAGCGAGTATGGAGAAATAAGCGAGAAGACAGACATATTCCAGCTCGGAGCAATAATATATGAAATATACGAGGGAAGGACAGCATTCACTGAGGAATGGTATAACGAGATAACACAGGGAAAACATAGACTATTTCAAAAAACACCACCACAGATAAGAGAGATAATAGATATGTGCCTAGAGCCAGACCCGGAGGATAGACCAACAATAAAACAGCTAAAAAGAATGCTGAAGATAGCTATGACGGCACAACTAGCAATAACAATAGACATGAAAAAACCGCCAATAGAGAGGGTGAGAGAATACATTGAAAAAATAATAGACAAGCCCATAGCAATAGGAATAGAAAAACTAGCCCAACAACTAGGACTAACACCACAACAAATAAATGCAGCAATAAACATACTTACAGCAGAATACCCCATCGTAATCATAGAACAAAGAATAGTCACACCAAAAGCACTAATAAGAATAGCGACAAAGACACAGAAGCCCCTAGCAGAAATGCTCGCAGGGAAAATGCTGCCAACAACATACTGGCAGGCAATACTAAAACAGATAGAGGATATGGGAACAGTAGTACCATTCGGAGACCCACTAGAAACAAGAGCGGCAGAAAAAACAGAAAAAATAAAAGCAAACGTAGATATTATAGCGGGGTATGCAGTACCAAAAACAACACAACAAACAATAAGAAAATACCTCCAAAACAGAACAATAACACAACAACTAATACAACAAACAGCAACAGCACTAAACATACCGCCACAAATAATACAACCAACAACAAACCCACCACCAACAACAATATTCGAGCACGAGCACGGAGACGCTGTGTTGTCTGTGGCCTTCTCACCAGATGGCAGACTCCTAGCAACAGGAAGCTACGACAAGATGCTCAGGGTGTTCGAGGTTGGGTCATGGAGAACAATACAAGAGCACAGGCACAGAGGCGTTGTGTTGTCTGTGGCCTTCTCACCAGATGGCAGACTCCTAGCAACAGGAAGCTCGGACAAGATGCTCAGGGTGTTTAGTGCTGTGTTTTTGGGTGTTATTCGTGGTTTCATATGATTTGACTTGTGTTGGTGTTTGTTTTGGTGTTTTTGTCTATTACTTCTTTTTTGTTTTTTATCCGTTTTTATGGGAATAATGCGGTATTTGTGGGGTGGGTACTTAGTGATGTTGGTTTTTTCTGCTGTAAAGTTTTTTGTTCTTAATACACGTAGGCTGCATTGATCTATTTTTCGCTTATATGTGTTGTTCTGTGCTTATCATGCTTGTTGGAGTGTGGGGCCTTCTTTTTTCTGGTGCTCTCAGGTTGTAGCTTTAAATGTGCTCTTTTTGGTGGATCCTGCGGTGTGGGGTGGGTGTTTTGTTGTTGCATCTTTGTGTATGCTTTTTTCCTTTGTTTTTAGGGTTTGAGTGTAATATTTATTGTGTTTTTTGTCTTGCTTATAGTATCATGTTTTATTTGATCCTGTTTTGGGTGTGGGGTTATTTTTTCTTGGCTTTGCTTTTAGGCCGAATATGGTGGATTCTATGTAGATTTGGTGCAATTTTGTAGCTTCTACTATTTGCTCGTGGAGAGAAATTATATAAAAAACCACTATTATTGGTGAAGGATTCTATGGAATCAGAATATGTTGAGGGTATAGTAGTTTATGCTAGGATTCATACTTCATATCGTTCTGGATATTCCACGGGTATTGGACATGAGTGTGGTATAGTAAAAATACGTGCCGCGGGGGGCTTCTTTATCGGAATGAGGTTTAAAGGTTATACAGGATTCGTCACAATATCAAAACTCCACAGTATAAGGGCATATTGAGGGTATCTTACAAGGTACATCTTTGAAAGGAAAAATTGAAGACCTAACAACGGGTGAATATTGGACATTCGTATCTCGATTCAATGCAGACATTCTGCTGGGGACATTATTAACATTTCTAGTAACATTCATTTCACTTAGATTTTTTGCAATAATGGAGACATCTTCTTTCTTTCTCTAATTTTTCCCATCACCAATCCTCATTCTAATGATAAAAGTAGTTGTTTATCAAATGCTCCTTCAAGTCAAGATAAGGGAATCATATGAGACATTATAGTGGAGACTTAACCCCTAAAACTCCTAAATAGGGATAGGTCGTGAAAGTGCATTGGTTTAGAGTAACAGGCTCCTACAACACGGAGGCTAGACTTGGCACCACCATTGGTTTAAAAGCGTATTTTTTATATATTATAGGGGGAGAAAACCCCAAACATACGACCTAGAAAACCCTGATGAAAGTAAGAGAGATATCATTTTTAAACCCCAATCATTAACACTTGGCGTCTGGGTGTCGAAATATCCGCAGTATTGTTGCATGATCTTCTAGTAGTGATTATTCTCTCTTTATAGCTATGGTCGTATTATTTTTGGTGGCTATCTCTAGGGCTTTACTAAATTGTGACTTGACGAGCTCGAGCATATTTTTTGGGTCATTTAATTGCTCCAAATATATTATTGGATGGATATTAATGTATCTTAGAAAGTCGGAGTCGCATGTCAAGAGAACAGCTTGTTTCTCTTTCGCAAGCTTTAGGAGTTCTTTATTTTTTATGCCTCTAAGCGACGGATCTTCCGCTATAAACATTACATGATGACCGATTCCTCGGAGATATCTGACTATTACTCTAGGTACATTTTCGTCGGCGATAATATACATGCTAGGAAACCTTTACCTCCGCCAATAGTTTCTCCCCCTTTTTCAGTTTCTTGTATATGGTCTCGATTATATGGAGTGAGACCGATGGGTATTCCTCATGAACCTGCTTCGGGGTATAGCCATTCTTCAACATCCCAATTATTACGCTTACTGGAACCCTTGTCCCCCTAATCACAGGCTTTCCATGGCAAATTTCTGGGTCAGAAACAACGAATACCTCATCACTCATATGTACCCCCTATATCGAAGACATGGCCTATATTAAGAATATATTAAATAACTATAGATATAATATAAAATTTACCAGTCTCAATTAGGACTCTTGTACATACACCATGGCCTCAATTATGGTTTCTTTCCGCTTCATTGTACCCCGCCAACCATAGATGCTGTTTCACTCAACCATATAACCAATAACCCTTAGATCTGAACACATAAATAATCGACCTAGACCACACTAATCTCCCTCAGGAATCCTCGAACGACAACTCTTCCCAGCCATTTTCACTGCACATACTATATCGGTCTAGATATTTATGACTTCGCACTTTTAGAGATCTGTACTTGGAACCAAAAACTCAAGCATTCCCACGTCGAGCCTATGTTCCTCAGCCACCCAGCCCAGCTATTCTGAATCCTAAGCCAATCCCATAAACATTTAGTTATTATTGTTGCTATATTATTTCTCATCACCATAGCAACGTGAACCGTGTCATAGGTAACTCTAGATTTTATCGCAATATCCCTCGCAATCTCAAGGGCTTCCCTATCCATATCTAAACTTTTTAGGGGTAAGTTGAGATAATGCTATGATGCTTCATAGGCTACTATGGGATTTATTTTTGATAATGCCCAAAGAGCTCGAAGAGGATAAATTTCGAGCCATATCCCCTCCTACTCTTCACCCATGAGCATTTGGAGAACTTTATAACACTTGTCGAGGAATTCCGGGTGATTATCGCCACGTAAACATAGATGTTTGTGTCAATAAGCACTCGCTTCCCTCTCAAGGTTTTCTTCAACAAGCTTCACCGCATTAATCCTTTTTAGTCAACCAAGGATACGATTAGCTATCGTTGCAAGACCTTCTAGCATCTTTCTATAGTTTATAGGTTTAATCACGATCCTATCCCCATCTACTTCTACTAACAATCTATCGCCTATTTTTATGCCCAGTTTCTCCCCTAACACCTTTAGGGATCGTTATTTGGTATCTTCTAGTAACAATAACTTTTTTAATCTCCATAACATACTACCGTAGAACATGAATAAAATTGAGGAATAAAAAAGCACACATTGAACAAACCATATAGAGTATCATGCATCTTACGATCCCATATGAGTTTTCTAGATAGGATAAACTGTTCTTTCATCAATCCGTTAATATGGATGATATAGTCATCACGAAAAAACAACACTTAGAATTAATATTTTG
>CAZWPQ010000030.1:0-26596 GCA_964636085.1 uncultured Nitrososphaerota archaeon
GAAAAAGTAAGCAGTGGGTGTGTATGGTCGCGAAGCGACACTAAAGCTTTTTTATTGTCCTTTTTATCGGCTCTTTTTCTAATATTTGTATTTATCTTTGTGGTGTAAGAGCTTGTTTTGGTGTTGTGTTTGTCTGATTGTGTAAGTGTTACTATTGAAGTGCTAAAGTCGATAAGGATTCCTCCAAAAGAGCTCGAGAGACGCATAAAACTGGAGCTCGCATTAAGCCTGTATGCCAAGGGAATAGCGACATTTGCTCAAGCAAGAAGAAACGCTGGTTTGTCTAGGTGGGAATTTCTGGAAGAGTTGGGCAAAGCTGGTATACCCAATAAGGTATGACCTTGAGGAGCTTGAAAAGGATGATAAGGTCGTCGAGGAGATAATTAGTGAAGGTCGTATCAAACGCCACAACAGTAATAGCCCTAGCAAAGATATGTCTTCTCGATCTAATAAAGGAGATTCTTGGGACAATATATATCCCGCCAAAAGTTATGAATGAGATCTTAGTTCTAGAAAAAGAGGGATATGAAAAATAAGATGCTGACTTCATAAAAGTCGTTGAGATTAGAGATAAGGATCTTGTAAATATATTCACAAAGATAGAGAGGGGGAAAGCGGAGTCTATTGTTCTTGCAAGAGAACTGAATGTAGATCTTATATTGTTAGATGAAAGGGGTGCCGGACTCCTTGCAGAGCGTCTAGGACTTAAGGTACTGGGGACTGTGGTACTATTATTGCTAGCAAAAAAGAGTAGGATATATTGATAAGATAAAAAACTCTGATAAACGAACTCATTAAAAAGAGATTATTTTAGCTCCACGCCAGAGTATATCTTGTTGCCTTTACAGTTATGGGGGAGGCAACTACAGGTGTTTTGGACTCTAGCCACCAGTGATATATTTGTCGGGTTTCTTTGCCTATAGCCACTATGTTCTGGAGCCATCGAATAATATTGTCACTCAGTCTAAGTTCTTTGACAGCATGGACAATTTCTCCGTTTTTGATGAATAAAACGCCGTCCCTTACTATCCCCGAGAAATCTCCCTTGATATAGTCTTGGAATCTGATATATGTAACATTTCCAATGAGAAGCCCTTCTTTCATTTCACTGATCATCTCTTCTTCGCTGGAATCTCCTGGTTCTACGATTAGGTTCCATGGGTGAGGAAACACCCATCCAGCATTTCCAGTGTGCTCAGCATTCAGTAGTAAAGCAGTGATTCTGTTGTGGAGATATCCCTTCAATTTTCCGTTGTTGATTATTATGTTATTTCTTGTTGGTACCCCCTCATCATCAAAGGAGACTGGATGAAAGCTATCCTCGTAGTGTGGATCATCCCTAAGGGAGAAGATTTCTGATGCGACTGACTGGCCGAGTTTTTGGACAAAGGAGCTATATCCCGCGACCACCGCGAAGCCCGAGGCCATCATGCCTACAAAGTTTAGTATGGATGCGACGGCATCCGCAGTAAAGATTGTGGTATATTCTCCCGCCTCAATCTTCTTCGGGTCTCTTGAGAGTTTGGCATAGTAGGCTGCTTTCTCACTTACTCTCTTTGGATCAATATTAGAGATTTTTCTTGAGGCCATGGACGCATGTCCTGTTTGAGTTCCATTGTTGAATGCCCTAACATCGATATACGTATTTGTATATCCGTGTTTACCCTCAAAACCCGAGGATGTAACCAAGGCATAATGATATGCATTCGTATATATGGCGCCAGCTACTTTTTTGACGCCCTCCGCTAGTCCATAATCAATGGCTTTATATGCCAAGTCAACAATCTTCTCAGGCTTCTCCACAGTCTCTTTGTCATATGTATTAGGGATCGTGGGGTATTTCTCTGCTGGCCTTGGAAGTGGAGCATAATATGGTTTCGGCGGAACAACCTTAAGTGCATCTGCAATCTTGCCTATTAGTTCGTCAATTCTGTCTAGGGCCTTGAAGGATAAGTCATATATCAGCATTTTCTTTTCCTTTTCAACAAGAATAGCGACCGTAATCTCCTCCCATGATTTCACGGCATCTATCTTATTTACCGAAAACCTAGCCTGCCTACTCGTCTTCCTGTTTACAACAACAGCACCAGATTCAGCGATTTTTTCTATTTTCTCAAGAATATTCTTAGCAATGTCTAGCTCCTCCACCATACATCACCTCAGAACAGAACCCTTACATTTCTAAGCCTAACATTAGGTCCGCCAGTAAAGACAGGAACCCCTTGGGATGGGTCGCCCTTACCGCACGTTGCGGGTTGGAACTCTAGGTTTTTATCCATGGCGTCAATACTGCTATAATACTTTGGTGTTGTAATTTCAAATATTGGGCGCCAAACAGGAGTTTTCAATTCACCATTTTCGATTAGATATGCTTCCTGTCCTATATATCTCTGATTATACCTGCGATCGTCTATGTTCCATTCACCAAAAGTCTTAATGTAAATCCCCTTCTTTATGTCGCTTATCAGTTCTTCAAATTCATAATCACCCGGCGCGATATATGTGTTTGCCATCCGGATTATTGGCTCTTTGTTATATTCTGATGCTCGAGCCGCGGCATTACTCGACATGTTGAGCTTTGCCGCATATTCCCTGTTCATTAGAAACTCATTAATAATACCCTTCAATATCAAATATCTAGGTCTTGCCCTGACTCCCTCATCATCATAAAGATAAAAACCATATGAATTCGGCAATGTTGGATCATCTATAATCGTGACCACATCACTCGCAATCCTCTTACCTAAAAGATCCACCGTCGCGTAGGATTCGCCAGCCTGGGCGCCCTCCCTACCCATAATCCTATCAAGCTCGAATGGATGTCCACAAGATTCGTGAGTCGCTAAACCACTAACTTCTGGGCCAAGGACAACATCATAGGTATCTGTCTTAAGGGCCACGGCGTTTTTAATCACATTTATAAGTGCCTCTACATCCGATTTTAGAGCATCATGCGGCTTCCATATTTTTATTCCCTCCCACCCAACAGCACCACCAATTGATATATGGCGTGTAATTGTTCGATCTTTATATGATAGGACATAATAGCACATCAACATCATTCTAGGGACAGAACTCCTAACCATCGTACCATCGGAGTTAACATATATCTTCTCTGTGGATAGGATGAATACCCCTAAATTCCTGTATGGTATCTTGACCTCATCCTCAAGCGACCGAATCAGCTTGTCCAAATCATTGAGTATGCCAATCTTCTCTTCCAGCGATACTTCAAAAGCATATTTCCGTGGTTTTAACTCGTACCTAACGCAGTAGCTAGGCTCCTCACTAAGGCTTGCCGATCCTCTCTTTTGAATCTCCGCCAACTTTACTGCCTCCTCGACTGCACGGGTTATGGTCTCATTGTCTAGTTTGTCGGTTGAGCTAAAGCCAAAGGCACCATTCTTGAGTACTCTGACCGACATACCACCACTAATGGAGAGACCATAAGCCTCAACAATTCCAGATCTCATGTATACGGATTCCTCATCGTCTAGTTGTATTCTAATCTCTGCATAATCAACATTCTTGGATAATGCCATATCTAACGCTTTGATTGCCAAGTCTTCATCCAACATTGGGCTCACCCATAAAAAATAGCCATATCGACCTTAAAAGACTTCCGAGGTTTCCACACGAGGGACTCATAAAATATAGAGACAAAAATACAGAAACTCACAATCATGAAAATCACGCAAGAATACACCGTATATCATTGTTTATGCTACGAAATATGGGGGGACTGTTCTTGCTTTAAATTTTCGCCAATTCCCCCAACATTTTGTTCACAAGCTCTATCGTTTTTGCGTCGTTATATTTTAGCTTTAGTATTGCCTTTATTAGTTTTTTCTTACATTCGCTTGTGAGGTTTTTGTCTTTTAGTATTGCCCGTATTATTTGTCTTTTGGCTCTGTTATTCACGAGTTTTTTGTATTCTTCATATCCAAGCTTCATATATTCTGGGTTCCTCTCCGCATAGGACCAACTTCTCATCGTTCTGTTATAGTATGATATGTGCTCGTGTCGATAATGTTTAACTAGGTTGGCTACCCAATACGCATAATAATCATCGGGAAATGCTACGTTATATAGGTAATCAGATCCCTCCACAAAATTCTTACATATGGGACAGTATGTATCGAATGGTTTTGGGTCGACCTCAAGCACTAGTGAAGGAACATGATCCTCATCGCTCCCATCGGAGAATATCCAGTCAACGATGTTCCAGATTAATTCATCTTTCCTTTCCTCGATGTCATCTAGGGGGATCCGGTGTATTTCGCTAAAAAATTCGTTCTTCACTTTTATTTTAATCTTGTTTCTTAGCTGGTTCACCATTTTTTCCCTCATTCTCTCAAAGCTGTCGTCCATATCTAAATCAAGCCCTATTTTCTTTGCTTTCTCAATAATCCTTCTTTTTGCCTCCAAAATTATTTTGTCCCTATCCTTTATGCTTACAAACTCGCTAACTCTTAAAGTAAGTAGCTCTATTCCTAGCCACAGATGCCTATCAACACTTTTTAGTATTTCTCTAAGAACACATAGATCCTCATATTTTAGTCCAACTGCCCGCTTATAGCTTTCATTAAGCTTGGCAAAGAGCACATTCGCGATATGTATGGGGTTGTTTTCTGCGAAGCCTATCATTCCTAATTTTTGTTTCATAGTCCTTGCAATGGCTTTAAAGATTTTGCTATTTTTTATATTTAGAAGCTCACCCTCAGAGAACTGCTCACAGATTATATCTACGATTTGTAGCCTAGTATTAAGACTGGTTGTTTCATCGAGCAGCATCTCCAAAAGTGATTTTCCAGAGTCTATTATTTCGCTTAATTCCACACAGTGGCAAGCCCTGAGCTGTCCATTTCTGAGAAACTTCTCGATAGAACAGACGAGTGATTTAAAGTCAACATAATCCTTTCCATCGAATAGTTCTATAAAATCTCTCGAAATCAAGTATAGCTCTATGACAGTTTTTTTATCAAGATTACCCATATATTTCTCTAGCTTCTTCCTCGGATATTGGACTATGTAAAATCTTGCGAGATGTATGGCATCCATGAGGGAAAGATAGGTTCTAAGCCTCTTGGGGACACATGAAAGATCCCCCAGCATGATAGTCACCAAACATATATATTCCCCATAGAAAAGGTTACGCCTCACTATTTAAGGAGGCAAGGGGTATGCAGAGCTCTGTAATCAACTAGAAATGAATCTATGTTTAACGATCATATCACAATTTTATCTGCACCATTTTAATCTCTTAGTTAAGTCCACCGACGCTAAATTCCTCTCTTATATGTACAACAATACTGGAAAACTGCATGTCAATCTCTCAGTACCTTATTTTATTTTTTGATCTAGTAGCCTCATGATGTGTCTTCATTCTCCGCATTTGGATGCCCCTAAATCAGCATAGGCTAATGCATGAAAAACAATACAAATAAATGACAGGGAGCTAAAATATTAATCCCTTGATATGATTCTGTTAAGTAATGCGATGAATTTCAGAAAGATTTCGGACTTGCTATGGAGAGCTTCTAGTAGTGTTTCTAGATTTCTTCTCTTTTGGTTTATGACTTTATGGAGTTCTCTTGGTTCTCTAGGAAGACTATACTTGCTAATATCAACCTTACTTAGCCTACATATTCTCAATAACCAATCCTCTAAACGAGGGCATAGAACAATCAAGTGAGAACCGCGGCTATTTCTATGTATTTTAACTTGGAGAATCTCATCTACTATTTCCTCGTGAAAATCTTTTGTTACGATACCTTGGGGCGCCATAGGGTCTTCGTCAACAAGCCCAAAGGCCTTTCTTTTCGAAAGTTCTTTAAGAACTCCACTTTTATTGCCAGCATGTATTAACATTACCCTCAGTTTAAGTTTATGTAATATAAAACTGATTAAGGCTTCGTCAGCATAGCATTCTATATAAAACAAATGGATTACCTAGTTAATTTTTCTAGGTTGAAGAATATATCGCCACCTAAGTCGAGGATTTCTGAAAGTTTGTCTGGGGCAACTATATTCACCCTAGTCTGATAATCCTTATATTCCACAACAATGACATTTATATCGCTTGTCGGCGACTTCTCGATTAAGGATATAGCGAAGTATGGGTTATGCGTAGATATGAAATATTGATTCTTATCATCCATAGCTATGCTCTCGGCCAGCAACTTAACATAAAATGGAAAAGCATGGGTCTCAGGCTCCTCAATAGCTATTACGGAGCCACGATTTGTTAGAATTATAGCAAAATTAAACAAGATCCTAAGCAAAGTATCCGATACCAAACCCAGACCAAAAGTTATCGCGACCCCATCAACAATCTTCATAATCTCAATCCTACTTTCATCAGGCTTTAACACCAATGTATAGCCAAACTCCCCAAAAAGAGAGCCCGCAAACTTTCTTAAGGACGTATTAGATAAAAGCATCCCCAACATATTCTCGCCATCTGGTGGAAGAAGATAGTCCATTGGAGCGGTCTTCGTTCCAACCCCCCTAAATCTGTAGAATCTGAAGATACGGAAGTCCTCACTTTTTAATGACGGTAATGACTCGGGATAAATGTGTGCTACCGATATTTCATCACTAGGAGATATACTAACCCCTATATGCTCGTTCTTCAATACTGCCTGAAACTCATACTCATCCGCTCGGACGAGGAGCTCACGAGAGATATCTCTATCATAAAATAAATCTCTAATCATGTTCGTCCTAAGGAAAATCTTTGGGAATCGTGGATGCCCCACATACGAAAGCAAGCCTATGGCCTCCAGAATATTAGACTTCCCCGAATTTGGGGGGCCAATCAAAATGTTTAATCGTTTGCAATCAATTTCCACCGACACAATAGATTTAAAATTCCTAATCAAAAGTTTCTTGATCACACTAAACACCAAAAATAATATGATATCCAACATTAAAGAACAAACCAATAAATGAAAAATAAGACATCACATAGCCTCCAAAATACAGATTCAAAATGTCATTATGGGAAAAATTAATAGATTTGATCTAATGTTTTCCAACACTATCCCTATTGCTCAACTATATCCATTATACGTTGTGCTTTTTCTTCTGGGCGTTTCGGTAGAAATCTCCATTATAATATAAGAGAATCCCTGAAACATTTCCTCGAATCTTTTACCTATAAATCTAGCAAGCTCATAATACCCTCTCCCGTATGTGTCCCCACGTTTCTAGATCTCTATTAGCGTTATCTTTGCATTCGGGTTCTTTTGGAATGTCTCCTCAAGATATGGCCTTGTATAGACCATACTAAGTTGTCACAAGCTTTCTTGCGTGTGGCGAATATCTGGCCGATACTTATCATCTACGTGCTCTTTTTCTTGTAATATCTATTTTGATTATATTTGTTTGTAGAGTTTTAGGTATAGGTATGATGTCGCTATTAGTAGTAAGCCGAGTATCATTAGGCTCGCCGTTATTTTTAGCATTATTGATATCTGTAATGTTTTTATCTGGACTATTACGTCGTATGTTCCCTTTGTTAGTGACGCCATTAGTGTTATTATTCCTGTTATGCGTATGTTTTTTCTTTGGCTTATCACTCCCCCGTATATTGATAGGAACCCCATGATTGCCAGTATTACTGTTGTTTCTATCCTGAGGCCATATTGGTAGAATATCATGGGGATCAGCGTCAGCACCCCATATATTGTATAGAGAGAATACTTTTCTATCCTATATTTCTTGTCTATAATCCAAGATGCCATGCTTAGTCCAGCCAGATATACTAGTGGCCAGTAGGAAATTACTGTTTTTGTAATATAGGTTACTACTCCCACACATATAGCAATTACAAAGTATTGTATCAATGATTTCACAACCATGTATGTCGTACTCTTAGGGGAGAGGAATAAATCCTTCCGTATGTCCATGATGTATATCATTGTGGGTAGTAGTAGAAGTAAATAGGGGGACATCCCCATGTGGGTTATCGCGTAGAGCATACTGGGTGCATCTAATAGAACCACGTTGGGGTTTGTTCTATATGCATATAGTGCTAGTGGCGCTAGGATTATAAGCGTGTAGGTTGTAAATATCGGTGCTGCTTCAATTGTCGCAATGGTTGTGTAAGAGAACATTGTTGTTATACATGTTATGCTTGGATATATTTTCTGAGTAACGATGAGCTGGATTATGAGTGTTGTTGGTATTAGCATTGTGTTGATTGTTTCTATTGTCGAAATATATGATAGTAACACTAGTTCCATTGGGAATAGGTTTAAGGTTATTTCTTTCGAGTGTCTAAGTTTCTTATTTAGGAGTGTTAATATTATCGTGTTTGAATATCCCATGGCTGCGATCAGATATATGCTCGTGGTTAATGTGAGAATTGCAGACATTACTATTATATGCGATGCAAGGACATAGAGAGGGGATGTCTCTTGGAAAAACACATTTTTGTAGTAGAGCAGAATCATCGCCCCGGTATATATGATGAATGATGTGTAGATGTTTTTGGAGCATAGTATCGCCGTTACCGAGGAATACGTTAGGAGAAGCAATATCTCCAACATTATGTCCTCGGATTTTTTCTCCCTTAAACCCCTAAGTTTATAGAGCGCTAAGGATGTTATTATGACAATTCCCTCGACTAGATAGAATATGTCATAGATCTCCATTTTTTTGAATAGTAGGATTACGATGAATGGAAAGATTATCATGTTGGCGTTTATTGTTCCTATCGACTGTAGTACCATGGATAATGCGGTAAAGAATGTGTATACTGTGAGGAACAATAGGACGAAGTAGTCTATGCTTGTACCCAAGATACTTATGATTATTGTTTTTGAGAGCATCTTGTAGATACTCAGTGCTGTGTATATCGAGATAGAATTGTGGATCATGTTCCTATTCTCGGCCGGGATTATTTGATGTGAAAAAGAGAACGATAGTGTTGTTAGGGCCACGAGATATAGTTCATGGACATGTATAGAGTTGAGGGCTAGGACAATCGCGGGGATTATGGCATAGTAATATGTTTCTTTCCATATAGTATTTCTTCTTCTTTGGATAATAGAGCCTGAAATTGCTACGGTTATTAGGTAGAAGAGATATAGTAGGCTTGACTTTGTCCCTTCTATAATGTAGTAGGTTATTGATCCGAGGTAGATGCATAAGAAGTACGGTAGTGATATGTTTTTGGTGGTTATTATCGTTGCTAAGTATATTGCTACCATCATCGCAATATTTAGGTAGACTAAGTCCCTAGCGAGTATATTGAGGATCCCCTGTAGGATGCATGGATAAACTATGCGGATCAACAATGCTTCTTCTCCGATCTTTAGGTTTTTCCTAATGGATAATCGATCTAGCGTGATTGTGGAGAGGATAAAATATGCGGGTAGTAAGTATGCTAGTATGCTCAGGTATACCCTGAGCGTAATTATTATTGTCCCTAAAAATATTACAAACCCATGAAAACCAATCCCTCTACCATTCTCCCCCTTAGACTTGGTGATTAAGGATAGGTGCTCTATCGTCCCCAGTATGTAGATGGATGGTAGCTCTAGTAATGGATTTATCGGATATATCACCGTAGCCAATATGTAGGATATGGCCCCAAGGGATTTTAGAGTATATGTTCTTGTGCTTTCTCCAACATTTGTGGCATCTGGATATGCTATTAGGAAAATGGAGAGATACTGGACGAGCAGAATCAACTCTACATATTCTTCTATTATCGTGAAGAGTATCGTCAGCGTGTTCATGAGGTATACTAACAACATTAAAGTGAATAGTACAGATTTTACATCCTCCCAACCAACCCTTTCTGCAACATGTTTGCATCCCCAATGCACTTTTCCAATCATTAAAAATGTGGATATCATAAGTAGAGGCGCCCCAATTTTATCAATAATGAGGCCCTGAGTAGCTAGCGCGATGAAAAATAGGAACCATAGTGCTAATTCCATAGCCATATTTTTAGGCTCTGGGCTTATGGAGCTTCTATATGCGATTATGGAATTCCCAATTAGTATAGCAACAATAAAAATGTAGAATATCCATAGAGGAATATTGAAAAGTATGTATACTGCTACCGCTAGGGCTTGAAAACCAATAGTGTTTAGTCTTCTGTCAATCTTCTGCGTGCTGTAGAAGAGGTATATTATTGATGGACCGGATAATGATACGACTTGAAGATCCAAGGGTATAATGGGGTGAGTCTGCATGGAGAGCCATTGGAGCAAGGAAATAAAAAACAATAGTGAGTATGCTGAGGATATAAACCAGGCCCCCGTCCTCATCTTCTCGCTTACTCTGTTAAACATCATGACGAAGAGCATCATCATGTATAATTGTGCATAGGGTCTGCTTGGATACATCCAGGCTATGAAGAACCCAGCCAAAATCGAGCCCATCACGGCTTCCAATAGAAGCGCAAGCGATCTAAATCTCTTTGCTAGCGAGATACATATAATTAGTAATCCGAAGAGTGTTACTCCAAAAATGTTTTTGTTCAGTACCTCCATATGGTACGACATAATTGATACTCCAACCAAAGATGCCATTCCCGCCCCAGCTAGACTTTCTCCAAACCATTTGTTTTTCTCCATCAGAGTTTTTATTCCGATCGTTGTTGTGATTGTTCCTATGGAATAGGCTAGGAGTATTTTTTGTATTATAGATAACTTGAGGATTACTTCTATGTAGAGCCAATAGCTAAAGGTTATGGATGCTATTATTAGAAATAGTAGTCCAAATCTTAGGAATAGAGAGCCGCCGAGAAACATCTCTATACTTGAGCTCCCAGTTTTTTCTGTGGGCTTCTCTATACTCTCCTTAGGTTTAGCGGGCTCTAGTGCTTTTATAGGAGACGGTTTTTGTTCTTTGAGAGTAGTTATCTTTGTATGTGTTTTTCTTGGGACTTCTACCTTTTTCTTGAGGACTGGTTTTTCCCTCAATAGCTCTTTTGCTGATTCTGAAATTGGTGGCGGGGGGATTGGTTTTTTGGGTTGTTGGATTTTTTGCTGTAGTGTCTCTTTTGCAGTTAATTGTTTCTCTATTTTCTCTATCCTGTTTTCCAACGACAGAATCATTATCTTTATTGTCCTTAGCTTCTCCTTTATATCTCTTAGCTCATCTCTTATATCCATAGAGCCGCCCCGCAAACTTTAGTTTATATAGTCACTACTTTAATAATTGGAGACAAGACAATATTAGTATATCCTTTTCAATAACACATACGGCCCCGAGGGAGACCCCTACCCCACATGTTTGATTTCTTATCGTGAATGCTTCTGCAGAGCTTCTCCCCAGGAATTCTCGTTACGTATGATCTTTGGAAAAGTAAGGAAGAACCTGCGTGAATTACTGAATGTTGAAGATGCATTAGCAATTCTGGGTAGACTAAATATGGATTCCTTGAATCTACGAATTCATCTGAAAAAACATAGAATTATCAAAGTACTAACCGTGCTACTATAAAACGGCTAGAGATTCTCCAACCCAGCTTCTCATGCGTCCAAAACAATAAAACAAAAATGAAGAGTAAGTAAACCTATACCTCCCTTGCTCTCGTCCACATGTATGAAAGGAAACCTTGAAGTGTACGTACCCAATCAGGATCGGATGATGCTATACCATATACTTCTGCTCCTCCCTCTGGAGGCATTACCGCGAGGATTGCCTCTTTTCCATCTACAACGCACCCAATAACATCGCCCTCTGGGTAGCTTCTAACCAAGACTCCTTTGCGGGCTCTTAGCTGGTTTACTATTCTTGCGTGTGTTGGACTCGTGGGGTTGAATCCAGCTACTATCTGTGCACGGACCATTCCTCTTAGTGCCGATATTCTGTCGACTGGAACACGATCCATAGATGGGACTACTAGTATAACAAATGATTTTGCCCTGGTTAGCATGTCCTTAATGTGTGCATATACACCGCTTATTCCATGAACTGTCCATATTACGCGTTTTGCCGGCATTGATCTTTGGACTGTTTCCTCGTATAGCTTGAGCATTATGTCTAGTGATTCTTCAAAGCCCTTAAGCATTTTTCTGAGTTGTCCTAGTGTTGCCTCCGAGAATGTTTGTCTGACCCCCTCGCTGAGTTTTTTTGATTCTGTCTCCACGGTATTCGAGATTGTATTTAATGCATCTTCGATGTTGGCTTTCATGGAGTTTATTGTTTCTTCCCTCAGCCTATTTAGGTCGTTGGTAGTATCTTCTATGGTTTTATTTAGCGATGAATCCACATCATCCTTAAGTTTTTGTAGGGCATCACCCATATTCCTTATTTGATCCGATACACTGGACACGATGTTATTGTTTAACTCTGTTAGGCTCGCCATGAATCTATCTGAGGATTCCTTGACGGATGAAGAGAAAGAATTCACAGATTCTATCATAGAATTTTTTATCTCCGAAAATTTCTCTGACACTCTATTCGTCGTTGTCTCCTTCGCATTGTTAAGGTTGCTTACGAGTTCTGATGCTCTAGTAGAAAGCTGGTTCGTAAATTCTTGTGTTATCCTCTTTGTGGCCTCCCTAAGGCTAGACAACATTGAGTCTAACTGCTTCTTGATGGATTCGTTCATCCTTGAGAAGTTCTCTGTCATATTTTTCGTTATTTCACCGAAGCTCTGTTCAATATTGTTCCTAAGTTGCTCGACCCCGGAGGCGACGGTTTGTGTTGTTGTTTGAATTTGAGATGAGGCACCAGTCAAAGCTTCCTGTAGCATTTGCTGTATCTTTATAAATGTTTCCTGTATAGAATTCACCTGGCTAATAATATTTTCCATAAATTCTCCCATTGTTTTTGTTAGGCCCTCGATCGCTCCTGTAACTTGATTGCTTATCTCATTCACGGCACTAGTTATGGTTTCTGTAACGGTATTGGTGAAGTCTCCAATGTTCTTCTCAACATCTGATAGTGCTTTCTCTAGGCTCTCGGATGCTTCCTTTGTGAATGATTCGAGACTCTCTGATGTAGATAGTGTAACATCGCTTAGTTCTTTAGATATAAAGGTGATTAATAGATTGAGTTCATTCTCCAGCTTTTTCGCTATATTCTGTGTCTCATTCATCATGGATTCATTAAATTTTGTTACTCTTTCACTCATGGAGGACAGTGTATCACTGAGTTGTTTTTCTAGATTATTTTTGAGATTTTCCGATTGTTTTGAAAAGTTTTCGGTCAGGTCTGAGACCGTCTTACCTATAAACTCGGCAATATTCTTTACCTGTACTCCAATTATATTGGATATGTTGTCAAGCATGGTCTCTACATTTGATGATATATTCGTAAGCCCCTCGTTAACGGCCGAGATCATAGACGAATTGAAGGATTTAACACTCTCATTAAGAACATCAATGCTGTCTTCAATGGACTTCTTTATCTTTCCCTCAAACTCCTCAAACTTCGCCTTAAACTCGGCAAGCTGATCTATAAACAATTTATATGGGGGGATAATTTCATACCTAGGCGGCGTCCCCTCAATTTCTCTGGCAAAACCCTCCCTAACCAAGACAGCCATGGCACTCTCAACAGAATCCAGTGGCCTGTTCAGAGCCATACTTAGCTCTGCCAAAGACATCGGCCCCAATCCGAGACAACTAAGATACAAATCTATTGCTCCCTCGGGCAGGTTCTTTGATCTTAGAAGCTCCTCCAAAATACTCGACATGACGTCTCACCGAAACGACACTAAAAAATGAAAAATCAGATTAATATTTTGAATACTCCGTGACAGTAGTCTTGACAATTCCTATAACTAACAAAAGAAATTAGCGTTGGACTCCATTTTCTAAAAGCTTCTGAGAATGTATAACATGGGTAGTTGATCGAGCGATAGTTCATCATCTTGTCTCTCGACACAACAAAAGGAAGGAAATATAATTTACAAAGAAACAATTAAAATATAGGGGGATAGGGATATGGGCAAGGTAGTTGTGGATGTCGAAATAATTAACCCAAAAAATGGTAGATCGATCAATGTGAGACTCTTAGCCGATACTGGATCGACACTTACATGGATTAGAAAAGAGAGACTGGAAAAGATTGGTATAGAAACGAGAAGCAGAATAAAAATAAGATCTATCGATGGACGGGAGGTTGAGAGGGATATAGGATTCGCGGAAATAAGGTATGAGAATCATGAAGCACCAATAATAGTAGTGTTTGCCGAAAAAAACGATGCAGAAGTTCTGGGCTTAACGGCAATAGAAAGCTTAGGATACGAGGTTAACCCCCTATCAAAACGCTTAGAATACGTGGGGCACTATGCATTTTGAACATCATATTCTTATAGGGAATCCTGTAATCCTTCAGAAATCTAATGATTATGCATTCATAGGGATATAACCAGATTTGATGTCCAAAAATACTTGTCGGTGTCTAGGTGACGGAGGGGCCATCGGCAAGAGCGAGGGCAATATTTATATATAGGGCTGTGGGAGGGGAACGCGTACTTGAGGTTTTTACACGGACAAGGAGAGCGAAAATAAATCCAGAAGGACTCGTTGGTAGAATACTCAGGGGGGTTGATACATATGGAAAAAATATCCTCCTATTGTTTGGCCCATACGCAATTAGGATTCATTTAATGATGTATGGTACGATTCACATATATAAGCCAGACGAGCCCCTAGCAAAACCAGAGAGACTAGTTAGACTTTCTCTCCAGTTCCAAAGTAGGAGGGTAGTAGTGTATAATGCGCCGATTGTTGAAATTGACTATAAATCCAACATCATCAACAACCTAAAGAGAACCTTGGGGGAGGATCCTTTAAGGGATGACTGGAATCCTGATAGGGCTACTAGACTCATACTAAAACATAGAGAGAGAAAATAGGGGTAGTTTTACTGGACCAAGGAGTTATTGCTGGAATAGGAAATATCCTTAGGAACGAAATCCTCTTTAGGGCGGGTGTTCATCCGGAGAGATATGTCAGAGATCTCTCCCTTTCCGAGGTAAAGAAAATAGTCAAGATAGCAGAAGAACTTTCCCATGAGTTCCTAAGGAGAAAGCTAAATGGGGAGAGAATAGGCCCCATACTGTATGTCTATAATAAGTTTAAAAAGAGATGTAGGATTTGTGGAGGCCCAATAAGATATTATAGACAAGAACCACACAAGAGAAGAACTTTCGTCTGTGAGAAATGCCAAAAATGAAAATTTGAAGTAATCATCACCTATCCTCAGGAACTATAAGGGTTTCTTCCTCCTATCGATCCTAAGGAATTGGTTTCATAGGACTATACTGGCGTATTTTACTGCCCGCATTAGTTTTGCTTGAGCCCTTAGCTCCACTTCTTCTAGTAATGCATGCGTGCCTCTCTTCAGCTCGATGTATCCCTTCTCTTGAGCCGCCCTTATTATTTCTTCTGAGTCATTATTTCTTGATATTAGTATTGTGTATTTTGGATAATTTTCACTTATTCCTGCGGAGATATCCGAAAAAATTCCTGTATAGTCAGGACAGATTAGACAACCAAGTTGCATATATGGCAGTATCTGGGATGTAGGTATTACTTTTTCCCCCTCTGTCGTCGTTATATATATGTTCTCGCCCTTGAGGTGAATATCCATTATTTCGTCTGTCCGCATTCCATAAACCTTGGCTAGGAAATGTATAAATGCCTCAGTAGCATAGGTACCCATACAGAATAGACTTATGATTACTCTAATCTTCTTACTAAAGTCCGTTTCGAGCAACGGATACAGCTGCATTTGTCGGAGGAATTGGGCTTGGCATGGGAGACTCACAATGGCTAGATGTCTAAGTTCTTCCTCAATCAAGCTCTCCCTCAGTTTTGCTGTAAATGGTAGGACACTCCACTTAGATCCCGCGACCTTCATTATTTCCTCTCTTGTCCTAGCAACTACAATCTCCCCTTCTAGACCCTTCTTCTTTTTGGCAACAACTACACCATCAACAATACCATCTTCAACGAGATATATTAATATCGATGTCACAGCACCGCCACCAGCCAAACGTTTTTCCCTGATCTCCTTATCCGCAGATCTAGCCAAATAAATCGAAATGAAACCCCCCAATGGTTTTTCCCTACTTACCATAAAACTCAATCTATTTCACCTCCGTCTCACTTAGGAGCTTGATCTTAGGCTTGAATTTATAGATAAGTATGCGCATAAAAATGGGGCAACGAGAACAACAAGTTCCGCACCTTATACATTTCTCCACAATAAGATCAGGCCTCTTCTCTATCATCTGCAGGGCTTGAGTGGGGCACGAAACAATACATGCACCACATCCAATACATAGTCCACTCAATACTACTTCATCCATTAGATCAAAACCGCTCAACTTCTTAATCTCCGCTATCGCCGAGAATACCTTTATCAGGGGGCCCTTGCCAGTACTCAGAGCATCGATCAACGTCAATAAGCTTGCTGGTGCGGGGGGACAACCGGGTATTGCATAGTCTACATCTATCACACTTGTTACAGGTTGAAATGTCCTATGCTCAGGTCTTGGTTCCTGTCCTCCTCTAGAGAAGAGCGTAATATTACCCACGCTGGCGCATGAACCATAGGCAACAATAATCCTAGAGTTTTTTCTAAGCTTTTTTAGGGTATCCAATATTTCCTCCTCATTTATGCATGCTGACCCAGTAATTATAGTAACATCATAATTACCATCGATATCCACACTCCCAATATGTCTCGAATAAATATCTGCTTTTTCCATTAGCTTTGGTAATTCTCTAAGCAGAGATAGTGGACAGCCCTCGCATCCTCCAATGTCATATATCAATATTCTAGGCTTCATTCTCCCTCACCTCGATCTTGTGGGTAGAGCATGGAATGCATGGATCATACAATCGCGGGACCACATCCGCTACCTCTACAGGAAGACCCACAGACAATTTCTCTATTATTGGTATGTTGAACATCGTCGGCACAACAATTCTGTGGCGGGCTATTCTTCCCTCCCTATTTATCTCTACATAATGTACGAGTGTTCCCCGGGGAGCCTCATAGACCCCAACACCCTTGCCTCTTCTTAGAACGAGTGTTACGGTTTTGGAGGGTTCTGTTACATCTATATCTTGGAGTATTTCATACACTCTTTCCGCCGCCATTATTGTCTCTAGAATCCTTGCCTTCTGGATCCCCAACAATGAATTATCACTAAATATTCCATAAAGCGTGAGTCGAGCACGTGGACCAACCTCTACGGGCCTGCCTTTATATAACGCTATACATGATGTTGTTTTCTTTGCCGATTCTGGAACATTATCTCCTCTATACTCCACATAATTCCGCACTATTATGGCCTCTGTATCTATGTTGTATCTATCCCCATAGTATATGTGTGATGCCATGAAGTCATGCTCATGCTTTATCCCCGACAATATCTCGGCTTTTTCGCTCCAATTATCCTCATCAAACATTATGTCCTTTATCTTCAGAAGTCTTTCTATAACAGACTTTATTTTTTTCTTGGATTCCTCTAAGTGTTTCTCCTTGGGAAGACACTGGACTCCCCCAATAACAATATATGGTGGATGTGTCGGAGCGCCACCAAACCTGGACAATAGGAGGCTAACATCACCCAGTAGTCTTATTCCCTCAAGCGTAACATCCCATACCAATTTCTCCTTTAGGAGATCTCTCACTATAAAGATTAGGTGTACTAAGTGACTTTGTATTCTGTTCAGAAGTCCTATCATTTCGCGCAACATGATCCCGTTCGGCGGCGGGGCTATTCCCAGCGCGTCCTCAATTGCTTCTGCAGCGGCAATTCCATGAGCAGAGTGACAAATCCCACAAATCCTCATCGAGGCTTCAACAGCAAAGATAGGGTTCTTTCCTATCATGAGCTTTTCGAAACCTCTTATTGGTGCCCTAGATACAAAATATGCGTCTCTGATCACACCATCCTTGTGAAGAACTATAAAATCCGCGTCTCCCCCTATCCTCTCTAGCTGAATTCCCTTTATTTGTCTATTCCCCAAATTCTTCCCTTAATTTGCTTCAATCAAGAAATGTATATAGTATTGAAATATTTAACTTAGATCGCTGGATTCTAGCCCTTTAATTCTGTTAGTACTTCTGTATCAATTCTCCCCGTTGCTTTCTTCGTAATTATTATTAGGCCGACGCCAACCGCCTCTTCTAGTGCTGCTATCGCCGCTATTATTAGCACGATAAACTGTGCCAGCACTGATGTTGGGGAAAGGAGTGATAAGAAAGCCACCGCCATCATTGAACCCAAGAACATTATCTCTACAGATAATAATACCTTTATGAGATTCCTACTGGTGATTAGGCCGAGGAGCCCGATGGCCAGTACCGCAAATGATAGGCCTAGTAGCATTACTATCTCATTCATCATTTCTCACCCCCGATACTCTCAGATATTTTAAACGCAAATACCGAGGCCACCATAACAATACTCAATATTACACAGAGGATTAGTAGTAATATGTCATAGTTTATGGATATCTCGCTTCTAAATTCACTATAACTTACCTCCCTAGCCTCAAAGGACATTTGGGGCATCTTATATAGCATAGCGGCGAATGCTAGTAGCAATATCCCACATAATATTATGCCGCCCGCTACTCTTATCTTCATTCCTCAACCACCTCCCCAACAACCATGCCTACGAATATAAGTATAACAACAACACCAATGTTCGCTAGAAGGACTAGTGATCCCAGTATCGCCATTCCGTACATGTATAGTATTCCGAACAGTATAGCATTGGCTAGCGCGAAATATATGAGCATTCTATGAAGTTTCTTGGTAAAAACAGACATTATAAGCAATGCAACCATACACAGACCCAACAACATAACAGCTATTAGACCAGCATCCATATTACTCACCATATAGCCCATAAGACTATAAATATTTGAATTATTGATAACGGCATAAGCTTCCTCCAGAAAAGCTCAAGCACCTGATCTATCCTAAACCTAGCAACAGATCCAGCTATCAACGTTATCAGAAATATTACGGCGAAAGTCTTTAATAGGAACCAGAAAACATACCACCACCATCCCTCGGCGAATGGCATTGGGCCTAGTGGGCCGCCTAGGAAGAACGTTACAATCACGGCTGAACCTACAAAAAGCTTTAGATCCGTTAATAAGTTGAAGAAAGCCAATCTTCTACCCGAAAGCTCTGCTTCCCATCCAGCTGCAAGCTCCGTTTTGGCCTCGGGTATATCGAAGGGAAGCTTCTTTATCCTAGCCATAACTCCAATGAGTGTGACTATGAATGCTGGTAATAATAGTATTATCACGGGTATGCCCTTTATTTCCTCCAATGGTATTTGGATTATATCAGACATTGAAACAGAACCAGCAATAATAACTACAGATGCCAACGCCAAAAACATCGGTATTTCATAGGATAAGTATAGCTCAGCTCTCCTACCTGCACCAATTGTTGGGTATGGAGACTTAAATAGATATGGTGTTATTATGTACATTAGGCTAGCCATGGCGAATAACGCCAACAGGAATATCGCATCACCGTTAAAACTGATGAGTCCTTGGGGATCAGAGTCGCCGAATGGAACTATGGGTATTAGGAATGACATAAATATCATTAGCCATACTCCAAACACTGCAAGGAAATCAACATAAAAATCGTCAGTTCCTTCGGGGGATATCTCTTCCTTGTTCATAAGCTTTATGAAATCGGCTATCGGCTGTAGTATACCAATAGGCCCTGCCAGTTTGGGGCCGACCCTATGCTGTATGTGGCCCATAAGTTTCCTGTAGAACCATTCTGCTAGGAAGGCTAGAAATATCATTATTACTGTCCAACCAAGTATTAGGGCGCCGAACCGAATGTACTCCATCATTTTTTCACACCCCTCTTTACCCTTATGGGATAGAGAAACATCGTTATGGATAACAATATTAGCGATGTTACCAATACTAGGGATACCTCCGCGGCCGTGAATAGGATGAATAGTAGTATTATGTCCCATAGAATGAAGAAGGACAAATAGTAGAGCCACATTGGACTATACGGAATCCTCATAACTGGGAATTGGTGACCACTTACATATGGTTCCCTCCCAGTTTTCCTCTTACTCTTCTTTCCTAACATGTACAGAAGAGATAGAAGTATCATAGGTAACATAATAGCAATTGTAGCCTGTATAACATCCAAGCCCTATCACCCGTATAATCTTAGAAACACTATTTATAGTAAAGTGTATTTACAAGTATGGATGGAGAAAGGAATCCCATACATGTAAGCCAAAATTAAGTCCGCAACAAAACCATCAACCCATACACTATAAACAAATATCGCGAAGATATTGTGGTAAAAAACATTGTTTGCGCGATACTATATGTATTCGAGCTTCCCCCCTTCGATTCTTGCGCACTTTGTGGGTTTATGCTCAACAACTCTGCCGATCTCGATTATGTGCAAAACTTTGAAGCCCTTGGCTAGTAATGCATCAGATATTAGTTTTCTATGACATCTCCACGGAATTTTCTCGCTACACATAACCACTGAAGTATTGCGGGAGGCTATTCTTATCAGCTTCTGGAATCCTGATTTCCACTCTTTTGTCTGCATCCATGCAGCATAGTTCCTATATCCCTGGGCCCTGAAACACTTATATTTCTCCGCTCCCTCGATATATCCTCTATAGCCACCAAGGCTTTCTAACCAGTAATACTTTATTCCCTCATCCTCAAGTATGCTCCTAAGATTTTCCTTGTTGAAGTGGGGAAACTTGCGGGAGGATGGGAAGCGGCGGACATCAAAGACCACTAATATTTTGTATTTTTTGAGGATCTCTAGAAAATCCCCAATACTCCTATTCGAGTGACCAATAGTATAGATAACCCTCCCACTAAGACCCATTGAAGACACTAAAAAACCGAGTTATGCACCAATCCATATACTTAAAAATCGAAAACATAATAGTTTTTCATATAGGGATGCCTAATGGACCCCAGCGAACTAGTTAACAAGACAATGAACCTTTACGAATTGGCTTTGAGATCCCTTGAAAGGAAGGATTATATCGATGCATGTGAAAAAGCTTGGGCATGCATCGAGACCCTAAGAAAAGCATTGCTAGTAAAGGCCGGTATTTCCTATGAAAAGGCAAAATCAATTACCTATGGAATACCCCCATTCACAAGATTACTAAGAAAACTGGGGAGAAAGGATCTCCTGGAAAAATATACTTTTTTCGATTACAAGCTCCATATAATGGGTTTCTATGAAGGAATAACCGAGACTTGGAAGATCGAGGAAATTATTCGCGAGGATCTCAAGGTTTGGATAAATTCCATGAGAGGACTCATAGAAAGACTAAACATCGACCTGACCGAGGCCTTCGCTTCTTCTGGAAGGGGATATTCTCCTAGTTTTATATAGTACATTCCGTACATATAATAATTGCTTGGGAATGGAGTTCAACTTGAATAATAAGCTTGCTATAGTGCTGTTAGTGGGGATTATAGTTGCATCAATTACTGGAATATATCTATACTTTAGAGCCAACCGAGGGGCCGAAGAAACACAACCCACATTTGAGATAACCATTGAGAACATAACAGTGGTCGAAAATGGAAAATCTGTACGTTGTGTAAAGGTGGCCCCTGAGGGCGATGGACCATTCCCAACAATAATACTAATACATGGGGGCGCGGGCGGTAATTGGGAATACACTTATAAAATAGCCACATCGGATCCAATAATCTCTATCGCGAAGATGGGGTTTTTGGTTTTTGCAGTTGACTATGGGCCAAATGGGTTGATAGATACTGGAGTTGGAAATATCAAACTCGTTGGGGACGACATCAACGATACACTAATTGTTTATAGATACCTCCTTACCCTTGACATTGTGGATAAGGATAAGATAATTACGCTCGGTGCAAGCCATGGAGGATATGTCTCTCTTATGATGGGTGTATTTAGCAATGTCCACCTAGCAGGAGTTATTGATGCTTACGGGCCAACAAATCTTACCGCAATGGAGCTTTATCTCCATGGTGGGGTAGACCCTAGCTTGGCAGATATCCTCGTGGAGTACTCTCCAGTGACCTGGGCTCAAAACTATACAGCCCCCGTCCTAATTATACATGGGAGGAGAGATGAGCTCATACCCTTGAACCAAAGCTATGAACTGGCTGATCTCCTTAAAAAACTTGGAAAAGAGCATTATTTATATGTATATGATGAGCCTCATGGATTCTTGTTTGACCCCTCCTCAAGTTCGTATGAGGATGCATGGAGCAAAATTAGGGACTTTTTACTAGAGATAAAAAATCGATAGATAACTTGAACCAATGACTTCATTTTTTTCCTTATTGATCAATCTGATTTTGTTGGGGTCTTTAGAACATTCATAATGTACTGTTGGATTTGTTTTGCTTTTTCCTCGAATCCGTACTTCTCGAATATCGCTTTGGAGTACTCTAAGAATTTGATGGCGATATCCCTGTATTTCCTGAGTTTTGGCCTCTTAGAGGACTCTATCATGAGGTCTATTAGGTCTTCCGCCACGACCGCGAATTCATATTCTTGCTTTTTGGGATCTGGAATAGCAATTCTAACTAGTTTCAATAGAAAGTTTATTATTTCCTCTAATTTATCGTCGCTCAATACGTCTATTATCTCCCGTGCAACATTTGCGGTGCTGATAATGTAGTCCCTATTCACTTTTCCCTGCGAAATCATCCACTTGGCTATCTTTGTGATCACGTCAACATATATGTGCATTATCTCTGCTACTTTATCAGGAGGTAAAACAAGGGGAGATATAAAGACAATCGTGTCCAGAATGTTACCCATAATCGACACATAATTATATGGTTCAGTATCCCTAATCCTCTCGAGTTCTTCTATAGATATAGCATCGATTATTATTGCAGAAAGCAACAATGCCTCTTCGATATATTTTCTCTGCTTGTACATCAAAAAATTTATCGCGGACGAAAGAGTCGTCAATACGCTCATCTCCATCCTAAATTTCTCATAGTTGCATGCCAGAACATCCAACACATCCTTCACTAAATCATGTATCCTTGAGATTAACTTTTTCCTCTCTTTTGCCGAGGCAAGATCATATAATGTATGTATCGACGAGGCGAGCGACTGGAGATAATCGGCGAATACGGTTACCCATACTGGATATCCCTGCGATATTATTCTTCGCAGATCCCTAAAGTATAGATCCAATATCTCAGACGCAATTATTTTTCTCTCATCCAAGGGAGGGACTGGCGAGGAAAGAAGTATATCTAGCGCAAATACATAGAGCACCAAGTTAACAACATGAGCAAAGCATGGAGAAAGAAATTTGTATAATGTATGAACCTTACCAAGATCCCTGACAGGGATCTTTATATCTAGTATATCCTCGATCTCTTTACGAGAAGAAGCCATTCTATGCTTGAGATCAAGAATCTCTGGTTTTATTTCATCATAACTAGCTATGGAATATAATTTCTCGAACAACCTATTGTACTCCAAAACAAGTTTCAGAATCAGATAGGGAACAACCATTCTTCCCTCCAGATACTCTAATAGGCGCTCAGCATGTTGAGGGTACCCAACAATTGTTGTATCAACGAGCAGTAATGCGTATATTTCCCCATCAAGATCATCGGTCAGATTTATTTCACTTAGACATTCACCAAACACATCCCTATACATCCCACCCGATATCTCCCCAATTTTGAGCCTATATGCTCCCTTCATCAATTTGGCCCCCGCATCTCTCTCCTCAAGTTCTCTATAGATGTAGTCTAGCTCCTTGGGGCTTGGACTCACTTGATTGATCATTTCCATAGCGAGCATACCAGTCTTTAGGGCAAGGAGTCTTCCCATCGTACTTTTTTCCTTACTAGCTATGGCGCAAGCTATGTCGAATAGACCATGCCTAGCAAAGTTTAGTGCGTCATCAATATTCCCCTTCACCTTTCTCTTCATCTGGATCCAAAAGTTTAGATCATATCTTTCTTCCTTCTCAATTTTTCGACGTATTAGGGATAGATGCTCCGAAAGTTTAGATTTGCTCAGAGAATCCATTATTGTGCCCCATAGCTTCTTGATTATCTGTTCAACACTTACCTCGTTTAGTATTTCGACACCACCTATATACCTATCTATGATCTCATCAAACTTCTTCTGAAGTGCGTCTGTAACTAGACCCCCAAATGGCTCAACTTCTCTCTCCACATCGCTCGCTATTACTTCCAGTAGCCTCCTAACAAACTCTTCCCCACGCATAACCAAGGCGATTATTGTATATCCATTATCTGTATCCAACATCAGTAGCTTATCCTTCCCATAATCTACTGCCCGATATTTGCTCTCCCCAATCAAAACCTTAGAAATAGCCTTAAGGGACTCAACCAACCCCGCCAGAAGCTCCTTACTCTTAAGTTCTATCAAGCTCCTAAATGTAATTGGAAGCCCTCCGCGCGAGATAACCCCTATTATCTTTATCATCTAGAAACCCCACAGGGATAATAAAAAAGTAGCATTTTAAAGCTCCCCTAATTTATCTACCAGTCAATAAGTTTACTGAGTCTGCATCCTCCTGACGATACCCGTCCCCCACTCCTATCAATCATATTACTTGTTCAAATGACGTACTTCAATACAATTCTCACAGTAGCAGGCACTACATAGATCCAAAAAACAAACGTATCAAAAATTATTTTTAAGAAAATAATCGAACAATCATGCTCGAGCCTACCTCGAAGCCATGGAAGATCGATATAAGCCCTAGGTCCCCTGATTATGGTTAGGCTGTCCAGGATGGCATATTCGGATAGATTTTGGTGAAGTCCCTAATTATGATTAATGGCGAAAACACGGCTAACAAGCTAGAAAATATACAGAAAGGGGATATGACTAATACAGACTATGGCAAGCTAGAAAATTTTCTTCCATGGAGGCGTTGCCGTCTTCTCTAGGTCTCCATGCTCCTTGTTCCATATGTCCCACCTATTCACTATTCCACCACGCAAGATTTCCTCTATTTTAACTAGGACTTTATTCCCCTTATGGAAACAAAACTTTAAAAATATTTGTTTCCATTAGGTATTTTAGTAGAGGAGGGGTTAGGTTTTTCAGAATGCGGGATGTTATAAGAGATGTGTTATTGGAGTGGTTAGATAGGCCATTACCAGATTTGGTTAAGAGAGAGGCAAAATTCAGGCTTTCCAGTAATATACTGGCAATATTCGGGCCAAGGAGGGCTGGCAAGACGTATTTCATGTATCAAATAGTGAAAGAACTCATGGAGAAGCATGGGTTTGAGAGACAAAATATTGTGTATCTCGACTTTGAAGATGTAAGACTAGTAGGTCTTAGACCTGAGAATTACGGTGATCTAGTCAATGCGATACATGAGCTATTCAGGGAAAGACATGGCAAAATTGTTCTTATGCTGGATGAAATACACAATCTGAAGAACTATGGGAAGTGGCTACGTACACTGCATAACTCAGGGAGATATTATATCTTTATCGCAGGTTCATCTTCAAGGCTCATGGCCAAGGAAATTGCCTCCGAGCTCAGAGGAAGATATGTTTCACAATTAATTCTTCCATTCTCCTTTAGAGAATACCTAAATGCAAGAAAGATAAAAATTGATAACATATATTACCTAAAGGAAGGAGTGGTTCTAAATGCCCTTAGAGAATACATGAACCTTGGCGGGTATCCAGAAGTAGTATTAACGGGGGATAAGGATCTACTAAGGACATATAAGGAGACAATATTCTATAGAGATATTGTGGATAGGTATAATGTAAGGGATGTAGTGTCGCTAGACCTATTCATGAAGATATTGATGGACAACGCGGGAAAGTATTTATCGATATCGAAAATCCATAACTATTTCAAATCATTAGGGATAAAAAAGAGCAAAAAAACGTTGACAAAATATTTCAATTATTTCGACGAGGCCATGTTCATAATACCAGTAGAGATATTTAGCTACAGCATGAGGGATAGGATAAGGAATCCAAGAAAAATATACCTAATAGACCTAGGATTCTACAGTCTAATACCACGTTTCACGAAGGATATTGGATTAAAAATGGAGAACCTAGTCGCCATAGAACTCCTAAGGAGGGGGGAGGAATTCTTCTACTATAAGTATAATGACAAGGAGATTGACTTCATCACAAAAAATGGAGAAATAATAGAAGTAACATACACACTAGATAGAGATCATATAAGCAAAGTATCAATCACGATGAGCAGACTAGGAATAAGGATAACAAAAATAATAACGTGGGACGAAGAAGACGAAATAGAAAGATACTCGGGGAAAATACAAGTAATCCCGCTATGGAAATGGCTACTATATAAATACTAAGCTTAGCTAGAACTACCTACCATAGATAGGATGATATTCTCAAAAAACTAGGGGTAGTGGCTACGTTACGTATTTTTATAGGCTTGATTATGTAGTTGATGGGAAATTGCTTTTAGGGCCACTACTTGTAGCGGATAGCTAAGTGGGGAGGCCGTCAGTTTTGGATGCGTTGCCATTTGAAGTTTTATTATGTCATAAGCAGTCAGTTTTGCTTGTATTGCCGCCGCCGCGTAGTTTATGAGTTCACCTATGCTTTCG
>CAZWPQ010000031.1:0-25026 GCA_964636085.1 uncultured Nitrososphaerota archaeon
CCAACAACAGATCGACGAGCGAAATTCCGTGCTGGAATTCAAAATAAAAATAATCAAACAGTAATGCGGTGCTTCTATATTTTGTGTCGTTGGATATTTTCTTTCCGATGTCTATGCATGTATCTTCTTTCCGTAGGTCTCTAGGTGTAGTATTTCCTCTATGTTTTTTCTCTTTCTTTTTCTCGGTTGTTCGTCTGGATATCCAACAGCGAGTGCTCCTACAAGTATAATATCCCTTGGTATTCCGAATATTTTTTTGACCTCCTCGTTCTCATATATTCCAATCCAGCATGTACCAAGATCGTATTCTAGTGCGGCTAGGGAGATGTTATGCATAGCCATGGCGGTGTCGGACATATGGTATATGGGGCTTATCTTTGGGTTTGATAGGGCCAAAATTATCGCTGGGGAGGACATAATCCAGTCCTCTCCCTTAATTCTGGCTATGGCTCTTATTTTGTTTTTATCGGTAGTTATTATGAATTCCCAGGGTTGTCTATTTTTGCTACTTGGGGCCCAGCTAGCGGCCTCGATAAGTTTTAGCAATATCTCCATTGGGACTTCTCTGTTTTTATACTTCCTAATAGATCTCCTATTCTTTATTGCAATAATCAGATCCAATGTATACCCCTACATTGAAGGATTCATCTCTATGTACCAGGAAGAACTTTTGTTGGTTTATATAGCAAGGTATAATGACTACAGCTATCCTCACAGCTGGTCACGGCTTTGGTGATGAGTGTTTTGCTGGTGATACTTGTTGTTTTCTTGGTTTTTTAATGGGAGAAATATATGTTTTACATTGGTGATGAAGACAGCGGAGACTGATACATGATGACGTCCGCAACATCTGAGTTTATGGTTATATTATTACTTGCTTGCTATGGAATTAGGGGCGCTATAATTATTAGTGCATAGATTTTTGCCCCAATTGCTAGGGGGCATGGTGATGGGTTAATGGTTCGTGTGGCATGGGATGTATCCCACCAAGAGTTTACAATAGAGGATCACTATTATTTTGGGAAGCTTAAGTCTGCACTTGATAAAAGAGGTATTGCCGTTAAGGAGATAAACCATTTAGACTATCTGGAGGAGTATGATGTCTTGGTGATTAATTATCCCGAGATTAAGTTTAGTAGATCTGAGATAAGGGCTATAAATAAATTTATACATGGTGGAGGTAGAGTAATTATTCTCGGATACTATAGAAATGAGGACGGTGTTGCTGATGCTGTGAATTCCTTATCTGGGAGGTATGGCCTTGAGTTAAATGCCGACTATATCTTTGATCGAGTGAACAATTATGGGGGTGATGAACTCTTTATCGTCACAACCAAGGTAAATCACTTTAACCATGGCGTGAATAGAGTAATGATGCCTTGCACAGCATCGATAAGAATACTCAAGAAAAACGCATATGTTATTGTTGCGGGAGAGGATAGTGCGAAAGCTAGTTCGCTTAACAGGCCAATTATTGGTGCGGGATGTAGTATTGGTAAGGGAGAGCTCATAGTTATTGGAACATGCGTGTTCTGGGATAACTATGCGATAGATAAATATGACAACTACAAATTTGCTATGAATTTACTCGCGTATACCAGAAGGAAATAGCTCCAAATAGTAGCCAACAGTTACCAAGGGATTGTCATGGGAATACTCATCCATGACTGTGACCCCACGTTATTTTGCTTCTATAGGGATCCAGACGATTCTTTGGCCCTAGGTTTTGGAATAAGAACATTCACCGATGATCCCAAACTTATGGGAATCACTACGGTCTTTGGAAACGCTGGGATAGATACCACATTTAGAACCGCTAGACGCATCGTTAGGGTATCGCACAGGGACATACCAGTTTTAAGAGGTTCCCCCTCGCGATATGCGGGTGGAAGAATTAATGACGCGGTAAGATTTATCATATACATGGCCAAGGAATATGGGGAGATAGAAATCTTAGCAACAGGACCACTTACAAACATAGCATCTGCGCTTATCCTATACCCAGAATTACAAGACTGCGTTAGGAGGATATTAATAATGGGAGGATCATTGTACAGAAGAGGAAATATTATTCTGGTTAATGCGGAATTCAATTTCTGGGCAGATCCACGCGCAGCTAAAGTCGTAGTGAATACATTTAAGAACGTAGTAATTTTTCCATTAGATATAACAATGTCAGTAAGGTGGGGGAGAGATATCCCATATAGACTCATCCACAAAAATGACAGACTTGCAAAGTACATAGGATATGGTTTAAGGCCATGGGCAATCGCTTGGGGGATCTTAGGAGGCTTCAACCCTCACGATACAATAGCGGCAGTCTACCTAAGCAATCCCAATATCTATAGTGGTAAATACATACGGATAAACATAACAAAGATAGGGGAGACCGTCGAGACGGCCACAGGAAAGAGAGTCTATGTGGTTCTTAATGTCGGTAAAAAGAAACTGAAGAATACATTTTTTGGGGCTTTTTCATGACTTACTTCAATTGGTAATGAAGATTGTTTACCACAAGCATTTGGAGACCACTAACGTTATTTTAAGATAACCCTCATAAATAGGTAGACTATAGCGAGTATGGTATAGGCAACAATAAATGTTTTTATTTCCTCCCATTGCGCCAGACCTCTAGGCCAATATGTGTCCTTTATTGGCCATAGAAATCTTGGGCCCTTTTTAGAATGTGTTATTATATCCGTGATTATGTGAAGGGTGCCAGCAAGCAACATTCTAAATAATGGCCCGTTTTTAGTTATTGGGGCCGTAATCAATAACAATAGGGGGATGATTAAGATTGAGTGGAACCTTTCACCCCATGCGAATATTTTGGAGTTTCTGGCCTTATCCCTATCTAGGCCATAAACCGCACCAGCAATAAAGTATAGTGTATCAGGAAGTACAGATCCTATCAATACATCCCAGTAAAATCCGATAAATATGACACCCACAAGTACATGAAACACAATATCCAAGACTCGCACCTCTTCACGATTCTAAAAAGATGTTTATAATACACTATACACCCATTGCTTCCTCTGGTATTTCTCTAATAGATCCTCTCTAATCTCTACTCCTATACCTGGCTTGGTAGGGACATCGATTGCGCCATCCTTATTCAGTTTGTTTGGGGGATCTATAATATCTTCCATCCAGTATCTACATGACTCGGCTATATCCGATGGATAATTTATGTTCGGTAATGAGGCTATATGGAGAAGATGAACCTTTCCTACCCCTGTCTCAAGCATTCCCCCTATCCATAGCCTGATACCCACTTTGCCCGCATAATCATGAATCTTCATGGATTCTATTACCCCGCCCACTCGTGGGGGTTTTATGTTGATTATTCTACAGCTCCCTAACTTCGCGGCTATTTTTGCTGCACCTAGGGATGTTATGCTTTCGTCAAGACATATGGGGGTTTCAAGAATACATTGCAATTCGGCGTGATCTAGTAGATCCTCATAGTGTAGGGGTTGTTCGATCATCAAGAGATTATACTTGTCAAGCGTCTTAAATACTTCCCTATGAGCCATTGTATATGCACCGTTTGCATCCACCATCAGTGGTATACCTGGATAAACATCTCTAATTGTCCTCACAACATCTATGTCGTATCCTGGCATTATCTTGATTTTTATTCTTCTATAGCCCCGCTCTAGGTACTCTTCAATTACCTTAATAAGCTCAGACACATCTTCTTTTATCCCTATCGAAACCCCTACACTAACCCTCCTTTTTGTCCCACCGTAGATCTCATAGAGGGGTTTACCCTGCTGTTTTCCGTACAAATCCCAGAACGCATATTCTAATGATGTTTTAGCCATTTTGTGCCCACGGATTCCCTCTAATGATTTCCTGAATTCATAGGGATCCTCGAATTCTTTCCCAAGAATCATTCTAACGAGATATTTCCTCAGAATTATTAAAGCGGTTTCATAAGTCTCGTACGAGTAGTAGGGGTTCTCGCCCGCGGTGCATTCTCCATATCCAATCATATCATCGGCATGAAGTTCTATTATCAATACTATTCTCTTCCTTGTCTCCCAAAGGCTTGTCCTGAACCCCTCGACAAGCTCCATCTCAAGCATACGTATGACTATTGACTCGATCCTCATCCAACATCTACCTCGCCACGAATTGTTTATTTAGATTCCCCCTAACTGCATTCATTCTTATCCTATAAAGACTTGTATTTTATAGTAAATGTAGGATATACTAATGTCATCATCAATAAGTCGTAATGCGTGGTGTTAATTATGATAAAATTAATCGGAGTGATCGGCGAGGGGGGGATCCCAGTCAATATAATTACCTATGAGGAAATAAAGGGAGAGGAGGAATTTGTTGCTAGTCTTATGGAGGCCATAAATGCCCTATCAAATGTCATTGGTACAGGGAAGATTGCTAAGCTAGATTTTATGGAGTACAAAATGATTGTCACTGACTGTAAGAAGGGATATACTATTGTAGCACTTGTCGATGCTGCGGAGGAATTTGTTGAAAAATTATTAAGCATGATCGCCGAAGATATCGACAAGAGCGATATGCCAGAGTTTATGGGTGTTGTTGATAAAAAAATGGCAGACACAGTCGCTAAAATAATAAACAAGTATATCTCAAACATGATAAGTATAGATGTTAGTGAGCTACTTGTTCAGTTCTGGAGCCAACTTCTGGAAACAATCAAAAAGAATAAAAAAGCTCTAAAAGTAATTATGGAGGTCGATAAATTCCTTCAAGAATCGGCTAAGAAATATGAGGCCCGATGGAAAAAATTTTCCTCGCTGATAGCTAAGGACATAAACATGGCGATTAAGTACGCACTGGAGGGAAATTTTAGCCATGCTTGCGCCGCCTCGGATGGCCTTACGGAGCCTCTAGAGATGGCATTCCACATCAGAATGGGTTTGCTCTCACTAGAAATGTCGATGCTGCCTTCGCCACCGATATCTGAAATTGAAAAACTTGTTGGAGAATTGCCGCAAAATGATGCTTTCTATAATCTAATCATCAAGTCTTTGGAATATAAACTCCAGAGAATCTCGCTTGTCGAGTATATGGATGCTTATCGACGAGCCATAAAAGAATTTACCTTTGGCGAATCTACTGAGGACATCATCAGGGCCCTCCTTTTCCTAGATTGGCTGTTAGGATCTTTTCCCGATTTCGCAAAAAAGTTGGCTAAATACTTTAAGAAGGTATCTAGACCCATATATGTGTACATTCTGGGCCTTGTGGATAGAGCAAAAATTCTCAAAATTAAGGCCGAAACTGTTCAATTTGGGGATTTCGAAAATATATTATATAGCTTACGATCCAAGATTGATAGACTGGCAGGAAACATTAATTCCATCCTAAAACATATTGGAAAACTTGTCCGAACGGGTCAGCCCATAGACCCTAAAAAGAATGGAGCAATATTAAAATACATGCTCGGGGTCCATTCGTATGCCTTAATACTCCTTACACTTATTCAGTCTCCACTACTGAAACTCGATGAAAAACGACTCGTTCTTGGGGAACTATTAAAAATCTATACTAAATACTTCAAAAAATTCATTAGGGAGGGCCTTCCATGGCCAATTATAACAATCGCGAATATGTTCCAAAGCATAGGTATAGGAACATCAGAAGTTTTTAGAATGCTCACAAGACGGGAGAAACTCAAGTATCTTGATAAGATTGAGAACATTCTGAATGATGCTTGGAGGATTGTCCTTGCCAACTATAGCAAGATGCGTTACTACGCAATGTTTTTAGCCACGATGACAGCCTCTATCAGCCCTATACTCTCTTCTGTAAAGAAAGTCTACATTGATGAACTAAAACTTATATATGCTATCATGAATTCATTCGATCCAGAAATTATTGGAACTTGGAAGGACATATTCCCATATAACTATGTGGCGCTTACACTTAACCTTATAAATACGCTTGCTCCATTAGCTATCAGAATTCTTAAAGCCGATGATTATACACCACTACTCAAAAGATGCATCTACATGACCCTAGATCTCAATCGTTGGCTTATCTATAGAGGTAAACCACTCAAAAGCCTCGCAATACTGTTGCCATATTACATATTACGCATAGCGAAGAATTTGGAGCCAAACGAACTCAAATACTTGACTGACGAAACAATCATTGTTTGGGAGCTTGTTATCCCAGACTGGGAACGATATGATAGCTCTGTGGCATTGCTGGGAGACATAGCCATAAGGTTGCTTCTACATGTTGGAAGAGCACTAAACACGGAAAAGTATGTTGAATTAGCGAGGAGGATATACTCTATCGCGACTATGGCCCTCAGGAAGTATGGATTAAATGAAAAGTATATGGAGCTCAAGTCCATATATGAAAAGTACTCTGCTAAGTACTCCTAGATCTAGCCCCACAGTTAATATTTATTTTAACTTTTTTCCATCAATAACCCAACAAAACAACGGGCTATCTATAACAAAAGCATTCTGTTTCTGGACTTCGTTGATTTTTCTCGGGATGCACCTAGCATGAGTGATTTTTAATTTTTGTTGGTCATTTCAATCCTTATTTTATACTGGAATTTGAATATAGAATAAGATGTGGAGAGGGAGATCATATGATTCTGGAGTTATTGTTATACATGTCCTCGTTTGCGATCCTATACTTGATATTCTACATGATATCAGGGATCTTTACTTGGATGCCATACTGGCTTCCAGTGCTCTTAGCATTTCTGGTTACTACAATATCCTTTATCATATTTTTCTACACTAACATTATGAGGCCCTATAGGGTTAGATATCTTATCTATAGAAACCGTTTTATGAGGTTTATTAAACACGTAATTCATGACGCACTATACATCGTGCGAATATCAGAATTGCTCAGACTTATCGGTTACTTTGCTGCCTTTATCGCATTTATCGGATCCATTACCTACTCCATCTATATACTCTATAATCAATTTATCGTGCCGAGCCTAGGTAGTAGATTTAATCTTCACCCAATCAATTTCTCCATGGAATCCGTATCAAGTCGACTATTCTCCTCAAGGGTCAATCCTCTCTATGCTATTGGTTTTCTCTTCGGTATGGCTCTCTCAGCATTTATGCGACCCAAGCTCGAAAAATTCATTGAAAAAGTCAGAACAAAGAAGACCGTCATCTATGTTTTTGGGAGCAATGAAATAGTCCATAGTTTTGTAGCTACCCTTTGCGGGTTTGGATTTGGGCCTTTAGTTGCACTCATTGCGGAGCGCCAGAAATCCTGGATGGATGAATATAAAGCCAAAATCGATCTATTGGTGCTAGACGACCCCGAAATCCTGAAGGATCCTTCTGTATATAGGCGAATAGGCTTCAAAAATGCACTTAAAGTTTTGATACTAATAGACAGTAGCGAATACGCCCAACACATTCTCCTAAATGTCAAGCGGTGCAATCCATCTACGGAGATAATATTGTTGTCCAGAAATAAACCTCCATTGCTCGATGTCGTTGGTGAGCATCTAAAGAATGTAAGAGTTATAGATGATGTCGATATAACAAACCGTGAACTTGTGAGGCAAATTAGTTTAGGATTCATGCATGCAAATGCTGTCGAGACGCTGGTCCCTGACATATATGTAGGCAGAAAACCTGTGGATTTAGAGAATGATTTTAAGAAGAGACTTAAAGTTCTGGGCGTAAAAAGGGGTGAGGAAATCATAATGCCCGAGCACCTAGAGAGAGGAGACACATTAATCCTATATCTTGTTGATCCTAAAGCACTACAGGAATATCTACAGCTCTTACCAATCTCACCTTTTGAGGAATTCAAGACCATTGAAACACAATACGAAACTGCAAAATCGAATAAGGACATTGAAAAATCGTCCGCTGAGAAAGAGGAGAATATACATGGACAAGAAAATAGAGATAAGACAACCAAGGACGTCTGGGGAATTTAGATATATAGAACATATACAAAAAGATGCATGGGGCGCCAACGATATAGATATAACCCCAACACACGTCTGTGTTGCCGTTGGTTTGGCCAATGGGTGTGTCTATTTAGCATTTGATGGTGAAAAACCAATAGGATTTGTTTGGGGCTTCTTCGGCTTAGAGAGTAATAAACTATATCTACACTCCCATCAGCTAGGAGTACTGCGAGAATATCAAAACAGAAACATAGGATATATGCTCAAGTTAAGGCAGAGAGATTTTGCTCTAAGCCACGGCATAGATCTCATTAAATGGACCTTTGATCCTTTGCAATCCAAGAATGCATATTTCAATTTCAATAAGCTTGGAGTTGTATGTAGAAAGTATATTATAGATCTATATGGTGAGATTAGAGACAACTTAAACCGCGGCCTGCCAAGCGACAGAATGCTTGTAGAATGGCATATAAATAGCCTCCGAGTAATCAAAAGAATAAGAGGAGAGAGACCGCCAAAATATGAATTTTTACCAATCAACATACCTAAAATCAATGAAGTTAAATATGTTAATGGTGTTCCTCATGTTATTAGTGTTGATCTTGACCTAAATGATAGTTTTCTACTTGTGGAAATACCATCCAACTATGCGGAGCTTAGAGCAAGAAATTTTAATCTAGTTTTAGATTGGAGGATCACTTTGCGAAGGATATTTACGGCATACATGAATCGAGGCTACATTGTAGTGGATCTAGTCCAAGATCAGGCAAAAAGAAGATTATTCTATGTTTTGACGTCTCTGGAATTGGATTCTGTATTGAATCAAGATTGGTGGGTCGTTAGATAATCCTTTAGCAGCCTACATATGAACTTAACTGCATCATTTTTTGGCATCTCATGCCTTTCTCCCTCATAAAATATTGCTAGGGTTTTATTTTCGATCTCTTTTTTCCCTACGAATACAAAAACTGCCCCTCCTTTCTTCTTTGCATATTCTCTCTGCTTCGAGTGCTTTCGCCTCATTAGGTCCAATTCTGTAGGTATTCCACTAGCCCTCAACTCATATGCTATGCTCCACGCATAACTATAGGCATCTGGCAACATAGATATTATAAAAACCTTTGGAGGAGAAGCAATATTAAATATTCCCGCCTGAATGCCAGACTCTATTAGCCTATCTATACCAAAACTTGTCCCCGTTGCTGGTACATCCATTTTTGTGTATATTCTCAATAATTCATCATATCTGCCACCACCCCCCACACTTCCAATTGCTATTCCCTCAACAATAACCTCCCAGACAGGCCCCGTATAATAGTCCAATCCCCTGACCAACTCCAATGAGAATTCCACGTTTCTCCCGGCTCTCTCCAATATGTACCTAGACATCTCTTTTAGGTGTTCGATACCTAGAGAACTTAAGCTATTTGAGAATTCACTTTCTAGCTTCTTCAAGCATTCATCTAGGGATCCAGAAATCGATATTATCTCGAGAATCTCTTCCACATAGCTACTGGGAAGATACCTCTCTAGCTCCTTCCTTACACCATCCCTCCCTATTTTGTCTAGCTTATCTATAGCCCTAAATACTGCAAGCTCGTCCTTTATTCCAAATTTGGACCTTAATATTCCTGTGAGAATCCGTCGATCACTTAGTAGTATTTTAAACTCACTAAAACCAAGCACACACATCGTATCATACACCAAGTTTATTAGTTCGGCATCCGCCTCTGGATAGGGGCTGCCAACAATATCTGCATCTGCCTGCATGAACTCTCTAAATCTGCCCCTCTGAGGCCTCTCATGTCTAAATACACTTCCAATAGTATACCTCTTGAATGGAAGGGCGTACGATGCTGAGGAAAAGTGCCTCGCTAGAGGTACTGTATGATCGTATCTTAGGGCATACCACTCCTTGCTCCATACATCCTCAAATCTCCATATCAATAACTTCTCGGCTTCATCCCCATATTTACCCCTCAACGTTTCCCATAACTCTAAGTGGGGGGTGTAAAGGGGCTCAAAACCATATAGCCGAAAGACCTTCTTGATTTTATCTAGCACAGTTTCGTATAATATAGCCATATTAGAGGATATATCCCTGAACCCGCTAGGTAATCTCATAATTCAACCCTTAACATATCTTTCCCCATATATTGTCTTTGATGAAAATAAAAAAATACGATTAAATCATGTCTTCAAACATCGGAAGTGTGGTATCGAATGAATAACCTACAATACCTATTGATATTTGTAATAAGTCTTGTCGCGATATTGTTATTATCTCAGAGAAATCTTTGGCTAGCCATCCTTGTGGGGGGATTTATCCTTAGTGCTGCGTCTAGCGAACCTTTACCGATACTTATCTCAGCGATGAAATCCGTGGCTAGATATGATATACTACTACTAGCTATAGCTCTAGGAGAAATCCCCCTCATTGGAAAAATATTGGAGTCAGATCTAACAAAATTTTTCAACACGCTTGGATATAAAAAATCTTCCATTTTAGGCCCAGCGGTCTTTGGTCTACTTCCCATTCCAGGAGGAGCAGTATTATCATGTCCAATAATAGAAAAGAATCTTCAGACAAGAGACAGAGGAGAGATAGTTGCTGTAAACATCTGGTTTAGACATACTCTCTTCCTAATATATCCCCTCTCCCCCTCACTCATAATATCAACAACCATTGCGGGGATAAGCATAATTAGTATTATTCCATTCATGATCCCCATCTTCGTAGTTGCGACTTTGATAGGAATTATTTATTACCTGTGGAGGCTTCCTCCACGTGACTCCCTCAATAATGAACCCGCTAACTCTAGAAAAATCACTCCATTGTTGCTGATTTTGGCCGCTCCATTAATTCAAATCCTGCTGGGGACTGCTGGACTAAATATAAATGTATCAACATTCCTAGCTGTTACGGTGGTCATGTTCATGTCCGCCATGTATTGTAGGATAAATAGTAAATCCCTCATTATGCATGCAAGAAATATGAAGATATGGAATTTCTCCCTTATTCTATTATCAGTAATCTTCTATGCTACGATCTTCAAAGATGTCTCCCCCTCTTTTCTAGGAGAAGAATTTGGAAATATATTTTTGTTATGCACGCTCGTTTCTTTCCTCGTAGGATTCTTAACTGGACGCGTTCAGCTCACCACTGCTCTAATAATACCAATTGTTTTAAGCTACACTGGACACATGAGCTATGGGCTATTCGTCATGCTCTACACTACAGCTATGTGTGGATACTTGATGAGTCCCGCACACCCATGCTTGGTTCTGAGCTCTGAATATTTTAGGACGGGGATATCGCGTGGGATAAGGAAACTATTATTCCCCGCACTGATGTTTGCTGTGGTTGGGTCTGTGTATGGTTGGTTTCTTCATGTTTATCTTTGACCCGCTAACTTTCGGTAATTTTACTCTATCTCTCTGATGACGTTGGACAATTCTTTTTCTAGTATTTGGGCTATTATCTTTCCATCTATTCTGCCCCTAAATTTGGCCATTACAAGGCCCATTAGGGGTTTAAATGCCCTCTCTCTTCTTTCTTTAATGAGATCAATTTTTTGTTTGATCAATTCCTTTATATACATCCGAACATCCTCCTCGGATACTTTCTCTAAACCTAGTTTACTGATCGCTTGATCAACCGTTAGTCCTGGTTTTTTGGCCAGGAGCTCTAGTATGTCGCTAAGGGCTTCCTTCGAGATTTTACCCTCTTTTAGTGCCTTAAATACATCAATTATTACTTCATCACTCAATTCATCTACTCTAAGCCCCTCTCTTCGCAGGCTCGTGAGGATCTCAAATGTCTTAATCACGGTTTTGGGACTTACACCCACATCTACGGCTATTTCAAATAGCTCATACTGGGGGGACAAGACTATTCTCTCAGCTACTTCTCTTTGAAGATTATAATTCGTTACAAGTCGCTTAACTGTGTCCCACGGATACTCAAACTTCATCTTATTAACCTCTTCCAATATTTGCTCGGTTACCTCAATAGGCGGGGTATCTGTATCTGGATATAAGCGCCCTGCACCACCAAGCGGCCTTTCAAAACTTGTGGTTCCATCAGGATTTGCTCGACGAGTTTCTTCGGGAGGCCCTGCCAATGCCATGACAGCTCTTTCTTTGACCTCCTCCAATGCATCAATTACTCTATCCGTTGGTCCCACTACGAATACAACACAGTCCTTATCTGGGTCAGCACCAGTGAGTTTGAATAGGTTGTTCTTTTCGTCAACGGAGATCCCATATGCTGGTAGCTCATCTGTATGGATTATCCCTGCTAGGCCCACAATGACTTTAACACGTTCTGCGAATTCCTTCCCGAACCTTCTACCCGGTTGTATCTCTCTTCCTAATATCCCTCCAAATTTTGGGAGCCGTAGTGCATAGGCTTTTTCTCCTCTTTTAATCGCCTTCTGTATGAACTTAGCTTTGGTATTTCTGAAAATGTTCGTAACATCAATAGGTTTCTCTTTTAGGATTTCTTCCCTTGTAAGTCCACGATTCTGGAGCTCCTTTGCGATCTCTATCAGGTTATTTTGTCTTATTATCTCGTTATCTATCAAGGGTTTAAACCATTCTGGATACTGAACACCCTTTATTTCGACCCGAGCTCCCCCCTTGATAGATACATTTATGTCTTGTCGTATCGTACCAAGACCTCTTCTCACCCGCCTAGTTGCTCTCAATATTGCACCTATTCTCAATGCACAATCCATAACTTCATCAGGGTTTTCTAATTCTGCTGCAGTAGTAATTTCTACAAGTGGAATTCCGAGCCTATCAACCCTAAATACAACCTCACTAGTACTCTCTCTAATTTTCCTAGCAGCATCCTCTTCGAGACATATTTGATTTATCTTTATCCTCTTTCCATTCGAAAGTTCTAGCCAGCCATCTAGACCTACCAATATTGTTCGTTGAAAACCAGATGGAACGCTACCATCCAAATACTGCTTTCTGGATACAAACAAGACATCTGGTACTTTCATGTGGAATATCCTCGCTAACAGTAACGCGGTTTTTAGTGAGTATATATCAAGATTCTCTGGAGGCTTTTCGTCTATCTCGTAGAGGCAAAACTCCCTATACATCTCGTAGATTATTCTCCTCTTTTTCTTAAACTCCTTCTTTACCGTAGGATCAATTTCTCCAGTTTCCGACAATGTGGGTCGCTGATATCTTACAATTGTGAAATCTGGTTCCCTATCTACTAGCTTGGGGACACAATTACAGAAGAGCTTTCTAGGTGAATCTAACTGTTGATGTATCTCCAATCCCACTCTAAGTCCTACTGTTCTATAATCAATCATAATAACCACGACATGGTATCGTGTATCTCGATTTTCTTTCATTAAAAATTTTTATGATATTTGGTGAGCATATTGAAATTTATAATCCTGGACTGGGAAGACATAGTTCGAATTTCGCTACGGCTCGCCAAAAAAATATCAGCATCCAACTTTAGACCATTCTGCATCATAGGGCTAACCCGAGGCGGATTGATCCCAGCCAGAATACTCTCAGATCGTCTTGGCATCAACAGGTTATATACGCTTGGAGTTAGTTTTTACACAGATTTAGCTGTCCATAAGAAAAAGCCAGTTATAACACAGGATATAGATGCCGACCTATTGGGCAAGGAAGTCTTAGTCGTTGACGATGTTGCAGATACTGGTATGTCCCTAATATTGTCTAAAGAAACTCTTCTGAGGCGTGGAGCCAGCGAAGTCAGACTTGCAACATTGCATAAGAAGCCTTGGTCAAAGGTCATACCTGACTACTATGTCGAGGAAACAGATGCATGGATTGTATATCCGTGGGAGTATAGAGAGACATTAGATTTACTAAAGAAAAGACTCACCACTGACCTCGAAACTAAGGAAAAGAAAACAATCGAGGAAGCAATAAACAGGATTATGGAATTGGAGGAAAAATATGTCTAGAAAAAGGACTCTAATTCCGCAACGCCCCGGGCTCTTTTTTCTAGCTCCTCTATTTTGATTCCTAATGCATCTAAAAGCTGGTCAAAAACACTTTTGGTGAATTCTATGTATTTTTCTAGGTCTATCTTGTACCACCATCTCGGGTCCTTTTTGAGCATCTCCACCGGCCATGGACCGTCCTTGCATTTGACATATGTTATTATCTCGCCTGGCTTCACCCTTCTTCTCAATCTTTTGGCGGCCTTAACGTGCTCTGGTGTCGTTTTTGTGTATTTCTCTATCGGTTTAGAAATCATAACCCTGAATGCCAGATCGTCTATCTCGTACATTCCTTTTGTCAATTTTCTATAAATGCTAATGATTTTTTCCTCGATCTTCTTTTTGGCAATCTCCATATCTTCCACAGTTCTGACAGCCCTTAATATCTCTAATACCCGACTAAATTCCCTTTTCAGAAACTCTGGCGTATTTCTTTTCTTGCCTAGAAGACCCTTTATGTCCAAGTTCCCATCCTTTAGCAAACCGAAGTAATTTTTCTTCCTACCAGAGAATGATACAAATATATATACCTTATCCACTTCAAGATCCACCTTCAATTCCTCTGTTGTCCACCGTATTAGCTCATCTATTGCTTCAGGATTAGGATTATGTATAAATATACTGTCTGTATCGCCATATATTACATCCAAATTCATCTCTTTTGCTTTCTCTGCTACTGCCAAGATTTTTTGTCTCGCTATAGCCGCTATTGACTCTGCCACAGGCAGGAAGAATAGGCTAAAATTCTCGGCACCAAAAACGCCATATGATGCGTTCATTAATACCTTCAATGCTCCTTGAATTACAGAGTAGAACTCTCTCTTTTCTTTATCCTCACATGTCTTCGCAAGTCTCTTATAGTAATTAACCCTCAGATCCCTAACAAACCCAACAAGCTGGGATGCCAGCCCTATCCTCTTGTTGCATATCCAATAGTTTAGGTCTGCCACCTTGTTGTTATGACAACCCTCATGGGGACAAAGCACGGTTTCAAATGATATGTTGTGGACTTTGATTATTGTTGGATACATTGAAGCAAAATCGAATACATAGACATTAAACCATGTTCCGGCTTTTGGTTGAAAAACAACCGCGCCTCTATATTTTTTGCCTTTAATTATTGGTTGGGGTCTTGGAGCCAAAGCCATACCTACTTTCTTCTTTTCAAAGTCCACATCGTTTGGTATTAACCAGTTTCTTTCTCTCATCTCTGCATAGAACCAATTGCCAATCCAGCCAGATACGCCCCTCCTAGTTAGATCCCTCACTGGGTATCTGGTTATTCTTGATAGAATAACCATCACCCTCCAAGGCATCCAGTTATCCAATGTGAATAACCTAGCGGTTAAATACGAGTCCCACCAGTTATACTTAGCAATCTCCTCAAGCGTCATTTCTTCAAAATGGGCTTTCTCAACAAGCTTTCTCTCACCCAATAACACATGTGACAACTCGTCTAAGCTCGTAGTTTCGTATGCATCCTTAAACACATATGTTTTGATAGCACCATTCATGAAGAATTTGTAAAGATCTATGTGGATACCTACCTTGAGTTCTGCTAAAACTAGATCAGCTGTTTTCTTTACTGTGAAGGGTATAAGTTTTCTGTCGATACCGATATGTTTTGCACGTGCATACATATAATTTAGGTCAAAGTTATCGCCATTGAACGTTATTAATAATGGCACACTCCAAAGTTTTTTAAATATTTCTATCAGCATCAATTTTTCGGATGAATAAAGATATACTGGGGCTTTTTTACCATTAATTTCTATCTCACACAAAACATAGCCTTCCTTTTCCTCTACTATTCTTGGCTTGATAGTACTGTTTTTAGCTCTAGGCCAGTCTAGTAGATAGACCTCCCCAGTGAACTCTCCCTTTTCATAATCATACCATACTAAACTCACGGATATTATTGGCTCCCTTGGATCCCTTGGGTCGGGGATTTTTTCTGCTGAAGAGCCAGCCTCTATATCCAATGCATAAAACCTTATTTTGGGTATTTCTTGCATCAGTATTGGTACATATTTCGAAACCAGATCCCTAAACCTTGAATCTATTGAATTGTAGATGTCAGATATATCCTCAACCTTCATTATTCTTAGATTGCCATTGTCCAGCCTATATATTGCAGAGGGCCACAAATCCTTATTATCATACAGGTAACAGAGATAATATTTGATTCTCGCTTCCCATGAGTGATCCTCACCCACTATACTTCTTAAGCCCTTTCGACCCCCAGATCCCCCCACATCTTGGGGAGTTCTTACAACTACCTTTCTTAGTTTTACGTTCCTATCCGATATTGGATCATATTTCTCTACTTCCTCTATTGCCACCACACTATGCAACATATTATACTTCGCGGCCAATTCCCTAACTTTATCTGGTGGGAGATCTGTAAGGAAGTAAGGCCTATGATTCATACCATCGTGGAGTATAAATACTGTTTTTTCGTCAATGTCATAAAACTTCACTATGGCTACATTTAAATCTGGATCGTAGTCAATCCCAAGAAGGAAAGCCCTATTAGAGGACAATTTCTTGTGCTCTTTGGTCGCTATTTTGCGTAATTCTTCGAGTCTTTGCTCTTCAATTTTTCTTAACATTTCAATACTATCACGGCTTACCATTTTCTGCTCTTGTATTTCCTCTTTTCCTTCCCCCCTTCTTTCCTTACCGAAAAACATGTCCAATGTAGCTGTCCCATTCATTTATGACACAGAATCAAAACAATCTATAATTACTATTAAGATAAATCATAGATAAATCATAATCTATCAAAATTTCGATAAGTTAGGGGAACCAAAACCCCGGTTTTACTCAACCCTTAACATTCCTTATTGCCCTCAGTACAAGTTCTTTGCCTAGCTCTAATAACTTGTTGGATCTCTCAGAAGAGTCTGCCTCCGCATGTATCCTGTATTTTGGCTCGGTGCCCGATGGTCTAAATAAAAGCCATGAATCGTCCTCAAAGAATACTTTAAAACCGTTACGGATTTTTACAATTTTTTTATAGGCACCTAATTCTGACCTCTCTAAGAGCTCTAGAACCCTTTCACTAACCTTTATTTTTAGATTATCAGGACATTCTATGGCTATCTTAGTAAGTACTCTCTCTGGAAGTTCCGCGACGAGATCTGACATCTTTTTCCTCTCCCTCTTTAAGAATGAAATCATACGTATTGTCGCTAGAGCAGCGTCGCCATAGTATATTGCATCACTCCAAATATACTTACCTGACTCCTCCAAGCCTAGTCTAGCGCCTACTTCCTTCATCTTTTCGGCTATTGCGGGGGGGCCGACATCGCAATAATAGACGGATCCCCCAAGCCTTCTAGTCACTATCTCAACAACGCTACTTGTATTTATTGTAACAACAATCCTATTTATGTTACGATACTTTACGGCATCTATAGCAAATAACGCGCTCGATATGTCGCCCCAGTATACTACACCATTCTCTCCGGCAAAAATTGCCCTATCTCCATCCCCATCAGTGGCCACACCTAATAGTGCATCCATGCCCTTTACCAATTTACCAAGTTTTTCGAGATTTTGTGGTCTTGGAAATGGATCCCTTCTTGGAAACCGAGGGTCAGGAACATCATTTATTGCCACGACTTCAAGTCCAACATTTTCTAATATTTCCTTCAATATACCTGCAGCCGAGCCGCTTCCTGGGTCTACAACGACTGTTTCCCCAGCTATATCTACATCATCAACCACCCTCAGAACATTCTCTATATATATGTCCTCTATGTCAACGTATTCAAATAACCCAACTTCATTCCATGGAACCCTTTTATACTTCTTATTGAAGAATATATCCTCAAACTGTACTTCCTCCGCTCTGTTTAGCTCTGCCGTATCCTTTTTGAAAAAGAGTATCCCAACTATTTCGGATGGTGTGTGGGAACCTGTGCATACGATGGCTCCATCAGCATCCAATTCAGATATCGCCCATAGCACTGCGGGGGTTGGGACAATCCCACATTCTAGTACATTAACTCCGCCCGCTAGTAAACCACTTATTAGGGACATCTCAACTATTTGTGCATGGGGCCTATGATCTCTACCAACAAGTAATGTGGATCCCTCTCCATAAAAGGCCGCAGCGGCAAGGCCAAGTTTTGCGCTGAATTCAGGAGTGATTTTTATATTTACGAGACCTCTAATCCCCGACGTTCCAAAAAGTTTATTTTCCAACAATGACACCATTTCCTATTTCTATAAAATATGAATGAAAATCATAAAATGATTTGACGGATATATTTTGAAGAATGTTGTCGCGTGAACCAAGTTGAGTAAAATTCTTTTACGCGATAAGATACCTGTGGCAGTAGTCCCCATTGTAAAATTTAGGAAAGCGCAAGGATTACTATCAAAATATATAGATAGGAAATATAGGGTCGCATTCAGCGACCTTAAGGCTTTTTTTCCGATCTCAGAGCATATTCCTTCCCATATTATGACAAAACTTCAGGACATTGGAGTCCATTTTGATCATCTACCCAGCCACCATCTTCCACTAAAAACAGTACCGCTAAGCCTAAAGCTCCTAGAAAAAAAATATGGGCTTCCATTACCTAAGAGCATCAACCTCATAGGTGATATACTTACAATAAATGAGCTACCGGGTGGATGCGAAGGAAAGGAGGATACAATCGGCCGTATACTTCGTTCAAATTTTGGTGTAAGGGCCGTATTTCTAAAATCCCAGAAGTTCGATGGAGTATCTAGGGTCGCAAGATGGATAAAACTCTGTGGATGGGGGGATACATTTACTCTACATCGCGAAAGCGGATGCATGTTCGCACTGGATATATCCAAGGTCTTTTTTAACCCCAGACTTAGCCAAGAGCGGATTAGAATAGCTGGGAAAGTTAAGGATAATGAAACTATTATAGATATGTTTGCAGGGGTCGGTTCATTTGGCATAATAATCGGGAAAAAGAGGCTGGTTCATTTATACGCCATAGACATTAACCCCCATGCTGTTGAGTTCATGAGAATCAATACTATACTTAACAAGGTTCACCTAGAAGTCTTACTGGGGGATGCAAGAGAAAGAATTCTAGATATTAAAGAGAATGCTGACAGGATTATCATGAATTATCCAGAAGCCTCACTGAGTTTTTTAGATCTTGCTTTACAAAAAATAAAAAAGCCGGGGACAATTCATGTCTATTTGTTTGTAACGAACGGAAATATACAATCTGCAAGAGACAACATTGAGTCCATAATTAGAACAAAACTGGGAGAGGAGATAAATATAACTGTGGATTACAGGATTGTTTCTGAAGTTGCACCGTACAAGTTCTTGGTCTGCTATGATGCACTAATAGCTTAAGAGAATTGTTCCATAGACTCTAGTTTCTTCTTATATATTGTTTTTAACAGACCCAGACCTAAATCCCTACCCGACATCCTTATTCTTAACTCGCCATGAGTTCTTTCCAGCCTCAATGGGGTTCTTATATTAAATCTAACGCGAGGCAGACTTGTAGCAGAACCAACAGTTACGGTGGATGTTGCTGGGAAAAGTTTGCCACGAATCCAATCTCCCGATTTTATTACTGTGTTCGTTTTTGTCCCTATAAGCTCGCCCTTTCTAATGTCAAACTTAAAATGTTCTCTCCCTAGAGCATTAACAGAGACAAAAGCATCCGTGAATCCTATATTAACATAGACACCAGTCTCTATAGCGTTTACTACCGATCCCTCTATTATCTCCCCCGGCTCTGGCTTAAAAACCAACATCTTTACGTTAGCCCTAAAGAATACAGAAGGATTTTCGGGGGTTATGTGGCCTAGTCCCTCTACCTTAGACTCTAAGATCGCTAATATGTAACCATACTCAGAATGTATCGAATCCTCATATGTATTTCTTAGAATACCCAATACTATGTCCTCTATATCTCGCTCAGGATGGAGCTCCGATGGTGGGACAGGAACTATCATATTCGTTGTGACAATATAGAACATCACTACCACACTCATCAAAAAATTCCTATCTATTTCTGCACCGTAGGATTGAATATTTTTCCATTTATAAGGATAATCTAAATAGTCTCGATATTATATCAAAGGTATCATGGTTCTATGCGTTCTGGGTCTCTTGGGAATAATGTCGCTTCCCTAACATTAGTCAAATTCAATATCTGCATTGTTAGTCTATCAAGACCAATTGCCCAACCACCATGTGGTGGAAAGCCATACTTAAATGCTTCCAAATAATAACCAAACCTAGATGGTCTTAGTCCTTTTGCCAATATCTGTTTCTTGAGTACCTCATATCTGTGTTCTCTTTGGCCACCAGTTAATATCTCTAGGCCCTTGTATAGTAGATCCATACTTTTTGTTAGTTCATTATCCGCATGTTTCATCGCATAGAAGGGTCTTATATCGAAGGGCCAGTCGATGATCCAAACGAAATCTGTGCCATATTTCTCCTTCACGTATCTATACAAGAATCTCTCCCCTGCTGGAGGTATATCCTTTCCTTCTATCGGTATTCCCTCCTTCTTAATCAGTGTGATTGCTTCACTCCAAGTCATCTTAGGAAAGCCCTTAGATGGAATAGAAATATCTTTTATACCTATCTCCTCTAGGAGATGACCTCCCTCTGTAGATAACTTCCGCAGTATGTATATAAGCACCTCCTCAGCATACTCTAAAAGTGGTTCGATACCATCAATCCATGCCACCTCTATATCCATTGAGGTGAATTCGCATAGATGCCTAATTGTCCAGTGTTTTTCTGCCCTAAAGGCTGGGCCTATCTCAAAAACTTTTTCGAGCCCTCCCACAGCTAGTTGTTTGTAGAGTTGTGGAGATTGTCTCAAATATGCCTTCTTATCAAAGTACTTGACTTCAAATACGTCGGCTCCGCCCTCTGCGGAATACAGACTTATTGAGGGGGAATGTATTTCTACGAATCCTTGTTTGGTAAAATACTCCCGGAACGCTTGGACGATAAGAGATCTTAGCTTGAATATAGCGGCGACCTTTAGATTTCTCAGATCAAGTGTCCTATAATCTAACCTCGTAGCTAATTCGCTAGTCTGGCCTATAGGATCCACGGGTAATATTGGCTCGGAACTTATTAGTTCAAATGATTCAGGCACTACCTCCTTCCCTCCTTTAGTTTTTGCCTCCCTCACAGTACCCTCTATGATAACAGCGCTCATTAGAGGCGCCTTCTTGGCCACCAATATCCAATCCTCTGGAGTTTCTCCCCGCTTAAAAATTATCTGTATCTCGCCTGTGCTATCGATAACCCTCCAAAAAACGATTTTCCCCAAGTCTCTTATATGTTTTATCCATCCGCAAATCCGAGCTTTCTTGCCTATTTTTGCGTCTAAATCTGCAATAAAGTCCTTTATGTACGGCATCGCCAAGGCCCTCATCAAGTTAACCTTTAAATGTTAAGAAATAAACTTATTTAACTGCTAAAGAACAAGTATTTCGGTGTTGTACTAATGACAAATAATATTGATTGGTTCTTGGATCTACTCAATAAAGAATTGGATTCTGCAGAAACCAAATTAAGACTTCAAATAAAGCCTCATGACATTAATAGCATTCTCAATCTTCTAGCCGTGTATCTCCTCAAACATGATTATAATGGTATACTAATAACAACCGAAGAAATCCTAAGACAATCTGCTAGAATACCTACCGAGAGCTTAATTAAGATTATCGAATACCGAGTCATAGCCGATTTAGCGCTTGGTAATTATGACAGGATTGTTGGGGCGCTAGATTTAGTGAGAAGACAGATACTCACTTTTTTCATAGACTTTAAGCAACTATTACATAACCCTTCAATTCGGGATCTACTTGATGAACAAGTGATCCTCTACCTCAAGAGGAGATATACGGTGGCACCATTATATCACGAAATCTATGAGTTCTCCAAGACATTCCAACTCGCCTTATATGACGCATATAAACAAGATTGCTTTATTGATCTACAATCCTCTGAAAAATTGCGAATGTATTCTTATCTTTCTATATTCTTGGCGAAACTTTCACTAAAGGAAGCCGCAAAGAAATGTATTAACATAGCCAAGGAGATAAAGGACTCGTACATATCTAGAGTTGCAGCGGGTACTGTTTGGTTCTTACTCAACAATTTTGACCATGCATTTGATGAGTTAAACTATGCCCTTGCTAATTATACCGACGTGAAAAACCGAGGGATTGAGGCAAAAATCAATATAGCACAGCTTTATGCCCTCGAGGGCGAATATAAAATTGCACTGAATTATATAACTGAGGCCCTAAGAGTGTACCCTGATCCTCTCGCTCGACTTGTGAGAGGTAAGATTTTGTTGGAATTACAACGCTTCAATGAGGCAGTATTGGCGTTTAGAGCACTTTTGAACACAACAAACAAAAATATTAGGACTGTTGCACTATTGAATTTAGCGGTTTGTTATATCCTTAAGAAAAAATATAAGAAAGCATTCGATTGTCTCTGGAGTGCGTATATGTTGAACCCTACCAATGAATATATTAGCATGCTCACCAAAACTCTTAAAATCTTATCTGACAGATAACGGTGAGATATATGGGGTTGTTTGGATGGCTCTCTCGTTTATTCCTCATTTTGATTATACTGAACCTAGTTGATACTATTATTTGTATTATATGGCCAGCATTAACACACACCTTACATTATTACCCCTCCCTAACAGACACCCTCTACATACTGGTTACGGGACCTACATTTTTCTCGACGAAATTAAATTTCTCGTTTAAAATTTGCCGAATAATAATATTACTGTTGGTTTTATCTACGCTAATAGCGATAACCTCGACAAAAAAGTTGGGGACAATTAGATCATACGAAATCACAATATTCGTTCTCTCAATCATCACACTTTCGATTATTGGCTATAATGAACTTAAGTATAGTGCCTCATCCATCGAGTCATTGGCGAGCTCAATTTTCAATTATGTATTTGTGGAGAACCTAAAACTCATATTTGTCGCGCTAATCTATCACATACCGTTCGCAATAATGTCATTTATGATTTATATTGGCATGCATAGATACAAAGAATTTCTTTTGGAACTAAAGATTACAAGAGTTCCTAAAGAATCGAAAAAAGTCTAAAAGAAATCTGATAAATCCACCTTTACCTTTCTTATTACTACCTTCTTTTCTATAATATCCTCTACCTTTCTAACACTGTTGTCCATCAACTCTACTAAATCACCCGTAATTGATGGATTCAATATCTTAAAGTCCGTAATCATGAACCTATCGAATTGTTGTGCCCTAAAATCGCTTGAGTCGAGTTCTTTAACTATTTTTCTAGCGATATCAAAATACTTAAGAACCATCTTCTTGTATACGGACGGCTTAAGAGTCTCACCACAGAATGGACATCTTCCATTAAGTGGAAGGCGCCTAATCTTCTGCTTACATTTCATGCATTTGAATGCTTGGGAACCAAATGACCTCAGATTACCAAATATATCCCTCAATACATGGCCCTCTAATATCTTACTTATGGATTCCGCAAAATCAACCGCTACAATTTTTTTCATGAGATCTACTTGGCGCCTAATTTTCTCCTCCATGCTTTTTGCCTTCACATATATGGTGCTAGTCGGGCCCAAAGATATCGATGATGTATCATGAGTAAATGCTATTGACACATACTGGGTCGGCTTACCTAATTTTTTTTCAACATTTTCGATTATATCCTCTATCTCGCCTGGGTCCGGATAACGCAAGGATTCCCTATAAAAGCTTAGAGGAAGCAATTCAGTCGCATCCATGTTATAAACCTCAGAGTCTACTTCAAGGGGATTTAAAACTACGGTAACTATAAGTGGTGCATCCATCTGTCCTCCCCTACTCTGGGGTATATATTCCTTAGAGAAGTTTATTAGTGCATCCAGGAGCAACATTATCGAGTCCTCATCGCCGTCACAGTTCCTTCTTTTTGCTGCATGCCAATATGGATGTGCGTATAAACACCTCGATTTCGTAAAACCAATTATTCTTCCAATTATGCCAGCAGATGTATGAGGAGCCAATCCTATAACGAGATGTCCTAATAGGTCATTCCTCTCCTTTATATTATAGTAAGGCTTTAGTTTATAAACATGGACTAGAAGATCATCAATAAATTTAGCAACTCTTATTAAACAATCCGCAGCCTCCTCATTGATAATTATATCCTGAACCTTTAATTCCAAAATTTGATCTGGACTCACTAATGGTTTTCCATGAATATCCTTATCATAACCAAGTTTCCTCAGAATTTCGATGGAAACGCCAATCTCCCTTGGTGTAAAGTGTGTCAGAGGAGCATCTGTTGAATCAAACCTTATTGTGCCGTCCCTAAATACATACAGATTATACTTTGCCCTTAACACACCCTTGACAAGATTTTCAGGCATCTTATTTTTTGATATTAAACCAATTACACATCTTATCTCACCAGAAGGCACAATACCATACTTCTTTTCTGTGTCCCTAAATAGTTGCCGAAAGTCAATTGTGTATTTTTTATAAGTCAGTACCCTGTTTCCGCCACATTTAGGGCATCTTTCAAACTTCTTGTCCGATACATATCCACAGGATTCATTTCCACAGAAATACATCATCTTTGTTCTGGAGCCACATTTTGGGCATAGTGGATAGAATGTAAATTCCTTACATTTTTCACAATACATCCCGACAGCCTCTATCTTGAAATACTTGCTCTTGTCCAATACCTTTGTTAAGACTCTAGTATGTTTGCCAGCTTCGCCCATCGGGAATAAAACATGAACAGGGGGCTTCATCTGTCTAATTTTTGCTTTTTCAGGGCGCCCCATTCTTACGCCAATGAAACATGTGTACTTGTCATAAATTTTTAGACCCAATCCTTGGAGAAATCTCAGTCCATCTATCTTGTCACTATCTGATTTGTTTTTTTCCCTGTCTATGACAAAATTGGCGATTTTTTTGAGAACCACAATGTCTTTCGGATCAAATATTAGGTAACCATCAGATACTTTGTGAGGTACTAGAAGTTTCTCCATTATCGATTTTATTTGAGGCTCATTTTTGATATATTTTTCCTCGCTACTGGATAATAC
>CAZWPQ010000031.1:25036-26300 GCA_964636085.1 uncultured Nitrososphaerota archaeon
AAATATTTTACGTCCTCTGCCGTTATATTTTTCCAGAAGTAAGTATATCTTGGATGCCAAGGAATTCCTGCCTTCTCACAAAATTCGATCATAAAAGCTGGGTCTTCTTCGCATTTTTTAATCAAATCTGATACATCAACATTTCCCATTCTGGCCTTCACATAATCTATAACTTCCTGAACCCACCATTCTTCTACAATTGGCGATGGGATTATTCTATGATTGTTCTCAAGGAATTCACCAACAGCTACTAGCATATCCCCCAGGAAAAGTATCTTATCTATTTTCTCCCTCAATTTTTTTGCCTCCTCTACAGTACTCACACTTACAATAGAACCATCCTTCAACTTTACCACAGGAGGCAATATTGAGTCTACGGGGGTAACAATAGCTCCTTTCCCTGGCCTCTCCGGTTTAATTTGTGTGCCTATCGCCAGAAATTCATCAAGGATATACATAGTGGCGGGATGTATGCCCACAGCTGCAAGGCCAGTGTTTCTAGATCGCCCATACCTAAGACGGAAACCCCCATATCTCATAGGGGAAGAGAATATGGGCCTGCCGATTACAGAATCGCTTAAATATGAAGGATTTGGCTTGATAGGCTGAGAGTCCTCATCCTCCTTTTTTTCCGTTTTACTCTCAGAATTTACCGCCTCTTCATTGCCCTTTATGCCCTTTTTCTCTAGCTCCTCAAGCCATTCCCATCCATCTATACCCAATCTCTTGATTATCTTGAGTAGCTTCTTCGACTTAGCAATAAATCCATCATTTAGCACCAATACCGCTCCTCCCCTGATTTTAGGAGTATTAACATAACGCACCCTTCTGTAAATTTGAACCTCCTTGTCGGTTCCTTCTCCATTTATCTCAATCGGGAGATGCCTCATCGCGAATTCTATTTTCCCTCTGTCTGGCGGGTATTGTAGATTTTTATATCTCTTATAGAGAAATACTTCTTCAACCATCCTAGCAATCTCCTCATTTGTGGGTTCATACTTTTTAAGACCTAAAGCTCTTCTAACAATATCGGCTAGGAGTATAGACATCGCTGTTTCTGTTCCTCCTGCCGAGCGTATTGGACCCGCATAGTATACAGCCAGATGTTTCTCAGGTCTTATTTTTACTTTTACAATGCCCTCCAATGGCGCAGCCACTATGCCATTTGTAATTATTGCAAGTGATGTTCTTATTGCTTGCTCAGCTATTTTTTCTTTGTTTGTCTCATCTAACCATTTACCCTCGGCGATCTCTCTCGCCACTA